>NZ_CP042819.1:742500-1485000 GCF_008065155.1 Octadecabacter sp. SW4 | reverse complement strand
CCAGCGGGCAAATCACGTTTACTGAACAGGACGCGATCGCAACGATCGGCGATATCGTCCTTGCGCGGCGCGATATGGGCACCTCCTACCACCTTGCGGTCGTGCTTGATGACGCAGCCCAGGGCATCACCCATGTGGTGCGCGGCGAGGACCTGTTCGCGGCGACAAAAATTCACGTCATCCTGCAAAAACTGCTGGGCCTGCCCACACCACTTTATCACCACCACCGGCTGATCCGCGATGATCAGGGGCGCCGCCTTGCTAAGCGCGACGATGCGCGCGCCCTGTCAAAATACCGCGCCGATGGGCGCAGCCCCAAGGACATCCGCCAGATGGTCGGACTGTGACGCTCCGCACTTCATCTTGGCAAATACAACTCAATCCGCGCCATCCACCATCGGCGCCATCAGTTCGGTTTCGCCCCCGACCACGGACGTAAAGAAACAGGATCGCCGGTGTGTGTGACAGGCTGGCCCCACCTGCCGCACCACCGCCAGCAAGCAGTCGCGGTCACAATCGACCCGCAGGTCAATCAGCTCCTGTGTGTGGCCCGATGTTGCGCCCTTGATCCAAAACGCCGCGCGCGAGCGCGACCAATAGGTCACCCGCCGCGTCGCAAGGGTCTGCGCCACCGCGGCGGCATTCATCCATGCCATCATCAGCACCTCGCCGCTTTCGGCCTGGGCAATGCAGGGGATCAATCCGGCGTCATTATAGATCAGCGTGGCGGGGTCAAACGACATGGCGGGATTTCCTTTTGCGGTTCTCGGCCCTATCTAGGTGCCAAGATACGAAAGGGCAAACCCCGTGGCCGACCAAGACATGATCAAACTCTATTCCGCGCGCATTCTGGCACTGGCGACCGACATGCCGCATACCACCCGGTTGGCAGACCCGATGGGCAGCGCAAAGAAACGTGCGCCCCTTTGCGGATCGACGGTGACGGTGGATATCGACCTTGAGGGCGGAAAGATCAGCCGCTTTGGTCAGGACGTCAAAGCCTGCGCCCTGGGTCAGGCGGCAGCAGCGGTGATCGGCGCAGAAATCATCGGGCTGGACGAAGCCACGGTGCAAAAGGGCCGCGATGAACTGGCAGCGATGTTGAAATCGGGCGGGCCGGTGCCTGCCGCGCCCTTTGCCGGGCTCGAGGTGCTGCAACCGGCGGCGGATTACAAGAACCGCCATGCGTCAATCCTGCTGGCCTTTGATGCAACGCTCGAGGCCCTCAGGGCCGCTACATGAACATCACCTGACATCCCCTTGTGCCAAAGAAAAAACCGCCGCACATCACAGGGATGGCGGCGGCAGTCAAAGCGTTTCCGTGTGGGACCCGATAACCCCTTTCAGAGGAGGCAATCTCTTACAGGACAGGCAGTGTCGGTCATATCTTATGTTGGGACAGATCGATATGGATGGGCATCGGCGCGGATCGCAGGCAGGTCAGACCAATCCAGGCAGGGACAGTCCGACAAACAGAATAACAACCAAAGACAGGGCACCGATTGCGTCGGAAATGAGCGTGTCTTGCGACCGCGCGATCACGTTTTTGATCTCTTTCGCCATTGTGGTAGCTCCTGCGTTTGCTTTGTTGCTCCTTTGTTCTCATACCATTAACCATTACGCAAGAACTTTTTGAGAACATTTGAGAACAAAATGCGCCGCCTTGCGCTAACCCACTGATATCAAACGAATAGCTTTGTCCTGTTCCATCAGCCACAGCAGCACCCGCGCCGCCTTGCCCCGGGGTGTGTCCAGCGTCGGGTCATCATGCAGCAATTTGCGCGCATCCGATTGCGCCAGTTCCATCAGCGCCGCCTGACGCTCCAGATCGGCGATCCGAAAGCGCGGCAGGCCCGATTGTGCGGTGCCGATCACATCCCCTGCCCCGCGCATCGCCAGATCTTCCTCAGAAATCCGAAAGCCGTCTTCGGTCTCGCGCAAGATCTCAAGGCGCCGCTTGCCGCCCTCGCTGAGGGGGTGCTGATACATCAGCAGGCAGGTCGATTGCGCCGCGCCGCGCCCGACACGGCCACGTAGCTGGTGCAATTGCGCCAGTCCGAATTTTTCAGCCCTCTCGATCACCATGATGCTGGCATTGGGGACGTTCACGCCCACTTCGATCACGGTGGTGGCGACCAGCACCTTGGTGTCACCGGCCACGAACCGCGCCATCGCGGCATCCTTTTCGGTGGGGGGCATCTGGCCGTGCACCAGCCCGACAACATCTTCCCCCAATGCCGCACGCAACCGTTTGAACCGTTCGGTCGCGGCCGTCATATCGCTGATCTCGCTTTCCTCGACCAGCGGGCAGACCCAGTAACATTGCCGCCCCTCGGCCACGGCGGCGCGCAACCGGTCTACAACCGCATCCATCTTGGCGGTGCTGACCAGCGCAGTCGTCACCGGCGTGCGTCCGGGCGGTTTTTCATCGAGCACCGACACATCCATATCGCCATATTGCGCCAGCGACAGCGAACGCGGGATCGGCGTGGCAGTCATCACCAGCACATCGGCCAGCGCGCCCTTTGATCCCAGTTCCATCCGCTGCGACACGCCAAAGCGGTGCTGTTCATCAATGACCGCAAGGCGCAGATCGTGGAAATGCACATCCTTTTGAAACACCGCATGGGTGCCCACAAGGATATGAATATCACCGCTGGCGAGTGCGGCCAGTTTCGCGCCGCGTTCCGCCCCCTTGTCGCGTCCGGTGAGGATTTCCAGCACGACGCCCGCCTGTTCGGCCAAGGGGCGCAACCCCTCAAGATGTTGACGTGCAAGAATTTCTGTCGGGGCCATCATCACGCCCTGCCCGCCCGATTCAGTGGCCGCCAACAGCGCCATCAAGGCCACCAGCGTCTTGCCCGAGCCGACATCGCCCTGCAACAACCGATTCATCCGTTGCTTTGCGGCCATATCGGCACCGATTTCCGCCACTGCACGGGTCTGCGCATCGGTTGGTTTGTAAGGAAGCGCGGCCAGCACCTTTTGCTGCAAGAACCCCGTGCCGGGACTGGGCCGCCCCTTGCCACGGCGCAGGGTCGCGCGGGCCAGGGCCAGCGTCATCTGATGCGCCAGCAGTTCGTCATAGGCAAGGCGGTGGCGCGCGGGGTCGCTCATGGCCAGATGCACGCTGTCTTCGGGGGAATGGGCGGCCCGCAGCGCGGCGTGCCAATCAGGCCAGTTTTCGCGTTGCTTCAGCGCCGGATCAATCCATTCTTCCAGCTGCGGTGCCATATCGACCGCGGCGCGTGTCGCCTTCCACATCAGTTTCTGGGTGATCCCGGCGGTGAGCGGATAGACCGGTTCAAAGGCCGGAATTTGCGCGCCGTCCTCCACCGGCAGCACGTGATCGGGGTGGACCATCTGCGCCACCCCATCGAACAATTCGACCTTGCCCGAGATCAGGCGGCGTTGCCCCGTTGGCAGCAATTTGCGCACGTAATCCCCGTGCGCGTGGAAAAAGACCAGTTGAAACGTGGTCTGCGCGTCTTCCACCGTCACGCGGTAGGGGCGCCCCCGGCTGGCGGGCGCGGCGTGTTGCCCGACCGTCACTTCGACGGTGACTGTCGCAGGGGCAATCACATCGCGAATACTGTCGCGGCGGCGACGATCCACCCCGGAATGAGGCAGTGTGAAGAGCAAGTCACGCGGTTTTTCGATCTGCATCTGCGCAAAGGCTTGGGCCGTTTTCGGGCCAACACCGTCAAGTGTTTTCAGTTCGCCAAACAGCGGCCAAAGGGGTTCGGGGCGCCCCGTCATGCGTCACCAATCAGGGTCAGCCAGCCATCTTCGTCCAGGGTTTCGATGCCCAGCTCGGCCGCTTTTTTCGCCTTTGATCCAGCCCCCGGCCCCGCCACCAGCAGATCTGTTTTCGCGCTCACCGACCCGGCGACCTTGGCCCCAAGGGATTCTGCGCGCGCCTTGGCCTCGGCGCGGGTCATTTTTTCCAGGCTACCGGTGAAAACCACGGTCTTGCCCGCAACCGGGCTGTCGCTGGTCGGGCGCGCAGCGGCTTGCACGTCCAGTTGCGCGACAAGGCGGTCAATGCTTGCACGCTCGGCCGCTTGTTGCAGGGTCGTGATCACCGATTGTGCCAAGACCGCGCCAACCCCGTCGATGTTCATCAGGTCGTCCCACGCCGCGCCCGCGCCGATGTCAGCCTGTGTCAGCGCGGTTTCAAAGGCCTCCCAGGTGCCGAAATGGGTCGCGAGAAGTTTCGAAACCTGTTCCCCCACATGCCGGATGCCAAGGCCGAAAATCAGCCGGTGCAGGGGTATCTCGCGCCGCGCGTCGATCGCATCAAACAGGTTGGCGGCACTTTTGTCGCCCCAGCCCTCGCGGTTTTTCAGCTGTTGAAGGCCATTGCCGAACCTTTCACGCAGGGTGAAAATATCAGCCGGTTCGCGCACCCAACCGTCGGTATAGAATTGTTCGACCTGTTTTGCGCCCAGCCCTTCGATGTCAAACGCGCCGCGACTGACAAAGTGTTTCAGCTTTTCCACGGCCTGCGCCGGGCAGATCAGCCCGCCGGTGCACCGGCGCACGGCGTCGCCCTCCTCGCGGATTGCCTCTGACCCACACTGCGGGCAAACCTGCGGGAATACATAGGGCTGCGCACCGGCGGGGCGTTTGGACAGGTCCACATCCGCAATCTTGGGAATCACGTCACCGGCGCGGTAGACCTGCACCCAATCGCCGACACGGATATCCTTGCCGCCGCGAATTTCCTCGCCCTTGCTGCCGCGCCCCTTGATATAATCTTCGTTGTGGAGGGTCGCGTTGGATACGACGACACCGCCGACGGTAACCGGTTTCAGGCGGGCAACGGGTGACAGGGCACCAGTGCGCCCCACCTGAATGTCGATCGAGTCAAGCCTGGTCCAGGCCAGTTCGGCGGGAAATTTATGGGCCACGGCCCAGCGGGGCGTCGTGGAGCGGAACCCAAGCCGGCGTTGCAGGCCAAGGTCGTTGACCTTGTAAACCACCCCGTCAATATCATAGCCAAGGGTCGCGCGCTGGGTTTCGATCTGGCGGTAGTGGGCGATCATGTCATCGGGGCCGTCGCAAAGCGTGGTCAGCGCGTTTGTGACAAAGCCCAGATCGGCCAAACGCCGGATCGCGCCCATCTGCGTATCGGCCAAGGGGGCGGACAGATCGCCCCAGGCATAGGCGAAAAACCGCAGTGGGCGGGCGCGGGTGATGGTCGCGTCAAGCTGGCGCAGGGATCCGGCGGCGGCGTTGCGCGGATTGGCGAATTGCTTGTCGGACGTTTCAGCCTGACGCGCGTTCAGGGCGGCGAAATCGGCGTGGGACATATAGACTTCGCCGCGCACCTCGATGATCTCGGGCGCATCCGTCAGGGTTTGCGGAATATCGGCAACCATGCGCGCATTGGCCGTGACGTCTTCGCCCACCGCGCCATCGCCGCGCGTGGCGGCCGTGACCAGCGCGCCGTTTTCATAGCGCAGGGACAGCGAGAGCCCGTCGATTTTCGGTTCAGCGGTGTAGGAGAGCGTGCCGGGCGCCCCCAGAAACTTGCGCACACCCGCATCGAAATCGACAACGTCTTCGTCCGAAAACGCATTGCCAAGCGAGAGCATCGCGACACGGTGGGTGACCTTGCCGAACCCTTCGGCGGGGGCGGCGCCAATCTGTTCGCTGGGGCTATCGGGGCGTTTCAGCGCGGGAAAGCGCGCCTCGATTGCCGCGTTGCGCTGTTTGAGGGTATCATAATCGGCGTCTGACAGATCGGGCGCATCCTGGGTATGATAGGCGGCATTGGCCCGTGCCAGCACCTGCGCCAGTCGCGCCAGTTCGCCGCGCGCCTGCGCCAGGTTCAGATCAGCAACAGCGATGTCCGCGACCGTATGTGACTGGGTATCAGACAAACGAAACCCCTACCCTTGTGTTATCATCTAACCCAAGTGATAGGGGTGCGTCCCCAGCGCGTCCAGTCCGTGAGTGGTGGGCGCGTTGGTAATTCCGTCATGCGCCGATGGCGAGCCGTTCTGCATCCATCGCTGCGGGCTGCGGATCGCGCAACACATAGCCCCGCCCCCAAACCGTTTCGATATAGTTATCGCCACCCGTTGCCACGCTCAGCTTTTTGCGCAGCTTGCAGATAAACACGTCGATGATTTTCAGTTCCGGTTCGTCCATGCCGCCATATAGGTGATTAAGGAACATTTCCTTGGTCAGGGTCGTGCCCTTGCGAAGGGACAGCAGTTCGAACATCTGGTATTCCTTGCCCGTCAGATGCACGGGCTGGCCGCCCACCTCGACCGTCTTGGCGTCAAGATTCACGCCGATCTGGCCGGTCTTGATGATCGACTGCGCATGTCCCTTGGAGCGGCGGATGATCGCGTGAATCCGTGCAACCAGTTCTTCGCGGTGAAAGGGTTTGGTCATGTAATCATCCGCGCCAAAGCCAAACCCCTTGAGTTTGCTTTCGGTGCCGTCATCGCCTGACAGGATCAGGATCGGCGTATCAATCCGCGCAAGGCGCAACTGGCGCAGCACCTCGTGGCCATTCATGTCAGGCAGATTGATATCAAGCAGGATCAGGTCGTAATCATACAGTTTCGCAAGATCGATCCCCTCCTCTCCCATATCCGTCGCATAGACATTCAGGTTGGCATGGGTCAGCATCAGTTCGATGCTTTTGGACATGGTGGGGTCATCTTCGACCAGCAAAACGCGCATTTCAGTGTCTCCGCTATCTTTTCATCGTCCTTACCCTAAAACAACAATGGTTAATCACACGTTACTGGACCCGCCGAAGTTCGCACAACAACCTAGGGTTGTCTATACTTTTGCAAGGCCGTGGTGCGCAATGCCGCTTCGCCATGTTGCGTAACTGCCCTTTCCCATTCGGAAAACTCATCCTCGGACAGGCCGTAGGTCGATTTGGCGGTGTCGCGCGAAATCAATCCCGCAATCACCGCCCGCACCACCGCGGCCTTGCGCGAAGCGACCCAGCGGCGCGTATCGGGCTTGGGCAGATCGCCATGCGTCATCATGGTTCCGTCCGGCAGGGTCACGGCGCGCGGGCCGTCGATCTTTTTCAAATACATGTCTCACACCCCTATGTGACTGGTTGTCGGGGCACTTTGCCGGTTTGTTCTTAACGGGGGGTGAAACGCCCCCTTGAGAATAGGTTGGATTTTCATATATTCCAAAGCGAGCTGCCCCATTTGGAAATCCCATGCCCCTTGATCCTGCCCTGAATTCGCTTGGCTTTGCCAAACCCCCTGCCGACACCCGCGTGGTTGTCGCCATGTCGGGCGGCGTGGACAGTTCGGTTGTGGCGGCGATGCTGGCCGAGCAGGGCTATGATGTGGTGGGCGTAACACTGCAGCTTTACGATCATGGCGCGGCACTTGCCAAAAAAGGGGCGTGCTGTGCGGGCCGCGACATTCATGATGCGCGCCGCGTAGCCGAGGAGATGGGCTTTCCCCACTACGTGCTGGACTATGAAAACGTGTTCAAGGACGCGGTGATTGACGAATTTGCCGATAGCTATCTGGCAGGCGCGACGCCTGTGCCCTGTATCCGCTGCAATGAACGGGTTAAGTTCAAGGATCTGCTGAATACCGCCAAGGATCTGGACGCCGATTGCATGGCCACGGGGCACTATATTCAGCGCATGGTCGGGGATCATGGGCCCGAACTGCATGCGGCGGCGGATGCGTCCAAAGACCAAAGCTATTTTCTGTTTTCTACCACGCCCGAACAACTGGACTATCTGCGCTTTCCGCTGGGCCATCACGCCTCCAAGGACGAAACCCGTGCCCTGGCGCGCAGATACGGGCTGGCACTGGCGGACAAGCCCGACAGTCAGGACATCTGTTTTGTGCCCAATGGCAACTATGCCAGCGTGATCGAAAAACTGCGCCCCGGCGCGGCAGAACCGGGTGACATCGTCGATGTGGATGGCAATGTTCTGGGGCAGCACAACGGCGTGCTGCATTATACGATCGGGCAGCGGCGCGGGCTTGGGATCGGTGGTTTGGCCGATCCGCTTTATGTGGTGAAGCTGGACGTGGACAAGCGCCATGTAATCGTCGGCCCCAAGGATTTGCTGGCGACCCGCACCGTCCCTGTGCGCGAGGTGAACTGGCTGGGCGACGGGGCCTTTTTCGACGGACAAGAGCGGCATGTTTCGGTCAAGGTGCGCTCGACCAAACCGCCGACCGAGGCGATCCTGCGCCCGCTGTCATCCACCACAGCCGAAGTGGAATTGCTGGTCGCCGAAGAGGGCGTTTCGCCCGGGCAGGCCTGTGTGTTCTATGAAACCGGCGGCAGCCGCATTCTTGGTGGCGGCTGGATCTGGCGCGGATACTGACAAATCCTTTCAAGGATTTGCCCGCAGAGTTTCAAACTCTGCGACCTGAAATATCAATGAAAGGCCGGCCCATGACAAATACAGCCCTGATTACAGGTGCCTCAGCCGGCATTGGCAAGGAATTTGCCCGCTATCACGCCTCGCGCGGCGGTGATGTGATCATTACCGCGCGGCGCGCCGACCGGCTGCTGGATCTCAAGGCTGAACTGGAGCGCCATCACGGGATCACCGCCCATGCCTTTGCCCAGGATATCGGCACCGCTGACGGCGCGGTGGCGCTGGCCGCACAGGTCGATGGGGCAGGTTTGACTGTGGATATCCTGATCAACAATGCCGGTTTCGGTGGGCTGGGGCGCCATGTTGATCGCGCCCTGGAGGACGAGTTGGGCATGATTGACCTGAACGTCAAAACCCTGACCGCGCTGACGCATTATTTCGGTGCGAAAATGGCCGCAGCGGGGGGCGGCAAGATCCTGAACGTGGGATCGACGGCGGGGATGATGCCCGGCCCCAATCAGGCGGTCTATTTCGCGACCAAGGCCTTTGTGCAGTCGTTCAGTCAAGCAGTGGATCAGGAGTTGCGCGCCCAGGGCGTGACCTGCACCGTCTTGTGCCCTGGCTATGTGGAAACGGAATTTGGCGACACCGCGGGCCTGGAGGGCACCCCGCTGACGCAAAACAGCAAGACCACCGCCGCGCAGGTCGCCAAGATCGGCTATGACGCAATGCTGCGCGGCAAGCTGGTGGCGATCACCGAATTTCAACTGGCCGCGACCCTGAACTGGGTGATCCCGTTCCTGCCCCGCCGGATGGTGCTCAAGATGGTCGAAAAGACGCAATCCAAGTAAAGGGCGCTTGCGGGCCGTGATATCATCACATGCGGGCCGATCGCCGCAGAACCCAAGCCAGGGATCACGTGCCGATACGCGCCCGTTCGGCCCCTTTTGGGGCAGGCGAAGCGGCGCGCACGGGGATGACGCGCTTTTGGTGGTCTGCCATTCTTCGCGGCGCGCAAACGCGCAAAGGTGGCGACACTCGTCTGGTTCAGGGCAAAATCACCACGTATTCAGGTCTATCAACAGCCATACCACAAGTCCCCAGATGATCCCGGCCACAACCAGACCGACACCGGCCCATGCGACATAATCCCAATCATTGTCGAGTCCCCAGCCGAACATCGCGCCACCAGACGCGATCAGGATAATCGGCATGAGTAGGCCGATCAAGGAACGTATCACTTTATTCAAGGCGTAACTCTTTCAAATTTGCTGCCTTGAGTATAATAGGCCGTTGGACTGCTTGTAAATTCGTTACTTGGGTCGCCGTTAATGGACCTCGGCCGCATCGCAGTCAAAGCGCAGGCCCTGGGCCTGTCGGATCAGCGCGATACTTCCGGATAACGACGATATCGGATTTCGCCAGAAGGGTTGCAGGCAATCATTGGTTCAGGCTCGACGAAGGTTCGCATCGCCCACCACGCAGCGTTAACAACATGTCCACGCCCGCACGCAAATACCCAGCCACGGCGTCCCAACCGGCCATCGCGGTTGGATACAACGCGGTGTCCGACGCGATGTCGGTGGTCGGGACATTTGTCGCAGGGGTCCGGTGCCGGGCATGGCCAAATTAGCGCATGACGCAAGCGGGCGCAGGCCGGGCACCGCCATGATCGTGTCGGCACCCGCGTGATCATCCGGGCTGCCATCCCGCGCTTGTTCGGCTTGATTTGCACGCACCACAACGTAGGGTTCACAGGCGACATTCAG
This sequence comes from Octadecabacter sp. SW4, assembly GCF_008065155.1. Taxonomy (NCBI): domain Bacteria; kingdom Pseudomonadati; phylum Pseudomonadota; class Alphaproteobacteria; order Rhodobacterales; family Roseobacteraceae; genus Octadecabacter; species Octadecabacter sp. SW4. The sequence continues at coordinate 1,474,890 of NZ_CP042819.1, read as the reverse complement.
AACCGGGCAAACCAGCCAAAAAAATAGGGCGCGAGGTTAAAATGGATACAAACCCCATTCTAGGAACGTGGCGCCTATTAAGCTGGTATAACGAAAACGAAAGTGGCGAACGTCATTATCCGCTCACCGAGGCGGCGACCGGATATATCTCCTATACTTTGGATGGCTTTGTTTTTGTGCACATATCGGCGCCTGCACGCCAATCCTATAGGGTGAATGATCCCTTTGGCGGGTCACTGGAGGAAGACTCGGCGGCGATGAAATCGCAAATCACCTACGCGGGAACTTATGAATTCTTTGGTGATCGTGTCGAACACCATGTCGACCACGCATCTTGTCCCAATTGGGCCGGGACAACGCAAGTCCGGCAAGCAGCGTTCATCGATAAGCACCTTTGGCTGAGTGCGCCTGACACATTTCTGGACGGTAAGAAAGTGACGGCATGCTTGGAATGGGCGCGCGCTGAGGGCTAAACAGCGTTTTGCCCCGCCAAGCAGACCGGCCTGCCCGCACGGCCACCTGCACGGGTTGACCTAGCCGCGCCGCCGTCCGCCTGCGCGCCCTGCCCGACCGCGCCCTTCCTGACCGGCCTTTGGCGCTTCGCGGTTGGACAGGATCCATGCGGTGCCGGAGGGGTCGTTGTTGGTCAGGAAATTCGCCGCGCGGATCGCGGTCATTTCCGACCCTGCGCGGGGTTTTGTGCTGCCCATGCCGAACAGTTGCACAAAGGTTTCATCATCCATGTCGGCGGGCAGGATGATACCGGCGGCTTCGATCATGGCCTTCTTTTCGGCGATCTTCTTGGGCCCGATCGGCAAGGCCACGGGGTTCATGATGGCGCTGGTCATGCCAGCAGCCATCGCCATTGGCAAAAACGCATTGTTGATGCCGTGACGGTTGGGCAGGCCAAAGCTGATATTGGACGCGCCACAGGTGGTGTTCACGCCCAGTTCCTCGCGCAGGCGCCGCACCAACGTGAAGACCTGCAAACCGGCGGTGCCCATCGCGCCAATGGGCATCACCAGCGGGTCAACAACGATGTCATGGGCGGGAATACCGAAATCGGCGGCCCGTTCGACAATCTTTTTGGCCACGGCAAATCGCACATCGGGGTCTTCGGAAATGCCCGTGTCATCGTTGGAAATCGCCACGACGGGGACGTTGTATTTCTTGACCAGCGGCAGGACCAGCTCAAGGCGTTCTTCCTCGCCGGTGACGGAATTCAGCAGCGGGCGGCCTTCGGCAGCGGCCAGACCGTTTTCCAGCGCACCCGGCACGGATGAATCGATGCAGAGTGGCACATCGACCACGGCCTGCACCCGTTCAACCAATTCCTTCATCAAGGTCGGTTCAACAAAGTTGTTATCCGCATAGCGCGGGTCTTCGGCCATCTTGTTGGAAAACACCGCACCCGAGTTGACATCCAGCACCGTCGCCCCCGCCGCGACCTGGGCAATCGCATCCGCCTCGACACGGGAAAAATCGCCGCGCTCCAGTTCTTCGGACAGGATTTTGCGCCCTGTGGGGTTGATCCGCTCGCCAATCACGCAGAACGGCTGGTCAAAGCCGATAATGGCGGTCTTGGTTTTGCTTTCGACGATGGTGCGGGTCATTGGGGGGCTCCTGAAAGGCGCGCCAGCACGGGGGCAAGCGCAGGGTCGGTGAAATCTGAAAGGGTGACATGGGCGCCAGCGGCGCGCAGGGTTGCATCATCAAGCGACGACCGGATGCCGACCGTATAGGCCCCCGACGCTGCCGCCGCGCGCACGCCCGAGGGGCTGTCCTCAAAGGCGATGGCGTGTTCGGGCGCGACATCCAGCGCGGCCATTGCCGCCCTGTAGGGTTCAGGATCGGGTTTGCCGCGGCTGCATTCCTCGCCGATGATGATCGTGTCGAATTGGTCGCGCAGCCCGATCGCATCAAGCATGCATTCGGCATTGGGGCGCATGGCATTGGTCACGACGGCGCGTTTCCAGCCCTGCGCACGGGCGCGCGCCATCAGAGCGACCACACCGGCCATCGCGGGATAGGGCCTGGGCAGACGGGCGCGAAAGGCGGCCTCCTTGTCGTCAGACAGCCTCTGGGGGTTGGGATGATCGGGCAGAAATTCGGCAAAGAAATCCACGTTCAGGCGGCCATGCACATGGGTCATGTAAAAATCTTCGGACACGTCCAGACCGAGCGGCGCCATCATATCGGCAAAGACCGCCAGATGAATCGGATCGCTGTGCAGCATCGTGCCGTCCAGATCAAACAAAAGCGCGCCCTGCCCCATGCCAGCCCTAGGACGCGCTGGCCGGAACGCCGGACGCGCCGCCGTTTTCAATTGCCCAGGTCGCATTTGTCTTGATCCCGCCCAGCGGGAAGAAATGCACCCGTTCGATGTTGAAATCGGGGTTGGCGGCCTTGTGGGCAGCCAGTTGCGCGACCACGTCGGTCGGTTCATAGGGCAACAGCAGCTTGGTCACATCCATCGCCCGCTTTTGCAGCACCTTCAGCGAGGGACCGACACCGCAGGCGATAGCGAATTTGATCAGGGTTTGCAGCTTGGCGGGGCCGGCGATGCCGATGTGGATCGGCAAATCGATCCCCGCCGCTTTCAGGCTGTCGGCCCATTCAATGATCGGCTGTGCTTCAAAGGCGAACTGGGTGGCAATGGCCATCTTGGCGTCGGTGCGTTCGGAAAAGCCCTGTTTCCACTTCAGGGCGTCTGACACCCGCAGCATCGATCCGTCCACGTCGATGTCGCGGTTGCCTTCGGGGTGGCCTGCGACGTGCAGACGGGTGAACCCGGCCTTGTCAAACAGCCCCGTATCCATCAGTTGCATCGAGTCCGAGAAATCACCGTGCGGCTGCGCCACACCACCGGCCAGCAGCAGCGCCTGTTTTACATCCGCTTCGCCCTGATACATGGCGATCCAGTTTTCCAGCGTTGCCTTGTCCTTGATAATGCGAGCCGGAAAATGCGGCATGACGGGATAACCATCCGCGTTCAGGCGCTTGGCGGTGGCGACCATGTCCTCGATCGGGGTGCCTTCGATATGGGCGATATAGACGCGGGTGCCAGCGGGCAGCAGATCGCGGAAATTTTCGACCTTTTCAGCGGTGCGCGGCATCACTTCGATGGAATAATCCTGCAGGAATGCCGCGACCTGTGGGTTCACGCCACTGCTCTGCTCTTTCTTCTTGAAATTCAAAAGGGCCATTGCAGCCTCCTTAAAGCGGATCAAAGGTCCGCGGTCATCAGAATTCCCGCTCACGCGCGGCCATCGTTGTTGATCAGGGTGATCAGGCGATCCTTGTCATAGTCTGCCTCAAGGCGGGCGGCTTGGGCGGCGGCGACATCGGCGTCTTCGCCCGCGACTTCGACCGGGTCGGCCTTGCGCCAATCCGCAAGGTAGGCGTCGGTGCTGGCCGCGCCCGATTTCATCGCCGCGCGATCAATCGCCTGCTCAAAACGTTCCGAGAGCTGTATTTTCACACCACGACGACCCTTGCCCACGATCACCTGTGCGGGGATGTCGCGCCAATAAACGATAACGACCTGTGCCATGCGATTCCCTTCCCGCTTGCGTTACCCGCTTTTACGCGCGCGCTGCCCCGTCAAGGTGATCATTTTCGACATGACACGCGCGCTCAGCGACTTTCGTCTGTGTCGCAAATAAGCGGGCAAGCGGCCAGTGCCGAACCTTTCAAGATGATCATGAGGTGCGCATGGCGCTTGCGCGACGGCGCGGGCGTGACTAGGTTAAGGGTAACTCGATATAGGAAGGCGCAAAACATGGCGCCCCAGCGTCCCGATGGTGCGGGCGCACTCCCCAGCGCGGTCGAAAGCCCCGCACCCAATCCGTCCGGACCACAGCCGCTTTATGCAGCGCTTGATCTGGGCACAAACAGTTGTCGCATGCTGATTGCCCAACCGATGGGCCATCAGTTTCAGGTCGTGGACAGCTTCTCCAAATCTGTGCAGCTTGGGCAAGGGCTTGAAAGTTCAGGCAAACTCTCGCGTGCCTCGATGAACCGGACTGTGGCGGCGATGCGCATCTGTCGCCAGAAACTGCAACGCCACAAAGTGAAACACATGCGCCTTGTCGCGACCGAAGCCTGTCGGCGCGCCAGTAACGCCACGCAGTTCATCAAGCAGGTCAAGCGCGAGACCGGCCTGCGCCTTGATATCATCACGCCCGAGGAAGAAGCCCGTTTGGCGGTGATTTCCTGCGCCCCGCTTGTGAACAAGAAGACCAAGCAATTGCTGGTCGTGGATATTGGCGGGGGCTCGACCGAACTGGTCTGGATTGACCTCACAAATGTCCCCAAAAAGGAGCGCTCGGGCGCGATCATGCGCCTGCACGCGGGGTTTGACAGCGATCCGGGCGGATATGCGGGGGCCAAGGTCGTGGACTGGATTTCGGTGCCCTTGGGTGTTGCCACCCTGCGCGACCAGTTTCACGACGTGGAGGACGACGCGGCGCGCTTTGCGCTGATGAGCTGGTTTTTCGAGGAAAACCTCGAGAAATTTGCGCCAACCTCGGAAATTCAGGACCGCAAGGGGTTCCAGATCATCGGCACCAGCGGCACCGTCACGACCGTCGCTGCCAGCCATCTGGGCCTGCGCCGCTATGACCGCACCAAGGTCGACGGGCTGCGCATGACCACCGACCAGATCGATGCGGTGATCCGCGACTATCTGTCCCTGGGCGAGGTCGGGCGGCGCAATGACCCACGGATCGGGCGCGACCGTCAGGCGCTGATCATGTCGGGGTCCGCGATCCTGCAAGCGCTGATGCGGCTTTGGCCCACCGACCGCCTGTCAGTGGCTGACCGGGGCCTGCGCGAAGGGCTGCTTTACGCGCAAATGTCCGCACACGGCGTGCTGGATGATGCGCCTAGCTAGGGGTTTTGCCCGCCAGATCGTGCAGCGCCTGTTGCAACAGCAGGCTGTCGCCGCCCATCCCCAGAAACGAGACGCCCTTTTGCACCAACCCGGCGAACTGCGCAGGGTCAAACGCGACGATTCCCGCGGCCTTGCCTGCCGCGGTGATCCGCGCGATGGCGTGGTCGATGGCGGCCAGAACCTCGGGGTGGTCGGGTTCGCCCGGAAATCCCATATCAGCCGACAGGTCGTCAGGGCCGATAAACACGCAATCGACCCCCGTGGTGGTGGCAATCGCGTCGATATTTTCAATCGCGGCGCGGCTTTCCACCTGGGCAATCAGGCAAATCTGATCGTTGGCGCTGGCGACATAATCGACGATTTCACCATAGCGGCTGGCCCGGGCAAGGGCCGCGCCCATGCCGCGCACACCCGCACCGGGATAGCGCATCGCCGCAGCGGCGCGCGCGGCGTCGGCGCCCGTGTTGACCATCGGCACCATGATCGTTTGCGCGCCCAGATCCAGCACCTGTTTGAGCACCCAATCCTGCCCGATCGGCACGCGCACCACCGCCTGAGCAGGCGTGCCTGCGAGGGCCTGTAGCTGCGCGAGGATCAGCGGGATGTCGTTGGGGCCGTGTTCGGCGTCGATCAGGCACCAATCGAACCCCGCGCGCCCGGCAATTTCTGCGGCAATCGGATTGGCCAGCGTCAACCAGACTCCGGTTTGCAGCCTGCCCGCGGCAAGGCTGGTTTTGAGGGCGTTCTCAGGTGCGGGCATTGCTCTCTCCCAATCCGTCCAACACGGCGCGGGCAGCGCGCAGGCCGGGCTCTTCACCGCCCTGCCCCAGCCGCTGCATGGTCAAGGCCATCGCCGCATTCTGGGCCTCGGGCTGCGCCATGACGTCCAGCAGCGCAGCACCGATCGGGGCGGGCTGGCAGTCTCGGCCAATAAATTCCGGCACGCTGCGTGTTTCGCTGACAAGGTTCACCAGCGTCACCGTATCCACCAGCAACATCCGCGCAATCAAAATCCGGCTTAGCCAGTTCATATCATAGGCGATGACCATCGGCGTGCCGACCGCCGCCAGTTCAAGCGAGACCGTGCCCGAGGCCGCAAGCGCTACATCGGCAGCCGCAAAGGCGGCGCGTTTTCCGGCCCTGTCAGCGGCTGGGATCAGGATGGGCTGAACGGGCCAGTCAGCCGTCAGGGCGCGCACCAGCGATTCGACCGGCCCCGCACAGGGCAGGACCACGCGCGCGTCAGGATGCGCGGCCAGCACCGGCGCAAGGGCCGCGCCGAAACGGGGGGCAAGGCGGGACACCTCACCGCGCCGCGAGCCGGGCAGTGCGAGGATCAGCGGACCGTCCCCCGGCGCGTGTCTGGCGCGAAAATCGGCAATCTCGTCAGGCGTCGCAACCGGTTCGGCGACCACCGGATGCCCGACGAAATCGCAGGCCATGCCAGCAGCCTGCATCAGGGGTGGCTCGAACGGGAACAAGGCCAGCACATGGTCAATCACCCGCGCCATTTTCAGCGCCCGTTTGGGGCGCCATGCCCAGACGGTCGGGGCGACATAGTGCACCGTGCGGGTATCGCTGGCGTCTTTGACAAGGCGCGCCACGCGCAGGCAGAAATCAGGGCTGTCAATCGTGATCAGGACATCGGGCTGCGCCGCGATCACTTCATCGGCCACCTCGCGGATGCGGCGTTTCAGATGGCGGTATTTGGGCAGGACTTCGGCCAAGCCCATGACGGAAAGCTCGTCCATCGGAAACTGGCTCACCAGCCCCTGTTCCTGCATCAACGGCCCGCCGACCCCTTGGAATGTCACGCCCGCGCGCAGGCGTTTCAGGCCCGCCATCAGCGCCGCCCCCAGCTTGTCACCCGAAGGTTCACCGGCAACAAGAAACACCTTCATGCCGCCCCCCTGTCGCGCACCCAAAACGCGATACCCATCGCATCGGCGATGGCGACGCATTGCGGCTGATCCAGCACGATCACGCCGCCGGTTTCGATCACGACCGCATCAAACCCCGCCTCGGCGGCCAGCATGAATGTGCGCGCACCGATAGTGGGCAGATCAACGCGGCGGTCCTGATCGGGTTTCGGGGCCTTGAACAGGATCGCGCCGCGCGCGGGTGCGGGTGCGTCACCGCGGATCAGGTCCATCACGCCGTCAAAGACCCATGTGACCGGGTCGCCATCATAAGCGGTTTGCACCAACGGCAGGCACAGCGCAGCGATCATCGCATCAGTGCCATCAGGGCCTTCGGTTGCCAGCACCTCGCCGCCGCGCACAACGCAGGCCTGCCCGCTGTCAGCGTGGCCCATCATCGCCACCATCGCCTCGCCACGGGTGGCGTCACCGATATGCTGCGCGCCGGGCTGCACGCGGCCCTGCACCCCGGCGCGGGGCAGCAGACCGGGGGCGATGTCATGGGCGGCGCGAACCGTGAAACCTGCCTCCTCGAGGATCATGATGATCGCGCGCAGGGTGCCATCATCGCCAAGGGCCATCGCATCGGCCAGCCGCGCAATCAGCGGGGCGGTCGCGGGATCAATCGCGCGCGCGTCGATCACCGGGCGGCGCACACGGCCTGCCATGCAGATATCCGTCACACCCATATCGCGCAGATCAGCCAGCAACGTGCCAAGGGTTTCCAGCCGAAATGTCTTGCGGGGCAGATCGGCGGGCAGATCGGGGGCAAACCCCGCCATCTGGCAAATCACCGGATCAGGGGCACCGCACGCGCGCAGGGCGGCAAACAGTGCAGGTGGCAAACCGCCCTCGCCCGCGATCAGGGCCAGCATCAGCTTGGCGTCAGGAAATTGCGGTCGCTGTCACCAAGGATAAAGGCCACCATTTCCTGCACATAGGCGCTGTCGCTTTCATCGCCCAAGCGGCGGGCGCGGTCCATGAACGACCCTTCGCCGTCTTTCAAGGCCTGAAACGCGGCGCGCAGCGCGGTGATGTCAGTGCGCTCCACGCCCTTGCGTTTCAAGCCGATCAGATTAAGCCCGTCCAGCACCCCGCGCGGCCCCTGCACAAGTCCGTGCGGCACCACATCATTGGTCACCATCGTGCAGGCCCCGATGATCGCGCCCTTGCCGATACGCACATGCTGGTGCACGCCAGACAAGCCGCCGACGATCACGTCATCTTCAAGGATCACATGGCCGGCGATGGCCGAAGAATTGACGACAATCACGCGGTTGCCGACCTGCGCGTCATGGGCAATATGGCAACCCGCCATGAACAGCCCGTCATCACCCACACGGGTCACGCCGCCCCCGCCGCCGGTGCCGGTGTTCATGGTGACATGTTCGCGGATGCGGTTGCGCGCGCCGATCCGAAGCGAGGTTTTCTCGCCCGCGAACTTCAGATCCTGCGGGATTTCACCAATCACGGAAAAGGAAAACACGACAGTATCAGCCCCGATATGCGTGTCGCCCGTGACAACCACATGGCTGCGCAATTGCACCCCTTCGGACAAGACCACTTCGGGTCCGACGTGACAGAACGGGCCAATCTTGCAGCCAATGCCGATGGTTGCGCCGTCTTCGATCACGGCTGAGGGGTGAATGGACATGATCAGCCCTGCATATCCATCATCGCGGTAAATTCGGCCTCGGCGGCCATCTCACCTTCGACCGATGCGACGCCTTTGAACTTCCAGACCTTGCCACCGGCCTTGCCGCGGGTGGTTTCGATTTTCATCTCGAGCACGTCACCGGGCACAACCTTGCGGCGGAACTTGCAGCCGTCAATCGCCATGAAGTAAACCAGCAGATCACCGTTCACCAACCCCATCGTCGTGCCGACCATGACGGCGGCGGTCTGTGCCATCGCCTCGATGATGGTGACGCCGGGCATGATCGGATTGCCGGGAAAGTGACCCTGAAAATGCGGCTCGTTCATGGTGACGTTCTTGATGCCTGTGGCCGAGGAAGTCCCGTCGATATCACGCACGCGGTCCACCAGCAGAAACGGATAGCGGTGCGGCAGGATCGCCTGAATAAGCTGGATGTCAGCCTCGGTTACGGGTGCGGGAGTGTCATCGCTCATGGCTGATCCTTCGTTGTTTGGACCTGAGTAGCAACTGCGCCCGAGGGGGGCAAGCGCGGCTTAATTCGCGCCGCCATCACCTGTGCTGTCACCGTCAGGGCCGGTGCCATCGCCAACGGTCGCATCAATGACGGCAATCGCGGCATCGGTGATATCAATGCGCCCGACAGACAACACGACACTGCGCCGGTCCAAAATCGCGCCCGCGCCGTTTTCCACCATCAACTGGCCAAGGATCGGGCGGATCGCAACAAAGAAATTATCGCGCCCCGCCGCCAGCGAGTCATCAAGCGCGCGTTCCTTGGCGTCCTGGGCGGCGCGGATGCCCTGGACCTTTTCGTCAAAGGCTTCGGCCTCGGCGCGGAAGGCTGCGGGGTCCATTGCGGGGCGGCGTTCGGTAAGGTTGCTTTCCTCTTCGGTGAGGGCGGCAGCGATGGTGCGGTTTTCAGCCGCCAGAGCCTCGCTGGCGATGCGGAAATCGTCGGTGATGCGCTGGCCAAGTTCGGTTGCGGTAAACAGGCGGTCAATATCGACCGTCACAATCCCCACTGGTGTCGGGTTGTCCTGCGTTACCACGGGCGCAGTACCCTCTTGCGCCGCCACGGGCGCAGTGTCTTCTTGCGCCGCCACGGGCGCAGTATCTTCTTGCGCCGCCACGGGCGGCGACGCGGCGATCATCGCCAAGGCGAAAAGCGCCGCGCGCAGCATCAGAACTGTGTCGAGATCGTCAGATCGAACGATTTGGTTTCATCCGTTGGCTGGACGTCCAAGGGTTCGGTGAAGTTGAACCGTAGCGGGCCGATGGGCGTGTCCCAAAAGATCGACACACCAGCAATCGTGCGTGGGGTGAAATCGTTGTAATCCACCGTTGCAAGACTGGCAGAGTCACCCACGTCCCAGACCGACCCGTAGTCGATGAAGGCACCGCCACTGATCCCGTATTCTTCGGGCAGCCCCAGCGGGAAACGCGCCTCAAGGCGGGCCACGGCGTAGTATTCGCCACCCAGCGCGTCACCGGACACCTGATCGCGCGGACCAATGCCGCCCGGATCGAACCCGCGCATCACACGGCTGCCCAGAAAATAACGATCGGTGATCCGGCTTTGGCCATCCTGATAGACCAGCGCGCCGCCCTCAAGCGTGGCTGTCAGGGTCACATCGCCATTCAGGACAAGGGTCTGGCCGGTCACTTCGGCGCTGGTCTTGATGAACTGGCTGTCACCAAAGCCGAACTCCTGACCAAAGCGCAGCAGCACACCGGCGTCGGGGTTCAGACCGGTGCGGCGCGTGTCCCAGCTATAGGAATAGCCCAGTGAACTGGTGCCGATCCCGCCAAGCGCCGCATCCGCCTGAATGATCGCGCTGGAGGCCGCATCGGCATCGGTGATGTCAGTGTAGTCATAGCGGTAATAGACCGACAAACGCCCGTTTTCGCTGACCGGAAAGGCAAAGGAGGGACGGAAATCAAAGGTTTCCGTATCATAAAGTGCATTTGCGTTATCGGTGGTGCGATAATCAAGCGACAGACCAAAGCTCAGGTCACGCGCCAGAAAGTTGGGTTCGATGAAGTTGAAGCCAAGGTTCTGGTTGTCTTCGCCTGCCGACAGATCAAACGACAGCGTCTGCCCGCGCCCCAAGAAGTTGCGCTGCCTGAAACTGGCCAGCAGGGACAGCCCGTTATCTGTCGAAAAGTTGCCGCCGAACGACAGCGAGCCGGTCGGCCCTTCTTCGACGTTCACATCAATCACCACCTGATCGGGAGATGACCCTTCGCGGGCATCCACATTGGCGTTGGTGAAATATCCCAGCGCGCGGATACGTTCAGCGGATTGGCGGATTTCACGCGGGTTAAAGGGATCGCCCTCGACCACATCGAACTGGCCACGCACCACGCGATCAAGCGTGGTGTTGTTACCCTCGATGTCGATGCGTTCCACAAATATCCGCTCGCCGCGCACCAGCGCGAATTCCACGTCCAGCGTCAGGTCGCGGTCATTGCGGGTGATGCGGGGTTCGACCCGCATAAAGTTGATCCCCTGCTGGATCGCCAGACGTTCGATACGGGCGATATCGTTTTCGATCGCAACGGGTGAATAATAGGCGCCGCTGCGCAGGCGCAGGGCCGCTTCGAAATCAAGGGAATCGGCTTCCTCGATCTCGGACATGACGGACACATTGCCAAAGCGGAAGCGCTGCCCCTCCTGGATATTGTAGGTCACAAGATAGGCGTCGCGTTCGCGGGTCAGGGACACGTCGACGTTTTGCACCTGAAAATCCACATAGCCGCGCGAGCGGTAGAAATCGCTCAGCACCTGCTGGTCAAATTCCACGCGGTCGGCCACGAAGGTATCGCGCTGGATGATGGCGCGGAAAATGCCGGCTTGTTTGGTTTCCAGCACGCCGCGCAGGCGACGGTCCGAATAGGCGCGGTTGCCGACGAAACCGATGCGTTCAACTTCGGTCACGCCGCCCTCGAAGACCTCGAAGACCAGATCGACGCGGTTGTCGTTGCGGCGGATGATGCGGGGCATGACGGTCGCGTTGACGCGGCCCTGGGCGGCATAGGCCTGGGTGATGGCGGCGACGTCCTGTTCAGCCTGACTGGGGCTGTATACGCGGCGCTCACGGCTGCCGACCACAGCGGAAAGTTCCTCGTCCGACAGGCGGGCGTTGCCTTCAAAGTTGATCACGCTGATCGTCGGGTATTCGGTCACGCGAATGATCAATCTGTTGCCCGAGGGCACCAGATCGACGCTTTCGAACAATCCGGTGGCGCGAATACGCTGGGCGGCGTCATTGACGGCCCCTGCTGTGACCGCCTCGCCACGGGTGATTCCTGCGTATGTGAGGATTGTCGCGGTCTCGATCCGCTGGTTTCCTTCGACGCTGATGGTGTTGAATCGGTAGGTCTGGGCCTGCGCAATCGCGGCGAAAGCCATCCCAAGCATCAGAACTGAAAGGAAAATAATCTTTTGAATCTTGCCATGGCTTGACGCCATTCCGGCTGTAAATGCACTGCTCATTTTGTCCGCCTGTTTCGACTTGCCCGTCCCTTTGACGTAACGGGATTGACGGCACTTGTCAAAACGCAAGAACGCGCATCCCCGTGGGTGCGCGTCCGGTCGGATCAGTGATGATGATTGCGGCTTAGCCGGGGAAATACATGGAGCCGAAAAAGGCACCGGCCCAAAGCGCGCCAATGATGGTCGCAAGATACAGCAAACGGTCCCAGTTGATATCAATCAACAGCGACAATCCGCGATAACCTGATGCAATGGTCTGCATGGCAAGACCCCTTTTACGTGCTCGTTCCGTGCCACCCTGCCCATCAAATGTGGCGAATTGGTGGCACGTTCACGAAACCTTAGGGGCAAAGGAACAGATCATTGGCGACGGCAAAGACCATCAGCGCCAGGATCAGCGACAGGCCGATGGCCATCAGAACCCGCAGGGCACCGTCACTTGGCATCTTGCCGGTGACGGCCTCGTAGGCGTGAAACACAAGGTGCCCACCGTCCAGCACAGGGATCGGAAACAGGTTCAGCAGCCCCACGGCCGTCGACAGCACCGCCACGAACCAGATAAAGCTGCTGGCACCCTGACTGGCCATTGCGCCGCTGGTCTGGGCAATGCCGATCGGGCCGGACAGGTTGCACGACGAAATCGCGCCGGTGATCATGTGCCACAGGCCCGACAGGGACGATTTCATGATAAACCAGACCTGCGCGATCGCGGCCCTCGTGGCGGCCCAGGGACCGACGACCTCGGTCTGCGCTTCAAAGAACAGCCCGCCGGTAACGCCAATCAGGTAACGGGTCTCGAAACCACCCTCGGGCGATGGAAGATCAACGCTGCGCGGGGCCAGCGTAAAATCGATCAACGCGCCGTCACGCCAGACCGTGGCCATCAAGGGGCGCCCGTCTGACCCGGCAACCGCCGCCTTGAGCTGGTCAAAGGCAAAGATCGGGGTGCCATCAATCGCCGTGATCACGTCGCCGACCTTCATCTCGATGTCATAGGCGGCCGATTGCGGGTTCAGCGCCAAAATCATCGCCGGATAGGGATATGGCCCTTGCACGGTCATTTCCGTGCCGTCGCGCAACACGCGGTAATCCAAGGTGGGTTCAACCGGCAGGCTGGCGATATAGCCTTCGAAATCAGCCAGTTCCGGCGTTTCCAGCCCGGCGATCGACAAGATCGCATCGCCCGGTTCCAGATCCATCGCATAAGAGGGTGGCAGGGCGCGCGATTCGTCCAATGTCAGCGGATCGGACGCGCGCCCATCAACCATCATCACCGCGCCAAAAATCAGCACAGACAAGATGAAATTGAACACCGGACCCGCCGCAACAGTGGCCGCGCGCGCCCAGAGCGGGGCACCCAGCATGGTGTTGCGCCCCGGCTCGGCCCCTTCGGCCGCACCAACGCTGGCAGCATTGGCATCGCCCAGAAATTTCACATATCCGCCAAACGGCAGGGCCGCGATCTGCCAACGGGTGCCGTGTTTATCAACGCGGGAATAGACCACCGGACCAAATCCAAGGCTGAACACTTCGGCATGGATGCCCGACCAGCGCCCGACGATGTAGTGGCCGTATTCGTGGATCGCCACGATGATCGACAGCGCGACGATGAAGGCTACGATGGTAAAGGCCGCACTGCCAAACTGCGGGAGGATCTGGGTGATGTCCAAAGTCTTAGTGTCCTGTCATTTTTATTGCTTCACCCGCGCGGATGCGGGCCAGCCTGTCGATGTCCAATACCGTATCTAGTGTCATCGTGGCATTTTGCAGCCCGTCCCGGGCCGACATTTTGTCCAATGTCACACAAACCACGCGCGCCATGTCCATAAAGCCGATCTCGCCCGCGATAAAGGCATCAAGCGCGCGTTCCTTGGCGGCGTTGAAGGCGGCACCGGCCAGGCCGCCCTCCTCCATCACGCGCCGCGCAAGCGCCAGCGCGGGATAGCGGGCCGGATCGGGCGCGCGGAAATTCAACTGACCGATCTGCGCCAGATCAAGGCGGTCGACCGGCAACGCGCGCCGGTCTGGCCAATGTAGCGCATAGCCGATGGCGTGGCGCATGTCGGGCGGGCCGACGTGGGCCATCAGCGCACCATCGTTGAACCCGACCAGCGCGTGAATCAGGCTTTCGGGGTGAACGATGGTTTCAATCTGGTCACTGCGAACGCCGAAAAACTCCTTGGTTTCAACAAGTTCAAGCGCCTTGTTGAACATGGACGCGCTGTCGATCGTGATCCGCTGGCCCATGTCCCAATTGGGATGGCACGAGGCCTGCGCCACCGTTACATCATTAAGCCTGTCCAGCGGATGATCGCGAAAGGCACCACCGCTTGCGGTGATGATGATGCGTTCCACCGTGGCGATATCCTCGCCGATCAACGCCTGAAAGATACCCGAATGTTCGCTGTCAACCGGCAGAACGCGCGCGCCGTGATCCGCTGCGCGCTGCATCAGGATCGGGCCGGCCGTGACCAGAGATTCCTTGTTGGCCAGAGCAAGCGTCGTGCCGTGTTTCAGTGCCTCAAGTCCCGGCGGCAGGCCAGCCGCCCCGACAATCGCCGACATGATCCAGTCGGCGGGTCTGCTTGCCGCCTCTTGCAAGGCGCGCGCGCCACTGGCCGCCACAACGCCGCTACCGGCCAACGCATCGCGCAGCGCGCCGTATTGGCTTTCATCGGAAATCACTGCAACTTCGGCCTGCAAGGCTATGGCATCATTTGCTAATTGCGCCACATTGCGCCCACCCGTCAGCGCCACCACATCATAGGCGTCGCGATCGCGCTTGATCAGGTCGATGGTGCTTTGCCCGATGGATCCGGTCGCGCCCAGAATGCTGATCCGTCGCATCAAAAGGCGACCCCGGGCACATTGAACAGATCGGCCAGGGCCAGCATGAACAGCGAGGCCCCCAGCAGCGCATCAAAGCGGTCAAACAGCCCGCCATGCCCCGGAATCAGGGTTGAACTGTCCTTGACCTTCATCCGGCGTTTCAGGGCGCTTTCGCCGATATCCCCCATCTGGCCTGCGAATGACAGGACCATCGAAATCGGGATGATAAGCGAGGTGGCATTGGTGAACTGCATGAAAATCAGGCCAACGACAGCCGCCGCAAGCCAACCCGCGACGGTCCCGCTCCAGGTCTTTTTCGGGCTGACCTTGGGCCAGAACTTCGGGCCGCCCAGCATCCGCCCGGCAAAATAGCCGAAAATATCGGTGACGATCACCACAAGAACCAGCCACAGCAGCCAGGTAAAGCCAAAATCGATGCGGAAGTGCACCAGCCCCCAGCCCGCGATCTGGATCGCGAGGGCAAAGACAAAGAAGGTCAGGCGTTCATGGGGCAAGGCCAGCGCACCGATGATCGGCACGACCAGAAACAACGCCAGAAATTCGTAACTTTCGGTCGGGCCAAAGACCTGCGCGGACAGGATGCTGGCGACGGCGGCGGCCAGCAACATCCCCGAGGTCGCGGCCTCGGGGCGGATCATCTTCCACAACTCCCAGACCATGACGGCGGTGACAAACACCGCCAGCATCTGGAACCAGATGCCCCCCGCGATGATGGCGCCAACCCCGATCACGGCCATCGCCGCACCCGACGCAAGGCGCACCGTCAGATCCCCCCATTTGCCGGGATCGATTGCAGGCTTGTCTGTCATATCAGGCCTTTACCCCGCCAAACCGGCGATCTCGGGCGCTGAAACTTGCCAGCACCCTGGCAAATTCCTGCGGTGTAAAATCGGGCCACAGCGTATCGACGAATTCGTATTCGCTATAGGCGGTCTGCCAAAGCAGAAAGTTGCTGACCCGCGCCTCGCCACTGGTGCGGATGACCAGATCGGGGTCGGGCAACACGTGGGTATCAAGGTATTTTGCCAATGTTTCGGCATCAACATCCTTGTGGGTCAACCTGCCCTGCTCGATGTCATAGGCAAGGCGCTTGGCGGCGCGGGTGACTTCATCGCGCCCGCCGTAGTTGATGGCGACGGTCAGATGCACGCGATCATTGCCCGCCGTGAGCAGTTCCAGTTCGTCCATCAGCGCGACCAGTTTGTCATCCAGACGCACACGATCCCCGATGAACCGGACCCGCACACCGTTTTTCAGCAGGGCCTGCGCCTCGCGCTCGATGTAGCGGCGAAACAGCTTCATCAGACCGGCGACTTCGGTCTGGGTGCGTTTCCAGTTTTCGGTCGAGAAGGCGAAAATGGTCAGGTATTTGACGCCCAGATCAGGGCAGCTTTCGACGATATCGCGCACACGTTTTGCGCCCGCGTGGTGGCCAAACAACCGGGGCCGCCCGCGCTGGGTCGCCCAGCGGCCGTTGCCGTCCATGATAATGGCGACGTGGCGCGGGCCTGCCTGTTGTGCGTCCTTGGCCATACCCAGCCTCCTGGTTACCGTCTTGGCGCGTCCCTTTGGGCTTGCGCCTTTTGCTGCCGGACTTTCCGGGGCTCCGCCCTTTGATCCGGCGAAAAGGTCCACTGGACCTTTTCAAGATTGCCGGACTTTCCGGGGCTCCGCCCTTTGATCCGGCGAAAAGGTCCACTGGACCTTTTCAAGATTGCCGGATCAAACCTGCATGATCTCGGCTTGCTTGGTGTCGAGGTTGTCGTCGATTTGTTTGATATAGGCGTCGGTCAACTCCTGCACCTCGTCCTCCCAAAGCTTCTGGTCGTCCTCGGACAGGCCATCACCCTTGGCCTTTTTGATCTGGTCCATCCCGTCACGGCGCACGTTGCGCACCGACACGCGGGCATGTTCGGCGTATTGGCCTGCGACCTTGGTCAATTCGCGGCGGCGTTCTTCGTTGAGTTCGGGGATCGGCAGCATGATGATCGTGCCGTTCAGCTGCGGGTTGATCCCCAGCCCGCTTTCGCGGATCGCCTTTTCAACCTTGCCGACGAGGCCCTTGTCCCAGACGTTGATCGTGACCATGCGCGGCTCGGGGACGTTGACGGTGCCGACCTGATTGATCGGCGTCAGCGCGCCATAAGCATCCACCATCACCGGTTCCAGCATCGAGGACGACGCGCGCCCGGTGCGAAGCGACGCAAATTCGGTGCGCAGATTGGCGATTGCGCCATCCATGCGGCGGGTCAGATCATCGGTATCAAGGATAAAGTCGTCGGACATGAGTAGCGCTCTTTTTGCCAGTGTTGCCCTGCTATACCTGCAAGACCGGTGATTTGTATAGAACGCCCGTGCAGTTCTTGCGGAAATTTGCGCGCGTTATCGCAAAAACGGCGCGAGGCGGGGGGCACCCGCCGTTTCATCTTGCCAGCAATACCTGCCCCGCAGGGATCGTCAGACCATCAATCGCGCACGGTGGTAAAGGTGCCAGTGCCGTCCAGAATACCCTTGAATCCGCCCGGCTCATCCAAGGAAAACACCACGATCGGCAGCTTGTTTTCCCGCGCCAGCGCAATGGCGCTGGCATCCATCACGCCCAGATGCTGGGCCAGCACCTCGTCATAGGTGATCGTGTCGTAACGTTTGGCATCGGCGTGTTTGGCGGGGTCCTTGTCATAGACGCCATCCACCTTGGTGCCTTTGAAGATCGCCTCGCAGGCCATTTCGTTGGCGCGCAGGGTCGCCGCCGTGTCGGTGGTGAAATAGGGGTTGCCGGTGCCCGCGGCAAAGATGCAGACGCGCTTTTTCTCAAGGTGGCGCACCGCGCGGCGACGAATATAGGGTTCGGCGACCTCATCCATGCGGATCGCGGAAATGACGCGGGTGTGGATGCCCTGCCCCTCAAGTGCGCTTTGCATCGCCAGCGCGTTCATCACCGTGGCGAGCATGCCCATGTAATCGGCCGTGGTGCGCTCCATCCCCTGTGCCGATCCCTGCAGGCCGCGAAAGATATTGCCGCCGCCGATCACCATGCAAATCTCGACGCCCATGTCGTGAACGGTTTTCACCTCGCGGGCGATGCGTTCGACGGTGGGCGGGTGCAGGCCAAAGCCCTGATCGCCCATCAATGCCTCGCCCGAAATCTTGAGCATGACCCGTTCAAATGTGACTTTTTCGGCGTCTGACATCGCTGGGTCCTTTGGTTTGTTGCGGCAAGGGCTAAAATGTCGCAAACCGAGGGTCACTTCAATGGCTGGTTGGGCGAATTGCACGGCGGGCCGCAAGTTTCTTTGCAAGGGTGCCGCAATGATTGACCTGCGCACGATCCCGCCTGACGTTCCCGTGTTGATTTTCGGGCCAACCGCGGCTGGCAAATCGGCGCTGGCCTTGCAGATTGCGCAAACCGGCGGCGGGGTGATCGTCAATGCCGATGCCTTGCAGGTGTTTGACGGCTGGCGGGTGTTGACCGCGCGACCCGATGCGGCGGACGAAGCCCGCATCCCTCATGCCTTATACGGTCATGTGCCGTTCGATGCGCCTTATTCGGTGGGTCATTGGCTGCGTGATGTGACGCCCTTCGTGCAAGGCACCGCGCGGCCCATCATTGTGGGTGGCACGGGGCTGAACTTTGCCGCCCTCACCCAAGGGTTGGCCGATATTCCGGCGACACCGCCAGATGTCCGGGACCGCGCGAATGCGCAGGATCTGAACGATATGCTGGCCGCGCTTGATCCGGTGACATTGGGCCGGATTGACCAGAACAACCGCGCCCGCGTGCAGCGCGCATGGGAGGTGCAACAGGCCACCGGGCGCTCTATTGCCGACTGGCAGGACATGACGCCGCCACCGGTCTTGCCGCTGTCGCAGGTGACGGCGCTGGCGATGATGCCCGATCCCGACTGGCTGAACGCCCGGATCGCGCGCCGCTTTGATGTGATGATCCGCGACGGTGCCCTGGACGAGGCGGCCGCGATGGAACCGCACTGGAACCCTGATCATGCGTCCGCCAAGGCGATCGGCGCAGCGGAACTGATTGCCCATATCCGTGGCGAAATTTCGCTGGACGCGGCCCGGGAACTTGCGGTGATTGCCAGCCGTCGTTATGCCAAACGGCAACGCACATGGCTGCGCTCACGGATGCGGGACTGGCGGCAGATTGCCTTGCCAGTGCCGGACTAGCCCAGACTGGCACTCGCAATACTTGCATCTTTACAACAAATTTGGATTGATTTCATGCTAGAATAGGTTAAAAGTTTCACAAATGCAATTTGGGACCAGATCATGCCTGATACCACGCTTGCCCTCGCCCCTGTCGCCCAGAATGCCCACCACGGGCGGTGGCGCACCGAGGCCATGCGCAGTCATACCAGCCCGCGCCTGATTTTCATCAACAAGGGTCAGGGCCGCATTACCGTGGCAGGATTGACCAGCGGCTATGGCCCCAACAATCTGATCTTTATCCCCGCCCATACCATGTATGGTTTCGAGGTCGGGCCGACCGTGTTCGGGCAGATGGTCACAATTCCCCCGGCGATGGCAAGCGAATGGCCCGCCGCGCGCATGCACCTGCGCCTGCGCGATGTTGTGCAGCAAAAGGAACTGGCCATGCTTTTTGACAACCTGGAACGCGAGCTAAAAAGCAATCGTCCGGGCAATACGCGGGCCGCACATTATCATGCGGGGCTGCTGTCGGTCTTCTTTGAACGCCAGATCGCGATGCATGACTCCAGCGACAGCCGCCACACCACCGCCGCCGCGCGACTGGTCGCCGCCTATACCGATCTGATCGAGCGGGATTTTCGCCGCCACCTTGGGGTTGCCCAATACGCCGCCGCGCTGGGCGTCACGCCCACACATCTGACGCGGTGCTGCAAGGCAAGCTGCGGGAAATCAGCGCTGGCCCTGCTCAATGATCGCATCCTGTTCGAGGCACGCATGATGCTGCGCCA
Organism: Octadecabacter sp. SW4; assembly: GCF_008065155.1. Lineage (NCBI taxonomy): Bacteria > Pseudomonadati > Pseudomonadota > Alphaproteobacteria > Rhodobacterales > Roseobacteraceae > Octadecabacter > Octadecabacter sp. SW4. Next base: position 1,455,122 of record NZ_CP042819.1, on the reverse strand, counting down.
GACCAAGGTGCCCGTGCGCCAGATCGCGGCCGCGCTTGGCTTTGCCTCGGCGGCCTATTTCACCCGCAGCTTTCAGGCGCAGGCGGGTATGACCCCGTCAGAATTCCGACGCAAGGGGCCGATGGGGCAGCTGATTAACCTGTAAAACAAGGCCCTACTTCGCTGCATCGCGGCACGAAAAGCCGCAGCGCAGCATCAGGCCCGCTCACCGGTTGATGTCGCTTTTGTTATATGCGAACGTCGCAAACGTGACGTCAAATGCCGAATGCGTGCATTGACCGCACCCCGAAAAACGTGCGCAATGCGCATCTGATGAGGGGGATGATTTGCGGGAGCCAACACTGGCGACAGCCGGTTTCTGCAACCGCCCCGACACTCATGGATAAAATAATGTGTCACAGGGAGAAACGAATGACGCACCTAACCCTTTCCGGCAAGCCCGTGCATCCTGCCGCCGAAATCTACACGCGCGACGCCAAGGCTGGAAAACTCAGCCGCCGCGAATTTCTGGCCCGCACAACCGCGCTTGGCGTCACTACGGCAGCGGCATACGGCATGCTGGGGCTGTCCGCCCCCGTGCAGGCCGCCGCCCACGCCCAACAGGGCGGCACGATCCGCATGCAGATCGAAGTCCGCGCCCTAAAGGATCCGCGCACATTTGACTGGACCCAGATCGCTTATATCACGTCCGGCTGGATAGAATATCTGGTTGAATACAACAGCGACGGTTCGTTCGAGCCGATGTTGCTGGAAAGCTGGGACGTCAACGACGATGCCACCCAATACACGTTGAATGTCCGTCAGGGCGTCAAGTGGAACAACGGCGACGATTTCACTGCCGAAGACGTGGCCCGCGTGATCACCGACTGGTGTGACAGCGCCGCCGAAGGCAACTCGATGGCGGGCCGTTTTGCGGCGCTGATCGACGCTGACAGCGGTCAGGCGATCGAGGGCAGCATCGTGGTTACCGACAGCCACACCGTGCAGTTGAACCTGCCAAAATCCGACATCACCCTGATTGCGGGCATGTCCGATTATCCGGCTGCGATCTATCACGCCAGCCACAACGCCGATGATATGCTTGGCAACCCGATTGGCACTGGTCCCTATCTTCCTGAAAGCATGGAAGTGGGCGTCAAGGCCGTGTTGGTGCGCAACGAAGGCCATGAATGGTGGGGCTACGCCGCCGGCAAAGGCGCCTATCTGGACCGTATCGAATTCATCGATTACGGCACGGATCCTTCGGCCTGGGTCGCCGCTGCGGCCTCCGACGAGGTGGACGTATTCTATGAAACCGTCGGTGATTTCGTCGATGTTGTCGAAGGTATCGGCTGGGAAGGTTCCGAAGTCGCCTCTGGCGCGACCATCGTCATCCGTCCCAACCAGCAAGCCGAGGTTAACGGCGTCAAACCCTATGAAGATGTGCGCGTGCGCCGCGCCATCGCGATGGCCGTCAACAACGAGGTCTGCCTTGAGCTGGGCTATGCCAACCGCGGTGTGGTTGCCAAGAACCAGCACGTGGGTCCGATGCATCCCGAATACGCCGATGTGCCAGCGCTGGATTACGATCCCGCAGGCGCCCTGGCCCTGCTGCAAGAGGCCGGCATGGCCGATTTCGAGTTCGAGATTTCCTCGATTGATGATGACTGGCGCAAGAACACGACCGATGCCGTTGCAGCCCAGCTGCGCGACGCCGGGTTCAACATCAAGCGCACGATCATCCCGGGCAGCACGTTCTGGAACGACTGGACGAAGTATCCCTTCTCCTCGACCAACTGGAACCACCGCCCGCTTGGCACCCAGATCCTTGGTCTGGCCTATCGCTCGGGCGAGGCATGGAACGAAGCGGCGTTCGCCAACGCTGAATTCGATGCCCTGCTGGATCAGGCAAACGCGATTGCCGATGCCGGGGCGCGCAGTGAAGTGATGGCCCAACTGCAGACGATCATGCGCGACGAGGGTGTCACGCTCCAGCCTTACTGGCGGTCGCTTTATCGCCACGCCAAGCCGGGTTTCGTGGGCATGGAAATGCACATCGCCTATCTGCCCCAGCTTTATAAGATGGGCATCGCCGCCTAGGGCTGCACGAACCAAAGGCCGCCCCCGCAACGGGGCGGCCTTTCCTAATATGACCGGCCAGCAATGACTGACCGGCACAGCCAACAGGGGCTTTTATGGGACTGTTCATTCTCCGCCGGTTGGGGGTCATGATCCTCACGGCATTATGCCTGACTTTCATCGTCTTCTTTCTGACGAACCTTTTTCCGAACCTTGAAAAACTTGCCAAGACCCAAGGCAACTTTCGCATGTCCGAAGCGGCGGTCGAAAGCTATCTGGGCAATCGCGGGTATTTGCAGTCCACGCCGGTCAAATACGGGCAGTGGCTGGGCATTTTGCCGGGGTATGTGATCGAGGGCACGGATGGCGACACCCGCGCGCGCTGCGCAGGCGCGCAGGCCCCCACCGAAGATACCCCACGTTTTTGCGGCGTTCTACAGGGCGACTGGGGCGAAAGCACCGTGTTCAAGGATGAGGTCGGCAGCATTATCGGCACCCGCCTGTGGCTGACAGGCAAGTTGATGTTTTACGTGATGCTGCTGATGGTGCCCGGTGCGCTGATCATCGGCGTGCTGGCGGGGATGCGCGAAGGGTCGCGCCTTGACCGCTCGCTCTCGACCGTGTCCATCGTCTCCACGGCGACGCCGGAATATGTATCGGGTGTTGTGTTCATCTCGGTCTTTGCCACGGCGACTTTCGGAATGCAGTGGTTCAAGGGCACGGCGACATCGGCGATGGATGATGCAACCTTTGGCAACTTTTTCCTGCCGGTGCTGACGATCGCGCTTTATGGCATGGGCTATATCGCGCGGATGACGCGGGCGTCGATGACCGAAGTGATGAATGCGCAGTTCATCCGCACCGCGCGTCTGAAAGGGGTCAGCTTTCCCAATATCGTGATGAAGCACGCGCTGCGCAACGCGCTGATCGCACCCTTCACCGTCATCATGCTGCAATTCCCGTGGCTGCTGAACGGCGTCGTCATCGTGGAGACCCTGTTCAACTACAAGGGCTTTGGCTGGACGCTGGTGCAGGCCGCAAGCAACAATGACATTGAACTCTTGCTGGGCGTTTCTGTCGTCTCAGTGATCGTGGTTCTGGTCACGCAACTGATTTCCGACATCGGTTATGTGTTCCTCAACCCACGCATCAGAATTTCGTAAAGGGGCAGAACATGGATATGCTTAGCTGGACAGGCTCTCTTGGAACCATCCTCAACCCCGTTGCACAGGCGCTGTTTGTCGCCTTTGCACTGGCCGTGGTGGCACAGATCATCATGGGCTTTTTCGCCGCCGAGGTGAAACTGCAATCGAACGCCGATGGCACCCTGATGAAACGGGGCGGCACATTCGGCATGGTCGAAAACGCCGTCAAATGGCTGTTTCTGGCGCTGGTCGTGGTGATCGTCGTCTATGTGGTCGGCGGATTGCTGATGCCCGATGGCAAGGCCGGGATCCTGGGCGAAATGTCAAAAAGGTTCATCCCCGTCTGGATCGCACTGGTCGCAACATTCACCCTGTCGATCATGTTCAAGCGCCGCCTTGGCCTTTACGGCAAGCTGTTTGACAGCATGATCGGCATGATCGGCTTTGCGCTGGTGATGTTCTGGGTGTTCACGGCAATTTTCGTCGGTGTGTTCGACCTGATCGCCACCCACGATCCGCTGGCGCAGATTTCCGGCCTCAAGAACAAGGTGCCGGGCACGCCCCTGCCCGCTGGCAGCGAAGACCTCTATCCGCATTACCTGCTGGGTGGTGACAACCTTGCACGCGACATCTTTAGCCGCGTGGTCCAAGGCTCGGTGATCGTCATCATGATTGCGCCTCTGGCGACGATCTTTGCCTTTATGGTGGGGATCACACTGGGCCTGCCTGCGGGCTATTACGGGGGCAAGCTTGATACGACACTGTCGTTCCTTGCCAACCTGATCCTCGCCTTTCCGGTGATCTTGCTGTTTTACCTGCTGGTGACGCCCGAAATCGTCGCAACGGGCCTGCCCAACTACATGGCGGCGTTCCTGTTCCTGTTCCCGCTGATCTTTTTCGGGGTGCTGATCAATTCACGATTCCGCACGCAACCCAGCCGTAACATGATCCTGCTCGCCGTGGTGCTGATCCCGCTGGCATGGATATACCTGAGCGTGATCAGCCAGGATGGATCGCCGCTTGATATCTGGCCCGCCGCGCTTGATTGGATCAACATTCCTGGCGGCATTCTGGTGGTGTTCGTGTCGGTTGTCTTCGTCAACAGCCCCACCGTGTTCCGTATCGTGCGCGGCCTCGCGCTGGATATCAAAACGCGCGATTATGTTGCCGCGGCGCAAACCCGTGGCGAAGGCCCGTGGTATATCATGCTCTGGGAGATTTTGCCCAACGCACGTGGCCCGCTGATCGTCGATTTCTGCCTGCGCATCGGCTATACCACGATCCTGCTGGGGACGTTGGGGTTCTTTGGCCTTGGTCTGCCACCCGAAAGCCCTGACTGGGGCAGCACGATCAACGAAGGGCGCAAGCTGCTGCTGATCTACGTGCACCCCGCCATGCCACCCGCGATTGCCCTGCTGTCGATGGTGCTGGGTCTGAACCTGTTGGCCGATGGCCTCCGCGAAGAAAGCCTGAAGGATTAAGCCGATGACAACATGGGATTATGACGGACCGATCCTCGAGATCGACAAGCTCTCGATCAGCTTTTTCACGCGCCTTCGTGAAATTCCCGCCGTGATGGATTTTTCCGCGACCATTCAACCGGGCGAGGCCTTGGGCCTTGTAGGTGAATCCGGTTGCGGTAAATCCACCGTGGCGCTGGGGGTGATGCAGGATTTGGGTGTGAACGGGCGCATCGTTGGCGGCTCGATCAAGTTCAAGGGCCGCAACCTGAACGAAATGACAAGCGAGGAACTGCGCGACATTCGCGGCAGCCAGATCGCGATGATCTATCAGGAACCGATGGCATCGCTGAACCCGGCCATGCGGATCGGAAAACAGTTGATGGAAGTGCCGATGATCCACGAAGGGGTCGGCGAAAAAGAAGCCTACAAACGCGCGCTCGAGGTGGTCACCGATGTGAAGCTGCCCGACCCTGCGCGCATCCTCAATTCGTTCCCGCACCAGTTATCGGGCGGACAACAGCAGCGCATCGTCATCGCGATGGCATTGATGTCGAAACCCTCGCTGCTGATCCTGGATGAACCTACCACCGCGCTTGACGTCACGGTCGAAGCGGCTGTCGTGGAACTGGTCAAGGATCTGGGCAAGAAATACGGCACCTCGATGCTGTTTATCAGCCACAACCTGGGGCTGGTCCTGGAAACCTGCGACCGCATCTGCGTGATGTATTCCGGCGAAGCGGTCGAGCGCGGCTCGATCGAAGACGTGTTTGATGAAATGCAGCACCCCTACACGCAGGCGCTGTTCCGCTCGATTCCGCTGCCCGGTGCAGACAAGAACGCGCGCCCGCTTGTGGCGATCCCCGGCAACTTTCCCCTGCCCCATGAACGCCCTCAGGGCTGCAATTTCGGGCCGCGCTGCGACTATTTTGAAGAAGGGCGCTGTGATGCGGGCTTTATCCCGATGTCGCTGGTTGAAGGCAATGACCGCCACCAGACCCGGTGTTTGAAGTTCGAGGAGATCGACTGGAACGCGCCCATCACCGTGGCGCAGGCCAAGGAAAAAGGCGCGATCGGCAAGGTCGTCCTGTCGATGGACAACCTCAAGAAATACTACGAGGTCTCGGCCAGCGCGCTGTTTGGCGGGGCCAACAAGAAGGTGGTCAAGGCCAACGAAACCCTGTCGTTCGAGGCCCACGAAAGCGAAACCTTGGCCATTGTCGGCGAATCCGGCTGCGGTAAATCTACCTTTGCCAAGGTGCTGATGGGCCTTGAAACCGCGACCGAGGGGCGAATCCTGCTGGATAATCGCGAAATTCAGGACACCCCGATCGAGAAGCGCGACACCCGCACGGTGGCCGATGTGCAGATGGTGTTCCAGAACCCGTTTGACACGCTGAACCCGTCGATGACCGTTGGGCGCCAGATCATGCGGGCGCTGGAAATCTTTGGAATCGGCGCGAATGATCGCGAAAGACGCGACCGGATGCTGACCCTGCTGGACCTTGTGAAACTGCCCCGCGCTTTTGCCGACCGGATGCCGCGGCAACTGTCGGGCGGGCAAAAGCAGCGTGTCGGGATCGCCCGCGCCTTTGCGGGCGGTGCGCGGATCGTGGTGGCGGATGAACCTGTCAGCGCGTTGGATGTGTCCGTGCAGGCCGCCGTGACCGACCTGCTGATGGAAATCCAGCGCGAGGAGAAAACCACGCTGCTGTTCATCAGCCACGATCTGTCGATTGTGCGCTATCTGTCGGATCGCGTGATGGTGATGTATCTGGGCCATGTGGTCGAACTGGGCACCACCGATCAGGTGTTCAGCCCACCCTATCACCCCTATACCGAGGCCCTGCTATCTGCCGTGCCCATCGCCGATACAAAGGTCCAGAAAAAGCACATCGTGCTTGAGGGCGATATCCCGTCAGCCATGAACCCGCCCAGCGGTTGCCCGTTTCAGACCCGCTGCGGCTGGAAAGGCAAGGTGCCCGGCAATCGCTGCGAGATCGACGTGCCAGAGGTGCGCACGCTGGCCGAAGGTCACCAGATCAAATGCCACCTCAGCGACGAGGAACTGGCCAATATGGAACCGGTGATCAAGATCGCAGCGGAATGACAGGCGGCGGGGCGGATACCGCCCTGCACTTCATGTGATACATGAGGGTCACCTTGCAAAATATTGGTTTAATGCGAAAATCTACGCCCCGAACTGGAATGAAATGATCCGCATTTCATCCTGTTCCTGCACGATCACAAAGGTCACGGGAATCACGGCACCATCCGCGCGGGTATAGGTGCCGCTTAATCGCGCCACGCCATTCTCAACATTGCGCGCATTGAAATAGTATTCCCCGCTGTCTTCCCAGAGGCCCAGATCCTGCATCATGATCACGAATTCGGCTTCGCTGATCTGATCGCGGGTGGTCAGGGCCAATGCATCATAGGCCGCCGCCCCGTCGCCCTGGGACAGTGCCGCGCCCTGTTGCTTGACCACATCGACGTAAGGCTGGGTCAGGCGGATTGCCAGATAGACGATCCCGCCAATCAGCGCGACAAACAGCGCGATGCCCAGAAAAACATAGCGCCAGACGCCCTTCATCAGCTGCCCCAGACGACACGCACATAGTTGCGGGTCTCGCGGTAGGGTGGCACGCCGCCATAGCGCTGCACCGCCCCCGGCCCCGCGTTATAGGCTGCAAGGGCCAGCCGCCATGTCCCGAATTCCTCGTATTGCTGGCGCAGGTAGCGCGCGCCGCCGTCAAGGTTTTGATAAGGATCAAAGGGATCAACCCCCAACCGCCGCGCTGTGGCGGGCATCAATTGCGCAAGACCCAAGGCCCCCGCACGGCTGCGCGCCCGCGGATTCCAGCGGCTTTCCTGATGCACAAGACGCAGGAACAGGTCTTCGGGCACGCGATTGCGCCGCGCGGCACTGCGCGCCATATCAAGATAGGGACCGGCATAGCGCCCGTTATATTGCGGGCCGCTTCCGGCGGCTGACGGGATCTCCACGCGCGGCGGCTGCAAACGCACGGACCCGGAATATTGCGCCGCCGCGCGCCCGTCCAACACCTCGATCTGAGAGGAAAAAAGCGTTGTGCGCGACCGCGTCGACAGCGTCTCAGCCGCGAGCCCGGTGGTGAACACCGCCGTGAGCGCAAGGGCAGCCCCCGGCGCGGCAGCAACAAACTTGAACATCTCTGTCCCCCAACATCTTGCACGAAAGTTAACCCAGCGTGCGCACAATTTCCAGACTTAGATGCTTTTGCGCCGCTTTGGCATTGCGAATCTGGCCTTACGGGGGGTGATTATCCTTTCATTCACCATTCTGGGGTGATGTAAGATGCACCAGAATTATCGGATTCGTGAGGGAGACACGCACATGGCCGGATCAGTCAACAAAGTCATTCTTATCGGCAATCTGGGGCGCGACCCCGAAGTGCGGACATTCCAGAACGGTGGCAAGGTATGCAATCTGCGCATCGCCACCTCCGAGACATGGAAAGACAAGAACACCGGCGAGCGGCGCGAGAAGACTGAATGGCATTCCGTCGCTATTTTTCAGGAAGGGCTGGTGCGCATCGCCGAGCAATACCTGAAGAAAGGCTCCAAGGTTTACATCGAAGGCAAGCTGCAAACCCGCAAGTATCAGGACCAGTCCGGTGCTGATCGCTACAGCACCGAGGTGGTCTTGCAGGGCTTTGACGGCACGTTGACGATGCTGGATGGGCGCAGCGAGGGCGGCGGCGGTGGCGGCTATATGGCCGATCAATCGGGCGGCGGCTCTGGCGGCGGCGGATCGTCCTCGGGCGGCGGCTATGACAGTGGCCCATCCGGTGGCGGCGACATGGACGATGAAATCCCGTTCTAGGGCTTTGGCTTGGGTGACGCGCCCGTTGACACTGGCGGATACACAGGGCGCGCTTGCGCTTTTTGATGTGCTCACCACCGGCCCCAAGGGCGGGGATGCGCAGATGTTCGCGCGGGTCGTGTCGCATGACGGAACGACCGTGTTCGGCGTTTTGGTCGATGACACCCTACGCGCCATGTGCACGCTGCACCTTTTGCCGAGTGTGACATGAGGCGGGCGCCCATACGGTCTGATTGAAAATGTCGTGACGGCCCCGACCCACCGTTTGCGCGGGTTGGGGCGCCGCGCCATGCAGGCGGCGCTTGATCACGCTTGGGCGCAGAGGGCCTATAAGGTCATGCTGCTGACCGGCCAGAAACGCGGCGCGCGCGGGTTCTACGAGTCTGTCGGGTTTTCCTGCGACGACAAATTCGGCATGGCAATCCGGCGCGCGACCGCCCGGTAACCTGGGTCTTGACCCACCTTACCCGCGCAACACCAGCGCATCGCGCAGCACGCCCAGCACCTTGTCCTGCGGCACGTCGCTGGTCACAAAGGCCTCACCGATCCCGCGCGCAAGGATAAATCGCAGCTTGCCGTCCACGACCTTTTTGTCTTGTCCCATCAGGTCAAGAAGCCCCTGCGCATCGGGCAAATCACCTTCGATATCGGCCAGATCGACCTTCATCCCCATCGCCCGCAGATGGGCGCGCACGCGGCTTGGGTCTTCCTGACTGCAAAGCCCCATACGCGCCGAGAGTTCAAACGCCAGGGCGCAGCCAATCGCCACGCCTTCGCCGTGCAGCAAGCGGTCGCCATAGCCCGTTGCCGCCTCGAGCGCGTGGCAAAACGTATGCCCAAGGTTCAGCAATGCGCGCTCTCCCTGTTCGGTCTCGTCGCGCTGCACGATCGCGGCCTTCATTTCGCAGGACCGCTTGACCGCCTGCACCCGCGCGGCGATGTCGCCTGCCGCCAATGCCGGCCCCAGCGCCTCTAACCAGTCGAAAAAATCCGCATCCCCCAGAAGCCCGTATTTCACGACCTCGCCGTAGCCCGACAGGAAATCGCGCGGGGCCAGCGTGCCAAGGGTTTCGGTATCGGCCAGCACCAGACTGGGCTGGTGAAAGGCACCGATCAGGTTTTTGCCAAGGGGCGAATTGATGCCGGTCTTGCCGCCGACCGAACTGTCGACCTGCGCCAGCAACGACGTGGGGATTTGCACGAACCGCACGCCGCGGCGCACAACGGCGGCGGCAAAGCCCGCCAGATCGCCAATCACGCCACCGCCAAAGGCGATCACGACATCGCCGCGCTCGACCTTTTGCGCGATCAGCCATTCCACGGTGCGGCTGAACTGCTCCCAGCCTTTCGTCGCCTCGCCCGGCGGCAGGATCAGCGCCTCGGACGTGATACCCGCGGCCTGCAAACCATCCTGTAAGCTGCGCATCTGCGCGGCCGCGACGTTTTCATCTGTGACAATCACGACCCGTTTGCGGCGCAGCAGCGGCGCGATCAGATCGCCCGCTTGGGCCAGCACCCCCGGTCCGATCACGATGTCATATGCGCGGCCCGGCAGGTCCACACGGACAGTTTCACGCAATTGTGTCATGGGGCCACCTCTAAGATATCGGGCCGCGTGGCGAGCGCGTCAATCACGCGGTCGGTCATCTCGGCGATGGAATAGCTGCGCAGCGAGCGCACATGCAGGTCCGCCAGTTCGTAGACCGGTTTGCGCGCCTCATAAAGGTCCGCAAGCGTGGCGCGCGGATCGCTGGTGCGCAGCAGCGGGCGCGTGGTCTTGTGACGCACCCGGTCCCAAAGCACATCAAGATCGGCATTCAGCCAGACCGACACGCCCCGCTGTGAAATCGCCTCGCGGTTGCGCGCGGCCAGAAATGCCCCGCCCCCCGTTGACAGAACGCAAGGCGCACCACGCAGCAGGCGCGCAATCACTTCCGCTTCACGGTCACGAAAGAAGGCTTCGCCGTCACGGGCAAAAATCTCGGCGATACTGGCATTGGCCGCCGCTTCGATTTCCTGGTCGGAATCAAGAAAGGGGGCGTCAAGGCGGGCCGCCAGGGCGCGCCCGATGGCCGATTTGCCACAGCCCATCAGCCCCACCAGCACAACCGTGCGGCGCAGGTCATATCGCGGTATCCCTGTGGTCATGGCCAACCTGCCATTTCGTCCCCTGATTTTCGGCGCCATCTGTCGGCGGAGTTGTCGGCGCACTGCCGCCGAATGAAAAAATTTCCAACTGAATGGCGTGATCTTGCTCAAAAGGCCATATATAAACCCGACCAAGGTGGCAAATCAGGCCGCCATTCGGGGCAAAGGCAAAAGGATGGACCAAAGATGTGGCGTTTGATCAAGTTTTTGCTGTTTCTTGTGGTTCTGGCGGCACTGGCGCTGATCGCCTATGCTTATGTCGGCCCGATATTTTTTCCGGCCGATTTTGCAGCCCCGGTGGAAGAGGTGACAAAACCCGTCACCCTGGATGTGGATTAGGTATGCGGATTTGTGCGGCATGTGTTTTGGTTTTGGCAACCGGTTTGCCCGCAGTCGCACAAGACGATGCCCCGCTTTCGGCGATTGACTGGCTGTCGGACAGTGTGACCACCCCGGTGGTGACCGCATCGCCAGGCACGCGCCCGACCGTTACCCCCAATGAACCACCAGTGGCCGAGTCCGCGCTGACGCCCGAAGTGTCCGTATCCCGTCTCGATAGCCCGTCGCCCGACCGTGTGGGGTTGCTGTCTTCGGATGTGACAGGATTTCCCGCCGATCTGTGGCGTGGCAGCGCCGAGGATACGCTGGTGACGCTGGTGCAGGCACAGCGCGTTGACGGTCTGCCCGCGATGCAGGCGCTGTTGCGCAACCTGCTTTTGGCCGAGGGCGATGCCCCCTTGGGCGCAAGCCCCGAGGGCCGCTTGTTCATCGCCCGCGTTGACAAATTGCTTGATATGGGTGCGCTTGACCCCGCACAGGCCCTTCTTGAGGTAGCCAATCCCGACAGTCCCGCCCTGTTTCGCCGCTGGTTTGATGTCTCGCTTTTGACCGGGACCGAAGATGCGGCCTGTGCCATGATGCGCACCCGCCCCGATGTGGCCCCCACCGCGGCGGCGCGCATCTTTTGCCTTGCCCGCAACGGTGATTGGTCGGCGGCAGCCCTGACCCTGAACACCGGTCGCGCCCTTGGTGACATCGCCGAGGAGGAAGACGCGCTTTTGTCGCGATTCCTTGACCCCGATCTTTTCGAAGGCGAACCGGCCCTGCCCGCGCCCACACGCACGACCCCGCTGGTGTTTCGGATGCGCGAAGCCATCGGCGAGCCGATGACCGTGGACGGATTGCCCCGCGCCTTTGCCCATGCCGACCTGCGCTCGACCACCGGTTGGAAGGCCCAGCTTGAGGCCGCTGAACGTCTTGCCCGCACCGGTGCCATTGATCCCAACCAGGTGTTTGGCACCTATCTGGCGCGCCGCCCTGCTGCGTCGGGCGGGGTGTGGGAACGGGTCGCGGCCGTGCAACGCCTTGATCGCGCGCTGGAAAGCGGTGACGCAGAGGCCGCCGCTGCCGCCCTGCCCGCGGCCTGGGATGCCATGCTTGAGGCGCAGATCGAAACCGCCTTTGCCACGCAGTATCAGCCGCAGCTCTCGGCGATGGATTTTGACGGCGATGCCGCCCAACTGGCCACGGAGATCGGCCTGTTGTCACCAGCGTATGAATCCGTGGCCCTGGCCGCCACTCTGGCCAGCCAACGCGACATTTTCCTGCATGGTGTCGCGCGCGGCGATCTGTCTGATGTGCGCGCAGCCGGGCCGCAGCAGGCGGCCGTTTTCGCCGCCTTTAACGGCGCCCCCCCCGACCCCGATCTGATGCAGATGGCCAGCAGCGGCAAGCTGGGCGAGGCCGTGTTGCGCGCGATGGGGGCCTTTAACGAAGGGGTTGTGTCTTCGCACGCGGATGTGCGGGATGCGTTGGCGTTTCTGCGTGCGGTCGGGCTCGAGGATTTTGCCCGCCGCCTGTCGCTGGAATATCTGATCCTGACGCGCCAGTCATGACGGCCCCCGCCGATATGGCCCGCTGGGTGCAGACCTTTCTCGAGGCGCAGGCGGCCGAACTGGACGCGGCCAGCAACACCCAACTGGCCTATGCCCGCGACTTGCAGGATTTCGCGGGCTGGCTGGCGCACCGCCGGTTGGATTTCGACAAAGCCACCCAAGACCACATCGAGGGCTATCTGATTGCATGCGAGGGTCAGGGGCTGGCCAAATCGACCCGCGCGCGCCGCCTGTCGGCGATCAAGCAATTGTTCCGCTTTGCTTTTGAAGAAGGCTGGCGCAGCGACAATCCGGCGATCCAGATCAAGGGGCCGGGCCGTGACAAACGCCTGCCCAAGACCCTTGATATCGCCGAGGTGGACAGGTTGATCGCCGCCGCGCGCGACAGTGGTCGTGACACGGCCCGCAATACCTGCCTGATGGAACTGCTTTATGCCACGGGGATGCGCGTGACAGAGTTGGTGTCCCTGCCCGTCAGTGCGGCGCGCGGCAATCCGGCGATGCTGCTGGTGCGCGGCAAGGGCGACAAGGAGCGCATGGTGCCGCTGTCCCCCCCGCGCGCGCGGCGATGGCGGGTTGGTTGCGCGACTGGGACGCCGCCGCGGAAGCCGCCAAAGCCAAGGGCACGCCGCCGTCGCGGTTCCTGTTCCCGTCGCGCGGCAAGGCGGGCCATTTGACGCGCCACAGATTCTATACGCTGATCAAGGAATTGGCGGTGCGCGGCGGTGTATCTGCGGCCAAGGTCACCCCGCACACCCTACGCCATGCCTTTGCCACGCATCTGTTGGCGGGCGGCGCGGACCTGCGCGCAATCCAGACCATGCTGGGCCACGCCGATGTGGCGACCACGGAAATCTACACCCATGTGCTGGATGAACGGCTGCGCGATCTGGTCTTGACGCATCACCCGCTCGCAAAGGATGACGACGCATCTTGAAGCGCCGCCCTTGCGGCCCCATAACGTGACACATCATGTTTAGGACCTCCCATGTTAACTGACGCTGCTTTCTGGATCACCGCCGGTGCGATCCTTGTTCTTTTGGTGATGTCGGGGTTCTTTTCCGGCTCGGAAACGGCGCTGACGGCGGCATCGCGCGGCAAGCTGCGCTCGGCTGCGGGGCGTGGTGACAAGGGGGCCGAACGCGCGCTGCATATCACCGACGACAGCGAACGGCTGATCGGGTCGGTCCTGCTGGGCAACAACCTTGTGAATATTCTGGCCACATCGTTGGCCACGGCCCTGTTCACGCGGCTGTTTGGCGAAAGCGGCGTGGCGCTGGCCACACTGGTCATGACCTTGCTGGTGCTGGTCTTTGCCGAAGTTCTGCCCAAGACCTATGCGATCACCAACCCCGAACTTGCCGCCTCGCGCGTGGCCCGTCCGATCAGCGTGATCGTGATGCTGTTCGCGCCTGTGGTGGCGGCGGTGCGGGTATTGGTGCGCGGTGTCTTGCGCGTGTTTGGCGTGCAAACCGACCCCGACAGCAACATTCTGGCCGTGCGCGAGGAAATCGCAGGCGCGCTGCATCTTGGCCATTCCGAAGGGGTTGTCGAAAAAGAGGACCGCGACCGGATCTTGGGCGCGCTTGATCTGTCGGCCCGCACGGTCGAGGAAATCATGCTGCACAGGTCCGGCATCGCGATGATTGATGCAAACCTGCCCGTGATGGACATCCTGCGCCTGTCGCTGGACAGCCCGCACACCCGCCTGCCGCTCTACCGTGACGAGCCTGAAAATATCCTTGGTGTTTTGCACGCCAAAGACCTGCTGCGCGCGCTGCACAAGATGCTGGGTGACGGGCGGATCGAACCCACCGAGCTGGCCGCGTTCGACATCCTCAGCGTGGCGATGCCCGCCTATTTCGTGCCCGAAACCACCACGCTGGACGACCAGATGCGCCAGTTTCTGCGCCGCTCCACGCATTTTGCGCTGGTGGTCGATGAATATGGCACCCTGCAGGGGCTGATCACGCTCGAGGACATTCTGGAAGAAATCGTCGGCGAGATCACGGATGAATTCGACACCGACGAGGAACAGACGATCACCCGCGCTGAAGACGGCAGCTATGTTGTCGATGGCGCCATGACGATCCGCGATCTGAACCGCGCCACCGACTGGACCCTGCCCGACGACGAGGCCAACACCATCGCCGGTCTGGTGATCCACGAGGCTCAGATGATCCCGACCACGGGGCAGGTCTTCAGCTTTCACGGCTTCCGGTTCGAAGTCGTCGAAAAAGAGGAGAACCGGCTGGTAGCCCTGCGGATTCGCCCGCTTTAGGCGCCAGGCGATCCGATTGCGTTGCCCGCCAGCGCGATCATCAGCGCCCCTTGAACAGGGTGCCAAAGATCCCGCGCACGATGCGTCGCCCGGTGGTGCCTTTCAGCTCCTTGACGACAACATTTGCGATCGCTTCGCCAAAGCCTTCGGATTTGCGGCGGCCGCGCGAGGTGGAGCGTTCGACCTTTTCACCACTGTAGCGGCGCGCGGCCTTGAATTCGCGCTCCTTTTCTTCCAGCGCGGCCTCCTCGGCTTCGGCCTTTTCGGCGGCGGCGGCGGCGGTTTCGGCCCGTTTGGCCAGCATTTCGGCGGCTGAATCACGGTCCAGCCGTTCATCGTATTTACCGGCCATCGGCGAGGCGGCCATGATCGCGGCGCGTTCGGCCACGGTGATCGGCCCTAGTTGCGACGACGGCGGGCGGATCAGCGTGCGCTGCACGATCCCCGGCACGCCCTTGTTTTCCAGCATCGATGTGATCGCTTCGCCGGTGCCCACATCGCGGATCGTGTCGGCGGTATCAAAGGCGGGATTGGGGCGGTATGTGTCGGCCGCCTGACGCAGGGCTTTTTGATCGTTGGCGGTAAAGGCGCGCAGGGCGTGCTGCACCCGGTTGCCAAGCTGGCCCAGCACATCCTCGGGCACATCGGCAGGGTTCTGGGTGATGAAAAACACACCCACCCCCTTGGATCGGATCAGCCGCGCGACCTGTTCCACCTTGTCCACCAGCGCCTTGGGCGCATCGTCAAACAGCAAGTGGGCTTCATCGAAAAAGAACACCAGCTTGGGTTTGTCGGGGTTGCCGACCTCGGGCAGTTCCTCGAACAGTTCGCTCAGCAACCACAGCAGGAAGGTCGCATAAAGGCGCGGGCTCCCCATCAGCCGATCGGCGGCCAAAATGTTGATATCGCCCCGCCCGTCCGCGCCCACGCGCATCATATCGGCAAGGTCCAGCGCCGGTTCGCCGAACAATTGCGCGCCGTTCTGGTTTTCCAACACCAAAAGCGCGCGCTGGATCGCGCCCACGGATGACGCGGCCACATTGCCATAGCGCAGGGACAAGTCCCGGGCGTTTTGCCCGACCCAGACCAGCAGCGCCTGTAGATCCTCAAGATCAAGCAGCGGCAGCCCTTCTTCATCGGCCACGCGGAACGCAACGTTCAGCACGCCCTCCTGCGCCTCGGTCAGTTCCAGCAGGCGCGACAGCAACAGCGGCCCCATTTCCGCAACCGTGGCGCGGATCGGGTGGCCCTGTTCGCCCAGCAAGTCCCAGAACGTGACCGGAAACCGGTCATATTGCAGATCAAGGCCGATGGTCGCTGCGCGCTTCATGAAAGGGTCGTGCAGCTTGAAATCGACGCTGCCGGACTTGGCAAGACCCGACAGATCGCCTTTGACGTCCGACAGGAACACCGGAACCCCGGCGGCCGAAAACCCTTCGGCGAGAATTTGCAGCGTGACGGTCTTGCCGGTGCCCGTGGCCCCAGCGATCAACCCGTGGCGATTGGCATAGCCCAGCAAAAGGTTCTGCGCCTGCGCATACTCGGCCCCACCGCCGCCAATGAAAATTCCGTCACTCATCCCTGATCCTGCCCTTTGTTGCCTGTGCCCGCGAGAAAACTCTCGCGGCAAAATACATTCTTAACCATTCCATGCCAGTCTAAACATGCCCGCGTCCCAATGTCCTCCGGGAAACGGGCTGGCAACCTCCCTGTCAGACTTGCCGCGCCTTCGGGCGCGGTTTTTTTAATGAACTGACCGGTTTAGCAAGCGATTGACACATAAATTTTACAGTTGACGGCAGATTTCGCTTTGCGTAGCGTTCGCGCAGCAAGTCGGCCAAGTCCGATAGGGAGAATGGAAAAAGGGTGCGCGTCTGCGGCCCTTTTTCTCGTTTTGGGGCAAGGATTTGTGATCGGCAATCCCTTGCCAGCCCCGGATTTCCCGCTGACATACCGCCGGACCCATGTTAACTGGACCCAACAACAACCGAGTGGACCAAATTATGCGTAATTCATTGATGCCCCTGACCCTGGCCCTGCTGATGGCGCTGGCCGCCCCCCTTGCGGCGCAGGAAACGACCGAGGACGCCCCCGCCGATCCATCCGCGTTCGATATGGGCACACCCGTGCCCGCCGACCAACTGCAGCCCGGTCAGCCGTTTGTCGCGGCTGTGTTCGACGACTGGTCGCTGCGCTGCGTGAATAACCCGGACGGGGCCGATCTTTGCACGCTTTACCAACTGCTGAAAGATCAGGATGACAATTCGGTTGCTGAAATCGGTCTGATCCCCCTGCCCGAGGGCGGGGAAGCGGCCGCTGGTGCCACGATCGTCGCACCGATGGAAACGCTGCTGACGGCCAATCTGCGCATGTCGATCGACGGTGGTGAGGCGCGCATGTATCCCTTTACCTACTGTTCGGAACGTCCCGCGTCGCCGATGCTGTCCTCGGGCTGCATTTCGCGGATCGGCTTTACGGCCGCCGATATCGCCCAGTTCAAGGCGGGTGGTGCGGCAAAGCTGGTGATCGTCCCCGCAGTCGCCCCCGATCAACGGGTCGAGCTGACAATTTCACTGATCGGCTTTACGGCTGCGATGGATGCGGCCATTTCCGGTGCAACGGACGGCGCGACAGCAGCGCCAGCCGAGTAGCCAGATAAAGTTACACACAATCAGGCGCCGCCCCGCCCCGGGGCGGCGTTACGCCTTGCGCAGGGCAATCACCGCATTCAGCCCGCCAAAGGCAAAGGCGTTGGACAGCACCACATCAACCGATGCGTCCCGCGCAACATTGGGCACAACGTCAAGCGCGCATTCGGGATCCGGCTCTTCATAGCCGATGGTGGGCGCAATTACCCCGTCCCGCAGCGCCATGATACAGGCCAGCAATTCCACCGCCCCCGTGCCGCCAATCAGGTGGCCGTGCATGGATTTCGTGCTTGATATCATCAGCTTGTCGGCATGTGGGCCGAACACATCAGCCACCGCAGCGCTTTCGGTCTTGTCGTTGGCGGCCGTGCCGGTGCCGTGGGCGTTGATATAGCCGACCGCGTCGCGGTTCACGCCAGCGTCGCGCAAAGCGCCCGCGATTGCGCGCGCCGCCCCCTGTTTCGAGGGCATCACAATATCAGCCGCGTCCGAGGTCATGGCAAAACCGACGACTTCGGCCAGAATATCCGCGCCGCGCGCCATTGCGTGATCGCGCTCCTCGAAGACGAACACGCCCGCGCCCTCGCCCTGCACCATGCCGTTGCGGGTGGCCGAAAACGGACGGCAGGCATCCTTGGACATCACCCGCAGACCTTCCCAGGCCTTGACCCCGCCAAAGCACAGCATCGCTTCGGAGCCGCCGGTGATCATGGCCGTGGCAAGCCCCGTGCGGATCATTTGAAACGCCTGTCCCATCGCGTGATTTGACGATGCACAGGCCGTGGACACCGTAAAAGACGGGCCGCGCAGGTTGTATTGCATCGCCACATGGCTGACGGCGGCGTTGTTCATCAGCTTTGGCACGATGAACGGGTGCACGCGGTTTTTGCCTTCTTCATAGACCGCGCGATAGTTATCGTCCTGCGTATTGAGCCCGCCGCCCGAATTGCCAAGGATCACACCCGAACGATCCGCCAACTGTCCCGTAAATGTCAGCCCCGCCTGCTCCAACGCCTGCGCGGCGGCCAGCAGGGTAAACTGGGTAAAGCGGTCATACAGGGCGATTTGCTGGCGGTTGAAATGCGCGTCCTCGACATAGTCGCGCACCTGTCCGCCAATTTTCACCGCCAGCCGATCGACATCGCGAATATCAAGCGGGCCAATGCCACAGCGCCCTTCGGCCATTGCCGCGAGTGTGCTGGCCACATCATGCCCCAGCGCGTTGATCGTGCCAGCCCCGGTGATGACAACCCGCTGCGCCATCGCCTAGGACTGGTCCTTCACAAGGGTTTCGACCGCGGCGATGATCGCCGCCACCGACGAGATGTCGAAATCGCTTTCGCTGGGATCGTTGGCGTTGAACGGCACGTTGATATCAAAGGCTTCTTCGATCGCGAAAATGCTTTCGACCAGCCCAAGACTGTCGATCCCGAGATCGGCCAGCGTGTGTTCCGGCTTGACGTCGCCTGGTTCGATCAAGGCCTGTTCGGCCAGAATACGTGTCACATTCTGTGCGATGGTCATCCGCGACCCCCCAAAACAAGTTGCAGGTGATGTAGTCACTCTGCCGATCTATTGAAACAGCTATTTGCCACTGTCGGGTTTGCGCGTCAGGCGGCGCAGCGCCTTGTAGCTGGCAATGCTTTGATCCATGCGTTGCGCAGGATAGCCCAGCAAGACCTTGCCTGCAGGCACATTGGACAGGATCATCGTGCCCGCCCCCGTCACCACATCATCGCCGATGGTGTGGTGATCACCGACACCGGTTTGCCCTGCCAGCACCACGCGATTGCCGATCACCACCGATCCGGCGATGCCCGTCTGACCGCAAAGCAGGCAATCCTCGCCCACCGTGACGTTGTGACCGATATGCACAAGGTTGTCGATCTTGGTGCCGCGGCCGATGCGGGTGGCGCGGATGGTGCCCGCGTCAATCGTGCTGTTGGCGCCGATTTCGACATCATCGCCAATCTCGACCCCGCCCAGGGAATGGATCTTGTGCCATGCGGCGTGTTCGGACGGGGTCAGCCTTGCGCTGCCGCCCGTGGCCTTGGCCTGTTCCGGCCCAGACAGGCCTTCGGTCACAAAGGAAAACCCGTCAGCGCCGATCACGGCACCCGACTGGATCGTGACGCCTGTGCCAATGGTCACGCCCGCGCCGATCCGCACACCGGCATGGATCGTCGCGTTTTCACCGATCACGGTGCCGACGCCGATGCTGACATGGCTGGCGATCCGCGCACCTGCATCAATGCGCGCGCCTGCGGCGATATGGGTAAAGGGGCCGATACTGCAATGCGCCCCGATCCAGGCACCATCGGTGACGGAACTGGGGTGAATATCACCAAGGGCGGGAAATGCGGGCTGCGCATCAAGCATCCGGGTCAGCCCGGCCATCGCCAGACGCCCACGCGGGGCGATGATCGCCGCCTGTAGCCCCGCCGCCTGCCAATCCGTATCGGCAGTGATCACCGCCGCGCGGGCGTCCCCCGATGCCAGATCGCCGACAAAGGCAGGGGATAACGCAAGCGCCAGATCGTCAGGCCCGGCAGTGGCGGGTTCCGCAGCGCCGGTGATGGAAATGGACAGATCGCCATAGGCTTGCGCCCCCAACGCCGCCGCAATCTGTTCAACTGTGTAGCTCATGGATGGCCCTCCGCGGTGGAGGCTTAGCCGCCAATTGCGCGAACAGCAACGCCTTGTGCCGCCAGCGCATCCCAGATCCGCGCATCACGATCATAGATATCGGGGCGAAAGTTCAATTCTCCGGTGACGGTGGTAAAGGCCGTGCGGTAAACAATATGCACCGGCACCGGATCGTCCAGATCAACGCGGGTTTCCACACCGGTGCGCAGACGTGCCTGAAAGAACGCCTCGGGGTCGGCCGTCTGGCGGGCCAGCAGCGTGTAGGCAAAATCAAAAGGGTCATTCAGGCGCACACAGCCGTGGCTGAAGGCGCGCACCTGCCGCGCAAACAGGCTTTGTGCCGGGGTGTCGTGCAGGTAGATGTTATAGGGGTTCGGGAACATGAACTTGACCTGGCCCAGAGCATTACCGGCGCTGGGGGGTTCGCGCATGGAAAACGGAAAGGTGCTTGCGGTATACTGCGCGAAATTCGCGGCACTCCGGTTCACAACCCGACCATTGCTGTCGGTGATTTCGATATGGCTGACGGCACCGGGGTTGCGTTGCAGCATCGGCAGGTATTCGTTCACCGCGATGGACCGGGGCACATACCAGCTTGGGTTGATCACCATGAATTCCATCAGATCGGAAAATTCTGGGGTTTGACGGTCACGTGGGGTGGCACCGACCACGGAACGGGTTTCAAAAGTCACCCGGTCATTATCGACGATCCGCGCCGTGAAATCGGTCAGATTGACCCAGATGTGGCGGCTTCCGCGCGGGCGGTTCAGCCAGCGTTCACGCTCCATCGCGACGATCACCTGTTCCAGGCGGTTCGCCAGCGGCACATTCAACGCGCGCAGCGTGGCCGCGCCCGCCACGCCATCGGCCTCGAGGCCATGCGCCTGCTGGAACCGCTGCACGGCAAGCTGGATGCTGGCGTCATAGGACTGGGTCGCGCTGCGTTCCATGAACCCCATCAAAATCAGCCGATTACGCAGGTTCACGACCGGTTGGCCCGTTGCACCGGGCGCCAGCGAGTCAGCCGATATGGTCGGCCCATAACCGCCCTGCGCCAGCAGCCGTTCTAGGCGCAGTTTTTCGCGCATCAGGCGCGTGTATTCAGGCGCGGACGGGGCCAGCGCGCGCAGGAAGGCAGCGGGCGAGGACTGTTCAAACGCCGTCAATGTCTCAAGGCGCGACCGATACGGCACCTCGCGTTTGATCTGCGCGATGACCTGCCCCGGCACCAGCACACCGGTCTCGATGTCGCGGGCATATTGCAGGAACAGGCGGCTCAGTTCGACTTCGATGCGGCCCTGCGCGGCGGGGGTGGTGGCGCCGCGCAGTTGCACCATGACAGCCTCGGGGTCATAGCGCCCAGCAGGAAGCCCGTGACTGCCCGCCTCGCTGAACGCAGCCAGCAGCGCGGTGCGCCGCGCCAGGTCGCGCCCCGAGGAGCCCGTCCAGATACCTTCAAAGGCGCGTGCACGGTAAAATTCGGCCAGCGCCTCGTCGCGGGCGGCGGATTCTGCAACGGCCTGACGGAAGGCCGTCACCTGAGCGGTGACCTGCCTGGCGGGAAGGAGCAGCGCAAAAGCCAATGCCACCACGGTCAAGCTGCGAAATATCGGTATGCGGACAGCGGGCATCATCATGGTGCAAGTTCCTTGTTTTTTTGGGCCCGATACGAACCACCGTGCCGGACCACCGGGTTGGGCGGCACCGGTCCCGATTGTAGCCGCAATCGCGGCTGACCGCCAATGGCCGCCGTTGCGCCACGGTCACGCTTGCGCATTTTCGTGACAAATCGGCAAATCTGCACATTTTGCGCAAAATTTCGCCGATTTCCCCTTCCTTAATGCGCAAACCCTAAAACTGGCTTGGTCTGCGATTCGACTTGTGGCATAGAAGCGGGGCATCTGGGGATGAGATGACAATCGGTTCGTAACAAAACGAACCACGAGGTAAGCGACGGGACAGGCGCAATTATGATGAATGAACGCTCTTCGGGCATGACCCGGCGCGCCCTACTGGGTGCATTCGCGGCAACCACCCTTGTAGCCGCACCGACTTATTCAAGCGCAGCAGGATTTTTACGCGGTGCGGGCGATGTGCGCCGCATGCGCATGTATTCCGGTCGCACCGGCGAACGCATTGACACGATCTACTGGATCGAAGGGCAATACATTCGCGAAGCTGTCGAAGAGATTAACATTTTCATGCGCGACTGGCGCAACGGTCAGCGCCGCGATATCGACACCCGCACGCTTGATATCATGGCCGCGACCCACAACCTACTGGACGTAAACGAGCCTTATATGCTGATTTCCGGTTATCGGTCGCCGCAAACCAACGCGATGCTGCGCGCGCAGTCCTCGGGCGTTGCCCGCAATTCACTGCACCTGCGTGGTCAGGCCGCTGACCTGCGTCTCTCAAGTCGCTCTGTCGGGCAAATCGCCCGCGCTGCCGCCTCGACGCGCGCAGGCGGCGTGGGCCGCTATTCCGGCTCTAATTTCGTGCACATGGACTGTGGTCAGGTGCGCAGCTGGGGTAGCTGACTTTCCCTACATCGGCAACAATATGAACCCGCGCAGCCAACTGTGCGGGTTACGTGCTTATTAACCCTGTCTTTATGAAAAGAATTTGACCTATGGCGGGTCCAGACGCGATCCTCGTGCGGGGGGAATATCTGTGGGCTGTGGGTATGCCAATTCTAACTGACGCCGAATCGCAAATTCGCCTTACAGAGGCGAATTACGGGGACGGACTCGGCACGCTTGCGGGCGATCTGGACCCGGTGGCGATTTCGCAGCTTCTGTTCGATCAGGACGGCGATATGGCCAATGGCGCTGGTCTGTCGAATATGTTTACGATCTGGGGTCAGTTTATTGACCACGATCTGGCGCTGACCCCCGAAGGCAATGGCGAAATGATGACGGCCGAGGGTCTGGTCGCGCCGGTGCCACGTTCTGCCTTTGCCGGGGGCACGGACGATCCGCGCGTGCCGCTCAACACGATCACATGGCAGCTTGATGGTAGCCAGATCTACGGCTCATCGGCCGCGCGAAACGAGGATGTGCGCAGCTTCGAGGGGGGCAAGCTCAAGCTGTCGTTCGATAATTCCTCTGACAACGGTCTGCTGCCCAAGGCCACGCCACAGACGGAGATGGCGGGCGATATCACGTCAGATGATCCGGTCTATCTGGCGGGCGATGTGCGCGCGAATGAAAACCCCAACCTGCTGTCGCTACAAACGATGATGGCGCGCGAACACAATTACTGGGCCGAGCAATTGGCACAGGCCCATCCCGACTGGGATGACCAACAATTGTTCAAAGGCGCACGCAGCATCGTCGAATTTGAAATCCAGAAGGTGACCTATGATCAATGGTTGCCACATCTGGTGGGCGACGCGGTTCCCGAAGATTATGACTACGACCCCGAGGCAGATGGCCAGATCAGCGTCGAATTTTCCACCGCCGCCTTTCGCTTTGGCCACACCATGATTTCATCGGTGCTGGACCGTCTGGACGATGATGGCACGCAGGCGACAGGTGGATCGCCGGGCCTGATGGAGGCGTTTTTTGATCACGGAATCGTCGAGGATGGCGGCATTGATCCGCTGATCCGTGGAATGCTGGGCAACACGACCCAGGAACTTGATACGCAAGTCGTTGATGATCTGAATTTTTTTCTTGAAACACCGACCGGAGTCAGCGGCTTTTCCCTTGTGGCGCTGAACCTGCTGCGCGGTCAGGACCACGGCCTGCAAAACTATGTAGATACGCGCGCGGCCCTGTTGGGGGATATCGCCCCCGATACGTTGGACCCGGATGATTTCAGCATCATCACCGCCGATCCTGCCCTTCAGGCGCAATTTGCCAGTGTGTTCGACAGCGTTCAGGATGTTCCCCTTTGGGTTGGGGGCTTGGCCGAAGACGCGGTTGAGGGTGCGCAGCTTGGCCCGCTTTTCACCTATATCGTCGCCGAGCAGTTCATTCGCACCCGCGCAGCCGATGAAACCTTTGGTCAGCTTGATCCCGCCTTAGGCCCCGAGATCATCGCCCAGGTCATAGCCGGTGGGCTGGCTGATATCATCGAACGCACGACCGATGTGGACATGGTGCAGGACGACCCCTTTGTCGCCGCCGCCCGCGATCTGGATGTGGCCAAGGCCCCCGCAGGCACATGGGGGGCCGATCAGATGGATCTGGTTGCGCAAGACATCAACGACAGCGTCCGTAGCCACAAGGGCGACGACAGCGTCGATCTGTCCGGCGGCACGCAGCTGCGCGGCGATCTGATTACCGGCCGGGGCGGCGATACCGTGACGGCCAGCAGCGGCGATATCCACGGTGACATTCGCACAGGCGACGGCGACGACAGGGTCACGCTGACCGGCACGGCCCGCGTGGGAGGTAATATCCGCACAGGCGCGGGCAATGACGTCGTGACCCTGTCCGATATGGCCGGCGTCGCCCGGGATATCATCACCGGTGCCGGGGCCGATACGGTCACGCTTACGGGGCGCGCAACCGTGGGCGATGATATCCGCACGGGCGGTGGCGACGACACCGTCAAGATCGCGGTCGGGGCCAGCGTGGATGGTGCGGTGCGTCTGGGCGGCGGTGACGATACGCTTACCCTCGCGGCCGGGGCGCAGGTTGGCAAAATCAGCGGCGGCGCGGGTCAGGATACCCTTGGCATGACAGGCGGGCGATTCCGCGTTGACTGGGGCAATGGCGGCCCCGAGGGCGGCAATGGCACGATCGTCTACCTGAACGCGGACGGCACGGAAACCGGCGAAACCACGGCGTTTCGCAGCATCGAGATGGTCACCTGTTTCACGCCGACGACGCGGATCATCGCCGCTGGTGGCATCCGCCAGATCGAAGGGTTGCAGATCGGTGATCAGGTCTGGACGCTGGACGCGGGCCTGCAACCGATCCGCTGGATCGGCCAGGTTACAGTGCCCGCAAACGGCCCGTTCACGCCGATCCGTATCGCCGCCGGGGCGCTGGGCAATAGCCGCGATCTGACTGTCTCACCGCAGCACCGGATGATGCTGGAGGGCTGGCAGGTGGAACTGCACTGCGGCGCAGGCGAGGTTCTGGCCCCCGCCAAGGGGTTGGTCAATGATACCACGATCCGCCCGGCCCCTGCCGATATGGTGACCTATATTCACCTGATGTTTGACAGCCACCAGATTGTCATGGCCGAAGGCATCCCATCGGAAAGCTTCCACCCCGGCCAACAGGCCTTGTCGGCGATGGATCACACGACCCGCGCCGAAGTTCTGGCGCTGTTCCCCGAACTGGCCGACAACCCCGCCGGTTACGGCCCGAGCGCGCGCATGGGGGTCACGGTGCGCGAGGCGCAGGTGTTGCGGGAGTGATTACGCCCGGAATCAAGCCGCAGGCGCCGGGCGAGCGATGGCCCGTCCCGACGGGCTGGCGCTTTGGCCAGTCGCGCACCAGCCCGACATGACCAACGCAATTGGCTGCCATAAAGTGCCAAATATGAATGATAGTACGCCACCCCACGGGCCATCGCTCGCCCTTGGATATCCAAATTCGACGGGAAATATGGCGCACCCAAGAGGATTCGAACCTCTGGCCTCTGCCTTCGGAGGGCAGCGCTCTATCCAGCTGAGCTATGGGTGCCTAGGGCTTTCGGATAATCCATAGGCGGCCCCCTCGCAAGGGCAAGTTATGCAAAGAGATCGTGGCAAAGTTCCAGCGCGTCGATCAGCACATCAACCTCGTCGGTGGTGTTATACATGCCAAATGACGCGCGGCAGGTCGCGCCCAGTCCCATGTGTTCCATCAGGGGCATGGCACAATGGGTTCCGGCCCGCACCGCCACGCCCCGTTTATCAAGGACGGTGGAAATGTCATGGGCATGGGCCGCACCGTCCAGGGTAAAGCTGAAAATCGCCGCCTTTTGCGCTGGATTTCCCTGCAGGTTCAGCCAGTTAAGGCCCGTCAATCGATCGCGCGCATAGTCACAGATGGCGGCTTCATGGGCGGCGATATTCGCCATCCCCAGCCCCATCATATACTCTAGCGCCACACCAAATCCGATGGTCTGCACGATGCCCGGCGTGCCCGCCTCGAACCGCATGGGCGGATCGTTATAGGTGACGCTGTCCTTGGACACCTCGCGGATCATATCGCCACCACCCATGAATGGCTGCATTTCAGCCATCCGCTCGGGGTGGACATAGATCGCGCCGGACCCGGATGGCCCATAAAGCTTGTGCCCCGTGATCGCGTAGAAATCGCAGCCGATATCGGCCAGATCGACGGGCATATGTACCGCCGCCTGCGACCCATCCACCAAGACAGGAACCCCCTGCGCATGCGCGCCCGTGGTGATCGCCTTGACGTCGACAATCGTGCCCAAAACGTTGGACACCTGCGTCACCGCGACCAGTTTCGTGCGCGAGGTGATCGCGTCGATCACAGCGGCTGGATCAAGGTTGCCATCGGCGTCCACATCGACCCATTTGATCACGACCCCCTGACGTTCGCGCAGAAAATGCCAGGGCACGATATTGGCGTGGTGTTCCATCACCGACAGCACGATTTCATCACCCGCCTGCATGCGCGGCATGGCCCAGCCGTAGGCGACCATGTTGATACCCTCGGTCGTGCCGGAGTTTAGGATGATATCATCCTCGCGCGGAGCGTTCAGAAAGCGGGCGATGATGGCGCGGGTGCCTTCGTATTTTTCGGTCGCAAGATTGGACAGAAAATGCAGCCCGCGATGCACATTGGCGTATTCTTCGGCGTAGCCGCGCGTTACCGCATCAATCACCACTTGCGGTTTTTGCGCAGAGGCACCGTTGTCCAGATAGACCAGCGGCTTGCCGTTCACCTGTCGTGACAGGATCGGAAAATCAGCCCGCACCTTTTTGATGTCAAACATTTATGTCTGCTCCGCCTGCGCCGACGCCGATGAAAAGAAGGATGATGGCCAACCCGACGGCGACCCCGAGAAAGGCCAGAATCATTGTCGCAATCGCGCGGCCCAAGCTATCGAACCCGTGCAGTTCCTTGACGAAAATCGCCATGCCGCGCAGGAACACCACAAACGACACAAACACAAGAATAGCGCCAAACAAGGGCACCGCCAGCATCAGCACAAGCGTGGCGACTTGCAGGACGACCATCACAATTTGCAGCCAGGCCATCAGCGCCAGCGTGCCCGGAAATGTGCCACGTCCGCCCAGGGCCTGCCCCGTAAAATATAGCGCAAAGATCATCAGGACGAGGGACGCGCCGACAAAAACCCCCTGCATCATCGGCGACGCGGGCGACATGTTCATACTGACCGGCCCGTTGACGGTTTCAACGACCATCGGTTCGACCGGAACGATCGCCTGCGAGATACCGCCCGCGATGGCCGACAAGACTGTGGCCAACAGCACCGCCAGCCAAAGATTCTCGCGCGATATATTCAAGGCCAGAACCCTGTGCGCGGCGGCGGCAGGATCAAGGATCGTCTCCCAGACCAGTTGGAAAAATCCGCTAAGCGTCATGAGATCTGCCCGCTTCGCGCAGACCCTGCACCCAGAACACGATGAACACGACGACCCAAAGCAGACCGACCGCTTGCGTCCCCGTTTCGGCGGCCCCGTTCAGGCCGACCAACAGACCGTAAAGCAAGATCACCGGCGTTGCCGCAAGCCAGGCCCAGAACAGCGCCAGCCGCGCGCCGTAACCCGTGGGACGCCCGCCAAAAAGGCGCGCGATGCCCTGCCCGAGGGCCGCAAGCCCGTAAAACATCAGCGGCGCGATCATCATCAGCCCCAAAAAGGCATAGGCCGCATCCTGCGTGAAATCGCCCTGCCCCAGGACGGCCGCCCGTTGCAGCGCTGGCAAGCGCGACAGGAACACGATCAGGCAACCGGCCATCAGCCACATGATCGCGCGGTCCTCGCGCTGGCCCCGCGCCAGCAGGTCGCGCACCACGCGGCGCGGGCCGCGATAGGTGCGCAGGATATCGCTCGTAATGGGCATCAGTGGTTCCTGCGCGCCAACCAGCCTGTCAGGCGGGTCAGGATTTCGTCAGCCAGTGCTTCATCCTCGATTTCCTCCAGCGCTTCGGCCAGAAACGACAGCACCAGCATATCGGTGGCCTTGCCGTGTGGCACCCCACGCGAGCGCAGGTAAAACAGCGCGTCCTCGTCAATTGCACCCGTGGTAGAGCCATGCGAACAGGCCACATCATCGGCATAGATTTCCAGTTCCGGCTTGGCCAGAAACTCGCTGTCATCATCGAGCAACAGCGCCTGGCTCAGCTGGTAGCCATCGGTCTTTTGCGCGCCTTCCCTGACCAGAATCTTGCCCTGAAACACGCCTGTTGCGCCGTTGCGCAGCACCTTTTTGAACACCTGTCGACTTTCGCCGTTCAGCGCATCGTGGGTGATGAAAACCGTGTCGTCATGGTGAAAATCCGCGCCGTCCCCAAGGGCGGCTCCGGCCACATGGGCCACGGCATCGTCACCGGTGATTTCAATGACGAACTCGTTGCGGGTCAACGCCCCATTCGCCGTAAGTGTAAACGATTTCAACACGCTCTCCTGCCCGAGACGGGCAAAGGAATGGGTCACGGCGCGGCGTTCGTGCACGCGGCCCTGACTGCGTATGTGGTGAAACGCCGCGCCATCGGCGACATCAACTTCCATCGCCTTGTTGAACCGCGCAGCGGCGGGGCCAACCTCGAGCAGGGTCAGCGAGGCGCCTTTTTCAACTTTGATCACGTGGTGCAGGATCGCATCGGATGCATCTTTGCTGTGGATATATGTCAGGCAGACGGGTTTGGCAGCGCGGGCGGTTGCGCGGATCACCACGCCGTCCGTCGCAAAGGCCGTATTCAGCGCGGCAAGCGGGCGTTGCACCGGTGTCTGACCGGCGGTTTCCAGCGTGCCATAGAGGTCTTTGACCCAGTGGATATCGCGGGACATCGCATCGGCAAGCCGGTCAATTTCGACCCCGGCAAGGGTCAGATCGCCAGACAGGTCAGCATCAAATACGCCATCCACAAAAACGATTTCTACCCGGTCTATATCCCCGAAAAGCGGGGCTTCATCGACCACATGAAAGGTTTTCGCAGGAGCAGCATCAACCGCGTTCAGGCTGGTTGGATCGGTGTATTTCCAGTATTCGTCGCGCCCGTGCGGCAGGCCCATCGTGGTCACGCGCGCAATCGCGGCGCGGCGCAAATCCGTGGCCCAACCGGCCCCGTCTGGCAGGTCAAGCGCAGCAAGGCGCGCGTGCGTTGTATCGGCTTTCATCTGCGGCAGTGCCATCAGGCCACCTCCGCCAGAATGTCGCCGTAGCCATTGGTTTCTACTTCAAGTGCCAGTTCCGGCCCACCGGTCTTGACGATCCGGCCATCGGCCATGATATGCACGACATCAGGTTTGATGTGATCCAGAAGTCGTTGATAATGCGTGATAACAAGAAACGAGCGACCGGCATCGCGCAGGGCGTTCACCCCTTCGGAGACCAGTTTCATCGCGTCCACGTCCAAGCCGGAGTCCGTTTCATCCAGCACGCACATCTTGGGTTCCAGCATCGCCATTTGCAGAATCTCGTTACGTTTCTTTTCGCCACCCGAAAAGCCGACATTGACCGGACGTTTCAGCATATCGGCGTCGATTTTCAGGGTCTTCGCCTTTTCGCGCACAACTTTCAGGAACTCACCGGCTGACATTTCGTCCTGCCCGCGGGCCTTGCGCTGCGCATTCACGGCGGTGCGCAAAAAGGTCATGTTGCCCACGCCGGGAATTTCGACGGGGTATTGGAACGCCAGAAACAAGCCGGCAGCGGCGCGTTCTTCGGGCTCCATGTCCAGCAGGTCAACACCGTCAAGCGTGGCGCTGCCGCCGGTGACCTCGTAGCCGTCCTTGCCCGAAAGCACATAAGACAGCGTCGATTTGCCGGATCCGTTCGGCCCCATGATCGCATGCACCTTGCCCGCCTCAAGCGTCAGGTCCACCCCCTTGAGGATCTGCTTGTCCTCTTCTTCAAGTTTGACCTTCAAGCCTTTGATCTCAAGCATAATACTCTCCTAGTCGCGCGCGTTGCGCCGTCATTGTTTCTTGGTCATCGTGGCCATCACCCAGCCCAGATCGGCAGGCGGAATGGTCATAGGTTCTATATCGAAACGGGCCATGCGCCCGCGTATTTCGGTCGGTTTTCCATAGCGTTCGATCGCGTGATAGGGTGCGCGTTCAAGGTAGTCGTCAAAATAGACCGTCACGGGCTTGGCGGTGCTGAACAGCGTCGCCAGATAACAGCCCGCGCGAAACCGCCCATCTACCAGCACCAGATCGGGGGCGATAAAATCCTCGCGCTCCCAAATCCCCAGCGGATAGCGGTGCCATTTGCGCCAGCGTTTTTCGTGGGTCGGCATGCCCCATTTACCCGTCGGCCCCACATCGGCGTGATGCAGATGCACGGTGCTTTTGGGCGGATTTGCATCAAACCAGGCCTGCATCCCGTCCAGCCAACCCTTGTCGCTTTCGACGGAAAAAATGGTTTTGCCGTCCATTTCCGCGCCCATGACGGTGGACCCGCCCGACCCGTATTCAAGGATCACCGAGGCATCGCCGTAAGCCGCGCGCAGCCAGTCGGCCTCGGCCTCGGGCAGGGTCAGATGAGGGCGCGTGATCACGTCAGACATTAACTGCGGCCTTTAACCCACTGATCCTTCGAGAGAAATCGCAACCAGCGCCTGCGCTTCCATGGCAAATTCCATCGGCAGGGCCTGCAACACCTCCTTGGCGAAACCGTTGACGATCAGCGCGACGGCTTCTTCCTCGTCCATCCCGCGCGAGCGGCAGTAGAACATCTGATCGTCGTCGATCTTGCTGGTCGTGGCCTCGTGTTCGACCCGTGACGAATTATTCTTGACCTCGATATAGGGCACCGTGTGCGCGCCGCATTTATCGCCGATCAGCAGGCTGTCGCACTGGGTATAATTGCGCGAATCCTTGGCGCGCGGGTGCATCGACACCAGCCCGCGATAGGTGTTCTGCGCATGGCCCGCTGAAATCCCCTTGGACACAATCCGCGATTTTGTGCGCTTGCCAAGATGGACCATTTTCGTGCCCGTGTCGGCCTGCTGGTAGTTGTTGGCGATGGCGATGGAGTAAAATTCGCCTTGTGAATCGTCACCACGCAGGATGCACGAAGGGTATTTCCACGTCACGGCAGAGCCGGTTTCAACTTGGGTCCACATCACCTTGGCGCGGTCGCCGCGGCAATCGGCGCGTTTGGTGACAAAGTTATAGATGCCACCCTTGCCGTTTTCATCGCCGGGATACCAGTTTTGCACGGTGGAATATTTCACCTCGGCGTCTTCCATGATCACGATCTCGACCACGGCGGCGTGCAATTGGGCGATGTCACGTTTGGGGGCAGTGCAGCCCTCAAGGTAGGACACATAGGCGCCCTTGTCGCAGATGATCAGGGTGCGTTCGAACTGGCCGGTATTTTCGGCGTTGATGCGGAAATAGGTGGACAGCTCCATCGGGCATTTTGTGCCGGGTGGAATGTAGACGAACGACCCGTCGGAAAACACCGCGCTGTTCAGCGTAGCATAGAAATTATCCGAGACCGGCACAACCGAGCCGAGGTATTTGCGCACCAGCTCGGGGTGTTCGCGGATCGCCTCGCTGATCGAACAAAAGATCACACCAGCCTTTTTCAACTCGGCCTGGAATGTGGTGCCGACAGACACGGAATCAAACACCGCATCCACGGCCACCTTGCGCCCGTCCGCAGGCACATCCTCGGCCCCTTCGACGCCGGCAAGGATCATCTGTTCCTTCAGCGGAATACCAAGTTTTTCGTATGTTGCCAGTAGCTTGGGGTCTACGTCGTCCAGGCTTTTGGGCTTTTCCATCATCGATTTCGGGCGGGCATAGTAATACTGGTCCTGAAAGTCGATCTCGGGATAATCGACCATCGCCCAGTCCGGTTCCTTCATCTGCAACCAGCGTTCATAGGCCGCCAGTCGCCACTCCAGCATCCATTCGGGTTCGTCGTTGTTCTTCGAAATCAGGCGCACGATATCATGGGTCAGCCCCTTGGGGGCATAATCCATTTCAATATCCGTGTCCCAACCGTGCTTGTAGGTGCCCGAAAGTGCCTGCACGGCTTCGACTGTGTCCTGATCAACGCCGTCTTTGACGTCTACTTTATCCAGTGCGGTCATGTTTTAACCCCTTTCAGGCAGCGCGTGCGCGGTGCCGTTTCAACGTATCGTTCCAGTCCTGCGCGAACCGCAGCACCTCGTCTTCGGTCGTGTCCGGCCCCAGCGAGACGCGCACAGCGCTCGCGGCCAGATCATCACCGTATCCCATCGCGCGCAGCACACGGCTGGCACGCACCTTGCCGCTGGAACAGGCCGAGCCTGCGCTGATCGCGTATCCGGCAAGGTCCATCGCCATGACCTGCGTTTCGCCCTTCCAGCCCGGCGTGATGAAACACGAGGTATTGGGCAGGCGTTGCGCGCCATTCCCGACAAAAATAGTTTCCTTTGCGTCGGCAGCAAGAGCCTCTTCTAGAATATTCCGCAGAATGGCAACCCGATCCCAGGTGCCATCCGCCAATTCTTGCGCGGCCATTTCGGCGGCTGCCCCGAATCCGGCGATTCCTGCGACGTTTTCGGTGCCTGACCGGCGGCCCATTTCCTGCCCGCCACCCCTGATTTGCGCTGCGATATCCGTGCCTTGGGCAAAGATCAGCGCGCCGACACCCTTTGGCCCGCCCAGCTTGTGGGCCGACAGGAAAATCATCCCCGCGCCTGACCAGCTATAGGCAAAGGGGATGCGGCCAATCGCCTGCGTCACATCGCTGACGGCGATCCCCTGGGGCAAGTCCTGGATGATGCCGGTTTCCGAGTTGGCCAGTTGCAATGTTGTCGTGGCGGGGTCCGTCACGGTCACCTGCCCCTGCGCGTCCACCGGCAGGTCCGGGTCAATCCAGCCCAGCACCGCGTCATGTTCAATCTCGGCGCCGCGCAGCCCGCGCCCGGCCAGCGCAAGCGCCGCAGCCTCGGTCGCGCCCGAGGTAAACACCACATCCGCGCCGCTGGCCCCCACGGCCGCTGCAACCTGCGCGCGGGCGCGTTCAACAATCGCCTTGGCGGCGCGCCCCTCGGCGTGAACCGAGGACGGGTTGCCGACACAGTCCATCGCCGCGATCATGGCCGCGCGCGCGCAGGGCCGCAGCGGTGATGTGGCGTTGTGGTCAAGATAGATGCGCGGTTTCACTCGTCCACGACCTCGAACAGGTTGGGCACTGCGGGACATGGGACCAGATCGTTTTTCACCACATCCGACAGGCGGGTCTGGTGCAAAAACACGTAAACATGCGCGCTCAGCCCTTCCCACAGGCGGTTGGTCAGGGATTGCGCGCGACTGCCCGAGGCGCCACCCGATGCGCCCGCCCCTTTGTGCATCGCGCTGACGGTTTCATCCACGGCGGCCAGAATATCGACCACGCGGATGTCGGCGGGCGGCAGGGCAAGACGGTATCCGCCCCCTGGGCCGCGCACGCTTTCGACCAGCCCGGCGCGGCGCAGTTTCACAAACAGTTGCTCAAGATAGGGCAGCGAAATATCCTGCCGCCCCGAAATCTCGCCCAAGGATACCAGCGCGCCCGCAGGCTGCAACGCCAGATCGGCCAGCGCGACCATCGCATAGCGTCCCTTGGTGCTCAGTTTCATGGCGATTTACCCCTGATCACGCCCGCATCGGGGCGCTATTGCATTGACGCGCGACAACCGCGCCATTAACTCGGTCAGGCCGGAGTGCACCCCAAAAGGCGCGGCTACGGCATTTAGAACCTTTCTAAGGTGCCTGATTGTTTTCGTCAAGAATGCGTCGCGCGCCTGCAACACCAAAGCAGGGATGCCTATGCCCGAAGTGATTTTCCCCGGCCCCGAAGGCCGGCTTGAAGGCCGTTACCACCCCCAGAAAGAACGTGACGCACCGATTGCCATCGTGTTGCACCCGCATCCGCAATTTGGCGGGACGATGAATAACCGCGTGGTCTATAATTTGCATTACGCGTTTTACAATATGGGGTTCACGGTGCTGCGCTTCAACTTTCGCGGTGTGGGCAGATCGCAGGGCGAATACGATCAGGGGATCGGCGAATTGTCTGATGCCGCGTCAGCGCTTGATTACCTGCAATCCATGAACAACA
The DNA here is from genome assembly GCF_008065155.1 of Octadecabacter sp. SW4. Classification (NCBI taxonomy): domain Bacteria; kingdom Pseudomonadati; phylum Pseudomonadota; class Alphaproteobacteria; order Rhodobacterales; family Roseobacteraceae; genus Octadecabacter; species Octadecabacter sp. SW4. The sequence continues at coordinate 1,420,766 of NZ_CP042819.1, read as the reverse complement.
ACGCGAAACACTGCTGGGTCGCGGGCTTCAGCTTTGGTGCCTGGATCGGGATGCAGCTGCTGATGCGCCGCCCCGAAATCACCGGTTTCATCAGCGTCAGCCCGCCTGCCAACATGTATGACTTCAGTTTCCTTGCGCCCTGCCCGTCCTCGGGTTTGGTAATCAACGGCACGGCCGACCGCGTGGCGCCGCCGCAGGATACCGTGAACCTTGTGAACAAATTGCACGAACAAAAAGGTATCACCGTCACCCATGATGAAATCGAAGGCGCGGGGCATTTCTTTGAGGATCCGCATATGGACACGATGATCGACACCGTGTCGGGCTATGTGAAACGCCGCCTGACCGAGAACACGCGCTGACGACATGGGACAGTTGGAAGATACCGCAGACGAACTGGCCCAGCTGGCGCTGGCTGATCAGGAACGCTCGGGCGATGAAAAGGTGGTGGACGAGGTCGGCGAGATCCTCGGCGCCTCCTCGCAGACCCTGCAAGAGGCCTATTTGACGGCCGTGCGCGTGCGACGCGCCGAAACCCGCGCGCGCGCATTGCTGAACCGGCGCGCAATCGCGGCCAAAAATGCGACGCCGGGCAAGATCACCCCGCGCGAGCCCGAGTGACCGCCTGCCACGGCTTTCCTGATCCGGCGTTTATTGACGCGATGCTGGCGGCGGGTGTTCGCCGCCCTGCCCGCGCGACGGTTACCACATGAGCAAGCGGATCACGCAACAACTGGCGTTTCTGACCGAAGCGGACAAACTGAAATCGGTGCTGCGTGCAACAACACTGTGTCACGACACACGGCGTGAAAATTCCGGCGAACATAGTTGGCATATCGCACTTTATGCACTGGTGATGGCCGAACATGCGGTGACCGCCGTGAACATCGACCGGGTGATCAGGATGCTGCTGATCCACGACCTTGTGGAAATTGATGCCGGTGACAATCCGATCCACGGCGATCACGACCCGGCCGAAATGGCGGCAGTGGAACAGGCGGCGGCGGATCGGCTGTTCGGGATGTTGCCGGACGATCAGGGCCGCGATCTGCGCGACCTGTGGGAAGAATTTGAAGCGGCTGAAACTGACGATGCGGTTTTTGCCAAGTCGCTGGATCGGGTGCAGCCGCTGATGTCCAATCTGGAAAGCGGCGGGCGCAGCTGGATCGACTATGACGTGACCCGTGATCAACTGCAAACCCGTGTCGGTGCCAAGGTGGAACGCGGCGCCCCCGCGATCTGGGAGGCGATCAAGACCCGCATTGATGCGTGGTTCGCGGAAAACCGCTAGCCTGCGACAAAACCGTATACCATTGCATACAGCCCTTTCCCCCAGCGCCGGAATGCGCTATGCCGCCTTCAAACACAATCCAGCCAAAGGGACACCCCCATGACCAAGATCAAGGTAGACAACCCTGTCGTCGAGCTCGACGGCGACGAGATGACCCGCATCATCTGGGACTTTATCAAGAAAAAGCTGATCCTGCCCTATCTCGACATTGACCTGAAATACTATGACCTTGGCATTCAGGCCCGTGACGACACCAATGACCAGATCACCGTGGACGCGGCCCATGCGATCCAGAAATACGGTGTTGGCGTCAAATGTGCGACCATCACGCCTGACGAGGCCCGTGTCGAAGAGTTTGGCCTGAAGGAAATGTGGCGCAGCCCCAACGGCACGATCCGCAACATTCTGGGTGGCGTGATTTTCCGCCAGCCGATCATTTGCTCGAATGTGCCGCGCCTTGTGCCCGGCTGGACCAAACCCATCGTCGTGGGCCGTCACGCCTTTGGCGACCAATACCGCGCCACCGATTTCAAATTCCCCGGCAAGGGCAAGCTGACCATCAAGTTCGTTGGTGAAGACGGCACCGAGATCGAGCGCGAAGTGTTTGATGCACCGGATTCAGGTGTCGTCATGGCGATGTATAATCTGGACAAATCGATCATCGACTTTGCCCGCGCCTCCATGAACTATGGTCTGGACAAGGGCTGGCCGGTCTATCTGTCCACCAAGAACACGATCCTGAAACAGTATGACGGGCGCTTTCTGGAACTGTTCCAGCACATCTATGACACTGAATTTAAAGACAAGTTCGAAGCGGCGGGCATCACCTACGAACACCGCCTGATCGACGATATGGTCGCCTGCGCGATGAAGTGGAATGGCGGCTATGTCTGGGCCTGCAAGAACTACGATGGCGATGTGCAATCCGATACCGTGGCACAGGGCTTTGGCTCCTTGGGGCTGATGACATCCGTGCTGATGACCCCCGATGGCCAGACCGTCGAGGCCGAAGCGGCCCACGGCACCGTCACTCGCCACTACCGCCAGCATCAGAAGGGCGAGGCGACCAGCACCAACTCCATCGCGTCGATCTATGCCTGGACGGGCGGACTGAAGCACCGCGCGAAACTGGACGACAACGCGCAACTGCTCAAGTTCGCGGAAACGCTGGAAAAGGTTGTCGTGGATACCGTGGAAAGCGGCGACATGACCAAGGATCTGGCCCTGCTGGTTGGTCCAAACCAGAAATGGCTGACCACCGAAGGATTCCTTGAAAAGGTCGATGAGAACATGAACAAGGCAATGTAAGCCACTGTTTTTATGCCGAAAGCTGGGTATCGATCCAGCTTTCCTGCAGGGGCCGTCCGGATAGGCGGCCCTTTTGCATTTGCCTGCCGACTCGCGTGGCGCAATACTTGCCGCAAAAGGAGCGCCCCAATGACCTTGACCATTCTTGCCCAGATCACGGCCATCCCCGGCAAAGAGGACGTCCTGCGCGAAGCGCTGCACAATCTGATCGCCCCGACTTTGGCCGAAGACGGCTGCATTCAATATGACCTGCACAGCGACAACGACACGCCCGGTTTCTTTGTCTTTTACGAGATCTGGGAGACCCGCGAGCTGTGGCAGGCGCATATGAAATCGCCACATATCATCGCCAATGGCCCCGCCACCGAAGGGGCCGTGGCCCATGTCCAGATCAATGAAATGACAAGAGTCCCCTAGATGGCCCGCGCGATGATCACCGACCCTGACGATTATTTCACCAAGGGGTGCGGGCGCTGCGACAAGTTCGAAACGCCCGATTGCGTCACCCGGCGCTGGCTGGGCGGGCTGACCCACCTGCGCGCGATCTGCGCCGATCTGGGGCTGACCGAAACCGCAAAATGGGGCCATCCGGTCTATATGCATAACGGACGAAATCTGGTGATCCTTGGCGCCTTTCGCGATGATTTTCGCCTGTCCTTCTTTAATGCAGGCCTGATGACAGACCCCGAAGGCATCTTGCGAAAGAAGGGCCCCAACACCCAGACGGCCGACATGATCAGCTTTAATAACAACACGCAACCTGCTGATATGAAACATATTATCCGCGCATACATCACCGAAGCGATGGGTTATGCCCAAGCCGGGATCAAAGCGGAAAAAAAGCAGGTGGAGATCGTGCTGCCCGATGAGCTGACAGCCGCGCTCGACGCTGATCCCGAATTGGCCGAGGCTTTCTTTGACCTCACGCCGGGGCGGCAGCGCAGCTATGTGATCAACCTTAATGGTGCGAAACAATCACCCACACGCGTGGCCCGCATCGCCAGGTTCCGCGACAAGATCATTGCGGGCAAAGGGGCGCTTGAGCGCTAGGGATGGACAGTGGCGCGGTGGCATTCTACCCCTGCCCCATGACCGACCAGATCCCCCCAAAAGATCGCCCCCGCCGCCATACCCTGCTTGAAGATGTGCAGGGGCTGGTGTTTGGCACGGGCATGGCCGCCACTGGCCTTGTCATCCTGACCCATCTGGGGCTGGTCACGGGACAAACGGCGGGGCTGGCCCTGTTGCTGTCATATGCCAGCGGTTACAGTTTCGGGCTGGTGTTTTTCGTCGTGAACATCCCGTTTTACTGGCTGGGCTTTCGCCGGATCGGGCTGCGGTTCACGATCAAGACCTTTGTCAGCGTTGCCATGCTGTCGCTCATGTCACTTTATTTTCCGCAGCTGATCAGCTTTGCCAGCCTCGACCCGATCTTTGGCGCGGTGCTGTTTGGTGCGGTCACCGGTGCGGGGCTGCTGGCGCTGTTCCGGCATGGCTCAAGTCTTGGCGGTGTGGGTATCCTTGCGCTTTACCTGCAGGAAAAGACCGGCTTTCGCGCCGGTTTCACCCAGCTTCTGTTCGACGCCTGCATCTTTGCGGCGGCCTTTTTCGTGATTCCGGCGGGGGCGGTTTTCTATTCCATGCTGGGCGCGCTTGTGGTCAACTTGATCATCACGTTCAACCATCGCCGCGACTGGTATGTCGCCACGTAAGGGGGACCAATGGCCGACCCTGTAATCCTTGAAGGCCTTGCCAATATGCGCATGGACCTTGGTAACGTCAAAAACGACCGCCCGCTTGCCACGGCCGCCGTGGCGCTGGTGGGCAACTGGGTTGGCGGGCGGTTTTCCCTGACGCAAACCGCACTGACATTCACCACCAACCGGATGAACGCGGCTTTTCAAAAAGACAGCGAACCGGTGGTGATCGGGCTGGACAGCCTGCGCAGTTTCGGGTTCGGGCGGATGTTCTTTGTCTTGAAAACTGTCGATCTGGACACCCAGCACGGCACCTATCGCCTGCGCTGCGCCCCCGGCAAATCGGTGCAGTTGATGGAAAAACTCCGCGCGCTTTGCCCGATGGGCGAATTTACAGGATAGCCCATGCCTTACTTCTATTTATTCATGGCCGTGCTGGCCGAAACCATCGGCACAAGTGCGCTGCAAGCCAGCCAGCAATTCACCCGGCTGTGGCCTTCGTTGCTGGTGATCGTGGCCTATGCGGTGTCGTTCTACCTGCTGTCGCTGACCCTGCGTTTCATGCCCGTGGGGATCATGTATGCGCTTTGGTCCGGCCTTGGGATCGTGCTGATCGCGCTGATCGGCTGGCTGGTGTTTCGCCAGAACCTTGACCTGCCCGCCGTCATCGGCATGGCGATGATCATTGGCGGAATTGTCGTCATTCAGGTCTTTTCCAACACCACTGTGCATTAGGGCTGGCGTTCGCTGCGGTTGCACGGTATCGCGCGCGCAACCCCAGACAGGACGGACGTTATGGAAATTCGCAACATCGCAATCATTGCCCACGTTGACCACGGCAAGACCACCCTTGTGGACGAGCTGCTGAAACAATCGGGCACCTACCGCGACAATCAGGCCACCACCGAACGGGCGATGGACAGCAACGATCTTGAGCGCGAGCGCGGCATCACGATTCTGGCCAAAGCCACCTCGGTGGAATGGAAAGGCATGCGCATCAATATCGTCGACACCCCCGGCCACGCCGATTTCGGTGGCGAGGTCGAGCGCATCCTGTCGATGGTTGACGGGGTTGTGCTGCTGGTGGACGCCGCCGAGGGGCCGATGCCGCAAACCAAATTCGTCACCTCCAAGGCGCTGGCACTGGGGCTGCGCCCGATTGTTGTGCTCAACAAGGTCGACAAACCCGACGCCGAGCCGGATCGCGCGCTGGACGAAGTTTTTGATCTGTTTGCCTCGCTCGAAGCCGACGACGATCAGCTTGATTTCCCGCATCTTTATGCCTCGGGCCGGTCGGGCTGGTGTGACGCCGAACTGGACGGGCCGCGCGAAAACCTCGAAGCCTTGTTTGATCTGGTCGTGAAACACGTCCCCGCCCCCAAACAGATCGCCGCGCGCGACGAACCGTTCCGTATGCTGGCAACCACGCTGGGCTCTGATCCATTTATCGGCCGTATCCTGACGGGCCGCGTCGAAAGTGGCACCCTGAAGGCGGGCGAAAGCGTTAAGGCGCTGGCGCGTGATGGCAAGCTGATCGAAAGCTTCCGCGTCACCAAAATTCTGGCGTTTCGCGGACTGGGCCAGCAGCCGATTGATCTGGCCGAAGCGGGCGATATCGTCACCCTTGCGGGCATGACCAAGGCGACTGTGGCCGATTCCATCGTCGCACCCTCCGTCACCGAAGCCCTGCCCGCGCAACCCATTGATCCGCCGACCATCACCGTCACATTCGGGATCAATGACAGCCCGCTGGCGGGCCGCGATGGCAAAAAGGTCCAGTCGCGCGTTATCCGTGACCGCTTGATGAAAGAGGCTGAATCCAACGTCGCGATCAAGATTTCCGACACGCCCGGCGGTGAAGCATTTGAAGTGGCAGGCCGCGGCGAACTTCAGATGGGTGTGTTGATCGAAAACATGCGCCGCGAAGGGTTCGAGCTGTCGATTTCCCGCCCGCAGGTGCTGTTTCGCGAAATTGACGGTGTGCGCCATGAACCCGTCGAGGAAGTGACAATCGACGTGGATGATGAATACTCCGGCGCCGTGATCGAAAAGCTGACCGGCGTGCGCAAGGGCGAACTGACCGAGATGAAGCAAAACGGCGGCAAGACGCGGATCATCGCCAATGTGCCGTCGCGCGGGCTGATCGGCTATCACGGCGAATTTCTGACCGATACGCGCGGCACCGGCGTGATGAACCGCGTCTTTCACGACTGGGCACCGCACAAGGGCGCGATCCCGGGGCGGCGCGCAGGTGTGCTGATCTCGATGGAAAACGGCACCTCGGTGTCCTACGCGCTGTGGAAACTCGAAGATCGCGGCAAGTTCTTTATCGGCGCGCAGGAAGCGGTCTATCAGGGCATGATCATCGGCGAACACAGCCGTGAGAACGACCTCGAGGTAAACCCCCTCAAGGGCAAGCAGTTGACCAACGTGCGCGCGTCGGGCACCGACGAAGCCGTGCGCCTGACCACGCCGATCACCCTGACGCTGGAACAGGCGATTGCCTATATCGACGATGATGAACTGGTCGAAGTAACGCCCAACGCGATCCGCCTGCGCAAGCGCTACCTTGACCCGCACGAACGCAAGCGCCAATCCCGCAGCGCCTAATCCATCCGGTCAGCTAGACGCATGGGGCTGGATTGACTACAGTGTCCCTTCGCCCTTTTCACGGTGGAGGTGGCACATTTTTGTTAATCGGTTCCTTATTTGTCTGCTCGCGATCGTCGCGCCCCTGGGGGCGCAAAGCGAGCCCTATGCCTGCCCCGACACGGCCGTCACCGTTGATGCGGGATCGCCCGAGGCTGACCAGGAGGTTTGCGATCTGGTGGCGCGCGCCAGCACCCAGCTTGCATCCTGTTCCCTGGAGATCACCCGCCCATTGACGATCACATTGGCGGACAGCCTGTCGGACGATTGTTACGGCCAGTTCTTTTGTGAAGATGACCTTATCAAGGTGCTCTCGCCCCAGGCCCTCGCCGCGGCTGTCTCGGATGACAGCATCTATCAGGCGCTGCCAGACGACACATTTTTCCAGGGTATTTTGGTGCACGAGCTTGCCCACGCCGCGACGGACGACATGCCCTGCCCGTTCGAGTCTTGTTTGTTGGGTCAGGAATACATTTCCTATGCAATGATGATGCAATCATTTCCCGATGATCAGCGCACCATGCTGATCGAAGAGCGGTTTCAGCGTCAGATCTATCGCGATGAAGTAAGCCTCATGATCCTTGCGATGGCACCCGAAGTCTTTGCCCAGAAAGCGTGGCTGCATTTCAGCCAACGCCCGGATCCTTGCGGGTTCATCGGGCAGATTGTTGATGGCACAGTCTTGCTCGATACCGAACATTTCTGACGGGCTTACTCCTGAACTTCGACGATCATCAATTCGCGTTCGGACGCGCCGCGCGCGTGGTTCAGCGCGGCCTGATATTCGGGCGAATGATAGCAGGCCTCGGCGGCCTCAAGACTGGGGAAACGCGCAACGACGTTGCGGGCGCGCTCAACCCCTTCCAATTGCACAAAACGTCCGCCACGGGCGATGAAGTGCCCGCCATGCGCCGCAATGGCGGGCCCGGCCAGTTCGGCGTATTTGCCATAGGCCTCTGGGTCCGTCACAGTGACATGGGCAATCCAAAGCGCGCTCATCCCAGCACCTTTTCGGCTGCAGCAATAGCGGCCTCGGCGTTGCCGGCATCCTTGCCGCCACCCTGCGCCATGTCCGCGCGGCCACCGCCGCCCTTGCCACCCAGTTCCGCGACAGCGGCGCGCACCAGATCAACGGCAGATACCTTGTCGGTCAGGTCGGTCGTGACGCCCGCTGCAACGGCGGCTTTGCCATCGCCATCGGCGATCAGGAGCACAGCACCGCTGCCCATATCGCCCTTCATCTCGTCGATGATGGCGGGGAGGTCACGCCCCGTGACGCCCTGCATCACCTGCGCCTTGAAGGCGACACCGTTGATTACCCTGGCCTCGACGGGGGCGGCTTTGGCCCCGCCCGACATCGCCAGTTCGCGACGCAGTTGCGCCACTTCATTGGCCAGCGCCTTGCGTTCATCTATCAGCGATTTCACGCGGTCGGGCACATCGGCGACCTGCGCTTTCAGCGCCAGCGCCACCTGTGCCAACCTGTGATCCTGCGCTTGCAGATGGTCCAGTGCGGCCTGTCCGGTCAACGCCTCGATCCGGCGCACGCCCGATGATGAGGCGCTATCACCCAGCGTGACGAACGCGCCGATATCACCGGTCTGGCGCACATGGGTGCCACCACAAAGTTCAATCGAATAGGTCTGGCCATCGGCCCCTTTGCCGGTGTCGGCACGGCCCATCGACACCACGCGCACCTCGTCGCCATATTTTTCGCCGAACAGCGCCTGTGCGCCAATCGCGCGGGCATCGTCGGGCGTCATGATGCGGGTCACAACGGGGGTGTTCTGGCGGATCATGGCGTTTACATCCGCCTCGACTTTGCGCAATTCGTCCGCTGACAGCCCCTTGCCGTGGCTGAAGTCAAACCGCAACCGGTCTGGCGCATTCAGCGATCCGCGCTGCGCCACATGGTCGCCAAGCGCTTCGCGCAGGGCTTCGTGCAGCAGGTGCGTGGCGGAATGGTTGGCGCGAATGCCGGTGCGGCGCGCGTGATCGACGATCAGCTCCGCGCCTTGACCTGCTTTGATTTCGCCATCCGTCACATCGGCGATGTGAATGAACAGCCCCGCTTCCTTGCGGGTGTCCTTGACGACGGCCGCGCCGGTCGCGGTCGTGATCACGCCGGTGTCGCCCACCTGCCCGCCACTTTCGGCATAAAACGGTGTCTGGTTCAGCACGATCTGCACTTCGCCCTTTGCCACCTGATTGACCGGGGCACCATCGGCGACCAGCGCCTTGATCTGGCCTTCGGCGGTTTCGGTTTCATAGCCCAGGAAATCAGTGGCGCCATGGGCATCGACGATATCGAACCAGACGGCCACATCGGCGGTGGCCCCGGTGCCAACCCAGGCCGCGCGCGCCTTTGCTTTTTGATCGGCCATCGCGGCATCAAACCCGTCCGTGTCAACCAGAACGCCGCGGTCGCGCAGCGCATCCTGTGTCAAATCGAGCGGAAAGCCGTAGGTGTCATAAAGCTTGAACGCCGCCGCGCCCGACAGCGATTGCCCCTCCGACAGCCCCGTTGCCTCCTCGGCGAGCAGTTTCAAGCCGCGATCAAGGGTCTGGCGAAAGCGCTCTTCCTCGCCCAGCAGGGTTTCCTCGATGGTGGATTTGCGTTCCACCAATTCGGGATAGGCCGTGCCCATCTGGCGCACCAGTTCGGGCACAAGGCGGTGCATCACCGGGTCTTTGGCCCCCAGCAGATGCGCGTGTCGCATCGCGCGGCGCATGATCCGGCGCAGCACATAGCCGCGCCCTTCATTGCTTGGCATCACCCCTTCGGCGATCAGGAACGACGTAGAGCGCAGATGGTCCGCGATCACACGGTGATGCACGGCCCTGTCCCCGTCGGGATCAACGCCGGTGACATTGGCCGAAGCGCCGATCAGGGCGCGCATCAGATCGGTTTCATAAACGCTGTTGGACCCTTGCAGCAGCGAGGCGATCCGCTCCAGCCCCATGCCGGTGTCGATGCTTTGCATATCAAGCGGTTTCATGGTGCCGTCTTCGAACTGTTCGTTCTGCATGAAAACGATGTTCCAGATTTCGATGAAACGGTCGCCGTCTTCTTCGGGCGATCCGGGCGGGCCGCCCCAGATTTGATCGCCGTGATCAAAGAAGATTTCGGTGCAGGGGCCGCAGGGGCCGGTTGGCCCCATCCGCCAGAAATTGTCGTCCGTAGCGATACGGATGATCCGGTCTTCGGGCACGCCGATTTTCTTCCACAGATCAAAGGCCTCGTCGTCGGTGTGATACACCGTGGTCAGAAGGCGCGATTTGTCGATCCCGAAATCCTTGGTCAGCAATTCCCATGCGAAGGGGATCGCGTCTTCCTTGAAGTAATCGCCAAAGCTGAAATTGCCCAGCATTTCGAAAAACGTCAGGTGGCGCGCGGTATAGCCGACGTTATCAAGATCATTGTGTTTGCCGCCTGCACGCACGCATTTCTGGCTGGTGGTGGCGCGCTGGTATGGGCCGCTTTCAAGGCCGGTAAAGCGGTTCTTGAACTGCACCATCCCCGAATTGGTGAACATCAGGGTCGGGTCATTGCGTGGCACCAACGGGCTTGAGGCCACGACCTCGTGACCTTGTCGTTTGAAATAATCAAGAAAGGTCGAACGGATGTCGGCAAGGCTGGTCATGGCGCACTCTTTTGGTTGGTTGCGCCTGAAATAGCCCTGCCCAATGTCAGTGTCCACAGGGACATGCGAAAAGGGCGCAGCCCGTGCCACGCCCTTTTGCCAGTTTTACCGTTGCGGCGGTGCCTAGACGTCGATCAACGCGTCATCATCGCTGTCATTGGCGGCGATTTTCGGGGCAGGTTCTGCACCATCAAAATCAAGCCCGTGCGCCGCGCGAATCTTGTCTTCGATCTCGTTTGCGATGCCCGGGTTATCCTTGAGGAACACCTTGGAGTTTTCACGCCCCTGCCCGATCCGCTCATCGCCGTATGAAAACCACGCACCGGATTTTTCGACGATCCCCGCCTTGACGCCCAGATCAAGCAGTTCGCCGGTCTTGGAAATCCCTTCGCCATACATGATGTCGAACTCCACCTGTTTGAACGGCGGTGCAACTTTGTTTTTCACGACCTTGACGCGGGTGGCGTTGCCGACAACCTCGTCACGGTCTTTCAGGGCACCGATGCGGCGGATGTCCAGACGCACGGAAGAGTAGAATTTCAACGCATTGCCGCCGGTCGTGGTTTCGGGGCTGCCGAACATCACGCCGATTTTCATGCGGATCTGGTTGATGAACACGACCGTGCAGTTGGTGCGGTGGATTGATCCGGTCAGCTTGCGCATGGCCTGTGACATCAGGCGGGCATGCACACCAACGCTGCTGTCGCCCATATCGCCTTCAAGTTCGGATTTCGGTGTCAGCGCCGCGACACTATCGACGACGATCATCGACACCGCACCCGAGCGCACCAGAGTGTCAACGATTTCCAGCGCCTGCTCGCCCGTGTCGGGCTGCGAGATCAGCAATTCGTCCAGGTTCACACCCAGCTTGCGGGCATATTGCGGGTCAAGCGCGTGTTCAGCATCAACGAATGCGCAAACCCCGCCCTTTTTCTGTTCTTCGGCGACGCAATGCAGGGTCAGCGTGGTTTTCCCCGATGATTCCGGCCCGTAGATTTCAACGATGCGCCCCTTGGGAATGCCACCGATGCCAAGCGCGATATCAAGGCCCAGGGAACCGGTCGAGGTCGCCTCGATGTCGGCCAGCACGTTGTCGCCGCCCAGTTTCATGATCGAGCCCTTGCCGAACTGCCGCTCGATCTGGGCCAGCGCGCTATCAAGCGCCTTTTGTTTGTCTGCTGATTTCTTGTCGGTCATGCTGAGAAGTTCTGCCGTTGCCATGTTTGTCGTCCTTATTCCATGCGCGCCCCAAATCTGCAATCTGTGGGCTGCAATCACTGCTATTGTTCACCTCTTGTTCTTTTCATGAGACCAAAATGAGAACATTACAAGATAAATCTTTCCTGCCCCCACTTTTTCCTCAAGTGGTTAAGGAGTAGTTTACAAAAACGGGGTGTCATGGCGCAAAGCCGAGGGAGTAGTGTTAAATGCTTGTTTTCTGGAGCGAAAAACTGGTGATGCTGGCGGTTCCCAAAACCGGCACAACCGCGCTGGAACGGGCACTTTCGTCAAAGGCGTCAATGGTCGTGCGCGATCCGCCCCTGCTGAAACATGCCCCCGTTTACCGCTACCGGCGATTCCTTCACCCCTATTTCAAGCAGGCCGGCGGGCAGGAGATGGAAACACTCGCCGTGGTGCGCGAACCGGTCGACTGGCTGGGTAGCTGGTATCGCTATCGTTACCGCGACGATCTGATCGGCCACAAGAACAGCACCCGCGACATCAGTTTCGATGATTTCGTGCAGGCCTATATGAAGGGGGCCAAGCCGCCCTTTGCGCAGGTGGGAAGTCAGGCCAAGTTCCTGCTGGACAACGAGGGCGCGATCGGCGTCGATGACCTGTTCCAATACGAACAGCAAGACAAGCTGATCGCCTTTCTGGAGGACCGGCTGGGGATCGAAATTTCCCTGCCGCAAATGAATGTCTCACCCCGGATGACACTGGACCTGTCCGATGCCACGCAGGACAAGTTGCGGCGTAAATGTGCCGATGAGTTCCGCGTCTGGGAGGCAGGGCGGCGATAAGCGTGGTATGCTGCCAGCGTCAGGTTATGGTGGTGATATGAATTTCAATCGACGTGTTTTTCTTGCCGGGTCAGGTGCCTTTGGATTGACGGCGTGCACCGGCGCGCCATCCGCCATGCAGCGCGTCAGCACCAACGGGTTGCCCGCCGATCTGCGCCCCGTGGCGAACGACGGGTTCACCCGCTGGGTCGCGGCGTTTCGCCCGCGCGCGCGCAGTGCCGGTATTTCGTCGGCGACGCTGGACGCGGCCTTTGCCAATGCGGGCTATCTGCCCGGCGTGATCACCCGTGACGGCACGCAAATCCAAACCCGCCGCACCCTTGAGGAATATCTGTCCATCGCCACGTCGGACGAACGCATCAGCAAGGGCCGCGCCGCGTTTTCGCGCCATGCCAGCACCCTGTCGGCGATTGAATCGCGCTATGGCGTTGATGCGCTGATCGTCGCGGCGATCTGGGGGATGGAAAGCCAGTTCGGTGAAAAACGCGGCGAAATCCCGGTGATCTCGTCCACGGCGACCCTTGCCTTTGACGGGCGGCGCGGGGCGTTTTACGAATCCCAGCTGATCGCGGCCCTGCGGATTTTGCAAAGCGGTGATACGACCCCGGCCCGCCTGACCGGAAGCTGGGCCGGTGCGATGGGCCATACGCAGTTTATTCCCACGTCTTATCAATCCTTTGCGGTTGATTTTACCGGTGACGGGCGGCGCGATATTTGGGGCGATGATCCAGCCGACGCGCTGGCCTCCACGGCCAGTTACCTGGCGCGCAACGGCTGGCGCACCGGGCTGCGCTGGGGCGCCGAGGCCGGCACGGGCGGACCATCAGGGCGCAGGATCCAGCCGCAAAGTGGCGGCGTCAGTTTCACGGTGACGCGCAATTTCGATGTGCTGAAAACCTACAACAATTCAGACCTTTATGCACTGGGCGTGGGCCATCTGGCCGACCGGATTGGCGGCGCTGGCCCGTTGCGCGGCAGCTTTCCCCCCGATGCAAACGGGCTTAGCCGCGACGACCGGCTGGCGATCCAGCGGGCGCTGGCGCAGCGCGGTTATGACATCGGCACGATCGACGGTGTGGTCGGCGCGAAAACGCAGGCCGCGATCAGCGATTTCCAGCGCCGTCAGGGGATGGTTGTGACCGGACAGGCAACCCGCGACGTGCTGGCCGCCTTGCGCTAGATCGGCGAACGCCGCGCAGGGCAAAAGTCGGCCCGACGAAAAGGGGGGTGGCGGACAGACAGGGATTCGAACCCTGGAGACGGTCTCCCGCCTACACACTTTCCAGGCGTGCGCCTTCGACCACTCGGCCACCTGTCCGTGGGCTGTCCTTAATCCATGCGGCACGGCAGTTTCAAGGGGCTTTGCGCCAAGCCGGTCAGTTTTTGCGGGTGGCCCACAAGGCCGCAGCCATCAGGCATTCGCCAAGGGCGGCGATCAGGATTGCCGCACTTGCGGTTCCGGCCAGATATGCGGCCAGACCGGTCGCGGCGATCCCGACGAACGACAGGGCAATGCCAAGCGCCACGGCGCGGCGCAGTGGGGTGTCGGGCGCGGATGCGGCGCACCACAAAATAACCGCAGGCGCGATGAACATGGGCGCAGCGCGGCGGGTGATGAACTGCACGCCCATGTCCGCCGCCACGCCGTAGGTCGGCGCATAAGTGGCGGGAAAAAGCAGCAAGATCACAAATAACACCGCGCATATGGCGGCAACGATCCGCGCGACCAAGGCAAAGCTCATGATACCAGATGCATATAGACGCGGCGGTTTTGCTTGCCCTTCTTTTCGATCTTGCCAATGCGCACGCTGCCGATTTCACCGGTAAAGGCGACATGGGTGCCGCCGCAGGGTTGCAGATCGGCGGTATTTTCACCGCTGCCGATGCGGATCAGGCGGATGCGCCCTGCCCCGCGCGGCGGCTGCACGGACAGGGTCTTTACCAGCGCGGGATTGGCGTCAAGCGCGGCCTCGGTGATCCATTCCGCGGTGACTTCGAAATCGCAGGCGATCAGCTTGTTGAGGGTCGCCTCGAGCGTGTCCTTGTCCGCGGGGGCATCGGGCATGTCGAAATCAAGGCGGCCCTTGTCGGCGGAAATCGATCCGCCGGTGACCGGCAGCGGGATCACGACCGACAGCAGATGCAGCGCGGTGTGAACGCGCATCATCCGGTGGCGGCGGTCCCAGTCCAGCGACTGCGTGACGGGTGCGCCGACCGGAGGCAGGGGCGCGGGTTCGGCGGGAACAAGAACGATCGCATCACCTTCGCCCTTGACGGTGGTGGCGATTTCGATGGCACCGCCCCCCATGCCAGCCGCCCGCTGTCGCCGGGTTGGCCACCGCCGGTGGCATAAAACACCGTTTGATCCAGCACGATCCCGCCCTCGTCGGTGATTGCTGTCACGGTCGCGGGGGCATCACGCAGGTAGGCGTCATCGCGAAACAGCGGCGTCGTCATGACGTGCCCTCCGGCGATTTTGGTTTGGGTTTGGGTTTGGGTTTGGGCTTTGCGGCGCCCGACAGCGTTTCGGGGTTGCGCAGCCAGACGTCACGCTGGGCAAAGGGTATCTCGATCCCTTCTTCGGCGAACTTTTTGGCGATGGCGTGATTCATATCGGATTTGATCTTGAGCACCCAATTCACATCCCGCAGGATTGCGCGAATTTCAAAATCAAGCGAGTCCGCACCAAACCCCTGAAAGATGACGTTGGGCGCGGGATTGGCGAGCACAAGCGGATGATCCTTGGCAATATCCAACAGCAATCGGGCAACCAGATCTGTATCGGTGCCATAGGCCACCCCCACGGGCACGATCACGCGACCCACAGAATTGCCACGGGTCCAGTTGATCACCTGCCCGCTGACCAGATCGGCATTGGGCACGATGACGTCGGTGCGATCAAAGGTTTCGATCCGGGTGGAGCGCACGGAAATATCGCGCACATAGCCCATTTGCCCACCAACCTCGATCCAGTCGCCTTCGGAAATCGGGCGCTCGATCAACAAGATGATCCCGGCGACGAAATTGGACACGATGTTTTGCAGGCCGAAACCGATGCCGACCGACAGGGCACCGGCGACAATCGCCAGGCCCGACAGATCAATCCCGGCGGTGGTGATCGCCACAAGGGCCGCCAGGAATATCCCGACATAACCAAGGCCCGACACGACCGCGTTCTGCCCACCGACATCCATGCGCGTCTTGGGCAGCACAGTGGTGCGCAGCGTCCCTTGCAACAGCCGCGTCACGGTATAGCCAACCGCGAAAACGATGGCGAAGGTCAGGAAGCTGGTGGGCGAAATCTGCGTGGCCCCGATCGAAAATCCCTGACGAAAGCGGGTCCAGAGTTCGGTCAGGTCCGCCACCCGCGCGCCCCAGATCAGCGACAGGACAGGCAGGGCCAGCAACAACAGCACAAAGCCGATCAGCACCGGGATCAGCGCATCGCGGCTGCCATCCTCGGCGCGGGTCAGCAGGGTGTAGATGTCAAATACAAGGCTTTGCAGCAGCAAGACAATGCCCAGCACACCCAGCGACATGACAGCCGGATAAAGCAGCATATTCGCCGCTTCGGTATAGCCCAGCACGGCCAGCAAGGGTGCAAGCGCGGCGATGATGACCAGCGCCCGGCCAACCAGCGCGACAAGGCGATCCGTATATGGTCGTGGCGGCGAAGCGTCATCATCATCGGCGGGCACGGGCGCGGGCGCGCCATAGCGCACCAGCAATTGCCCCAACCGGAACAGCATCACCGCAACCAGCACCGCCAGCGGCAACAGCATGACCGATTGCACAGCCGCCGAGGCATCTATCACCGTCAGGAATGACTCAAGCAGGATGCGCGCCCCCAGCAACCACCCCAACGACGTGCTGAGCCAGCGCCCCTGACTGCGGGTCTCGGCAGTGAAATCAAGTGGGGCCACCCCCACCTGCCCGTCCGCATCGGCAAAGAAATGCCCCGACAGCCATCGCGCAAACAGCACAAACAGCGCCGCGAGCGGCAAGACCGCCAGCAGGGCCGCGCCCCGTTGGCCCAGAACCTCAAGCGAATCGACCGCAGCCGTCAGCGCAACAACCCCCGTCAGCGGCAGGACGATCTGGCTCAGGGATATGATGAAATCCCACACGCCACGCCCGCGCAATGACCGCGCCACCACAAGGTTTTGCAACCGCGCGGCCCACTGCCGGCCACGCAACAACAGCACCAGCCCGACCAGCGCCAGCAGGCCCGCGGACGGGGCGGCCTGAACCACCGCCGCACGGCGGATTTCACTGTTCAAGGTGGTGCGGGCCTCGATATAGATCGCCATTCCGCCTGATTTCACCGCCCCCCATGTCGCGCTCCAGTTCTGCGGCATCAAAGGCGAATCATCGCGCGCATAAAGCGCTTCGGCCTGACGATCGCGGATCAGCGTGTCAATTTCACTGATCAGCCCGTTGGCTTGGGTATGCGCTTCCTCGGCGAGGATCACAGGTGCCTGCAAGCGGTCCAACTGGTCATTGAGAACCGCGCGACGCGCGGCGATGGCAGGCGAGTCCTCAATCGGGTCGCCCGCATCGTTGGTGGTCGGGCCAAGGGCGCTGATCTGCGCCGACACGGTTTCGATCCGCGCGCTGTTGACCGATTGGCCCGTAAGAAAGGTATCACGCCAGTCGACCAGTTCGGCGCGCAATTGTTCAAGCGCGAAGCTTGATGCACGCCCGGCCTCCACAGCGGCCTCGGCGCGGGTGGCGACACTGTCCCACGCGCCATAGTCAATGCCCGCGACCTTGCCGCGCTCTGCCACGGTATTTGGTGTCGTGACGGTCGTATCGGCGGGCGTTTCGATGGTCGTGTCCTGCGCGCTGACCTGCAAGGGCAGGCCAAGCAGCAGCCACAGCGCCGCGATACGGATAAAGCGGGCGATCGGCGTCATACGTCCTCGAACACGCCGGGGATGGACTGTGGCGCGGCACTGAGCCAGCCGGGAACGGGCAGACCTTTGTCGCGCAGAAATTCGGGGTTCCACAATTTGGATTGATAGCGCGTGCCGTAATCGCACAGCACCGTCACAATCGTATGGCCCGGCCCCATTTCACGCGCCATGCGGATCGCCCCGGCGACGTTGATCCCAGACGATCCGCCCAGACACAGCCCTTCGTGTTCCAACAGGTCGAACACGATCGGCAAGGCTTCGCTGTCGGGGATGTTGTAGGACATATCGGGTGTGAACCCTTCAAGGTTGGCGGTGATGCGCCCCTGCCCGATCCCTTCGGTGATCGAGCCGCCGTCGGATTTATGTTCGCCCGTGGTATAAAAGCTGTGCAGCGTTGCGCCATCGGGATCGGCCAGCGCCATTTTCACGCCCTTGGGTTGCAGTGCCATACCGACACCGGCCAGTGTGCCGCCCGAACCGACAGCGCAGACGAAACCATCAACCTTGCCGTCTGTCTGGTTCCAGATTTCCGGCCCCGTGGTTTCGAGATGGGCCTGACGGTTGGCGACATTGTCAAACTGATTGGCCCAGATCACACCCTGATTGCTGTCGCGCGCCAGCTTTTCAGCCAGCCGCCCCGAATAGCGGACATAGTTGTTGGGATTGCGATAGGGTGCGGCAGGCACCTGCACCAGTTCGGCGCCGGCCAGGCGCAGCATGTCCTTCTTTTCCTGCGATTGTGTCTCAGGGATGACAATTACCGTCTTGAAGCCCATCGAGGCACCCACCAGCGCCAGACCGATACCGGTATTGCCCGCCGTCCCTTCGACGATCGTGCCGCCGGGTTTCAACTGCCCCTTGGCAATCGCGTCGCGGATGATGAACAGCGCCGCGCGGTCCTTGACCGACTGACCGGGGTTCATGAATTCGGCCTTGCCCAAAATGGTGCAGCCTGTCGCCTCGCTTGCGGCGCGCAGCTTGATCAGGGGCGTATTGCCGACAGTTTCGGCGAGGTCGGATTTAATCTGCATCAGTTTGGCCTTTCTTGCTTGCCTACCTGTCTAGGGGCGCGCAGGTGCGAACTCAAGCGGATGCGCGCACTCCCTCGCGGTTTCGTGCAAGCCAATGGCCCGCGGCGATCAGCGGCAACAGCCGAAACCCGCCCGCCATCAAACGCGCGTCAAACTCTGCCCACGGCAACAGGTGGCTGCGGATATCTTCGTCTTCGGCCACTGCGCCGCCCAAACCGGCGATTCCATCCGGCAGATCGCAAAGGCCGACGAACACATGGAAAAATTCGGTTGTGGTGCCGGGGCTGGGGTAGGATGCAGCCACGGGCAGCAAATCGCGCAGGGTCAGACCCGCTTCTTCGCGGGCCTCGCGGCGGGCGGCGGTTTGAGGGCTTTCACCACGATCAATCCGGCCTGCGATGGGTTCAATCGTCCAAGGGGCATCATCCCCCGCCCCGTAAGCGCCCGCGCGGAACTGTTCGACCACCAGCACGCGGTCGCGCACGGGGTCATAGGGCAGCACAATCGCGCTTTGCCCACCGACGAACACGGCGCGCTCCACGGTTGGGCTAAAGCCGCCGGCGAATTTACGAAATTGCAGATCGTATTCGTCAACGGCAAAGAAGTTTTCATAGACGCGGCGTTGGGCGATGTGGCGCACCGTTTCGGGGGCGGCGTCAAACCCTGCCATCTTGTCGGCGGCGGCGATCAGGTTCTGCGCGCCAAATTCGCTGTGCCATGTGTCATAGTCCCAGAGCACGCCAGGTTCCCACTGCGCGGCGATGGGCCAATAGACTTCGGCCGTGTGCCATGTGCCGCTGGCGTCCATCACGCCGACGTCGCGGCGTCGATACCCGAACAACCCCTCGTAATAATCAAGGCGGGCGTAGTCCTGCGCGCTGAGCCTTGTAAAGCGCAAACCCTGGGCCGCCCCGGCTTTATCGGTCACCAGCAGCGGGAAATTCTGCCCCTTGGCCCACCGCACGCTATGGCCCGTCAGCACCGCCCATTCGGATTCGTAAGGGTCCAGATCGCGCCCCAACACCAGCGTCATCAACGCCGGGTCGCGCAGCGTGCCGAAGATCACCAGCCCCTTTTGCGGGTTCATGTTCAGGAATACCTGCTGCCGATATATTCGGTGATCAGGGCGGCAATCAACGACCCGACGACGAAGGTGCCAAGGACCAGCGGCGTCGCCAGCCAGCCTCCCAGTTCGGCGGCCAGTTCCATGATGCTGATCACCGCCTCTGAGGGGCCATCGTAGCGCTTGTTCAGGGACCGGTCGATCATTTCGATGAAGGAATGGGCGAACAGCGACCAGAAAATGATTGCCGCAAAGGTGGTCAGGCCATAGCCGATGGCCGCGCTTGTCCCGTCACCCGCGCGTTTTCCGGCGATGATCCACCCCATCAGCAGGCCAATCACGGCGTTGATTTCCGCCCACATGGGCGGAACGCGCCCTTCGGGAAACAGCGGTATCGCCAGAAGCGACACATACCAGCAAAGCGGCGCAAACAGGATGGCCGCCGTCAATCGTCCAAAGGTAGGCATGACACTGCTCCTTGTCCCGGCGGTGCCGACCTTCAAGCGGGCCGTGTCACCGTGATCTGTGTTACGTCACAGTTTCCGCTATGAAACGTCCCCGCGCAAGAGGTGAGGTAAAAGTTCCACATCCGGCGGAACCGATCATCGAATCCAAGCGCGGCCACCTGATCCCATTTGGCGTTGAAATCATCGTGCCAGCGGCGCAGGGTCTGGCTGTAGCTTTCGCCAAATTCAATCGAGTGGGCCACGCGCAGCCCCGCCTTTTCAACCTGTTGGCGCAGCACCGTGGGGCTGGGCAGCATCCCGCCCGGAAAAATGTATTTCTGGATGAAGTCCACGCCGCGTTTGTAGACCTCCCAGCGGGCATCATGCACCGTGATGATTTGCAGTGTGGCGTTGCGCCCCGGTTTCAGGCGGTCGCGCAGGGTGTCAAAGTAGACCGGCCAGTATTTTTCGCCCACGGCCTCGAACATCTCGATCGAGGCAACGCCATCATAGGTGCCGGTTTCGTCGCGGTAGTCCTGCAACTTGAAGGTCACCATATCGGAAAGCCCAGCTTTTTCAATGCGATCCGTTGCATAGTTAAACTGCTCTTGGCTGATGGTCAGCCCCGTGACCTTGATCCCGCGCTCGCGTGCGGCGTATTGCGCGAACCCGCCCCAGCCGCAGCCGATTTCCAGCACATGATCACCCGCCTGCGCGCCCATCTGATCAATCATTGAGGCGTATTTCTGTTCCTGCGCCGTTTCCAGCGGCTCTTGTCCGCTCTCGAACTTGGCCGACGAATAGGTCATGGTGTCATCAAGCCACAGCCCGTAGAATTCATTGCCCAGATCATAGTGATAGCTGATGTTTTTACGGGCCTGACGCTTGGAATTGGACTGCAGCCAGAAGCGCAGCTGTTCATAGGCGCGCACGAACCGCTGGCCTGGAAAGCCGTCATACATTTCTTCGGCGTCATCATGCACAAGGTCCATGAAGGCCTGCAAATCGGGCGTTGACCACCAACCGTCCATATAGGCCTCGCAAAAGCCCAGATCGCCCTCGCGGATCAGGCGGGCGAACAGATCGGCGTTATGGACATGCAATTCGGCGACATGGCCCGCATCGCGCCCTTCGGCGCGAAAATGCCGCCCGTCGGGCAGGATCATATCGACGCGCCCACGTGGAATCCGGCGGACCACGTCAAACACGGATGCAAAATAGCGCGGCAGGTTGTCCTGCCCTTGTGTCGTTGTCAGGATCATCCCAACCCCCCAAGTGTGTGGCGCGCAGCCCCCAGGGTGCGCGTGTTTATCTTAATACAAGATACGTGGAAGTCACGGAAAGGGTTTCATTTTTTCCCGATCGGCACAGGGTGACCCAAGGGCAATCAGCCATCACCACGGCTTTGATAGGCGTCAAGCGCGCGTTTGCGCCCCACATCAAGGGCCACCACGGGGGGCGGATAAGGTGCATCGGGGCGCAGGTTCCAGGCGCGCGGAATGGCATCGAAATACGACAGCGCGGTGGCGGACGGGCGCCCATGTCCTTCGGCAATCCAGGCGCGGGTATAGGTGCGGTCGGCGTCGAATTTATCCAGCTGGGTGTCGGGGTTGAAGACGCGAAAATAGGGGGCGGCGTCCGGCCCGCTGCCCGCAACCCATTGCCACCCCATCGCATTGGCGGCCGGATCCCAGTCGATCAGGCAGTCGTCAAACCACGCCTGCCCGATCCGCCAGTGGGTCATCAAGTGTTTCGTCAAATATGACCCGACGATCATGCGCGCGCGGTTGTGCATGGTGCCGGTCACATACATCTCGCGCATGGCTGCATCGACGAAGGGGATGCCGGTGCGCCCCTGTTTCCACGCCACAACATGTTCATTTTCCGTTTTATTCCAAGGAAATGCGTCCCACTCTTCACGCCAGTTCCGCTCCATGATCCGGGGCGTGTGATGCACCAGGTGATAGGCAAATTCACGCCAGACGACCTCTTTGAGGAAATGTTCCGCGCCTGCCTTTCCATCGTGCACCGCGCGCCATCCGGCGTGCCACAGGGCACGCGGCGCAATTTCACCATAGGTCAGGTTTTCCGACAAACCCGAGGTGGCCTCGGCCGCAGGAAAATCGCGCAGGGTTTTGTAATTGGCGACCCGTTCGGCGATGAACAGCCCCAGCCGGTCGCGCGCCGCCCCCTCGCCCACGCAGACATGCCGGGCCAGCACATCGGCCCCGCGCTGCATGTCTGCCCCCATCTGCCAATCGGCCAAATCTTCGGACGCGGGCCAGACATCTGGAAGGGGCAGCGTGGGTTCGGGCAGGCAGGCATCAACATCGCGGTCGCGCACGGCTTTCCACAACGGCGTGTAGACCTTGTAGAATCCGCCGGTCTTGGTTTCCACGGTCCAGGGTTCAAACAACAGGTGGCCATTGAAACTGCGCGCCGCAATCCCGTCGTCTTTCAGCGCCGCCTTGACGGTGGTGTCGCGCGCCTTGGCGTCGGGATCATAAAGGCGCGACCAGTAAACCGCCCCTGCCCCCGTCTGTGCGATCACTTCGCGCAAGACGTCCAGTGCGCGCCCACGGCGCAGGATCAGGCGGCTGTTGTGGCGATGCAGCGATGTTGCAAGGCTGGCGACGGACAAGCCCAAACGGTAACGCGGCGCGGCACCTTGGGTTTCCACGACCTCATCATGAATGAACAGCGGGATGATCGGGCGCCCCGTAGAGGCCGCCGCCGTCAGCGCGGGATGATCGGCCAGCCGCAAGTCGCGGCGAAACCACAAGATAATCGGGGAAGTGTCAGTCACGGTGCGCCTGTTTCTTGCTGCTATAGCTCCTGATCTAGCGCGGTCATCAGTTTGTCCACCTCGGCTGGCGATGTGTAATGGGTGAACGACAGGCGCAGCACGCCTTTGTCGGGGTCCACACCCATGCCCGCCAGCGCGCGCCCCGCGTAAAAATCGCCGCCGCCGGTCATGATCCCGTGTTGTGCCAGCCGCGCCGCCACGCCCTCGCCCGGTTCGGCCAGTTCCAGCGCGATGGTCGGGGCACGGTTTTCCGGTGCACGCGGTCCCAGCAGCCGCACCGCATTTTTCGACGCCAGATACTCCAGCAGCGGGGCCATCAGCGCGATTTCATGGGCGCGCATCAGGTCGTGGGACAGGCGGGCCGCCTGGGCCCCCTGCCCGCCCCCATGTTGGGCCGACAGCGCATCCATGTAATCGGCCATGCCCGCACAGGCGGCAACCTGGGCGTGATCCGGTCCTGCGGGGGTGAACCGCAGAAAAAGGCTGTCACCGTTGAAATGGTGCCCCTGATTGGGCAGGTCCATGCCAAACCCTTCGCGGATCACCATAATGCCCTGATGGGGACCGTAGGTTTTGTAGGCGCTGAACAGATAGACATCACACCCCAGCGCGCCCACATCAGCAAAGCCGTGCGGCGCATAGCTGACGCCATCCACCACCGTAAACGCGCCAGCCGCATGGGCCAGCGCAGTGATCGCCGCAACATCGTTGATTTCGCCCACCACGTTTGAACAATGGGGAAAGCAGACCAGCCGCACCTTTTCATCCAGCAGGTCAGACAGTTTTTCCGGGTCCAGATGGCCGGTTTCGGGGTCGATGCGCCATTCGCGCACTTCGATCCCTTCGTTGGCCAACCTGCGCCAGGGGCCGGAATTTGCCTCGTGATCCTGATTGGTGACCACCACCGCCTCGCCGGGTTTCAACCAGCGGCGCACGGCATTGGCCAGCACATAGGTATTTTGCGTGGTCGAGGGACCGAACGAAACCTCATGCGTTGCGACACCCAGCATCGCAGCCAATCGCGCACGGGCTTCGTCCATTTCCTGCCCGGCCAGGGTTGACGCCGCATAGGGCGCATAGGGCTGCACCTTGCGCTGGCGATAAAACCGCGTCAGCCGGTCAATAACGGGTGCGCAAGCATATGATCCGCCAGCATTTTCGAAAAAGGCCTGTCCCTGAAGCGGGGCCTCGGCGAAAGCGGGAAACTGGGCCCGCACCCATGTAATATCCAAATTCATGAGCGCAGTGTTTCGCGAGTTTGCAACCGAGGTCAAGCAGGACTCCTCCGCGCACGGTGTCAAGGCGTAGCCGCCGTGCATCGACAGGCCGCCCCGCCGGGCTGGCGATTTGGCTGATCCGGGTGCCACGCTCGAGGAAAGGATGTGCTTGGCCACCATAAAGTGCAATGCCGACAGGTTGGATCGCCTTCCCGCGGTCTGTCGATGCACGGCGCGTGTCGCGCGACTTGGCAATACACAAAAGACACCGTCCCATGCTGCTCTTACCGAAGGAGCGCATGCGCCAAGCCCGACCGCGGGAGGCCCTGCAACCCAGCGTGGCAGATGTTTCGTAGCCTGCCTGATGTATCACGCAGATCAGCCGATGCTGTAAGCCCTCCCTTGGGGGAGGTCGGGCTTGGCGCATGCGCGCCGAAGTGCGCAAAACACGATA
The DNA here is from genome assembly GCF_008065155.1 of Octadecabacter sp. SW4. Lineage (NCBI taxonomy): Bacteria > Pseudomonadati > Pseudomonadota > Alphaproteobacteria > Rhodobacterales > Roseobacteraceae > Octadecabacter > Octadecabacter sp. SW4. The sequence continues at coordinate 1,396,220 of NZ_CP042819.1, read as the reverse complement.
GGGCCGTCCCTCAACGGACGGCCCTGAAGCAACCGATAGCTGCCGGATCAGCGCGGCTCGGACATCAGCCCGCGCATGATCGAAAAGCACATGACCAAGAGCACTGCGGTAAAGAACAGCCCCGAGGAGATGACCATCGCCTGCAGCGAATCCAGCCCCGCCGTGCCTGCTGCGCCCAGCAGCAGCACACCGGCCACTGCCCCTTCGAAGATGCACCAGAATATCCGCTGTGACACAGGCGCGTCCACCTTGCCGCCAGCCGTGATCGTGTCGATCACCAGCGAACCGGAATCGGACGAGGTCACGAAAAAGATGATGACCAGCACCACCGCAAGCACCGAGGTGATTGACGCAAGCGGCAATTCACCCAGCATCGCAAAGAGCGAGATTTCCGGCTTGTAGGCCGCGATCACATTCTGGAACACGCCGCTTTCGCTGGCGCCCGCAACCACCTGACTGATCGCCGTGCCGCCGAATGTCGCCATCCAGAACACACAGACCAGCGAGGGGATCAGCAAGACGCTGATCACGAACTCGCGCACCGTGCGGCCCCGGCTGACGCGGGCGATGAACATACCGACAAAAGGCGACCAGCTGATCCACCACGCCCAATAGAACGTGGTCCAACCGTGCAGAAAGCCGGTGTCGTCGCGCCCGAACGGATTGGACAGCGGCGCGATGTTCTTGGCGTAGCCCACCAGCCCGCCAATGAAATCACCAAGGATCGCAAGGGTCGGACCGGCGAAAAAGACAAACGCCAGCAACAGACCCGCAAGCCCCATGTTGATCTCCGACAGCACCTTGACCCCGCCATCAAGGCCACGAATGACCGAAACAAGCGCGATCGCGGTGATAAAGGTGATGATCAAAACCAGCAGGACGGAACTGTCGCTGGACCCGTCCGCATTGCCCCAAAGGAACCCCATGAAGTTGCGGGTGCCTGCGGTAGCATCGCCTGACCCAAACACTTCCGTCAGGCCCGACGCCACCTGTGTCGCACCAAACCCCAACGATGTGGCAAGGCCGAACAGTGTGGCAAAGGCGGCGATCGTATCAATCGCATTGCCCCAGGCGCCCCAGACACGTTCGCCCAGCAGCGGATAAAACGCCGAGCGCAGCGTTAGCGGCAGACCCTTGTTATAGCTGAACAGCGCCAGCGCCAGACCAACGATTGCATAGATCGCCCAGGGGTGCAGACCCCAGTGATAGATTGTCGCGGCCATCGCCATCTGCCGCGCGGCCTTGAGCGCGGCAGGATCGGCAACGACACCGTCAACGATCCCCAACGCGCCCCCCAGCGGCTGATCGCCCCAGGGCGTGCCAAAGTAATAGACCGGCTCAAGCACGCCAAAGAACATCAGCCCGATACCCATACCGGCCGCAAACAGCATCGCGAACCATGCAGGATAGCTGTAATCGGGCGTGGCCTCGCTGCCGCCAAGCCGGATCTTGCCCCAGGGGCTCACAATCAGGAACAGCGCAAAAATCACAAAGAAATTCGCCGAAAGCAGAAAAAACCAGTCAAAGGTGGATTTCACATAGTCGCGCATCGCCAAAAAGGTTTCCTTGGACCCTTCGGGCCAGATCAGCGCGATTGCGACAAACAACACAATCATCGCCGCGGAAATGACGAAGACCGGATTGTGGATATCAAACTTGAGCGGCCCGATCTGGGCCTCGATATTGTCCTGACCGATCTCATAATCGGTCGCGATCACTTCAGAGTGTCCTTCGGGCTCAGGTATCCCCTGGTTTGTTGTTTCATCGGCCATTTGACAGCCCCCTGTTGTTTTGTTTTTCGTGGTCCTGCGCGCCTAGGCGTGGCGCACAAGAAAGACGGAAACATCCGTGTGACGCGCCAGGGCGCCACCATGTGCCGGCAAGATCATATCGGCCATATTGGGCACATGGGTTGCCATGACGACCAGATCAGCGCCGACATCGCCCACCGCCTTGATCAAGACATCGTCCAGCTCGACAGCCGGATCGTGGCTGATGATCGTTTGCGCACGTGTGGTGATCGCGTGGCGGCTGGCCTTTTGGGCGGCAAAGGCCGCAAGTTTGTCGCGATATTCCTCGGGTGAATGGGCCGCGCGGCTGGGCGCGGTCGCAGTCACACCAACAAACACAAGCTCTGCACCGTAGTGGCCGGCAAGATCGGCGGCGACGGTCACCGCCTGCCCCAGGCTCTCCACATGGGCCAGATCCACAGGCATCATGATACGCTTGAACATACATCCCTCCTGTTCTGACGATGACAGAGGTGCGCCTTGGGGCGCTGCCCCTTTTCGCCTGTTCATTTCGGGGAACACGGTGTCCAACGCCCCCCGGATGGGGGAACGCTAACAGGTGATTTGCGCAAAAAACACCCCGCAAAGGCACTTTTGCCGCACTTCACAACAGATCTGGGGCGCAAATCGCGCTCAGACGTTTACATCGACAACGACGCGGCCCTTGACCTGACCCTTCAGGATATCACGGCCCAGTTGCGGCAAATCCGACAAACTGGCGGGCTGGATCATGGAATCGAGCTTGTCCATCGGCAGATCGCGCGCGATGCGCTGCCAGGCGCGCACGCGGTTGTCATAGGGCTGCATGACACTGTCAATTCCCAGCAAGTTGACGCCGCGCAACAGGAACGGAATGACCGTGGCAGGCAGATCCGCGCCGCCAGCCAGGCCGACCGCGGCCACGGATGCGCCATATTGCATCTGCCCCAACACGCGGGCCAGCATCGCGCCGCCCACCGCATCAATGCACCCGCCCCAGGTCTCCGCCTCAAGCGGGCGTTTGACGGTCTCGTTGATCTCGTCGCGCGCCACGATCCGCGTTGCCCCGAGGCTGGTCAGGTAATCGGTGGTTTCGGGACGCCCCGTCACGCCCGCGACCTCATGGCCAAGATTGGCGAGAATCGCCGTAGCAACCGACCCAACACCGCCCGCAGCCCCGGTGACCAGCACCGGCCCGTCCTTGATCCCGTGATCCTCCAGCGCCATCACCGCCAGCATCGCGGTGAAACCGGCGGTGCCCACGGCCATCGCCTGACGGGTATCAAGCCCCTCGGGCAGCGGCACCAGCCAGTCGGCCTTGACGCGGGCCTTTTGGGCATAGCCGCCCCAATAGGCCTCGCCCACGCGCCAACCGGTCAGAACAACCTTGTCGCCGGGCTTGTAGCGCGGATCGTCCGAGGCCTCGACGGTGCCAGCAAAATCAATGCCCGGCACGTGAGGATAATTGCGCACCAACCCGCCACCCGGTCCAATGCACAACCCGTCCTTGTAATTGACAGTCGAATAGTCCACCGCGACGGTCACATCCCCTTCGGGCAGGCGATCAATGCCGATCTCCTGGACCGACGCGCTTGTCTTGCCCTCGTCATTCTTTTCAACCACCAAAGCGTTGAACATCTCAAAGACTCCTTTATTCATCTTGGCCCATACAACTCCCGCCGGAGGCTCCGACGGATCAGTGGGCGCTAAATCCAGAATGTTTCCTGCACCACCGCCGGAAACACGCCGTTCTGGGTCACAACATCAAGATCGGTGGCGGCGTTCCAGTGGGTCATCCGCACCATGCCGATCGCGACATTGGTTTCAAAATCGGGCGACCACGCCGCCGACGTTATCGCCCCGACCTGATACTGCCCGTCCATCAGGGGCCAGACCCGATCGCAGGGCGGGATATCGCCCTCGATCCGCAGCGCGCGGACCTGTTTGACCGGCCCCTCGCTGGCCACGCGCAGCAATGCATCGCGGCCCACGCAGCCAATCGCCGTCTGGGTCGAACAAAACCGCCCCAATCCGGCCTCATGCGGGGTGTTGTCGCGGGTCATGTCGTTGCCATAGGACAGCAAGCCGCCCTCGATGCGTTCAATCAGGTTGGGACAGCCCGCATGCACGTCCAGATCACGCCCAGCTTCCATCAGCGCATTCCACAGGGGCATGCCGATGTCGCCTCCCTCGACGTAAATCTCGAACCCGCCCTGGCGCGAATAGCCCGAGCGCGCAATCACCATCTCGCGCCCCTGAAAATCAAAGCGGCCAAAGCGGAAAAACCGGATGTCGCGCACCGCGTCTCCAAAGACCCCTGCGGCCAGATCATCGGCTTTCGGCCCCTGAATGGCCAGCGGCGACACATCGGGTTCGCCCACCAGCACATCAAGCCGAAAACCATAGACCAATCCCTTGACCCAAAACAATAAATCACTGTCGGCAATGGATATCCAATAGCGGTCTTCGGCCAGCTTCACGGCCACCGGATCGTTCAGCATGCCGCCGGTCTCATCCACCATCGGCACATAGTAACACATGCCTTCCTGCATCTTGCGCAGATCACGCGGCGTCAGCATCTGCATCAGGCGCCCCGCATCGGGGCCGCGCACTTCGACTTGCCGTTCGCAGGACACATCCCAGACCTGCACCGCCTCTTTCAGGTGGCGATAATCCTCCTGAACCGTGCGAAACACAGTTGGCAGCAGCATGTGGTTGTAGGACGTGTAGCCCTTGACGCCCGCCGCCTCGACGCCTTGGGAAAACGGGGTGCGCCGCAACCGGCGCGAGGGTGAAATCAGGGCCATCAGAATTCCTCGGGCATAAAGGGCAGATCGGTCGGGCCGGGTTTGGCCCCTGCGGCTGTCAACATCGCGTGGACTTGCCCGCGGTGATGGGTCTGGTGGTTAAAGAAATGCACGATGCAGGTTTGCATGGGTTGGGTGACCTCGCGTTTGGCCGCTTCGGAATACCATGTCAGGTCACCAACCAGATCGACCGATGCCAGCTTGTCCGCCCAAAGCGAAATCCGCCCGTCCGTGCGAAACCGGTGTGTGGACCATTCAACCGGTGTTGCGGTCATATCCGGGCTGTCGGCGATGGCCTGGGGTGGGGCATCACCGCCTGCGAACCGCGCCATCCAGACCAGATCACCCCAAAGCAGATGGTTCAACGTGCCAAAGATCGAGCCAAAGAATGCACCGCGGTCGTGCCGCAGCGCATCTTCATCCATTGCATCAACAATGGCGCGCAGCCCTTTGTTTTGCCAGGCATTATAGCGCGCCATGACCCTACAGTAACCGGCGTCGATCACTTGGCGACACCTTTCCAGTCAATCGCGCAGATCTCGCCCGATTTGCCGGACAGATCCCAGACGCGACCATAATCGCGCACCTTGGATTTCAGGCCCTTGGCGGCAATCACATCTGGCCCCATCCAGTATTGGGTATTGGTCATGGTGACGGGTTTGTCGGGGTCGGTGCCGGTGATCATCTCGATCTCGCCGTGAATCTTGCGACCGATGTAAAGGCCCCGCTTGGTGCCTTCGCGCATGATATCGACCTTTTCGCGCTCCATGCCGATGATTTCACTGACCAGCATCGTGAACAGCCCCGTGGTGCCGCCCGCCGTGCCGCTAAAGATGCGGCCCAAGCCTTCGTAGGCTGTATCGCTGGCGCGTTCATCCACATACAGCGCAACTTTCCAGTTACCTTCGGCCATCCGGCCCGGAATGTCCGCCAGAATGCCCACATTCAGACCCGACAGGTCTTCGCCCTCGAAATGACCCTCGTCGATGGCCACGGCCATCCATGCCTGGCAGTAGCCCTCGGTTGGCGGGTGCGCGCCAAGGCTGACAACACAGGGGCAGAACAGGGTGCAGTTGCAATTCAGGAACAGCTCGCCCTTGATGGCCCAGTCTGTTGCGCTGATCTTGCGCCGTAGGGGATGTGTATCGCCGTCCATGATCTTTCTCCTCAGGGTTAAAGGCCGGCCAGCACCAGCGCGCCTGCGCCGATCAGACCAAATCCAAGGGGCCGCGTCAGGCGATCCCCCAATTGCGGTAGTTTTTCCAGCACCATCAGCAGCGTCGCCAGCCCCATGAATGCAAGGCTCATCACGCCGCCGACAAAGGCCAGCACCATCAGCGCCCAGCAACAGCCCAGACAGACGGCACCAAGGCGCAGACCCATCCGCCACGGTCCTTCATTCCAATGATCCATGAAGAACGGCAGTGGCGCGCGGCATTTGCTGACGCAGGCATTCTTGAGGGCGGTGAACTGATAGGCACCGGCCCCGATCAACAGCGCGGCTGACAGGATGCGGCTGAGGCTGAGACCGGTCTGATCGACCAGCCCGAATTGCCACAATGCCATTTGCGCCAGCGCGGCCACGGCCGAAAAGCCCAACCAGATCGCGAGGTATCCGCCGACAAGCGCCGCAAAATCGCGCTGCGATGTCGGCAGGTCGTCAAAGGTGGCGAAAGCGGGCAGCGCCGTGGGCAACATCATCGCCGCCGACATCAGCGCCCACATCCCCCAGAGTTTCAGCGCGCCTGCGCTGTCGGGCGTGACGCGGCACAGGCCCGCCCAGAAATCACTGCCATAAATCCGTGACAGGCTGCGCATCTCGGCGGGGATTGCCATCACGTAAAGCGCGGCCCAGCCCGCCAGAACAAGCCCGAACAGCGCCAACCACTGGGGCGTCGCCATCGTTCTGATCAAGCGTGCAAGCATCTGTCCTCCCCGACTCAGCTCTTGCGTTTTAAATGTCAGACTTTTAAATGTCTGACAAATGAAAATTGATCCCAACAACCCCGCCGACCTCTCGGCGCAGATCGCCAAGGCGATCCGCGACGCCATTATTTCGGGCGCGATGCCAGTGGATGAACGCCTCCCCAGCGAGGCAGAACTGGCCGAACAATTTACCGTGTCCCGCCCGACGGTGCGCGAGGCGCTGAAGCGACTGGCCGCGCAAAGCCTGATCCGCACCCAGCGCGGGGCGACGGGCGGTGCCTTTGTCAATCGCTTGCGGTTCGAGGATGCCTATGCGCAGCAAATCACCACCTCGACGTTACTGCTTAGCATGAACGACGTTGGCTTCGCCACGGCCTGCGAGGCCCGCTACGCGCTGGAGCGCGCCTGCGCACCCCTGTCGGCGCAGCGCCGCACAGCCGATCAACTCGCGACCATGCGCGCCGAATGTTTCCGCCAGTCCCAGCCGGGCCTCACCGACGAGGCATTTTGTGCCTCGGATGTGGCGTTCCACCGCGCGCTGGTCGATGGCGCGGGCAATCCGGTGCTGTCCTACCAACTGGCCGGTGCCGTCGAGGCCATGCAGCCGCTGATGAACATGATCACCTTTACGGCGCGCGACCGCGAACGGATCGTCGCGCTGCACCATGCCATTGCCGATGCCCTGGAGGCGCGCGATGGCAGGGCCTGCGATGACCACCTTGCCGCCCTGGCCCGCTACACGATGGAACTGGCCGAGGAAGTCATGGCGCGGCGCGCCGCGCGCTGATCGGAACGTCGCCCAAGACCCGGTCCAGGAGAGATCCCCGGAAACGGTCAATCGCTGGTCCGTAATGTGGTGATCCAACCTTGCAGCTTTGGCACTTATGGCAACCAACTGGATCGTCCCTGACGGCATCGCCTGACAGTCGCGCGCCTTGACCCTACCCGTCCCAGCCCCATCTTGAACGGCAATCAAAGGACCACAACAATGGACATTATCAATATCCTTCTTGCCCTCGCCTCGATCGTGTTCGGCGCGTTCGGCTGGCTGGCCCCGCGCTACACCATGGCAGTGCTGGACCTGCATCAGGGCGACAGCGAAATGGGCATCAGCGAAGTGCGCGCCTCGGTCGGGTGTTTGTTTGTCGCGCTTGGGGTAGGCAGCCTGATCATCGCCACGCCCGCAGCCTATCTGATGATGGGTGTCGCCTATGCGGGGGCAAGCCTGGGGCGCGCGACCTCGCTGATCCTTGACAATCCACCGCGCAACAAGGCGCTGCTTTATCTGGGCATCGAGGCAGCGATGGCTGCCTGGCTGATCGCCGCCAATCTGTAGCGCGACTGAGCGCGATCAAATATGATCACTCCTGATTGCGATCAAATATGATCACTCCTGATTGCGATCAAATATGATCACTCCTGATTGCGATCAAATATGATCGACGAACTATAGCTGCCCCAGGCGCGGGTTTCGACCGTGTTGGTGCTTGTGGCGCGATAGCTTTCAAGCCCGCCAATGCGGATCACATTCACCGTGCCGCCTTCGCGCGCCAGGGCACCTGCGTGCCGTGCAGCCGAGCAGATATCACTGTCGGCCGTGTAGGGGCCGCTGCCATAGACCGGACGACGGGTGCCATCATCGGCGGGGCATGTGCAGGCCAATGTATCGGCATCGCCCGGCAACACCGAACAGGCGGCAAGCGTGGCCGGGCTGCTGGCCATGACCACATCAAAGCTACGCCCATAGCTGCCCCAGTTGCGCGTCGTCACCCCGTTGGCCGAGCCGCCCTCATAGGCAACTTGCCCGTCGCGTTTGATCACCAGAACGGCACCGCCTGCCTGATCGACCGCGCCTGCGTGAAGCGCTGCGGTGCAGATATCGCTGTCGCCCGTATAAGGCCCGCTGCCCCAGACGGATTTGACGGCAGGCATCGCCGGGCAACGGCACAGGCCCACATCGGGCGCATCCGTTGCAAGGCTGGTGCACACCGGGGCATTAGCCATTTCCACCTGCGAAAATGTCGGCAGGGCATCGGTGGCCGCGGTCGTTTCGGGTGTCGCGGCTGCGGCGACCTGCGCCCGTGCGACGTTGAAACTGCGATCCCACGAGCCCCAGCCCTGGGTGGTGACACCGTTTGCCGACGAGCTGGGATAATCCGCGTTGCGCCCCGCCGGTGTCACCACGATCACACCGCCCTGCACATCGATCACCCCCGCATGGCGCGCCGCCGTGCAGGTGTTGCTGTCGCCCGTATATGGCCCGCTGCCCCAGACCGACCCCGCCGCGCCACCCGCGGCACATGCGCAAACCAGCCGTTGCGTGCCATCGGCCGATACCGGACAGGCACCTGCATTGGCAATCTCATCGCCGGTGACACTCTGGGCCAGGGCCGCCGGGGCACCCAAAGCCATGATACACAAGGCAACAACAAGGGATTTGGGATTCAACATCGCCGACTCCGATCATAGGTTTTGGCAAAATGCCCTGCCTCATCCTAGGGCGCGGGGCGGACGCGATCTTACCCCAAATGCGGTAGGGCCGTGCGAAACCCATTGAAATTGCGCCTGCGCTCGCCTACTTTAGGTCTGTCCCTCGGGACTATGAACATAAACGCGCACGTAATAACCGGATTGGACCAGGGGGCGGTACCCTGCGCCTCCACCATCATCTCTCATTTGGGGACTTTGGGGGCGAAATAGGATCGACAAACGTCTAAAGGTGTTTGCTTTGTTTCGGTGAGTTACCACCGTTATCGGTACATCAAAGCTAGTTGCAAATGACAACAAAGCTCCGATGGCTCTCGCAGCGTAAGCTGTGCGAAACGTCGAAAATTAAGCCCTTGCGCCTAGCAGCGTAAGGCGGGGTTCGCAGGCACCTGGCAACAGAAGCCTGCACTTTCATCCGCCATGATCTGACCGCCGCGCCTGCGGGCCGCTGACTCCACATTTGGCTGCGCCAAGTGTTCTGTCAGGGGAACGTGATTGCGGGCAATCCCGTGGAAGCCTGCACTTTCATCCGCCATGATCTGACCGCCGCGCCTGCGGGCCGGGCTGGGGTTGCGCCCTGTGTTGCGATTCCACGTCGCGCAGCCGCCCTTGGTGCTGGTATCTTTGACAGGCCGATGTGCGCCGGATGCGGCTGGAGGCTGGCGCATTTCCGTTGGGATTGGCGCAGTGTTGACAGATGCGCCTCCGGCGGGAGTTTTTTTTGAACAGAAGAAACCGGGGCACGGTCAGCGGTTGCGCTGCCCCTGTTGGGTTTGTGCGCGCGCCTGGGCGAAAGAAAGTAACTGCCGGGTTTTTTCATCCCAGAGCTTCAGCCGCGCGGACCCGATGCTTTGCCGGATGGTCATGCGGTTGCCGCTGGCAAGCTCGCTGTGGTCGTGCAGCACTTCGGGCAGGCGGTAAAACGGGATACGGCTGTAAAGGTGGTGGACGTGGTGGATGCCGATATTGGCGCTGAGCCACTGCAGTGGCGATGGCAAAACATAGTGCGAACTGCCATGCAGCGCCGCCGCATGGACCTGCCAGTCGGCGTCCGTGTCCCAGCAGGCATCTTCGAATTGGTGCTGCACATAAAACAGCCACATGCCGGCCGTAGCCGCCAACAGCGTAGTCGGCAGGAACACCAGCAAAATCGGCATCGCCCCACCGAAATAGGCGATCACCGACAGGCCGACCACCAGCGCGACATTCGTGCCCATCGCGCTGATCCAGTATTTCAGACCCCGCATCAGCCCCAGTGGCAGGCGGTTTTGCAGCAAGAACAGATAACCCGGCGCAAGCCCGAACAGAACGATCGGATGGCGGTAGGCACGATATTGCAGCCGGCGCAGCCAGCCCATCGCCTGATATTCCGCCACAGTCATCGTATAGACATCGCCGATTCCGCGCCGCGACAGGTTCCCCGAGGCGCTGTGGTGAATGGAATGGGTGCGCCGCCACACGTCATAAGGCGTCAGCGTCAGCACCCCAAGGGCACGCCCCAGCCAATCGCTGAGTGCCCGGTTGTTGAAAAAGGAGCCATGCCCGCAGTCATGCTGAATCACGAAAAGGCGCAACAGGAAGGCACCGTTCAGCACCGCGATTCCAAGGGCCAGCCAGTAGCTGTAAGACAGGCTCCACCAAGCCAGCCCCCACAACAGCACAAACGGCCCTGCGGTTACCGCCAGTTCAAACAGGCTGCGCCACATATTGGGCTCGCGATATTTGGCGAGGGTTTTCACCCATTCGATGGGCGCGCGCGCCACCGGTTCGTGCTGCACGCAGCTTGAAGTGTCTAACATATGCCTGCTTGTTTTTGATCTTTGCCCGGCCACTATAGGGTGCAAATCCTTTCACGAATATCAATTTCGACGCAAATTGCACAAAAGTTCCATGCCGCGGGCATTTGTCGCAACGCTGCGCCCGCCCCCGGAATATCCGCCACCGGCTTGCACTTGGTCCGCAAATACCCTCAACTTGGGCCATGCTGCGGATTGTCACCCTTATCTGGTTCGCCCTGATCGCACCTGCCGCGCAGGCCTGCGACACGGCGCTGATCCTGACGATTGATGTCTCCAATTCCATTGATACAGCCGAATACCGGTTGCAGACCAATGGCATGGCGGACGCGCTGCTTGATCCTGAAATCATGGATGAACTGATCCGTGGGCAGGCCGCGCTGATGGTGATCCAATGGTCGGGTGTGGGCCGTCAGGAGGTGTCGATCCCCTGGTCCCAACTGCGCGCCGAAGCAGATGTGATCAACCTGTCCGCCCGCGCCCGCGCAATGCCGCGCGCCTTTGTGCAATCGGACACGGCGATTGGCGATGCGGTGCAGTTTTCCTTGCGCCAGTTCGCCGATGCCCCCGCTTGCGCCCGCCGGGTGATCGACATTTCCGGTGATGGCACCGCCAATGCTGGCAGTGATGTGCGCGCCGTGCGCAATGCCGCCGAACGCGCCGGTGTCACCATCAACGGTATCGCCATCGAGGGGATGGGCCTTGCCATTACCGGCTTTTTCAATCGCGCCGTGATTACCCGCAACGGGTTTGTCATCACCGCCCTGACCCACCGCGACTACCCCCGTGCGATCCGTGCCAAGATCCTGCGCGAGGTCAGCCGGGTGCTGGGTTGACCCGCCAGTTGTCGGCCCTGACCCTTTCAGAAAGACTTCACCATGTCGGCCCCTGACGAAAATATGCCCTCCGCGCCGCAGCGCATGACCGGCGCACCGACCGAAGCTGGCAACGGCTGCGCCCGGCCCGCAGCGGCAGCGCCATGATCAGCTGGGGCGACATGGCGCGCGTCTTTGGCAGGATCGGTGTGCTGTCCTTTGGTGGACCCGCCGCGCAGATTGCCCTGATGCACAAGGAACTGGTCGAAGACCGCCCGTGGTTAACCGAGCCGCAGTTCCTGCGCGCCCTGTCGTTTTGCATGTTGCTGCCCGGCCCCGAGGCCATGCAGCTTGCCACCTATTCCGGCTGGCGGATGCGCGGGATTGCGGGCGGTTTGCTGGCGGGTGGGTTGTTCGTGATCCCCGGGGCGCTGGTGATTTTCGCGCTGGCCTTTGCCTATGCGGCTTACGGCAACCTGCCACTGGTGCAGGCGGGTTTTGTCGGGATCAAGGCCACGGTCGTGGTGATCGTGATCGAGGCGATCTTGCGCATCGCACGCAAGGCCCTGCGCGGCCCGCCCGATTGGGCGATTGCGGCGCTGGCGTTCATTGGCTTGTTTGCGCTGAACCTGCCGTTTCCGTTGATCATCGGCGTGGCGGCGGTTTATGGCGCACTGACCAGCCGCGCGGGTGCCACGGGCACGCCCACCGCCCTGCCCTGGGGCAAATCCCTGCGGGTGATCGCGATTGGCGGGCTGATCTGGGCCGCGCCGCTGCTTTTGATCCGAGGGGCGCCATTCCTGACCGATATCTGGGTTTTCTTTTCGACCTTGGCCGTTGTCACATTCGGCGGGGCCTACGCCGTGCTGGCCTATATGACGCAGGTGGTGGTGGTCGATTTCGGCTGGATCGACACGGCGCAGATGATGGACGCGTTGGGGCTGGCGGAGACCACGCCCGGGCCGCTGATCCTTGTGACGCAGTTCGTCGCGTTTCAGTCGGGTCTGGGTCTCGGCGGGCCGTGGCTGGCGGTTCAGGCCGCTGTGCTGGCGCTCTGGGTGACCTTTGTGCCGTGTTTCATCTGGATATTCGCCGGTGCGCCGCTGATTGACTGGCTCGAGGGGCGGCCACGGGTGGCAGGTGCGCTATCTGCGATCACGGCAGCCATTGTCGGCGTCATCGCCAATCTGTCGCTTTGGTTCGCAGTGCATCTGCTGTTTGCGCAGACCGGCAGCCTTGGCCGCCTGAACCTGCTTTGGCCGGTCTGGAGCAGCCTTGATTGGGCCGCCCTTGGGCTGGTTGTGCTGGCGGGCGCAATGATGCTGGTGGCGCAACGCGGACTGGTGCTGACGCTGGTTGTGACGGCACTGGCGGGGGTGGCGATTGGCATAATCTAGGGCGCGCGCTGGCCCGTGGGGTGGCGCATTTGTCGTCCGTGTTGAGCACTTTCTAGCTGCCTGGCACCTGTGCCATTTCCGTTCTGCGCCCCGCGTGTCAAAGCGCCAGCCCGTGCGGACGGGCCAGCGCTCGCCCGGCGCCTGCGGCTTGATTCCGGGCGGACGTTCATTTTACCCAACCGCCCCTTTCATCCGCTTCCGAATCCCTTATGCTGTGTTCAACTGCAAGGGATGATGCGCATGACCCGTTCAATCGACTACGGAAACCTCATGCACCGCGCAATGCGTGGGCTGATCCAGCAGGTATTGACCGACATCGGCAAATACGGCCTGCCGGGCGATCACCACTTTTTCATCACCTTCGACACGATGCACCCCGACGTGGAAATCGCCGACTGGCTATCGGACCGCTATCCCGGTGAAATGACCGTGGTGATCCAGCATTGGTTCGACAATCTGACGGTCACCGACGACGGCTTTGCCATCACCCTGAATTTTGGCGACAACCCCGAGCCGCTTTATATTCCTTATGACGCGATCAAGACCTTTGTGGATCCGTCCGTTGAATTTGGCCTGCGCTTTGAAACCCAGGACAGCGAGGACGAGGAGGAGGACGAGAGTCACCCCGAAGCGCCGATGGATGTGATGGCGGACGAGAAAGACCACGCCGCCCCCGAGGCCGAAGTCGTCAGCCTTGACAGTTTCCGCAAATAACGGTTGCGGCAACACGCCCGTTGCAGCGTGGCGCGCGCTGGCTTAAACGGCATACAACCGCATACCAAAGGACCGCGCCATGACCAAGACCCGCACAGAAACCGACAGCTTTGGCCCACTCGAGGTGGAAAGCACACGCTATTGGGGCGCACAGACCCAGCGCAGCATCATGAATTTCCCGATCGGCTGGGAAAAACAGCCCGTCGCCATCGTGCGCGCCCTGGGCGTGATCAAGAAAGCCTGTGCGCAGGCCAACAAGGCATCCGGCAAGCTGGAAGGCAAACTGGCTGACGCGATCATCGCCGCTGCGGGCGAAGTGATCGACGGCAAGCTGGATGACCACTTTCCGCTGGTGGTCTGGCAGACAGGGTCGGGCACACAATCCAACATGAACGCCAACGAAGTGATCGCCAACCGCGCCATCGAACTGCTGGGCGGCGTGATCGGCTCCAAAGACCCCGTTCACCCCAACGATCACTGCAATATGGGCCAATCCTCCAACGATACCTTCCCCACGGCCATGCATATCGCCGCCGCCATGACGGTGCGTGATGTGTTGCTGCCGGGGTTGGGAAAATTCGCCGCCGGACTTGAGGCGAAATCAAAGGAATTTGCCGAGATCATCAAGATCGGCCGCACCCATACCCAAGATGCGACGCCGCTCACCCTGGGGCAGGAATTTTCCGGCTACGCCGCGCAAATCCGCAACGGGATCGCGCGTATCGAACTGGCCCTGCCCGGCATCTATGAATTGGCCCAAGGCGGCACAGCGGTCGGCACCGGCCTGAACACCGCCAAGGGCTGGGACACGACCGTGGCCGCGCATATGGCCGAGATTACCGGCCTGCCCTTCGTGACCGCCCCCAATAAATTCGAAGCCTTGGCCGCCCATGATGCGATGGTTTTCATGTCCGGCGCGATCAAGACCACCGCAATGGCCGCCTATAAAATCGCCAGCGATATCCGGCTGCTGGGGTCCGGCCCCCGCTCGGGCCTTGGCGAATTGATCCTGCCGGAAAATGAACCGGGATCCTCCATCATGCCCGGCAAGGTGAACCCGACCCAGGCCGAAGCCATGACGCAGGTCTGCGCCCATATCCTTGGCAATGACGCCGCGATCAGCTTTGCCGGGTCGCAGGGGCATTTTGAGCTCAACGTCTATAACCCGATGATGGCCTATAACCTGTTGCAATCCATGCAACTGCTTGGCGATGTGGCCGACAGTTTCACCGAACGGATGCTGATGGGGATCGAAGCCAACGCACCCCGCATCGACAAGCTGATGAAGGAAAGCCTGATGCTTGTCACCGCACTGGCCCCCACCATCGGCTATGACAACGCCACCAAGGTCGCCAAGACCGCCCACAAGAACGGCACGACCCTGCGCGAGGAAGCCATCGCCCTTGGGTTCGTGGACGGCGAAACATTCGACGCGGTCGTGCGCCCCGAGGATATGATCGGCCCGAAATGAAGCCCGTGAACCTCAACCAGGTGCGCAAGGAAAAGGAACGGGCCCAAAAGAAGGCCCGCGCCGATCTGAATGCGGTGAAACACGGGCGCACCAAGGCGCAGCGGTTGCTGGATACGGCACAGTCGGATCAGGCCAAAGCGCGGCTTGATCAGCTGAAATTCGAGGACGAATGACGCGGCCTGAAAAACACTCGCTAACCTTACGCGGCCACCGCACATCGGTGTCGCTGGAACCGGAATTTTGGGTGGCGTTTCGGGCGCTGGCACGCGCACAAGGCAAGACCCTGAACGGCCTGGCGATCGAAATCGACGAAGGGCGCGGCGATGTCGGTCTTGCCTCGGCGATCCGTGTGGTGGTGCTGAAAGCAACCCAGATGAACAATCAAGGCTAGCGGGGCGTGATCCGCAGCCAGATGCCATCCTTGGCGCGCACGGTCAGATGGGCGACAGGCACAGGTTGGCGCCCCGCCACCAGGTCAAAGCGGTAGGCGCGCAGCAGCATCGACAGGATCAACGGCCCCTCGACCATCGCAAAACCTGCGCCCGTGCAGACGCGCGGACCGGCGGAAAACGGAATATAGGCCTCGCGCTGGCATTGCTTGCCGTTTTCGGTGGCCCAGCGGGTCGGGTCAAACCCGTCGGGATTGTCCCACAGCCGTTCATGGCGATGCAGGTGCCAGGGGCTCAGGACAATCTGCGACCCCCGTGGCACATCGCGGTCGCGGAAGCGTTCGGGGCAGCCCGCCTCGCGCACCATCATCGGCACCGGCGGATAAAGGCGCAGGGCCTCGCGGAATACATCCTTGGACAGACGTAGCTTGGCGACCAGCTTGAAATCGGGACCGGTCAGTGCCTGCGCTTCCTGCGCGACCCTGTCCTGCCAGTCAGGATAAAGCGCCATCAGATAGAGCGTCCAGGCCAGTGCCGAGGCCGAGGTTTCATGCCCCGCCAGAAAGAAGATCGCGACCTGATCGACCATTTCCGCGGTTGTGAATGTCTCGCCAGTCTGGGGATCTGGCGTGGTCATGATCTTGGTGGCCAGATCATCAGGCGCAGTGCCTGCCTTGATCGCCGCCATGCGCTGGACCGTCAGTTGCGTGATCAGGGCGCGAATATCGCGCGCGGTGCGTTTGGTCTGCCCCTTGAAAAAACGCGGAAACCAGCGCGGCACGGGGATGAAGGCGGCCAGATTGAGGATCGGCTGACTGCGCTGATAGTCGCGGAATTTCGTAAAGACATCGGCGGCGATCTGATGCTCGATGGGGATCGAAAACAGCGTGCGGAAAATCACATCCGCTGCGGCGTGGCTTGTCTCGGCCTCGACCTCGTGCGGGGTGCCGTTGGCCAGGGGGGCAAGGCGGGTCACGGCGGCCTGCGCGGCCGCATACATTGCGCCGTAGGTATCGCGCAGGCGCCCACCCTCGAACGCGGGATCAATGATGCGGCGCTGACGTTTCCAGACCTCGCCATTGGTCAGGAACACCGACTCCCCCAGCAAAGGCCGCAATCCCGCGCCGATCCGGTCGGATTTGGGAAAATCATCGGGGCGATCTTTCAGGACGGTCTGCACAAGGGCGGGATCATTGGCAAGGAAGCTGCGAAAGAACGGCGTGCGAAATTCGGCCATCCACGCACGGTATAACTTGGCCGGCTGGGCCGACAGGATATCACTGCGAAACAGGCGCACGTAGCGCCACAACGACACCTTGTCGGCGCGCGCGGGCGGCTTGGGCGGGATCACGGCGCCACGCTCGTGTATTTCGACGCGGGCACGTCGATACGGGATTTGGATGGTGGGCGGTCGCGGTAGCGGTCAGCCAGGGTGACAGGTCCGGCAGTGATCTGGAAATAGTCGTAATCGCGCGGGCGATCAAAGGCACAAAGGTATTGGAAATGCAGGCGAAAGAACTTCCAGCGCAGCTCTTTCCAACGCGCTTCGCTCAGGCTCTGGGTAAAGGCCGCCGACATGATCAGCGGCCATTTCTTGCCCGCGGGCGCGACACCGGACACGGCCACCGGATCGCACAGGGCAAAGGCGCAGCCATCGCCGGGGGCGGTGACATCGACCCATGTCAATTCATCGCGCATCGACAGATAGGCCAGATCGTTGCGCAAGCGGTGCGCCTCGCGCAGGAACGACACCATCGGCACCACCTGCCCCAGCGACAAAAACGCAAGCCTGGGACCATCCGCGCGCACCCGCCCGGCGCGGATCAGATCGGCCAGAATGCTGACGCCCAGATGCGCCCCCGAAGAATGACCAACCACCAGAACCTCGTCCACATCCCCCTCCAAAGCGGCGGCGATCACATCGCCGAATTGGGCCATCCGCGCCTCAAGCTCGGGTGGATTCGCGCCGTTCCAGTTGGCGGAATAGGCGTAGTCATGCATCAGGTAGTAGGCGAAAAACTTGCCGTCCATACGTTTGAACCAGCGCAGGATCCACACCGCCAGCGCCAGAAAAATCGGCCACCAGATCAGCGCTTTGACCAGATCAGGCGCGTCCCAAACCGCACCCAGACCGGCCAGCGCCAGCCGCCCGGCCTGTCCGCCCACAACCAGCGCCAGCAGCAGTTGCAACAGCAACATGCCCACCGGATAAAGCGCGGCGATCACCGGCCCCTTGCGCAGCCACATCAGGCGGCGCAGCGTGCCGCTGGCGATATAGGTCCAGGCGGTGCGGACCAGTTGCAGATAGGTCGCGCCAATGGTGTTGGACATGCTGTCACGCACGATATCGGACCAGACCAGCACGGCGATATCGGCCTGCACCGGGGCGCCAATATCGGCCTGCACGTGCCAGCCATAGGGGCCGTCACCGGTTTTCGGGCTGATCCCGATCTCGTAGTCGGAAATCGCGGCCTGCGCGGCACTTTCGCTGCGGTAAAGCTCGCGGTAGCGGCGCGGATGGATCGGGTCATAGCCGGGGATGTAAAACACCCGCCGCCTGCGCACCTGCATCTGTTCATCCGCCTCGCTCATGCGGCTACCCTAAACAGAAATTTCGGCGAAAATAAGCCGCGACAACACCATTCTTCTGTTCAGAAATACCTCCGGGGGGACCGCAGGTCGGGGGCCGCGCCCCCTGCACCGCTAGCCCAGCACGGCCAGCGCCGGAAACGTCTCAAGCAGCCACCAGCTAAAGGCGGTGAATTGCCCGGTCAGCATCAGCAGGCCGACGGTCCACAACAACAGGCCGGAAATCCGCTCGATCCGCTTGGTATGGCGCTTCATAAAGGCCATCGGCCCTTTCATCACCGGGAAGAAAGCCGCAACCAAAAGGAACGGCACCCCAAGACCCATCGCATAGAACGCCAGCAAGATTGTGCCGCGCCACAGGTCGGCCTCGCTTGCCGCCAAGCCCAGGATCGTGCCAAGGATCGGCCCCAGGCAGGGCGTCCAGCCAAAGGCAAAGGCCAGCCCCAGCACATAGGCCCCGAGGGCCGTGCCGCCCTGATCGCCGGTGTCGACACGGGCCTCGCGATCCAGAAAGGGAATGCGGAACACGCCAATGAAATGCGCGCCGAACGTCATGATGACGATGCCCGCAATGATAACGAACCAATCCTGCCAGGCCAGCAATACCCGCCCCATCGCCGAAAAGGCGAATCCCAGCAGGATGAAAACCGTCGACAGACCCAGCACAAAGAACACCGCCGCAAGAAGCACGCGGCCCCGCTTTGCGCGGCTGTCGTCCATATCCGTCACCGACACCCCGCCCATATAGGCCAGATACGGTGGCACGACCGGCAAAACACAGGGGCTGAGGAACGACAGCAGCCCTGCAAACAGCGCAATGGCTATAGCAGGCAGAAGAGTCGCATCCAGCAAAAGATCAGGCGTCATTGTCAGGTCTCCTTTTCCCAACAGCTTTAGGGCAGCATGCGCGCCGCGTCACCCGCCAAACGGTCACAACTTAGTGGACAGTCTGTCACATGCGGCCTAATCGTCGGGCATGACCCCTGATCTGGACATCGACGCGATCGGCTTGCTTTGCCCCCTGCCCGTGCTGCGCGCGCGCAAGGCGCTGTTGGGCATGCGCGCGGGCCAGATCCTGCGCTTGCAGGCCGACGATCCGGTAGCGGTGATCGACGTGCCGCATTTTTGCGCCCAAGCGGGGCACGTCTTTTTGTCCGCGACCTCCGAAGGTGCCGTGACCACCTATCTGATCCGGCGCGGCACATAAAAAAGACCGCCGCGCAAGGCTGCGCAGCGGTCCTGTTCCTTTATCGCAATGCCTTAGCGGCCCAGTGACCACCAGCCCTTGCGTTTGGGCTTGCCATCGTCTGGTTCGGCGGCCTGCCGGGCAGGCTCGGCCTTGGCCGGTTCCGCGGTGGCCAGTTCGGCTTTCGCGGCTTCGGGCGCAGCGACTTCGGCGCCGTCAACGGCTTGGGCCGCGACAGGTTTGGCCTTGGCGCGCGAGGCGCGCTTGCGCGGTGCTTTGGGGGCCGCCTCGGTGGCAGTCTCTGTGGTGGCCTCCACGTCGGTCGTCGCCTCTGCCTTTGGCTCGGCTTTTTTGCGGCTGCGTGTGGCGCGCTTTTTCACCGGCTTTTCAGCGGGTTCAGCTTCGGCAGCCACCGGTTCGGGCGCGGGTTCGGCGGCGGGTTCGGGCGCGACCTCCTCCTTGGGTTTGCGGCGGGTGCGGGTGCGCTTGGGCTTGGGTAATTCTGCGGCGTCAACTTCGCCAGCAGGGGCGGCGTCAACCTCGACGGGGGCCGCGTCGGTTTTTGCCTCGGCTTCCTGCGGCGCGGCATCACTGCCGTTTTCGCCGCTCACAGCTTCCCCGTTGCCGTCACCATTGCCACCACCACGACGCCGCCGCCGACGCCGACGGCGCTTTTTCGGCTGGCCTTCACCCTCACCGTTTTCGGGTGTATCGGCGCGCGCCTGTTGCGCGGTCTCCTCGGCCGGATCGTCTTCAATCACGTCGGCCATGACGGCCGTATCCGACGAAATCACGTTGGCGGCGGGTTCGGCGATCACCCGGCTGGCGGTCTTGAACTTTTCGATCGCAAAATCAGGCGAGATCATGAAGGGATCAGCTTCGACCCGCACCGACAGCCCGTAACGCGCCTCGATGCCGAGCACATGGTCGCGTTTCTGGTTCATCAGGTAGTTGGCGATGGCTGTGGGGGCCTTCACCAGCACTTCCTTGCTGCGGCCACGCACGCCTTCTTCTTCGATCTGGCGCAGGATCGACAGGGCAAGGTTGTCATCCGAGCGCAGCAGGCCGGTGCCGTGGCAATGCGGGCAAGGCTGGGTCGTCGCCTCGATCATGCCGGGGCGCAGGCGCTGGCGCGACATTTCCATCAGGCCAAAGCCGGAAATCCGGCCCACCTGAATGCGCGCGCGGTCGGTCTTGAGCTTGTCTTTGAAGCGTTTTTCCACGGCGGCGTTGTTCTTGCGCTCATCCATGTCGATAAAGTCGATCACGATCAGACCGGCAAGGTCGCGCAGGCGCAACTGGCGGGCCACTTCGTCAGCCGCTTCAAGGTTGGTCTTGGTCGCGGTCTGCTCGATGCTGCCTTCCTTGGTGGCGCGCCCCGAGTTGACGTCAATCGCCACCAGTGCTTCGGTCACGCCGATCACGATATAACCGCCCGAGGGCAACTGCACCGTGGGGTTGAACATGCCCGACAGATAGCTTTCGACCTGATGGCGCGCAAACAGCGGCATCGCTTCGGTATAGTTTTTCACGTTCTTGGCGTGGGACGGCATGATCATTTTCATGAAGTCCTTGGCCGTGCGATAGCCCCCCTCGCCTTCGACGATCACCTCGTCGATGTCCTTGGAATAGAGATCGCGGATCGAGCGTTTGATCAGGTTGCCTTCTTCGTAGATCGGTGCGGGCGCTGTCGATTTCAGCGTCAGCTCGCGGATCTGTTCCCAAAGGCGCAGCAGGTATTCGTAATCGCGTTTGATTTCCGATTTGGTGCGCTGGCTGCCCGCAGTGCGCACGATCAGGCCCGCGCCCTCGGGCACGTCGATCTCGTTGGCGATCTCTTTCAGCTTTTTGCGGTCGGCGGCGTTGGTGATCTTGCGCGAAATGCCACCACCGCGCGCGGTATTGGGCATCAGCACACAATAGCGACCCGCCAGCGACAGATAGGTGGTCAGGGCCGCGCCCTTGTTGCCGCGCTCTTCCTTGACGACCTGCACCAAAAGGATCTGGCGCACTTTGATCACTTCCTGGATCTTGTAGCGCTTGGGGCGGGGTTTGCGCACGGGACGCACATCTTCGGCGTCGTCTTCATCGGCGACTACTTCGATGGAGTCGTCCTTTTCGGCGGCGTCATCCATCGCGACATAGGGCTGTTCGCCGTCGTCATCATCTGATGCAGGCGTCTCCACCGGCGTGTCACCCACGGTTTCCATCGGGCTGGAGCCTTCTTCGTCCAGATCAATGGTTTCCATTCCGGCGATATCGCCCGAGGTTTCATCCTCGCTCGTTTCGACGGGATCGGCGGTTGCGACGGCGTCCTGCCCATCAACCTCGGCGGCTTTGGGTTTGCGGCGGCGGCGTGTGCGCTTGGGCTTGCTTTCCGCGGCTTCGGCTTCGGCCCTCTGCGCCTCGGCATAGGCTTTTTCCTCGGCGATCAGCGCCTGGCGATCGGCCACCGGAATCTGATAGTAATCAGGGTGGATTTCGTTGAAGGCAAGGAACCCGTGGCGGTTGCCACCATAGTCGATGAACGCCGCCTGAAGCGAAGGTTCGACCCGTGTTACCTTGGCCAGGTAGATATTGCCCGCCAGTTGGCGGCGGGCTTGGGATTCAAAGTCGAATTCCTCGACTTTGTTTCCGTCCACGACCACGACCCGGGTTTCTTCCGGGTGGGTCGCATCGATAAGCATTTTCTTTGGCATGTTGTCCGATCACACGACAACGCAAACGGCGCCCGGGGGCGCTGTTGTCTGGCTGGCGTGACTATTAAGGGCGATTGGCGCAACAGCACACGCCCGAGACAAAACGCCCCGTTCACTTGTGCCTGTCAGTTGCGCGCGTTGCATCGCGTTTCTTCTCCGACCGCAGTGTAACTGCGGCCCATTCAATGCCCGGCGCTTTGGTTGTCCAACAGCGCCCGCGGGCTGTTTATCTGGCCCCGTCATGTGAAATGTGGGGCCACATTCTTGGTCTGACAAAGGGGCGACTTGGGCCGCGCGACCTTTGGCAGAGAAACTCACCGGACTTTTGCGCAAAGCGTCATGGCAACCGTCCGTGGCCTATACATAGGGGAGGAAGGACCGCCATTACAACGTCTAAGTGTGTTGCAGGGGCAATTAGACGGCCCCTACCCTAGGTCGGTGCAGGTTTGATCCACTACCACACTAGCCATTCATCTCTTGTCACAGCGGCAATATTTACCTTTACCCAGTCACCAGACAAACAGCTCCCGCGTTCACGCG
This sequence comes from Octadecabacter sp. SW4, assembly GCF_008065155.1. Classification (NCBI taxonomy): domain Bacteria; kingdom Pseudomonadati; phylum Pseudomonadota; class Alphaproteobacteria; order Rhodobacterales; family Roseobacteraceae; genus Octadecabacter; species Octadecabacter sp. SW4. Next base: position 1,373,635 of record NZ_CP042819.1, on the reverse strand, counting down.
GCCCTTACAGATTAGCCCAGATAGTCAGACCTTTGCAGGCCATACTTGGCCATCTTTTCGTTCAGGGTGCGGCGTGGCAAGCACAATTCGTCCATCACGTTGACGATGCTGCCCTTGTGGCGGCGCATGGTGTTGTCGATCAACATGCGTTCAAAGGCATCGACAAAATCTTTCAGCGGCTTGCCTTCGGTGGTCATCGCGGGGCGGCTTTCGTCGTCATCGGCCATCAGCAGCGATGCGATGGTGCCCGTGCCACGGCGGTTTTGCAGCACCGCGCGTTCGGCCACGTTGATCAGTTGGCGCACGTTGCCGGGCCAGGGCGCCTGCAGCAACTGTGCGGCTTCCTGTGCGCTGACCTGCGGCGCGTCACAGCCGTATTCTTCGGCAAATTGTTCGCCCAAGCGGGTGAACAACGTCAGGATATCCTCACCACGCTGGCGCAGGGGGGCACGGTAATGCGCAGGGCCGCAAGGCGGTAAAACAGATCGGCGCGCAGTTCGCTTTCGCAGGTCTTGCCTTCGTCTTGCAGGTTGCAGATCGCGACAATGCGGGTTTCGGCGGGTGTGCCCTGATCATTGATCGCCTGCAGCAGGCGCGCCTGCGCCGTTGGCCCCAGCGATTCAATATCTTCCAGCACAAGCGTGCCACCGCGGGCTTCTTCCATCGCGGGAATCGGATCATCCTGCCCGGCGGGACCGAACAGGCGCTTTTGCAATGCGTCTTCGTCGTAGGCCGAACAGCTGATCAGCACGAATTTCTTGCTGGCGCGCGCACCCACCGCGTGAAGCGCATGGGCCACAAGGGTCTTGCCGGTGCCGGTTTCGCCTTCGACCAGCACATGGCCGTCAGCCTGCCCCAGATCAAGGATATCTTCCTTGAGCCGCTCCATCACCGGGCTTGCACCGATCAGTTTCTTGATCAATGCGCTGCCATCGGACAATTCACGGCGCAGCGCACGGTTATCAAGCGTCAGGCGGCGCACATTGGTGGCCTTTTTGGCCAGTTCGGTCATGCGGTCGGGATTGAAGGGCTTTTCCAAAAAATCGAACGCACCGATGCGCATCGCCTCGACCGCCATCGGGACATCGCCGTGGCCAGTGATCATGATCACTGGAAGAGTGCTGTCTACGCCCTTGAGTTTCTTGAGAAATTGCATCCCGTCCATACCGGGCATCTTGATGTCGCTGACGATGATACCCGGATAATCGGGGCCAAGGCCGCGCAGGGCTTCTTCGGCGCTGGCAAATGTTTCGGTATCAAAGCCCGACAGCGCCAACCACTGTGATATCGAATGACGCATGTCTTTCTCGTCATCCACAATCGCGATCTTCATTGCCTGTGCCATATGTCCACGCCCTATTCTGCTGCGGAAATCTCGCTCTCTTCTTTCCAGATAGGCAGGCGAACTTCAAATACAGCCCCCCCCGCATCGGCATTTCGGGCGGTTAATCGCCCACCCAAGTCGTTGACGATCCCCGAGGAAATGGCCAGACCCAGCCCGACCCCGTCACCGGGTTGCTTGGTGGTGTAGAACGGCTCGAATAACGCGTCGAGATCGGCGATGCCTTCGCCGTTGTCGCGCACCGACAGGGTCACCGTGTTGCCTGCGGCCAGAACGATATCAATCTGCGGGTCTTTCACGCCTTTGGTGGCATCCAGCGCGTTGCGCAGCAGATTGATAATCACCTGCTCATAGCGCATCCGGTCGCCGAAAATCATCGCCGGTTCACTGGGCAGGGTGCGGGTGATGCTGACGTGACGCTGGCGCAATTGCGGCTCCATCATCGCGAGGGCGGAGGTAACCGCATCACGGGTATCGACGGGTTCAAAGGTATCGGCGCCCTTGCGGGCATAGGATTTCAGCTGTTTTGTGATTGCGCCCATCCGTTCGATCAGATCGTCGATGCGCTGGAACGACGACAAGGCCTCGTCCGGGCGTTTGCGGCTCAGGAGCAGGCGTGCGCCGGCCAGATAGGTTTTCATCGCCGCCAGAGGCTGGTTCAATTCGTGGCTGACGGCGGCGGACATTTCACCCAAAGCGGCCAGTTTGGACGATTGCGCAAGGGTTTGTTCGGCCACTTCAAGGGTCTTTTCGACTTTCTCGCGCTCGGCGATTTCGCGCTGCAGGCGCTGATTGAGCATGCGCAATTCGGCGGATTCCCGTTGAAACACCCGCATCCGCACCATTGATTTGCGCGACGTAAACCAGAAACCGGCGGCAAGCAGGATCGCGAATCCCATGATTTCAAGCGCCAGCACGCTGTTCACCCGTTCGCGCACGCTGGCATAGGTTGTGAAACTGACCATGCGCCAGCCCTGAAACGGCACGCGGGTCTCGCGGCGCATCACGCCTTCACCCTGCAAATAGGCGTCGATCGGCAGCGAGGTCCAGTCCTGCGTGGCCTGCAAGGCGCGCTGGATGGCCGAGGGCGCGTCTTGCCGTGCAAGCGCTTCGACCTCGGTCAGCCCGCGCCAGCGGCCCTCGGTGGTCAGGATGATGCGCCCCTCGCTGTCGGTGACGAAAACCGCATCCGATATGCCAGCCCAACTGCGTTCCAGCTTGGCCAGATCAACCTCGACGGTGATCACCCCAAGGAACACGCCGCCATCATCAAGTTTACGCGAATAGGTAAAGGAATAGCCGCTGCTTTCGCGTTCCTGCACGCTGAACACGGTGGTGTTGGATCGCATGGCATCGGTGAAATCGGGCATCCCGCGGTGGGATTCGCCCAGCCGGTTACGATCGGTCGCGGCGACGGTGCGCCCGTCCTGATCCAGCAGCATCAACGAAGCCGCGCCAATTTCATCGACAAACGACAGCAGGCGCTGGGTCGATTGCGAATAATCCCGCGAGTTGAGCGCGCCAATCAGGGCCGGATCGCGCGCCAGCAGTTGCGGCACGATGGAATTGCGCTGCAACTCGCTGATCAGGTTGGCAGAATAAAGCGCAAGCCGGATTTCGGCACGGTTGCGGGTGTTTTCGGTAAAGCGTTCGGTCAGCAGTTGGTTGGTGATATAGATCACGCCAATCGCGACCAGACAGATCACCAATAAGGCAAGCCGTTCAGCCCGTTTGCCACGCGCCCCAAGGCCTTGGTTGGTGTCACTGTTCTGCGCCATCACGCCAGCTTACGCCGCGCCACCTCTTCGGGCAACTAGCCAGCGACCAGTTGATCGGCCAATCCGCGGAACATCGCCGCCCCGTCAGTGCCGCCGTGGGCGGTTTCCGCCGCGCGTTCAGGATGGGGCATCATCCCCAGCACACGGCGATTTGCGCTCAGCACCCCGGCAATATCGGCGACCGATCCGTTGGGGTTGTCGCTGTAGGTAAAGGCCACGCGATCATCGCCCCGCAGGCGCGCCAGCGTGTCGGAATCAGCGAAGTAATTGCCATCGTGATGGGCAATGGGCACTTGCAGGGTGTCCCCTTGCTTGTAGCCTTGGGTAAAGGCGCTGTCGGCCGTTTCCACGGTCAGGCCCACTGTGCGGCAGATATATTTCAGGTTCTCGTTACGCAACAATGCGCCGGGCAGGATGCCGGTTTCGGTCAACACCTGAAAACCGTTGCAAACCCCCAGAACGAACCCGCCGCGATCGGCATGGGCCACAACCGCGCGACAGATCGGCGACTGCGCCGCAATCGCCCCACAGCGCAGATAATCGCCAAACGAAAACCCGCCCGGGATCGCGACAATATCCAGTCCTTGGGGCAGGTCCGCATCCTTGTGCCAGATCATCTGCACCGCCGCGCCCGCATTTTGCAGGGCCACGGCCATGTCACGATCACAGTTCGATCCGGGGAAAACGATGACGCCAGCTTTCATGGGAGGCTCCGTTATTGGCTAAAGTCGGTAATGACCGCCACGCCGGGCGGTGCAGGATGATCAAAGGCGGCCAATTCGTCACTGACCTTGCCCAGCGGAATGCGCCGCGCAATCAGCGGCGTCAAGTCCACATGACCCGCCTGAATAAAGTCGAGCAGCGCAGGGTAGCGCCAAGCGGCCATGCCACGGGTGCCGAAAATCGCCAGTTGGCCGCTATAGACCCGGTCCATCGGCAGGGCCATCGTTGCATGATCCCCGGCGGGCATGCCCACCTGCACCATGCGCCCCAGCTTGGCAAGGCAGTGCAGCGCAGGCACCGTGGTCGCGGCAATGCCCAAGGCCTCGATTGCGACATCCGCGCCGCCATCGGTGATCGCGTGGATGCGCGCGGCGGTGTCGCCCGTGCGGGCATCCACCACGTGATCGACCCCCAGCGCCAGCGCATGGGCCAGCTTTTCAGGCACCGTGTCCACGGCGATCACGCGCGCGCCAAGGCCACGCGCCAGCAGGGCTGCCGACAATCCAACGCCGCCCGTGCCAAACACCGCGACCCATTCGCCCGCCTGCACTGCCGCGCGCCCCGTAAGCGCCTGCCATGCGGTGGTCACACGGCAGCCAAGGGCAGCAGCAAGGGCGGGGTCCATCCCATCGGGCAGTGCTGTGAGGTTGGTATCGGCAAAAGGCACGGCGATCATTTCGGCGAACGCGCCCTGGGCCGTAAAGCCCGGCAGGATCTGGCGGGCGCAGGTGGTTTGGTGGCCGCGGGCGCAGGCGGGGCATTGGCCACAGGCCAGAATGAACGGGGCGATTACACGATCCCCTTTGCGCCAGCGCGTCACCCCCTGCCCCAGGGCGATGACTTCGCCGCAATATTCATGACCGGGGATATGGGGCAGCGTCACATCAGGATCGGCCCCGGTCCAGACATGCCAGTCAGAGCGGCACACACCGCAGGCCAGCAGGCGCAGGGTAACCCCGCCCGCAGGGGCATCCGGTGTGGGCAGGTCCACAGCTTGAAGCGGCGCGCGCCACTGATCAAGCTGCATGGCCCGCATCAGATCACCTCGATGCGGTAGCTTTCAATTACTGTATTGGCGAGCAGCTTTTCGCACATTTCGCCAATTTGTGCCTCGGAGGTGCCATCGGTCAGATCAAGTTCAATCACCTTGCCCTGACGCACCGCGTCCACACCCGTGAACCCAAGCGTGCCAAGCGCGTGTTTCACAGCCGCCCCCTGGGGGTCCAAGACCCCATCTTTCAACATGACGTGAACCCGTGCTTTCATGGTCTTACCTTCAATCTTGTCTTGCCAAAAATGTCCAATGTTCCCGGATCGCGCGCCTAGTTGATCAGCGTCGGTTTCGGGATCGACGTGGTATTGCTGGGCATGACACCCAGACGGCGCGCCACTTCGGTATAGGCGTCCGTCAGGTTGCCCAGATCGCGGCGGAACACATCCTTGTCCAGCTTGGTGCCGGTTTCGATGTCCCACAGGCGGCAGCTATCGGGGCTGATTTCATCGGCCACCACAAGGCGCTGATATTCGCCATCCCAAACGCGGCCCACTTCGATCTTGAAATCGACCAGCTTGATCCCGACCCCGTGCATGACGCCGGACATGAAATCATTGACCCGCAGGGCAAGGGCAACAATATCGTCCATGTCCTGCTGGGAGGCCCAGCCAAAGGCTATGATATATTCTTCGGGGACCAGCGGATCACCAAGGGAATCGTCCTTGTAGCTGAATTCGATGATCGGGCGGGGCAGTTGCGTGCCTTCTTCCATCCCCAGGCGTTTGGCCATCGACCCGGCGGCATAGTTGCGCACGATCACTTCCAGTGGGATGATGTCCACGGCACGGATCAACTGTTCGCGCATATTCAGCCGTCTGATGAAATGGGTTGGCACCCCGATAGCGGCCAGCCCGGTCATGAAAAACTCGGACAGGCGGTTGTTGAGCACACCTTTTCCGTCAATCACGGCTTTCTTTTCGCCGTTGCCTGCGGTGGCGTCATCCTTGAAGTATTGCACCAGTGTTCCGGGCTCGGGGCCCTCGTAAAGGATCTTGGCCTTGCCTTCATAGACCAGCTTGCGACGTGCCATGCATTGCTCCATCTGTCGCGGCGGCACCCCAGTGCGGGGCGCGGGGCAGCACACGACTTAGGCCGCGTCATACGCCAAGCCCCCCTTGCGGGCAAGCGCCCAGCGGGGCATATCTGATGTAACATTAGTCCAACCAAGAGGTTCCCGCCCATGTCCACCTTTGATGATCGTGAAAACGCCTTTGAGGCCAAATTCGCCCATGACGCTGAAATGCAGTTCAAAGCCGATGCCCGCTGCAACAAACTGCTGGGCATCTGGGCGGCTGACCTGTTGGGCAAAACCGGCGCGGATGTTGATGCCTATGTGCAGGACGTGATCAAATCCGACTTTGAAGAAGCCGGTCACGAGGATGTCTATCGCAAGTTGTTCGCCGATATCGGTGATCAGGTCGACGAGGCCACGATCCGCGCCAAGATGGCCGAATGCATGGCGCAGGCCAAGGCACAGCTTGTGCAAGAACTCTAAGATTTTCATAAACTTGCGCGGCATTTCGCGCGGTTTTCAGTGGAAAAATGCGGCGCGTCGGGGCGATCTCCCGGCGCGCCGCCATGATGAGGGGCGCTGTTAACACGCCATTCATGCAAGCGGCCTAAGCCTTGGGAACAGCCGGTGGACCGGCGCATTCGGGGGGCCGAAATGACAACCATTCACCATCTGGATCCGCGTGCAGGGCGTGGTGACACCTTGGCCAGCGACTGGCGGTTTCTGGGCCGCCTGTTGCCCGTCGCGGCTGTTGTTATCTTTGGAATTTTGCTGGCGCGCAGGATTGGGGATATCGACACCGCGCATGTCTGGGACAGCCTTGGGGCGACCACACCGGCGCAATGGGCGCTGTCGGCTTTGGCGACTTTCGCCAGTTTTTGCGCGGTCGGGCAATATGACGCAGGGGTGCACAGGATGATGCACACGGGGGTGGCACCGGTTGATGCACGCCGTGCCGGTATGCGCGCGATCGCCCTGGGGCAGACCCTTGGATTTGGCAGCCTGACCGGCGCATTGGTGCGCTGGCGCTGCCTGCCGACCCTTGGGCTTTGGCGCACAACGCAGATTTCCGTGCTGGTGAGCCTGTCATTTCTGGCCGCATGGGCGGTTGTTGCGGCCGTGATGGTGGCGCTGACCGGCCTGCCGCTGCCCGGCACGATGATGCAAACCGTCACGGGGGCAACGGTCACGGGGGCAACGGTATTGCTGGGGCTTGCGGTGGTGGCCACGTTTTTCATGCTGCGCAAGACCGGCGCGCGCACGGGGCTTGGCGATCTGGGGGCGATGCTGCTGTGGTGCCTGATTGATACAGCCTGCGCGGCACTGGCGCTTTATGTGCTGTTGCCCGCCGGTGTCGCGCCCGCGCCTGCCCTCTTTTTCACGGCCTATCTTCTGGCGCTTGGGGCTGGGCTTCTGTCAAACGCACCGGGCGGGATTGGCGCGTTCGATCTGGCCCTGCTGGCCTGTCTGCCGCTGGTGGATGACGCGGCAGTTCTGGCAGCGCTGATCGCCTTTCGCGTGACCTATTATGCGGTGCCGGCGGCCCTGGCCTTTGTGTCGCTGTTGCGCGCGCCCCGTTTTGGCCCGGCGCAACATCTCGCGCCGTTGCGCGGCCTTACCCTTGCGCGCGCGCTGCAAGCCCCGCCCCACCCAGAATGGGCGCTGTCCCATCAGGGTGCCAGTATTTGGAGCGATGGGGCAAATGGCTGGATGGTACAAAACGTTGCGGGGCACGCCTGCACCATCGGCCCGCCCAAGGGCGCGGCCAGCCACGCGGATATCACGCAGATCGCGCGCCGCCTGGGGCGTCGGCCTGTCTTGTACAAATGCGACTGCGCCAGCGCCCTGCGCGCGCGCCGCGCGGGCTGGGCCGTGCGCCGGATCGGGGCCGAGGCACAGATCACACCGGCGCAATGGTCCAAGGACGGCCCGCAACACCGTCAGTTGCGGCGCAAGCTGCGCCAGGCCGAAAAGGCTGGCGTGACGATCAGCCAGACGGGCACCCTGCCCATTGCCGAGATGCGCGCGCTGGCCCGCAGGTGGGCTGCACGGCACGGCGGCGAAAAAGGCGTATCGATGGGACGGTTCGATCTGCGCATCCTTCCCGGGCAGCAGGTGTTTCTGGCCCATGTGGGCGGCGCGCTGATCGGTTTTGTCACGTTTCACACCAGCCCCACGGCCTGGTCGCTTGATCTGATGCGCCACGATGACGATCTGCCCGATGGCACGATGCATGCGCTTGTCACCGCCGCGATTGATGCCGCGCACCGACAGGGTATCGCCCGCCTCAGCCTTGCCGCCGCGCCGCTTGGCTTGCCCGACCGTTTGGCACGCACCGCGCAGGGGCTGATCCGCTTCAAGCAAAGCTTTGCCCCGCGCTGGCAACCGCTTTATCTGGCGGCGCCCGGTTGGCTGGCCCTGTTTTATGCAGGTCTGGCGCTGGCAGTGGCCATTCACCGCCCGCCACCCCTGCGCAGCCAGTCTATGCTGCATCAGGATGATAATCTTTATGCAGAAAATACATTTGAAACCCCGGGCAACCCGTGTCATGGCCCATTGGCAACTCTTACTGGCTAGGGATACCCCTTGCCATATGAACAGGCTGCCCGATCATGACAAACGCCCTTTCCCGCCTCCTTGAAACCCGCGACTGGCTGCTGGCCGACGGCGCGACAGGCACAAACCTGTTCAACATGGGGCTGATGTCGGGCGATGCACCGGAAATGTGGAACGAAGACCACCCCGACCGGATCACCGCCCTTTATCAGGGGGCAGTCGACGCGGGCAGCGACATTTTCCTGACCAACAGCTTTGGCGGCAACGCCTCGCGCCTGAAACTGCACGGGGCGCAGTCACGCGTGCATGATCTGAACCGAATCGCCGCGGCAATCGGGCGCGAGGTGGCCGACGCCGCCGGCCGCCCGGTCGTCGTTGCCGGTTCTGTCGGCCCCACGGGCGAAATCATGTCGCCGATGGGCACCTTGACCCATGAAAGCGCGGTGGAAATGTTCCACGAACAGGCCGAGGGGCTCAAGGCGGGCGGGGCCGATGTGCTCTGGGTCGAAACGATCAGCGCCGCCGAGGAATTCATCGCCGCGAGCGAGGCATTCGCGCTGGCCGATATGCCCTGGTGCGGCACGATGAGTTTTGACACAGCCGGGCGCACGATGATGGGGCTGACCAGCGCGGAAATGGTCAAGATGGTCAATAAACTGACGCATAAACCCCTGGCATTCGGGGCAAACTGCGGCACGGGCGCGTCCGACCTGATGCGCACGATCCTTGGGTTTTCAGCACTTGGTCCGCAACAGCCGATCATCGCCAAAGGCAACGCTGGCATCCCGAAATATCATGACGGACATATCCACTATGACGGCACGCCAGCGTTGATGGCCGATTACGCCGTGCTGGCGCGTGATGCAGGCGCGACGATCATCGGCGGCTGCTGTGGCACCACGCCCGAACATCTGGCGGCGATGCGCGAGGCGCTGGAAACACTGCCCGCGGGTCCGCGTCCGACGTTGGACCAGATCACCGCGCAGCTTGGCGCATTTTCCTCGGCCTCGGATGGCACGGATGGGGCCGGCCCTGTGCGCGCGCCCCGCCGTGGTCGGCGCAAGGCCTAAAACAGCGCCAGTTGGTCGCCCGCTTTTGGTGGCACCGCAAACAGGTCCCTGCGCAGCGGTGTCAGCCTGCGATCCAGGCCCAGCCGCGCCGTGGCCAGCTTGACCCTTGCGCGCAAAAGGGCCGCCCATTCCCCCTGCCCCGTCATGCGGCTGCCAAAGGCGGGATCATAATCCTTGCCGCCATGCAAATCACGCACGCGGTTCATGATCCGCGCGGCGCGATCGGGAAAATGCGCCTGCACCCAATCGGCAAACAGCGGCGCAACCTCGCGCGGCAGGCGCAGCACGATGGAACTGGCCGCCACCGCGCCCGCATCGGCGCAGGCGGCCAGTATCGCCTCAACCTCGTGATCGGTCAGCCCGGGCACCACCGGTGACACCATCGCGCGCACCGGAATCCCGGCATCGGCCAGGCGACGGATCGTTTGCAGGCGCCGTTTGGGGGCGGGTACGCGCGGCTCCATCGCCCGAGAGATTTTCGCGTCCAGACTGGTGACCGAAATGCCGACCCGCAACAGCCCTCTGGCCGCCATCGGTGCCAGAATATCAATGTCGCGTTCAATCAGAACACCCTTGGTCACGATCGCCAGCGGGTGATTGAAAGCCGCCAGCACCTGCACCAACCCGCGCATGATTTCATGCGCCTTTTCAATCGGTTGATAGGGGTCCGTATAGGTGCCAATCGCCAGTGTATCGGGCACGTAGCCTTTGCGCGACAGCTCGCGGCGCAACTGTTCAGGCGCACTGGGGCGGGCCACCAGACGTGTCTCGAAATCAAGCCCGGGTGACATGCCCAGATAGGCATGCCCGGGGCGCGCATAACAGTAAATACAACCGTGTTCGCAGCCGCGATAAGGGTTCACCGAGCGATCAAACGACAAATCGGGCGATGTATTGCGCGAAATCACACGGCGCGACACCTCCTCGCGGACCTCGGTGCGCAGGGGCGGCAAATCATCCATCCGCGCCCAGCCATCATCCACCGCCTCGCGACTGTAGGGTTCAAAGCGGTTGGTGTCATTGCTTTGGGCTGCCCGCCCGCGGGCGGTCCCGTGCAGGGGTGGCGGTGCATGCGACATGGGCCAACATTAGAACATAACAGGAACGCATGAAAGACCCGCATCACGATTCCGCAAATTTTTCATTTGTGTTAACGTCGGTCACGGTTCAGGCAGTGTCGCAATCGGTTCAGCCAGTTGCGACGTTTCAGCGCAATTCTGGCGCCAAGAAACACCCATGCGGGAGCGACCCATGTCCGAAGACGACGACATCATCCTGAGCGAATTGAACGACGAAGATCTTGTCGCGCAGATGTTCGACGACCTTTACGATGGCCTCAAGGAAGAGATCGAGGAAGGCGTGCATATCCTGCTGGACCGCGGGTGGGAGCCTTACCGCATCCTGACCGAGGCGCTGGTCGGCGGCATGACCATCGTCGGTCATGATTTCCGTGACGGCATTCTGTTCGTCCCCGAAGTGCTGCTCGCCGCCAACGCCATGAAGGGCGGGATGTTTATCCTCAAGCCGCTTTTGGCCGAAACCGGTGCGCCGCGGGTGGGCAAGATGGTGATCGGCACCGTCAAGGGCGATATCCACGACATCGGCAAGAACCTTGTGGGCATGATGATGGAAGGCGCCGGTTTCGAAGTAGTCGACCTTGGCATCAACAACGCGGTCGAGGCCTATCTTGAGGCGCTCGAGGCCGAACAACCCGATATCCTTGGCATGTCCGCCCTGCTGACCACCACCATGCCCTACATGAAGGTCGTGATTGATACGCTGGTCGAAAAAGGCATCCGCGAGGATTACACGGTGCTGGTCGGCGGCGCCCCCCTGAACGAGGAATTCGGCAAGGCCATCGGTGCGGACGCCTACTGCCGCGACGCCGCCGTGGCCGTGGAAACCGCAAAAACCTTTATGGCGCGCAAACACAATCAGGGTGCCAGCGCCTAGGACACGCACTGGATTTGCACAATCCGGCCCCGTGTCCCATGCTGGCGCGGGGCTTTTTCATGGGATCAAACGATGCGACCGGACGATCACAGCCTGACAACCAGCGGACTGCCCGCCAAGGGGCAAGGTCGGGTGCTGTTGCTCGCCTGTGGTGCGCTGGCCCATGAAATCCTCGCGCTGAAAGCCACAAACGGCTGGGATCATCTGGATTTGCACTGCCTTCCGGCGATCTTTCACAACACGCCAGACAAGATCACCCCCGCGATCGAGGCCGCCGTGACAAAACATCGTGGCGCTTACGACGACATCTTTGTCGTCTATGCCGATTGCGGCACAGGCGGGCAGTTGTTGGAAAAGTGCAAGGAATTGGGCGTTAAAATGGTGGAGGGCCCGCATTGTTATTCGTTTTTTGAAGGCAACGATGCCTTTGCGGCGCGTGAAGAAGTCACCGCCTTCTACCTGACGGACTTCCTTGTGCGCCAGTTTGACGCCTTCGTGTGGAAACCGCTGGGCCTGGATCGCCACCCGGAGCTGCGCGACATGTATTTCGGCAATTACGAAAAACTGGTCTATCAGGCACAAACCGATAATCCGGCGCTCACGGCCAAGGCCAAAGACTGCGCCGCCCGCCTTGGGCTGAAATTCGAGCGGCGCGCGACAGGCTACGGCGATCTGGCCACGACGCTGGCCGCAATCCCGCGCACCTAGTTTCATCTTGCCGAAAATACCTCGGGGTGTTTGAGGGGCGGCGCCCCTCATCAAAATATCATGCCTGCGCAGCAGCCAATTTGATCCGTTCAACCATCGCGCGCAGCCCATTAGAGCGTTGCGCCGAAAGATGATCGTTCAGTCCCAGCCGCCCCAGTTCGGCCCTTGCATCGATCGCCCCGACCTGGTCCACGGGCACCCCGTTATAAAGCGCGGCCAGCACCGCGATCAGCCCGCGCACGATCATCGCATCGCTGTCGCCACGAAAGGAAAACACGCCGCCATCGGTGTTTGGCAACAACCAGACCTGCGAGGCGCAGCCGTCAACTTTGGTCGCGGGCACCTTGAATGCGTCCTCCAACGGCTCCAGCCCCTTGCCCAGATCAATCACATGACGGTAACGATCTTCCCAATCGTCAAGGAATTCAAAGGTTTCCGCGATATCTTCAAAACTCTCGGTGGCCATGCCTGTCCCCTTTTGACTGCCCTTGATTTAGGGTCTGTGACACCAGAGGTCCAGTGCGTGCTTTTCAAGCGCGCGCTGATCGGCTAGCAATTGGCAAAGCGAAATGAAGGTCCTGATCATGATCCGTCCCCTGCTCCTCTCGGCTGCGATTGCCCTCACCCTTTCGGGATGCGCGCGCATCGCGGAGTCGCGTTTCAATCCGGTGAACTGGTTTGGACGCAGCACCGTAGAGGCGTCAGCGCCCACGGAAATCCGCCCGCTGGTCCCCGAAGGGCGCCGCGCCCAGGTCGTGGAAGGGCGTGAACTCGTGCAAAGCGTGACCGCCATGCGGATTGACCGCACGCCGGGCGGCGCAATCGTGCATGCCACGGGCCTGGCCGCGACGCAGGGATATTTCAACGCGCAGCTTGTGCTCGCAGGTATCGAAAACGGCGTAATGACGCTGGATTTCCGCGCCGAAGTGCCGGCTGGGTTTCAGGCGATCGGGCCGGACCGCTCGCGCCGAATCGATGCCGCCTATACGTTGTCGGCGGCTGAACTGGCGGGGATCCGCACGGTCCGCGTGCAGGGCGCACAAAACGCCCGCACCGCCCGTCGCTAATCCAGATTGACGGCGATCACATTGCCGCCCTTGGCGGCCAGCGCCACCTTGCCATCACACAGGCGCAGCGCATCCTCGCCAAACACCTCTTTGCGCCAGCCTTTCAGGGCTGCGACATCGCGCTGCCCCGCCGCGATCAGATCAAGATCAGAAGCATTGGCGATCAGCTTTTGCGCGACCCCCTCGCCTTCGGCCTTGGCTTTCAGCAACACGCGCAACAGGTCCGCCAAAGCGGGGTTCACCTGCAGCTTTTCACGTGATCTGTCGGGGTTGGGCATATCTTCGGGGCGGGTGTTGATCCCGGCCTGCACGGCAGCCAGAATCCCCTCTGCGATCTCGCCGCGCCGGGCCTCGCGCAGCAACAGGCGCGAGCGGCCCAAATCCTGTTCACTGGCCGGTTTGGTCGAAGCCAGTTCGACCAACGCATCGTCCTTGAACACCCGCGTGCGCGGCACATCGCGCGATTGTGCGTAAAACTCGCGAAACCGCGCCAATTCACGCACAATCGCCAGAAACTTGCCCGAATTGGTGCGCGTCTTGACCCGTTCCCACGCCCGATCGGGATCGGCCCGATATGTTTCAGGCGCATTCAGGATCGCCATTTCCTCGGCGACCCATTTGTGGCGCCCCGACTTGGCCAGTTCCGCGGCGAGAAATTCGTAAACGCCGCGCAGGTGGGTCACATCGGCCAGCGCATAGGTTTTTTGTGCATCAGTCAGCGGGCGGCGTGACCAGTCGGTAAAGCGCGAGGATTTATCGACCTGTTCGCGCACGATCTTGCGCACCAGGGTCTCGTATCCGACCTGTTCACCAAAACCGCAGACCATCGCCGCGACCTGGGTGTCAAACAGAGGTTCGGGGATAACGCCTTTGTCCACATAGAAAATTTCAAGATCTTGACGCGCGGCGTGGAACACTTTGACAACGCCGTGATCTGCAAAAAGGGCATAAAGCGGGTCAAGCGACAGCCCGTCCGCCAGCGGATCAACCAGCACCGCATCATCTTTGCCATCCCCCGCAAAGGCAAGCTGGATCAGGCACAGTTTGGAATAGTAGGTGCGTTCGCGCAGGAACTCGGTATCGACCGTCACATAAGGAAATGCGGCTGCCCGCGTGCAAAACTCCGCGAGATCGTCGGTCGTTGTGATGGTTTTCATTATGGCCTGTTCCACTGCGCGTTTTCACAGTGATAGGCCAAGCCCCCGCCAAAGGAAAGGGCGCTAGCCCAGCATCACCGGACGGCTGTCACCACTGGCAAATCGGCGCAGCACCGCAGGATAAAGCGCGTGTTCCATCGGCAAAAGGCGGGCGGCCAATGTCTCGGGCGTGTCGCCCTTGTTTATGGCGATACGGGCCTGCCCCAGGATCGGCCCATCGTCAAGCGCGGCGGTGACCTGATGCACGGTGCAGCCATGTTCGCTGTCGCCCGCGTCCAACGCGCGCGCATGGGTATGCAGCCCTTTGTATTTCGGCAATAGTGACGGATGGATATTGAGCATCCGGCCTTCCCATTTGGCGGTGAAATCGGCCGTCAGGATACGCATGAAACCGGCCAGGCAGATGATATCGGGGTTCGCAACTTCAAGTGATGCATTAAGAGCGCCCTCGAACGCACTGCGATCTTTGTGAAATTTGCGATGGTCAATAACTGCCGTGGCAATACCTAATTCGGCCGCTTTCGCCAGCCCGCCCGCCTCTGGATCGTTTGACAACACCAGAACGGGCCTTGCAGGGTGGTCGCCCGTCATGGACTGCGCCAGCGCGACCATGTTCGACCCGCCACCAGAGATCAGGATGGCGACCCGTTTTGTCACAGCAGGTTGCCCGTGTAGGCGACCCCTGCGGTATCGGTCACATGGCCCATCTGATAGACCGTTTCGCCCATATCCGTCAGCAGCGCGGTCAGCGACCGGGCCTGATCGGGGGCCACGACCAGCATCATGCCAACACCGCTGTTGAAGGTCTTGAGCATTTCACCCGCGTCCATCCCGCCCTGATCGGCAAGCCAGGCAAAGACCGGTGGCAGGGTCCAGCTGTCCAGATCGATCGCCGCGCCCATGCCGTCCGGCAGAACGCGCGGCAGGTTTTCCGTAAGGCCCCCGCCGGTGATATGCGCCAGCGCATGCACGCCCCCTGCCCGCACCGCCGCCAGCGCCTGTTTCACATAAAGCCGCGTCGGCGTCAGCAGCGCCGTGCCGAGGGGTGCGTCGCTCCACGGACAGGCATCGCCCCATCCAAGTCCCGAGCGTTCGACCACGCGGCGCACCAGCGAATAGCCGTTGGAATGCACACCGTCGCTGGCAAGCCCCAGCAGCACATCGCCCACTGCCACGCCTGCGGGCAGGTCCGTGCCACGCTCCATCGCGCCCACGGCAAAGCCAGCCAGATCAAAGTCCCCCGCCGGATACATGCCCGGCATTTCCGCCGTTTCACCGCCGATCAGCGCACATCCCGATCGCACGCAGCCTTCGGCGATGCCCTCGATGATGCGCGCGGCCTGATCCAGTTCAAGCTTGCCAGTCGCAAAATAATCAAGGAAAAACAATGGCTCTGCACCTTGGCACACCAGATCGTTGACGCACATCGCGACCAGATCGATGCCCACGCCATCGACGTTTCCGGTATCAATGGCGATGCGCAGCTTGGTGCCGACACCATCCGTGGCCGCGACGAGAACCGGATCGACAAATCCCGCGCTCTTTAGGTCAAACAGCGCACCAAACCCGCCGAGGCCCGACATCGTGCCGCTGCGCTGGGTGCGTTTGGCCGCAGGTTTGATACGATCCACCAACGCATTGCCCGCGTCAATATCAACACCTGCATCCGCATAGGTCAGCCCGTTTTTGCAGTGATCTGCTGCCATGTCACATCCCCTTGAAACCTGCCCGCAGGCGATAGCGCTTTTGGCGGCCACGGGCAACAGGCGCGCTTGACGCGGCGGCCACTGGCTGAAATCTTGCGCCAATGGAGCGCATTCGCGAATATCTGACAGGTTTTCTGGGGCTGGGTGAGCTTTTGTCACCGGTTTATGTCGTGACATTTGTCATGATCGGCTGGGCCTGGTTCAAATATCGCCACATCAGGGGGAGTTTCTGGGCCTACCTGTTCCCCAAGGCGATCTGGTCACACGAATCGACGCGCGCGGACCTGTCGTTATTCGCTCTTGGTCAGTTGATGGTATTTTTCCGGTTTGGCGCGCGCTTTGCCGCTACACCGATTGTCGCGGCCTGGGTCGCGCAATTTGGTCCCGGACCGGTGATCGACCACGCGCAGATATCGCCGGTGACAATCGCCCTGCTGATGTTTCTGATTGCCGATTTTTCGCTTTACTGGATCCATCGCGGCTATCACACGATTGCCACGCTGTGGCCGCTACACGCCGTGCATCATAGTGCGGCCGTTCTGACGCCGCTTACAGCCTATCGCATCCACCCCGTCGGCAGCCTTGTGACGACGTCGTTCAACGCGGTGATTTTCGGGACGATCTTCGGGCTGTTGCTTGGCGGGCTTGGCGCGGAGCTGAGCATTGCGGAAATCGCCGGCGCGAACGCCTTTGTGGTGGCCGTTAACCTTGTGCTCACGAACTTTCACCACTCGCATATCTGGATCAGCTTTGGTCCCGCGCTTGAACGTCTGGTGATCTCTCCGGCGCAGCATCAGGTGCACCACTCGATCAACCCGCAGCATTACAACAAGAATTATGGTCAATCCCTTGCGCTATGGGACTGGATGTTTGGCACGCTTTACCTGATCGGCGAGGATGAACAGATCACATTCGGGCTGGAAGGCCCCGTCGATGCGCCCTTGATGACACAGCGATTGGCGCCGATCCTGATTGATCCGTTGCGCCGGATGGTGTTTCCAAAGTCCGGCGGGTGATCAGAACTTCATGATCACATCATCATCGGTCTGATCGGTGGTGTCGCGTGGTGCGGTGTTGCGCGTGGTCGTGCCGCGACCGTTGATAAGCATCAGCGCCCCCACGACGATAAGCACAAACAACACACCCTCGCCCGAGCCCGAGCCCGCAGGCAGCGCCGTTGAATAGGATGTCGCGACAGCACCCGCTGCCGCAGACGTGGCCGACACAATGGCCATCCCAGCAAGTAAGAACTTCATTACATTTCCCCGTCTTCGTTTCCCAATATGGAAAACGCTAACAGACACAGCCGCACCGCGCCACAAATTTGTCCCGGCAGCTTGACCGCCCCGCCCGCCATGATACGACACTGCACGGGGCCTGTAGCTCAACTGGTTAGAGCAGAGCGCTCATAACGCTTTGGTTGCGGGTTCAAGTCCTGCCGGGCCTACCAATTCCCCGTCATGCCGCGCAGGATTCGCCTGTAGCTGCGCGCAGCCATGCCGCAAGTGCGATCACGTCGGGCGCGATTTCTTCGGCCATGCCGCCGCAAAATTCCTCGAACGCGGGCTTGTTGAGCGTGTTCAGCCCCACCAGCACAGGGATGTCCATCGCCAGCGCATCGGCAATGACGCTGCGGAAACCGCGCCCTTCGGCCTCGTGCTTGCCGAATTTGTTGATGATCAGCAGATCCGCCCCCTGTTCCAGACTGGCGGCCACCATCGCAACGGCGGTTTCCAGTGCGTCTGGGTCAAGCCGGCACCCGTGCGAGGCGCGCCCCAAGGCCTGTGAAATCCGCAGGACGGCGCCATCGGGCAGCACCTGAACGTCCATATCGCAGGGGCCGGCATCGGCGCGGTCGGTATTGGTCTGCACAAGGCCACAGGTGCGATAGCCCTGCGCCCCCAAAGACCGGGCCAGCGCGTGCAGCAAAAGGTCCGTATCGCCGCGCCCCTGCGCCATTGTGTATGCAATCTTCATTGTGTGGTCCTATCACTGTGGTTGTCTGTGTGTTGAAAATGCCCCGACCCGACCGCGTTACCGGGATCGCGCGACCGCTGCACATCGCATTTGAAAAGGTCATTCAGCATGGCGCGTCCAGCAGGCGGTCAAGGCCGCGGCGTTTCAGCATGTTCCGGCGCATCCGGTTCAGGTCAGAACTGCGCAGCCGCAGCCGTGCCAGCGGCAGGATGATGGCGTTTTCAAAGATCAGATGGCGGCGCGCATTGCGGGCGTAATCGACCAGAACCGCCCGCCCCGCCGCGTCGATCCCCGGCTCCGCCAAAAGTGCAATCACAACCGGCGTGTCGTCACCTGCGTGCCGGTGATCGTTTTGCACTTTGTTCAAGGCTTTGTCGATTTCATCTTCGGGGTCACATCTGCGGCGCAGCATCGGGAACAGGTCTTGTTCCTCGTCCTCAAGATGGGCGGGTAACTGGTATTTCAGAAAGGCGGTGATACGTTCGCAGATGTCACCGTCAGGGGCGGCGCTGGCGGCAACACCGTCCATCAGCGCACAGATTTCTCGTTCGGCCAGATGGTCCTCGGCGATGAAATCAAGCGGATTGGCAAAACCGGGAAGTTCCGGCAGTGCCTTTTTCGCGTGCGCTAACAGACGGATGTCGCGGCGGCCCATGCGTTTATCCTTGTGGTATGGCCTTCCCCAATTCGGCCCCCTGAATGTCGGCCGTGGCGACCAGACTGGCGATAAAGGCGCGCGACTGGCGCACCCACGCGGCCTTTTCCAGCGCGGCGGCGATCTTGTCGCGCACGGCGTCAAAGGGCAGCACCTGCCCCGGCGCCACTGCATCCATGCGGATCAGGTGATACCCGTGGCGCGTCAGCACGGGGGCCTGGGTCATTTCGCCCTCGGCCAGTCCGCGCAGCGCATCTTCGAATTCGGGCACCGTGTCACCCGGCCCCAACTGGCCCAGCGCCCCGCCCGAGGATTTCGAGCCGCAATCGCTTTCGCGCGCGGCCAACGCGGCAAAGCCCTTGGCATCGGCCCCCTGCACAATCGCCAAAAGACCGTTCGCCCGGGTCAGCGCCTTGGCGGTGGCCGCGGTGTCGCGCGGATCGCAGGCGCACAGGATATGCGAAACCTCCCACAAGGGATGCGAGCGAAAGCGCGCGGGGTCTTTGTCCCATTCGGCCTTGACGTCGGCCGCGCTGGGGGGGGCCACATCCACGGCCCCGTCAAGAAGCCCCCTGATCAGGGCCTCCTCGTCTGTTTCAAAGCGGCCCGGGGCGACTTCTTCGGGTGTCGCCTGCAGATCGCGTGCCCGTGCCTCTTGCAACAGCAGGGTGCGGATCGCGACCGCATTGGCGGCCTTGCGCCAGGCGATGCCCGGTTTGCCCGCAGGCGCGTCCTGATTTTGCGTCTCGGCGGCGACAACGGCATGGGGCACCGCTTCGCCATTCACGACCAGATCGGGGAAAAGTGCTGCGTTCATGTGCCCTACTCCGCCGGTGTTGTGGTTTTGCGGTCAGCAAGTGGTTTCTGACGGCGCGACCGCACGATCTGATAACCCGGACGCAGCAGATACCGGAACGGTGCCGCAAAGCCGGAAATCAGATGCACAAGACGCGTGAACGGAAACAGAATGGTGATCAGCAAGCCAAGGAAGATGTGCACCTTGTAAAGCCAGTTCACGTCAACGACCAATTCCCATGCATTGAGGTTCAGCGTCACTACCGACTGCGACCATGTCATGAAGCGCACCATTTCAACGCCATCCATGTGTTGCAGCGTCAGGGTGATCGTCGCCAGCCCGATGAACAGTTGCAGCCAAAGCAGCACCAGAATGCCGATGTCGGCGAAACTTGTGTGCCGCCAGATGCGCGGATCGCTGACGCGGCGATGGATCAGGATCGTGGCACCGATCAGCGCCGTGAACCCGGCCACCCCGCCAAGCACCACCGCCGCCCACTGTTTGGCGACATAGGGGATGCCCAGCGCATCGAGCACGGCAACGGGCGTGAAAAGGCCAACCAGATGGCCGCCAAACACGGTGATGATGCCAACGTGAAACAGGATCGAGCCCCAGACCAGTTGCTTGCGCCGCAAAAGCTGGCTCGAGGACGATTTCCACGTGTAGGGATCGCGTTCATAGCGGGCGATTGACCCGACAATCAGCACGGTCAGCGCGATATAGGGCATGATGCCAAAGATGAAATAATCAAGTTGTTCTTGCATGTCTCTCTCTCCCTATTGTGCCGCATGGCGTGGGTTGGGGGTGATCGGCGTATCCATGCGCGACAGCATATCGCGCACCTGCGGGCAGCCTGCGTTCGGGTCGGGACCAAAAAGCACCTCGCTTTCCTCCCAGACCTCGTCTAGGGCTTCCAGGTCGGTTGGGTCGACTTCGGGTTGGGCCAGCATATCGGCCACGGCCCCGGTGTCGGCCTGCACGGCGGCAAGCTGTGAAAGGACGGCGAACACGGCACCATAAGGGCTGTCACGACGCGCAAGGCGCACCGCCAGAGCCTCAAAGATATGGGCCGCGTCCGCCAAGGTTTCCTGACCTTCTGTTTGGGAACGCGTGGCCAGGAATTCGAGCAGGACCGGGAGATGGTCGGGCAGTTCGCTGGTCACAGGTTCAAACCCGCCATCGCGGTAGGTTTCCACCAGTGACACCATTGCGCCGCCACGGTCGCGGCTTTCGCCATGCACGTGTTCAAACAGGTTCAGCGACAATGTGCGCGAGCGGTCAAACAGCATCACATATTGTTCTTGCAGCTCGTAAATGTCGCGCCCGCCAAGCTCCTCCACTAGCGGGCGCAGGTCCCGACGTGCCGCAGCGGTAAGGCGGCTGTCAGCGGCAAGAACGCCACCGATTTCCGGCATCGCCTGCTGCAGGTCGGTCGTCGGGTAACTCAGGATCAGTGAAAGCGCTTTGAATGTGCGGTCCATTACTGCACCTCCGTTGGCATTTTGAGGGGTTTCTTGGAGCCACCAAAGAGCGAGCCTTTGGAAATCCCGGTGGAACAGCCGTTGGTATCGGTAAAGCCGCATCCGCCCTTGAGGTCATAGGCTTCCTCGACCTGTTCGCGGTGTGTGGTGGGGATCACAAAGCGATCCTCGTAATCCGCAAGGGCCATGATTTTATACATGTCCTCGATCTGGCGACCGGTCAGGCCGACGCTTTGCGCGATCCCTTCGTCGTTCACGCCCTCGACCGTCTTGGAGCGCATGTAAGAGCGCATCGCCAGCATTCGTTCCAGTGCTGTGACAACCGGGGCTTCGTCGCCCGCCGTCAGCATGTTGGCAAGGTATTTAACCGGGATACGCAGGTTCTTGACGTCCGGCATGCCGTTCTTGGAACTGATTGCGCCGGCTTCGGCGGCGTTCTGGATCGGTGATAGTGGCGGAATATACCAGACCATTGGCAGGGTGCGATATTCAGGGTGCAGCGGGAAGGCCACCTTCCAGTCCATCGCCATCTTCCAGATCGGACTTTCCTGCGCCGATTTGATCCAGTCCTCGGGGATGCCATCGGCGCGGGCGGCCTTGATCACCTCGGGATCGCTTGGGTCAAGGAAGACACCCAGTTGCGCATCATAAAGATCCTGTTCGTCCGCGACATTCGCCGCGTCTTCGATCTTGTCCGCGTCATAGAGCATCACACCCAGATAGCGGATACGACCAACGCAGGTTTCCGAACAGACCGTGGGGTTGCCGCTCTCGATGCGCGGGTAGCACAGGGTGCATTTTTCCGATTTGCCGCTTTCCCAGTTGTAGTAGATTTTCTTGTAGGGGCAGCCCGAGACGCACATCCGCCAGCCGCGGCATTTTTCCTGATCAATCAACACGATACCGTCTTCTTCGCGCTTGTAGATCGCGCCTGACGGGCAGGACGCGGCGCAGGCGGGATTGAGACAGTGTTCGCACAGGCGCGGCAAATACATCATGAATGTATTTTCGTATTCGCCATACATCTGCTTCTGGATGCCCTCGAAGTTGTAATCCGCTGACCGCTTTTCAAATTCGCCGCCAAGGATTTCTTCCCAGTTGGGCCCCTTTTCGATCTTCTGCATCCGCTCGCCGGTGATCTTTGAGCGGGGGCGCGCCGTGGGGAAAGCCTTGCCTTCGGGCGCACTTTTCAGGTGGTCGTAATCGAAATCGAACGGTTCGTAGTAGTCGTCGATTTGCGGCAGATCGGGGTTGGCAAAGATATTCGCCAGGATCCGCCACTTGCCACCCTGTTTGGGGCGCAGTTTGCCGGCCTTGGAGCGTTCCCAGCCGCCATTCCAGCGCGCCTGATTTTCCCAATCGGTGGGATAGCCAAGGCCCGGCTTGGTTTCGACGTTGTTGAACCATGCGTATTCAACGCCGTCACGGCTGGTCCAGACGTTCTTGCAGGTAACGCTGCAGGTGTGACACCCGATACATTTATCAAGGTTCAGCACCATGCCGATTTGTGCGCGGATTCTCATTGGGCTGCCTCCACAGGGGTTGCTTCATCGTCGAGCCAGTCGACCTTTTTCATTTTGCGGACCACGACGAATTCGTCGCGGTTGGACCCGACCGTGCCGTAGTAGTTGAAACCATAGGACTGGTGGGCATAGCCGCCAATCATATGGGTCGGTTTCAACGTCGTGCGGGTGACCGAATTGTGGATACCGCCGCGGTTGCCGGTCTTTTCCGAGCCGGGCGTATTCACGATCTTTTCCTGCGCGTGATACATGAAGGTCGTGCCTTCCTTGATCCGCTGGGACACCACCGCGCGCGCTGTCAGCGCCCCGTTGATGTTATAGACCTCGATCCAGTCGTTATCGACGATCCCTGCCGATTTGGCATCGACTTCGGAAATCCAGACCACCGGCCCGCCCCTGTTCAGCGTCAGCATCAACAGGTTATCGGTATAGGTCGAGTGGATCCCCCATTTCTGGTGGGGCGTGATAAAGTTCAACACCAGTGTGTCGCCTGCATCCAGCACGTCCGCCGTGATCGTCTTGAGATCAACGGGCGGGCGATACGACATGAATCCTTCACCAAATGCCCGCATCCACAGGTGATCCTGATAAAGCTGTTGGCGTCCCGTGAGTGTGCGCCAGGGGATCAATTCGTGGACGTTGGTGTAGCCGGCGTTATAGCTGACCTTTTCGGATTCAATCCCTGACCACGTGGGCGAGGAGATGATCTTGCGCGGTTGCGCGGCGATATCGCGGAACCGGATCTTGTTGTGATGTTCGCCTTCGGCCAGGTGGGCATGTTCGCGCCCTGTTGCCTTTTCAAGGGCTTGCCACGCCTTGACGGCCACTTCGCCGTTGGTTTCGGGGGCCAGCATCAGGATGACCTCGCAGGCGTCGATCGCGCTTTCGATCTTGGGGCGTCCCGTCGCTGCGCCGTCCAGTTGCACACCGTTCAGATCCGACAGGTTGTCGATTTCCGTCTGGGTGTTCCAGCCGATGCCCTTGCCGCCGTTGCCCAGCTTGTCCATCAATGGGCCAAGCGCGGTAAAGCGGTCGTAGATCGCCGTGTAATCCCGTTCTACCGCCACATAGTTCGGCGCGGTTTTGCCGGGGATCAGATCGCATTCGCCTTTCTTCCAGTCCAGCACCTGATCCTGCGCAATTTCCGCAGGGGTGTCGTGCAGGATCGGCAGGGCGACGATATCCGTTTCCACACCCAGATAGCCGGGGGTGATTTCCTGAAACTTCCTGGCAATCGCCTTGAAGATTTCCCAGTCCGACTTGGATTCATATGCGGGGTCCACCGCCGCCTGAAGCGGGTGAATGAACGGGTGCATATCGGACGTGTTCATATCGTCCTTTTCGTACCAACTGGCCGTGGGCAAAACGATGTCGGAATAGACGCAGGTCGTGGACATGCGGAAGTCGATCGTGACCAGCAGGTCCAGCTTGCCGCGCGGCGCGTTGTCGTGCCAGGTCGCCTCTTTTGGCAATTGCGCGCCATCTTCACCCAGGTCCTTGCCCATGACACCGTGATCGGTGCCCAGCAGGTGCTTGAGGAAGTATTCATGGCCCTTGCCCGATGATCCCAGCAGGTTGGAACGCCAGACGAACAGGTTGCGGGGCCAGTTTTCGGGCGCATCCGGGTCTTCACAGGACATTTCCAGATCGCCTGATTTCAGATGCTCGGCCACATAGGCGGGGATGTCCTTGCCTGCGGCCTTGGCAGCCTTGGCCACCTCGAGCGGATTGGTTTTCAACTGTGGCGCCGAGGGCAGCCAGCCCATACGTTCGGCGCGGATGTTGTAATCAATCAGGTTGATGTCCCAGTCCCCGGCGGGGGCTGTGGGCGACAGAATTTCCTTGGCCTCGAGGGTTTCATAGCGCCACTGATCGGTATGCGCATACCAGGCCGAGGTCGAGTTCATGTGCCGTGGCGGACGGTTCCAGTCCAGCGCAAAGGCCAGCGGCTGCCAGCCGGTTTGCGGGCGCAGCTTTTCCTGACCCACATAGTGCGCCCAACCGCCGCCCGATTGCCCAACGCAGCCACACATGACCAGCATGTTGATCACGCCGCGATAGTTCATGTCCATGTGATACCAGTGGTTCATCGCCGCACCGATGATGATCATCGACTTGCCGGTGGTCTTTTCGGCGTTATCGGCAAATTCACGGGCGACATGGATGATCTTGTCGGCAGGAACGCCGGTGATCTTTTCCGCCCAGGCCGGTGTGCCGGGCATGTCGTCAGCGAAATCAGAGGTGACCCAGTCACCACCCAGACCACGGTCAAGCCCGTAGTTGGCGCAAAACAGATCGAACACCGTGGCCACGGCGATCTTCTTGCCCTTTGGCCCCTTGATCATCTTGACCGGAATGTTGCGCGTCAGCACATCGGGGTGATCGGCGTCCGTTTCAAACTGGCCGTAAGCTTCGCCGCCAAAGTAGGGGAAATCAACGCCGACGACATCATCGTGATCGTCGTCCAGAACAAGGCTGAGTTTCAGTTTAGTTTCGGCCGTGCTGGCCTTTTCTTCAAGGTTCCATTCGCCGTCTTCACCCCAGCGATAGCCGACCGACCCGTTGGGCGATACCAGCGCGTTCGACAGCTCATCAAAGGCCACGGTTTTCCATTCCGGGTTGTTCTTTTCGCCCAGTTTGCCCGCCAGATCATCCGCGCGCAGGAACCGGCCCGGCACCATGCGCCCCTCCTGTTCCTCAAGCTGGACCAGCATCGGAAAGTCGGAATACTTGCGCACGTAGTCCTCGAAATAGGGTGTCTGGCGATCAAGGTGGAATTCACGCAAGATGACGTGGCCAAAGGCCATCGCCAGCGCGGCATCCGTGCCCTGTTTGGCGTTCAGCCAGACATCGCCGAACTTGGCGGCCTCGGAATAATCGGGACAAATGACGGCGGATTTGGTGCCTTTGTAGCGCGCTTCGGTATAGAAATGCGCATCCGGCGTGCGGGTCTGTGGCACATTGGACCCCCAAAGCAACAAGTAACCGGCGTTATACCAATCGGCCGATTCCGGCACGTCGGTCTGTTCGCCCCATGTCATCGGTGACGCGGGCGGCAGATCGCAATACCAGTCATAAAACGACATGCACACACCGCCCATCAGCGACAGGTAACGCGACCCGGCAGCGTAGCTGACCATCGACATGGCCGGGATCGGCGAAAAGCCGAACACGCGGTCAGGCCCGTATGTTTTCGCTGTATAGGCATTGGCGGCGGCGGTGATTTCAGTCGCCTCGTCCCATGTGGCGCGCACGAAGCCGCCCTTGCCACGGGTTTCGACGTATGAGGCACGCAGAACAGGATCGGCCTGCAATTTCGTCCATGCCGCGATCGGGTCCATCGTTTCGCGCATCTTGCGCCAGACCTTCATCAACCGGCCCCGCACGAGCGGGTTTTTCACCCGGTTGGCGGAATAAAGATACCAGCTGTAGGACGCGCCGCGCGCGCAGCCGCGTGGTTCGTGGTTGGGCAGATCGGGGCGGGTGCGCGGATAATCAGTTTGCTGGGTTTCCCAGGTGACGATGCCGGACTTGACGTAAATTTTCCAGCTGCAAGACCCCGTGCAGTTCACACCGTGGGTCGAGCGGACGACTTTGTCGTGGCGCCAGCGGTTGCGATAGGTGTCTTCCCAATCGCGATTTTCGCGGGTCACTTGCCCGTGGCCGTTCGAAAATTTCTCCAATTCCTTGGACTGGAGGAAGTTCAATCTGTCGAGCAGGTGGCTCATGTTATTGTCTCCTGTGGGGGTGGTCCTGCCCCGACACCGGGCCGGGGCAGGCAGGCGTTGGTTTAAGGGTTCTTCACGTAGGCGTTGGGCCGCAGGTAGAACCAATAGTTGATCACGATGCAGACCGCGTAGAAGATCGCGAAACCATAGAGCGCGAGTTCGGGCGATCCGGCCTTCAGTTGCTCGCCAAAGACCTGCGGGATGATGAAAGCACCATAGGCAGCCACAGCAGCCGTCCACCCCAGCGCAGGGCCGGCTTGTTCCTTGTTGAACACCACGCCGATCGTGCGGAAGGTCGATCCATTGCCGATGCCGGTGGCCGCGAACAGGATCAGGAACAGCCCCAGGAAGGGGTAGAAATACTGTTCAGGAGTGGCCGAGGCATAGGCCGCCTGAATGAAGTAGGCCACGCCCAAGGCACAGATGACCATGACCACGGAAATGATCTGCGTCACCTTTGCGCCACCGGCCTTGTCGGCCCAGATGCCGCCAATCGGGCGGATCAACGCACCGATGAATGGCCCCATCCATGCAAACATCAGGGCCGAGGGGCCGTTGGGGTTCACGATGTCATGGGTCAACACGCCGTCCACTTCGACGTGGCTGAAACCAAAGACCACCTTGATGGTCAGCGCCAGCGCGGCCGAAAAGCCGATAAAGCTCCCGAATGTCATGGTATAGATCACGGTCATGGCCCAGGTGTGCTTGTTGCCGAAAATCTTGTATTGGCGGCTCAGGTTCTGGCCGACGGCACCGGGGATCATTTTCAGCAGGAACACGGTCAGCGCGATCACGATCGGCAGAACGATCCACTTGGACAGGCCAATGCCGGATGTGGGCAGGCCACCTTCTGTCTGGGGCAAAAGCAGCCAGATACCGAACGCGGATGCGGCCAGACCAAGCAGCAACATGCCGGTGATGATGGCAAAGGATCCCAGCGGGTTGGGGATTTCTGGCGACACATGTTCATCGCGGATGTTGTTCATCCCCATCCAGCCGATGAGTGCCAGCGGCACAAGGAACACCAGCCAGATCAGCCCGGCGTTCTGGATGTAGGTTTCGGTGCCTGCCGGAATTTTCCCGATCAGCGTGCCCGAGGTATTGACCAGCGTGCGGCTTTCCCCACCAAACAGGCCCATTGTCATGGCCAGCGGGATCAGGATTTGCATGGTGGTCACACCAAAGTTGCCCAGACCGGCGTTCATGCCCAGCGCGTAGCCCAGTTTCTTCTTGGGATAAAAGAACGAGATGTTGGACATCGACGACGAGAAGTTACCGCCACCGATCCCCGACAGGAAGGCAAGGATCTGGAAATACCACAGCGGTGTATCAGGGTCTTGCAGGGCCAGACCCGCGCCAATGGCAGGGATCATCAAAAGCGCGGTCGTGAACACGATGGTGTTCTTGCCGCCCGCGATACGGATAAAGAAGGTCGAAGGGATACGCAGCGTTGCCCCTGTCAGGCCCGCAATCGCCCCCAGCGTAAAGAGCTGCGATTGATCAAAGGCAAAGCCAAGGTTGATCATCTGAACGGTGATGATCCCCCAGTAAAGCCAGACGGCAAAGCCACACAGCAAGGACGGGATCGAAATCCACAGGTTGCGCGTGGCAATCGCCTTGCCGGTCGAGGCCCAATAGGCCTCGTCCTCGATGTTCCAGTTTCTTAGGTCTTGTCCCACTTGTATTCTCCTCGGGCGAGGTTACGGCGAGCCCCAGATGGCCCGCCTTTGTTTGGTGATGTCGTCAGGCGGGGTTTGCCCTGCCATTCTTGTCAGAGATCGCCTGCAGACCCTCTTCGAGGGCTGCATTGGCCTTGGCAGCGCGCAGGCGAAGTGTATCGATATTGGCCGCCGCAAAGTTCGCGCGCTCTTCATCTTCCTGGCGGGTCGAGAACCGCACGAAGAAGGCAAGGAACGACGCCGCGGTCACAACCAGGCCAAGGATGAAGAAGGCCTCGGACCAGTCGATGACGTTCTTGAACAGGAAGCCTGCCAGAACCGCGCCGGTGTTACCGCCCGCACCAACCACGCCGGCAACAGCGCCCAGCGCCTTTTTGTTGATGAAGGGCACAACCGAATAGGTGGCGCCTTCGGCCATCTGCGTGAACAGCGAGAAAACGATCAACGCGGGCAACGCCAGGAACAGAACCTGCATCTGGCTAAAGACCAGCAGGGCCAATCCTTCGAAGAACAGGCAGATGAACAGCCAGAAGCTGCGCCCCCGCAGACCCCAAAGCGCGCCGAAGTTATCGCCAAAGATACCGCCCAGGGTGCGGGCAAAAAGGTTCATCAGGCCAAAGGATGCAGCAACGAAACCGGCGGCAACCAAACTCAGATCGAAATAGTCCATGAAATACAGCGCCGCGACGTTGTTCACCGTCAGCTCGATGCCAAATGAGGCACCGTAAATGACAAACAAGACCCAGACCCGGCGGTCCTTGAGCGCATGCATGTAATTGCCGGTCACCTTTTTCTTTTCTTCCATTTTGCCTTGGGCGCGCAAATCGTCATAGTTGCCGTCAGGCGCGTCCTGGGTCAGGAAGTAATAGCCAATCCCGATCAGGAAGATGATCACACCGACGACAACCATCGACAGGCGCCAGCCCACCGCTTCGGAAAAGCCGAAACCGATGACCATGACCGAAAACAGCAATGGCATAACGAACTGTGTGACACCGCCGCCCAGATTGCCCCAGCCTGCGGATGTGGCGTTGGCCTGCCCGACCACGTTGGGCGCGAACATCACCGATGTGTGGTATTGGGTGATCACAAAGGATGCCCCGATCCCGCCGATCAGCACGCGGAACAACAGGAAGGTTTCAAACGATTGCGCAAGGCCGATCCCCATGACGGGCAGCGAGCCGACAAGCAGCAACCAGGTATAGGATTTCCGTGGCCCGATCCGGTCACAGAGCCAGCCGATAAACAGCCGGGCGAAAATTGTCATCGAAACCGAGCCGATAATGGCCCAGCCGATCTGGTTGGGTGTCAGACCCAGTTCGTCGCGCACGACGCTCATCAGCGGGGCAATCCCGAACCAGGCAAAGAAACATGCGAAAAAAGCAAACCACGTCATGTGGAATGTCCGGATTTGCACCATCTTCACATTCAGGAAATTCGACCACAGCGCCGTGGCCTTGTTTTGCAGTTCCATTCCGGTCCCTCCGTCCTTGGCAGATTTTCCTCTGCCGTTATGGGTTGGGCGGGATGTGCGCCTTTGCGGGTGCAGAATGGTTGATCTGGATCAAAAAACGCTGCCAAACCATGCGAAATAAATCGCGCCGTGAACAATGTCAGCTTGCCGACTTTGGATCATCAAGAGGGGCACTGAGATACATCAATTAACCACTTGACATTTATCAACTGCTCACGTCTTTTCCCGTGATGCTCGTAACCCGAAAGCTTCTGATCCATGTCTGAGTCGTATCGCGACGACCTCCGCAGTCTCGACCTGTTTCGCAACATGCAGCGGGCGAATTTCGATTCGTTGATGCGGGCCGCCTATGTTCAGAATTTCCCGCCGCGCATCGATCTGATCCACGAAGGCGACACGCCCGACTTTTTGCATGTGGTGCTGACCGGATCGGTTGATTTGTTTTCAACCTGGAATGGGCGCGAAACCAGCATGGCGACGGTGCGACCCGTGTCGACCTTTATTCTGGCCGCCAGCGTCAAGGATGCCCCCTATCTGATGTCGGCCCGCACCCTTGAGAAAAGCCGCATCGTGCTGCTGCCCTCCGAGGACGTGCGCGCGATCTTTGATATCGATCACGATTTTGCCCGTGCGATCGTCACGGAACTGGCGCAGTGTTACCGCGCGGTGGTCAAGAACACCAAAGACCTGAAATTGCGCAGCTCGCTAGAGCGGCTGGCCAATTACCTGCTGCGTGAACGCGGTCGCGAAGGGGCGGATGCCTTTACGCTGCGGATGGAAAAGCGGCGCCTGGCCTCGTCACTGGGGATGACGCCGGAAAACCTCAGCCGCGCGTTCAAGGCGCTTGAAGCTTACGGGGTGCAGGTCACCGGCACCCAGATCACCTTGATGGACCCCGAAGACCTGTCAGGCTTTGCCAAACCCAGCCCGCTGATCGATGGGCGCAATACCTAGCGCGATTTGGCCGGACGAGCGCGCAGCAACAGCGGGCCGTAAAGCAGCGCGAAGCCGGTAAATCCGGCGATCCAGAACAGACCGGACAGGGCATAGACCGTCGCCGCAAAGGCGGGAAACAGCCCCGCAAACACCCGCAAGATCACGGCCAGAAATAACGTGACATAGATCGTGACGGTGCCCGGCCCGGCCCATAACGCCTGCCCGGTGTGCCCCAGGCTGGCGCGCGTCATTACCGCAACGGTCATCAGGCCGATCGCCCCCGCCATCCACAGGTGTTGCACCGCGCCCAGCCCCGCCGCGCCGGGCCAGGCGATCCCGGCTGCCAGCGCAAGCGCGCCCAGCGGCACAAAGGCATAGGCCAGATGCAAAACCACCACCAGCGGATCGCGCAACGTGCGCAGCCCCGCCCAACGCGACAAGCGCGCGGCATGAAGTGCCCCTGCAAGGGCCAAAAGCGCGGCGGTGAAACCGGACACGGGTGCCGCCAGCCAGAACAGCAGGCCCGCCAGCAACGCCAGCAAGGCAAGTTTGTCGAACCGCTGCATCGGCGGCACGGGCAGCGTCGCGGATTGCTGTTTCACCAGATAGTTGCGGGTGAACGATGGCACGACGCGCCCGCCAATCACCGCGATCATCATCATGGCTGCCCCAAGGCCAATGCGCAGCCCATAGCCCTGGGCCGCGTAAACACCGCGCGCCGCCTCGTAGTGAAACACGCCGTTGCCAAGGATCAGCGCCACAAGCATCGCCAGCACGATCAGGTTGCGCCAGTTCTTGCCCGCGACGATCTCGCGGGCGATCAGCGCGGCAAGGGCCACGGGCATCGCCAGATCAATCACCGCGACGCTGAGCGGCGTCAGGTAAGCTGACAGCGTCACCGCCACCCGCCCCGCAACCCATAGCGAAAACAGCGCCGCCAAGGGCCAGCCGACAATCGGCAAGCGGCCTGTCCAGTTTGGCACCGCCGTCAACAGGAACCCGGCAACGACTGCGGGCAGATAGCCAAACAAGAAGGCATGCGCGTGCCAGGACACCGCATCAAACGCGGTCGGCAGGGCGATTTTGCCCGCCAGCATGGCTATCCAAAGGACCATCGCCAGCGCAGCCCAAACAGCCGCTCCAAGAAAGAACGGGCGAAACCCGAAGCTGAAAATCACAGGCCCGCGCCAGGCGCGCATTTGTTCGGCGGTCGTGGCCATGATCCTGTCCCCGGATACGAAAATCTGGCTTGGCGATAGGCGCTTTAATACGCATTGTAAATACCAATTCAAATATGACCATCCAGACCGGCCCGGCGTTAACCAAAAATTAACCCTGTCAAGGTTAAGCGTTTCTTAACGCAAGAACGGGTAGATCATGGCGATCCTGCAATGGGATACGGTAACCGGTGACAGTGCTGTCACAGGGGGCGCGGGTGCGTGGTCCTTTGGCTTGTCGTATTTCACGGCCGATGGCGGCGTCACCAATACCACCTTCAGCAATGGCGACAGCGTCAGTTTTGGCGGAATCGGTGGCACCGTCGATCTGTCGCCCACGGTGGCGCCCGCCGAGATCAGCTTTGCCGCCAGCGGCTATGTCCTGTCCAGCACAGTCGGCGCGCTGATCGATACGGGCAGCGGGCTGACCATCCATATCGCCAACTTCGGGCAGACGGCGGCGATCACCACACCATTTACCGGCACCGGACTGGTGACGCTGACCGGGTCGGGCACATTGACCGTCGCGGGCACTGATATCGGGGCAGTTGTGCCCGTGATCGTGGCCTCCTCGGCGGGGCTGGTCGTGACGGGCACATGGGACGGACTGATCGCTTCGGCGGGCAATTTCACCAGTTCCGGCACGCTGCTGGACACATTCAGCAACAGCGGCGTGGCGACCCTGTCAGGCACAGCCGCAGGCATTGACGCGAGTGGCTCAACCACAATCGCCGCAGCGGGGCTAACCCTGAGCGGGCAGAACGTCGCCAATGACACAGGCGGCACCGCCGCCACGGCCAGTTTTACACTGGACGGCAATCTGGGCGGAGTGGGCACATTCACCAACCTTGGCGACAGTCTGGGCGGGCTGGCGCAACTGACCGTCAACAGCGGCACCACATTGAATGCGGTCTCACTGGCCAATGGCGAAAACGGCTATATCACCAACTTTGGCACCATCACCGCCAGCCTGTCGCAAAGCTTGGGCGCGAACCTCACCAACTATGGCGGCGCCGTGATCACCGGCGATCTGACCCTGACCGGCGGCACGCTGACCAGCTATGGCGACATCGTCGGCGCAGTCGATAACGCTGCCCTGCTGCGCCTTGCCCTGGGGGCCAGCGTGACGGGCGATTACACAAGTTCCGGCACGACACTGATCATGTTTGGCGGCGCACTGTTTGACGGCGACGTGACCCAGACCGGCGGCAGCTTTACCCTGTCCGAGGCCGCGACGATCACGGGCGACATGACCGCAACGGGCACCTTGAATGGCGCATATACCCTCGCGGTGGCGGGTGTGCTGACCCTGCTTGATGGCGCCGATCTGGGCAGCGGTATCGGCCTTGATACCGCCACGCTGGTGATCGGTGACGGCGCGGGCGATGCGGTAGTCACCACCGACAATCTGGTGCTTGATGCGGGCACCACCCTGATCCTGCACAGCAACGGCAGCCAGTCCGATACGATCACCAGCAGCGGAACACTGGACCTTGGCGATGTCAACATGACCTTGACCAGCACCGCAATCAGCCAAGGCACCGTGCTGACACTTGCCAGTGCGACGACCGGGTTGTCGGGTCTGGATGTCAACATGAATATCACCGGCCAAGACGTTGATTTCAGTTACATCCTTGGGGTCTCAACGGGCCAGAGCGCCCTGACCGTCACCGCCTTGAACGATGGCGCGACCGGCGGCGCGGCCACGCTTGACCTCACCAGTGCGGGCAGCGCCCTCACGGCCCTGTTTGACGGAGATGGCAGCGGCGCACTTTGGGGTGGCGGGTATGATCCGACGACGCCATCGCTGTTTGTGAACCTTTCTGACATCATCGGCACCGGCTTTGCCGACA
Organism: Octadecabacter sp. SW4; assembly: GCF_008065155.1. Lineage (NCBI taxonomy): Bacteria > Pseudomonadati > Pseudomonadota > Alphaproteobacteria > Rhodobacterales > Roseobacteraceae > Octadecabacter > Octadecabacter sp. SW4. The sequence goes on along the minus strand of NZ_CP042819.1, from coordinate 1,340,190 downwards.
TATTGGATGCCAGCGCCGATAGCGCAGGCGTGACCCTTGCGGGGGGTGCGGGCGATGACACGATCGCGGCGGGCGCGGGCGATGACACGATCGCGGGCGGGGCGGGCAATGACAGCCTCGCGGGGGGACGGGTGCGGATGTGTTCATCTTTGCGCCCTTCCAAGGCCGGGATACGATCACCGATTTCACCAGTGGCGACCTTATTGACCTGTCGGCAATTACGGCGTCGTTTCTGCGCTTTGACGATCCCTTTGCGGGGGCCGGCATTCTGTCGGATGGGTTCAGTTGCGTCGCCCCTGCCCCCAGTATCGGGCGATTGCTGATCTGGCAGGACGGGGCGGACACCCAGTTGCGCGTTATCGCCAGCTTTGACATGATGGCGGGCCCCTACGGTGAAGTGACCCTGACCGGCGTCGATGCCAGCACCCTGACGGCGGCGGATTTCATCCTTTAGCGGGCCAGCACCAGATCGGCGCGCAAGCCCCCCAGACGCGCGCTATCGTCAAGGCGAAGGGTGCCACCGTGGCTGCGGGCAATATCGGCAACAATCGCAAGCCCCAGCCCAACGCCGGTGCCCCGATCCTGATTGCGCGCCGGATCAAGGCGGGCAAAGGGGCGCAGGGCTTCCTCGCGCTTGTCCGCAGGAATGCCCGGGCCATCGTCTTCGACCGAAAAGCGGATCGCGCGATCACTCAGGGTCAGGGACACCTCGCAGCGGGAGCCATAGCGCAGGGCGTTGCCGATCAGGTTTTCCAGCGCGCGCCGGATCGCCATCGGCCGCAGGGACACCAATTGCGGCGGGTCCACACCATCAAGCCCGCCCAGCTGCGCCGCCTGCCCCATGCGTTGCGCATCGGCAATCACCTTTTGCAACAACGCGGCAGGATCGACCATATCAGGTTCATCCCCCGCATCACCGCGTGCGAAATCAAGAAAGCCGTCAAGCAGGCGCTGCATGTCATCGACATCGCGGATCAGCGGTGCGGCCTCGTCCGGGTCGTCCAGCAGGGTCAGCCCAAGGCGCAGACGGGTCAGCGGCGTGCGCAGATCGTGGCTGACCCCCGACAACATCATCGTGCGCGCGGCTGTCTGGCGCTCGATCCGGTTGCGCATGTCCAGAAAGGCCGCCCCCGCCGCGCGGACTTCGGTGGCCCCAGAGGGGTTATAGGGGACCACGCGCCCCTTGCCATATTCAGCCGATGCCTTGGCCAGCCGTTTGATCGGGCGCAATTGGTTGCGCAGATAAACAAAGGAAATCGTCGTCAGCAAGATGCCCAGGACCACAATCAGGACCAGCAACTGATGCGGGTTTGACGCCGAGACCCGCCCGCGGGCGAATGTAACCTGCAGCGCCCCGTGGCGGGTATCGAACCAAAGCGAAATCTCGCGATCATCGGGCAGCGATACGGTCCGCAGCTCAGGCAGGGACTCCCGCAACCTGCGCATCACGACAATGCCGGAAAAGTCGTAAAACCGGCGTATGTCTGCCGCTGGCATCCCGCCAGTCGGCAGGGTCATCTCAAGTTCGAGCGGCGCGGCCAATGCCCGCCCCCGGCCTTGGGCAAGCGCCAGATCAGGCGCGTTTTCGACAGTTTGCACAAGAAGTGCCAGTTCGGGGATCATCGAGCCGGTCATCTGTTCGGTCACACCCTCGAAGTGGCGCTGGATAAATACGACCGACACCACAAATTGCAGCGAGATCACCGGCAAAAGCAGGATCAGCGCCGCCCGCCCATAAAGCGAGCGCGGCATGTAGTGTTTGAGCATCGCAAAGAACATGGGCTAAACGTAGCGGGCGCATCAGGGCGGGGAAAGCACGAAGCGATGGATGACAGCGATTTTAACCCGACGGCGGGCCTGGCCGAAAACCTGGACGACGGGCTACGCCGTGTGCTTGCGCCCAACCCTTCGCCGATGACCTATCGTGGGACCAATACCTATTTGCTGGGCAGCGACGATCTGGCGGTGATTGATCCCGGCCCTGATCATCCGGCCCATATGGCGGCCCTGCTGGCGGCGATTGGTGGCGCACGGGTATCGCAGATTATCGTCACTCACGCCCATGTGGATCATTCGCCACTGGCCGCGCGCCTTGCACAGGCCACCGGCGCGCCTGTCAGCGCCTTTGGCGATGCTTTGGCGGGGCGATCTGGCGTGATGACGGCCCTTGCCAGCGCGGGGTTCACCGGTGGCGGCGAAGGGATCGACCACAGCTTTGCCCCCGATTTGCACCTCGCGGATGGCGCGCGGGTCTCGGGTGGCTTTGGTGATCTGGACGTGCTGCACACCCCCGGTCATCTGGGCAATCACATCTGTCTGGTCTGGGGCGATCAGGTCTTTACCGGCGATCATGTGATGGGCTGGGCCAGCTCGCTTGTGTCGCCACCCGATGGTGACTTGGCGGATTTCATGGCCTCCTGCGCGCGCCTGCGCGCTATTCCTGCCAGGCGCTACCACAGCGGCCACGGTGCCCCAATCGGGGACCCCCATGCGCGGCTTGACTGGCTGATCGCGCACCGCGAGGCCCGCACGGCGCAAATCCTGACCACTCTGGGCGATGGACCCGCCACACCGACGCAACTGACCACACGGATTTACGCCGATGCCCCCCTCGCCCTGCGACCCGCCGCCGAGCGTAATGTCATTGCACATCTCATTGATCTTCATGGAAAAAACATGGTTGTCGCGACCCCAGACCTATCCAGCACAGCGGTTTTCGCGCTCGCCACCTGAAGCGGTGCATTTTTCTGCGCAAACCCACTGGACGCCTTCAAACGAGGTTGCTATACGGCCCAAGGTTTTCCGGCGTAGCTCAGCGGTAGAGCAGTTGACTGTTAATCAATTGGTCGTAGGTTCGATCCCTACCGCCGGAGCCAATACTTTCATCGATAGACAGTGAGACGCTTTGTCCGACCCTGCCTACCTTGCCCCAAAGTTGCCATATTTTGGCCCTTTGAGCGGCATAGTTTTGTAGCAGCCTTATTTTATGGCCCGACAAGAGGTCAAACCGGCAGTGATACCGAGGCAAAGCAGGATCACGAATATGGCACAATCGACCCCCATTCGCGCGCCCAAACCGGCGCCTCGGCCCCCAGCGCCGAAAACCATTCCCGTGCAGGGCCGCAAACGCCCCAGCCCCAAACCGGTTGTCTTTACGGATTTCGCCAGCATCTGACTGGCCGCGAACAACCCTGCGGTGCGCAGATCCTCCCCTCGCGCGGCGCAGATATGCAGACCAGACGGGCACGGTGCCCTTGGGTTTCTCCCCCCTTGCACCCGCGCCCTCTGGTCTTTTTTTGTGCCGACCCTAAACTGGGCGGATGGCAAGTATCACAACCATTCGCAACCTTGGCCCCGCGATGGCGGCCGAATTTGCCCGGGCCGGGATAACCACCGCCGCAGAAGTCGCCGCCCTGGGGGCTGACGCGGCTTACGGACGCCTTTTGGCCAGCGGCACCCGCCCGCATTTCATCGGATACTACGTGTTGGTCATGGGGTTGCAGGGCCGCGCCTGGAACGATTGCAAGGGCGCCGAGAAACAAGCGCTTCGCGTCCGTTTCGACGCGATCAAGGCCGCCCATTTTGACGCGGGGCGATCAGAGCTGCAAAACTTCATGGACCGGATCGGGCTGGTCGAGGTCAATAAATCCTGAAAGGCGCGCGATAATCCGCTGGGGCATTGGCCTGCGCTCTGGACGCGTGTGCCCTGCGCGGGCTAGGCATTTGTCATGATCAAATATATCGCCCTTATCGGCGTGCTGGTGCTATCGGCCTGCGCCCGCACGGACCCGCCTGCCCCGCCGCCTGCGGCCCTTGCGCTTTATCCCGGTGAAACGCCGGAAATCCGCGCGTTGATCGTGAAATACGCCCAGGTGCATGACATCCCCGAGGCGCTGATCCACCGCGTGATCCAGCGCGAAAGCGATTACCGTCCGCGCGCGCGTAACGGCCCCTATTGGGGGATGATGCAGATTCTTCCCGAAACCGCGGCACAGATGGGCCATCGCGGCCCGCCCTCGACGCTGCTGGATGCGGAAACCACGCTGATCTACGCGGGGCGGTATCTGCGCGGCGCCTGGCTGGTATCGGATGGTGATATCAACGAGGCGGTCATGTGGTATGCGCGCGGCTATTACTACGAGGCGCGCGACCGGTGCATGTTGGTGGAAACCGGATTGCGCACCCGCGAAGTGCGCCGCGACTGCCCGTCCCGCACTTAAAACCTGGCCCGCGCCGCACAAGGCGGGGTGGCAATTCTCTTTTGCTCAACCAGTGGTGTCGACCCTCGCACATCAGTGATTCACGGCGGCCGATTTTCCCAATTGCGCCAGCGGGCCGCAACACCAAGAAGGCCAAACTTCTATAGTCTGAAGCAGCCCTTGCGTGATGCCTTCGGGCGCATCGTCATGGCCATCTTTCGCGAAGGGCGCACTGACACCGGAGGGGAGAGAACTACGCAAACCTCGGTCACGCGACTGCGCAAGATCTGCAAGCAGCACGCGCGTCAAGCCGCTTGTTGCGCGGCCAGCGGATAAACAGCATCGCTTCGCCAGTGATCTCATGGGCCATTAACCTATCTTCAAGCGCGCAGAGTGTGCAGTTGAAAACAACCTGTTGTTTGCGTTGTGCCCTGGCGACGACCTGCACGTCCAGCCCTGCATCGGGGTGACTGCGGTCCAGCTGCGCCATGATCTGAGGGGCAGCGCCCACAGCCATATAGAGCGCGACGCAGGTTCCCGGTTTGAGGTCTTTGATCGCATCAGGAACAGCATAGCCTTGTTCTAGATGCCCCGTGGTCAGGACCAAGCTGTCAACGGCGCCGCGCTCTGTCAGGCTTTCGCCCAGGGTTGCCGCTGCGGCGCAGGCCGCCGTCACACCGGGAACGATTTCAAACGCAATGCCATTGGCCTTGAACGCATCGATTTCTTCGGTGCTGCGCGCAAACACACCCGGATCGCCACATTTGAGACGGACGACCCTTTGGCCACGCTGTGCCGCAAAGACCAAAGTCTGCGTGATTTTGTCCTGTGGCCAACTGTGGCATCCCGGGGCCTTGCCAACATAGATGCGTTCCGCGTCGCGGCGCGCAAGATCGAGGATTTCAGGGTCCAGCAGACGATCATAAAAGATCACATCTGCCTCTTGCAGGCGTTGCACCCCGCGCAGCGTGATAAGGTCCTTGGCCCCCGGTCCGGCACCGACAAGGCTGACGCTGCCGCCTTTGGTTGCACCGAACTCGCCTGTTGCGATGGCGGTCTTGATTTGCTTTGCCGCGTCCCGCTCGGCCCCGCTTGTGAACAGTTGGCGCGGTTGATCGTTGAACACCCAACGCCATAAATCGCGACGCGCGCGGGGCGCGAGGCGGGCAGCGGCCGATGCACGCAGGCGGCCAGCCAAAGCCGCCAGGTCGCCCAGGCGCGGTTCAAGTGTTTCCTCCAGTCTTGTTTTGATCTGGCGGGCCAGAACGGGCGCTGTGCCTTCGGTTCCGATGGCCACAACGACAGGGTCACGGTCTACAATTGACGGGGTTATCGCATCGCAAAGGTGCGGCTGATCCACGACATTGACCGTCGCCCCTGCCTCTTTTGCGAGCGCGTGTAACGCGCTGTCAAGGCCGGGACAGCCCGTTGCGATAAAGGTCAGCGCCGCGTTCGCGAAACAGGACGGAGTAACAGGGCCGATATGGTGATGCAGACGCCCCTGTGCGACAAGACCCGCCAATTCCGGATCAAGTGTCGGGGCGTAGACGTCAACCGAGGCTTCGGTTTTCAGGATCAGACGCGCTTTTTGTGCCGCTTGCTCGCCGCCGCCCAGGATCACAACACGGCGGCCTGCCATTTGAAGGAACATCGGAAAGGTTTTCATGCGGACAGGCTTTCATGTTGGTGTCGGGTTGCCCAAAGGTCTTGCGCCATGTCCTGCGCTTCGGCCACGGTTGGCGTGGCTTTCAAGGTCCACAGGGCGAGTGCGGCGGTGCCGGTAATGGTGGCAATGGCAAAGCGGTCATGTGACTTGCCATGCCAAAGGGCGTTGAGGTCGACAGGAGCATCGGCCTCGTGCAGGCGGCGTGTGTCATCGGCAATCGGGCGGGTTTTCTGCTTGATGTGCACACCATCGCGCAACCCGAAGGCGGTGATGTCCTTGGATGGATGGCGCTCGAATTCACCACCGCCGCCTTTGATGATGCAAAGCTGTTCTTGCCCCAGCATTGCGGCGGCTTGCGCCTGTAAACTGCGATAGGACGGGTGGAACACGCCTTGCACGGTTGCGGGGGCGTTTGATGGGTTCCACATGCGTAAAACTGTGTTGAAACAGGATCGCAGCCCGAACGTGTCGCGCAAGGCCAGTAAATCAAATGCAACCGGGCTAAGGGTCTCCAGCGGGAAATAGGCAACATTCGGCCCGACGAGGGGCAGCGCATCACGCACGGACGCCACCCCAGATTGGTGGGAATTCCAACCATGCATGGACACGCGATAGCCCGCTTGGCCGACCAGCGCTGCGGCCAGCAAAAACAGGGGTGCGCCGCGGCTACGGCCGGCGGCATAAGACGGCCAATCAAGGTCAGACCTGGGCAAGGCCCCATCGACATGCGCGCGCAGGGCTGCGGTAAAGCCCGCGATTTCCGCGGCGGTTTCTCCGCGCAAGCGCATCACCATCAAAAGCGCGCCAACCGCTTCGGGGGCGGCCTCCCCGTTCAGGATTATGCCCATCGCATCCTGCGCTTCATCCATCGTCATGGCCCGTGTGCGCCCCTTGCCGCGGGCGACGATCTGGACAAATGGGGCAAGGCTCATTGTGCCGCGACCCTGAGGGTCTGTTCCGAAAGCAGGGCTTTCAGCTCGGGCTTGCATGACCCGCAATTTGTTCCGGCGCAGGTGGCTTCGCCCAAAGCCGCGACGCTGTGCGCGCCCTCGGAAATAGCGCCCAGAAGCGTGTTGCGGCCCACTTTGAAACACGCACAGACCGTGGCACCTGCATCTGGCATATCAGCAGGGTTGCGCCCCGCAAGAGCGGCGAGCGGGGAGGTATTGCTGCCAATCAAGCCAATCACCGCCGTGCGTGACAATGTGACAGGTTCTGGCGAGGCAAAGAACAACGCAGTAATAAGACCATTGTGAACGATGGCTATGCGGACCACGCCAGTTGCGGCATCGCCCTGCACCGAGGCATCGCCCGTCGTTTGGCCGGACAAACGCCGCGCCTCGGCTTGCCAATCGTGCGGGGTTTGCGCGCTGGCAAGTTCGGCCTGCCAGCCTGTTTGGGTGCGGGCAATCGCTGCATAGGTCGTCTGCGGGGAAAGCGTTGAAGCGGTCGCGAGATATCCATACCACTTCGGCTTGAATTTCGTGGCGGTGACAGCGCCAGCTTTCAATGCAGGTTGGCCCGAAACCGGATCGGTGAAGGGGGCGACGAGGCTGTTGACAGGACTGCCCGCACTGCGCTTCCGTGTCCAATGCATCGGCGCAAACAATTGTCCCGGTGCCGTGCGAGGCGTGATCAGGACACGCAGGATCACGCCGCCATAAACGCTCTCAACGCGCAGAAGGTCGCCGTGCCCCAACTCTAACGCATGCGCATCTTCGGGATGAATTTCGACGTAGGGTTCGGCCAGATGCATCCCCAAACGCGCGGATTTTCCGGTGCGCGTCATGGTGTGCCATTGGTCACGATTGCGCCCGGTGTTCAAGGCAAAGCGGGTTTTGGTGAGGGTTGGCGCCTTCACGGCGATCATTCTGGCTTTGCCATCGGGGTGGTAAAATCGACCATCCGCAAAAAAGCGATGATCGTCGCGGGGCCATTGCGACGGGATCATTTCAGCATAATCCGCATCGGCAAAAATGCTCAGGTCCAGGTCACGCGGGAACTGAGAAGTAGCGGTATCAAGCGCGACATACTCGGCAAAGACATCCGACGGGGCGCGATAGTGAAACGCATCGGCAAACCCCATGCGCGACGCCACATCGCTCATAATCTGCCAATCAGGTCGCGCCTGTCCCGGTGCGGGCAAAAAGGCGCGTTGGCGCGACACGCGGCGTTCGGAATTGGTGACGGTACCATCCTTTTCACCCCACCCGGTTGCGGGCAGCAGGACATGCGCCAGATCATTGGTGTCCGTCTTTTCGATGATGTCAGATGTCACGACAAATGGCACGTTGGCGATCGCCGCTGCCACCCCGTCTGCATCGGGCAAAGACGCCGCCGGATTCGTTGAGATGACCCAAAGCGCCTTGATTTTGCCATTGGCACAGGCGTCGAACAAATCGACAGCCCTCAGGCCTGGCTGGGTGCAAATGGTCGGGCTGTTCCAAAACGTTTGCACGGCTGCACGATGATCGGCGTTGTCCAGCTCAAGATGATTGGCCAGCATGTTCGCCAGCCCGCCAACCTCGCGCCCGCCCATGGCGTTGGGTTGGCCCGTGATGGAAAACGGCCCCATGCCGGGCTTGCCGATGCGGCCCGTCGCCAAGTGGCAATTCAAGATCGCGTTTACCTTGTCAGTGCCCGACTCTGACTGGTTCACGCCTTGCGAATAGACGGTCACGACCTTTTCGGTCTTGGCCCAAAGTGACAAGAACAACTGAAGGTCTTGCGCACTTAATCCCGTGTCGGCGAGGTTTGATTGACCCGCCGCCGTCAGCGCTTTGTCCAATCCGTTCACATGGTTTGCGACAAACCCGTGATCCAAAGCCCCCGCCTTGGCGAGATGTGCCAACAGGACATTAAACAGCGCAACATCAGCGTCGGGTGCGATCTGCAAATGCAGGTCCGCCAAATCCGTCGTCGCTGTGCGGCGCGGATCAATATTGACCACGCGCATGTGCGGGCGTGCATCTTTGGCGGCGGCGATCCGTTGGTAGAGAACCGGATGACACCACGCCAGGTTCGATCCCACCAGCACAACCAAATCCGCTTCCTCAAGGTCGCCATAGATCCCTGGAACCGTATCCGTGCCAAACGCGCGTTTATGTCCGGCAACAGAAGACGCCATGCAAAGGCGCGAATTCGTGTCGATATTGGCCGCGCCGATAAAGCCTTTCATCAGCTTGTTGGCGACGTAATAATCTTCGCTCAGCAATTGGCCCGAGGCGTAGAATGCCACGCTTTCGGGGCCATGTTTTTGGATTGCTTCCGTGAACTTGGCGGCCACCAGATCAAGCGCTTCGTCCCAACTCGCCTTGCGGCCTTCGATCTTTGGGTGCAACAGGCGTCCTTCAAGATCAATCGTTTCGCCCAAGGCAGACCCTTTGGAACACAGCCGACCGAAGTTGGCCGGATGATCGGGGTCTCCCTTGATGGTCCCGTCCGCGCCCGCCAGCACACCGCAGCCCACGCCGCAATAAGGGCACGTGGTGCGGGTCAGGCTCATGCGGCAGACCCTTGAATGGATTGCGCTTGCAGCACCGCAGGGTCCAGCAAAATGCGCCCCTGTTCCACGCGGGCCGGATATGTGGCGACGCGTCCTTCGTCGGCGCCTTGCGCCTCACCGGTTTCGAGCGAGATCACCCAATTATGCAACGGGCATGTCACTGACTTGCCATGCACGATGCCCTCGGCCAAGGGGCCGGATTTGTGCGGGCATGCATTGTTGAGCGCGAACACCTCGTCCTCGCCCGTGCGAAAAACCGCCACGCAACCCAGCGCCGTTTTGACGACGCGTGCGCCGCGCTGCGGGATGTCATCAAGTGCCGCGATATCGATCCAGCCGCTCATTCTGCGGCCTCCAACGCGAGGGTAGCAAGGGGCTGGTAGCGCTCGACTTTGGTTTGCGCATGCTCGGCCCAAGGATCCTTGCGATAGATGGATTGGCTGAGGTCAAATCGCGTGGCGAGGTCCGCGCGGCTGTCCTGATCATCGACGATCCGTTCTTTGATCCAATCCAGGCCGACCTTGCCCATCCATTTGTAGATCCGGTCGAGATATTTGGCGTTCTCGCGGTAAAGCTGCGTGACCGCCTTGATCACGTATAGCGCTTCCTCTTGGGTTGGCACCTGCACCAGCAATTCGGTTTCGCGCACGTCCATGCCCGCCGCCCCGCCGATGCTGATCTGGTAACCGCTGTCGACGCAAATGATGCCGATGTCTTTGCACGTCGCTTCGGCGCAATTGCGTGGGCACCCCGATACGCCCAGCTTGAGCTTATGCGGCGTCCACGACCCCCACAGTTCCTTTTCAAGCTTGATGCCAAGGCCGGTGCTGTCTTGCGTGCCAAAGCGGCAATGGTCCGTGCCGACGCAGGTTTTCACCGTACGCAGCCCCTTGGAATAGGCATGTCCGGACACCATGCCCGCATCGTTGAGATCCGCCCAGATGGCGGGCAGGTCTTCGCCTTTGACGCCCAACAGGTCGATGCGTTGGCCGCCTGTAACCTTGACAGTAGGCACCATGTATTTGTCCGCCGCATCCGCAATTGCGCGCAATTCGTTGGGCGTTGTGAGTCCACCCCACATGCGCGGCACAACGCTGAATGTCCCATCCTTTTGGATATTCGCGTGCTTGCGTTCGTTGACGAACCGGCTTTGCGGGTCGTCCTGATACTCCAGCGGCCAATCGGCCAGCAGATAAAAGTTCAACGCGGGGCGGCAGACATGACAGCCGCAGGATGTTTTCCACCCGCATTCCTGCCAAACCGCAGGCATCGACGTCAGCTTTTGTGACTTAATCATGCGGCGGACATCTTCGTGCGTCATGTCTGTGCAGCCACAGACCGAGGCCGCGGCGGGCGCGACGAAATCATCGCCCAAGCGAACCGCCAGCACTTGTTCGACCAGCCCCGTGCATGTCCCGCAGGACCCGGATGCTTTGGTGGTTGCCCGCACGCTGCCCAGATCAGAGGCACCCGCTGCGATCGCGTCTTCGATTTGCCCTTTGCAGATACCGTTGCAGCCGCAGATCTCCGCGTCACGCGGTAAGGCTGCAACAGCCGCTAAAGGGTCCAGGGGGGTCCCCCCTTGATAGGCTGGGCCGAAGATGAGGGTATCGCGTATCCCGGCGATGTCGGTCTTGTCGCGGATCAGACCAAAGAACCAGTTGCTGTCAGATGTATCGCCATACATGACGGCCCCCACCAGCACGTCGTCCTCAACCACAAGGCGGCGGTAAACGCCGCGCCCGGGATCGCGAAATACGATATCCTCGCGCCCTTCCCCTTGCGAAAAATCACCCGCGCTAAACAGATCGCATCCGGTGACCTTCAGCTTGGTCGACAGCTCTTTCGCCACAAAGGCGTCCGGTTCATCCATCAGCGTCTTTGCGACCACCTTGGCCTGATCATAAAGTGGGGCGACCAGACCAAAAAGATGGCCGTCAAATTCGATGCATTCGCCGACGGCAAGAATATCAGGGTCAGAGGTCTGCATCTGCGCGTTGACCTCGATCCCGCGCGCAACCTCAAGCCCTGCATCATTTGCAAGCCGGGTTTCGGGGCGAATACCGACGGCCATGACAACCAGATCTGCTTCCAGCCCAGTGTTATCTTCAAGCATCACGCCTTCAACGTGACGATCACCCAGGATGGCGGCGGTTGACGCCTGACAGATCACCTTGACGCCCTTGTTCTGCAAATCACGCCGCAGCAGGAAGCCGGCACTTTCATCAAGCTGTCGCTCCATGAGATGGCCCATGAGGTGCAGCACCGTCACCTCCATGCCGCGTTCGGTCAGGCCCGCCGCAGCTTCCAGCCCCAACAGGCCGCCGCCAATGACAACAGCCTTGCCGCCTTTGGCTGCCGCCGCGATCATCGCATTGGTATCATCAAGATCGCGGTAGGTGATGACTCCCGGCAAATCCTTGCCCTGCACCGGAATGATGAAGGGGGCCGATCCTGTGGCGATCAGCAGTTTGTCGTAAGGCACGGTGCCATTCTCGCCCGTGACTGTTTTGGCGCTGCGATCAATCGCGGTCACATGCTCTCCGAAGCGGCAGGTGACACCATGATTTTCGTACCAATCAGCATCATGGGTAACGATATCATCATATGACTTTTCACCCGACAAGACGGGCGACAGCATGATTCTGTTATAGTTCCCGCGCGCTTCGGCGTTAAACAGCGTCACCTCATAATCTGCGCCCGCATCGAACAGGTGTTCCAACACCCGCCCCGAGGCCATTCCTGCGCCAATGACGACCAGTTTTTGGGTCATGTTCTTACTCCGCTGCGATGGCGTTGGGTTTTGATTTGGGCGTTGCGCCATGCTCATACGCCTCAAGAAAATCGAGCACTTCCTGCCTGTAGGCATAGTAATCCGGGTGTTCGAGCAGCGCTTTGCGGGTGCGTGGGCGCGGCAGGTCTACATCCGTGATTTTGCCAATTGTCGCGCGCGGTCCATTCGTCATCATGACCACACGATCTGCCAGTAGTATGGCCTCGTCCACGTCATGCGTGACGCAGATCGCAGTGACCTTGGTGCGCGACCAGACCTCCATCAAGACCTCTTGCAGTTCCCAGCGTGTCAGGCTGTCAAGCATCCCAAAGGGTTCATCGAGCAACAGCAATTTGGGCGACAAAGCAAAGGCGCGCGCAATACCCACACGCTGCTTCATCCCGTTCGAGAGGCTTGCGGCCCCTTTGTCCATGCTGTCGGCAAGCCCCACACGTTCAAGATAGTATTCCACCACGTCCTGTCGTTCGGCCTGCGAGGCGCGTGGGTAGACCTTGTCGACGCCGATCGCGACGTTCTCTTTGGCGGTCAGCCACGGGAACAGATTGGGCGATTGAAACACAACGGCGCGTTCGGGGTCGGCCCCTTCAACGTTCCAACCATCCAAGCGGATGGCGCCTTTGGAAATCTCATTGAGTCCTGCCGCCATTGTCAACACGGTGGACTTCCCACAGCCCGAATGCCCGATCAGCGAGATAAACTCGCCTTTGTTGATCTTCAGGTCGAAATTCTCAACGACGGTCAGCGGCCCTTTGGGCGTGGGATACACCTTGTCGAGTTGAGAGAAATTCAGGAACTTTTCTTCAATCGCACCTTCCTGTGCCTTGGCGACAACTGCGGGAACAGCGTGGATTGGTGTCACATCGGGCAATATGCGTCCGCCTTCCACCTTCGCGGCAATACCGACATCCATCAGAAAATTCGTTACTTGCCCGCGCAGTTTTTTGAACGTGGCATCGCTGTTCATCGCGACGCGATCGCGCGGGCGCGGGATATCCACCTTGAATTCATTGCCCAAGGTGCCATCCGGGTTCAGCGCAATGATGCGGTCGGCCAGAATGATAGCCTCGTCCACGTCATTGGTGATCAGAACGCAGGTCTTTCTATCCTTGTCCCAAATCGCCTCGATCTCATCTGCCAGATTGGCGCGGGTCAGCGCATCAAGCGCGGACAGCGGTTCATCCAGCAGCAGGACTTCGGGGTCCATCGCAAGGGCGCGGGCAACGTTCACCCGTTGGCGCATCCCGCCCGAAAGTTCCGCAGGGCGGCGGGTGGCGGCGTGGCTCAGGCCGACCATATCAACGTAGTGGTCAACCTTGGTAGCGCGGTCTTGTCTGCCCAGGTTGGGAAACATCGTATCCACCGCCAAAGCCACATTTCCAGTCACAGTCAGCCACGGCATCAAAGAATAGCTTTGAAAGATCACACCGCGTTCCCGACCCGGTTCAGTGATCGGCGCGCCTTTGAACGTCACGGCACCAGCGGTGGGCGGTTCCAGCCCCGCCATCAGGTTGATCAGTGTCGTCTTGCCGGTGCCGGAAAACCCGAGGATGACCACGAATTCACCTGCTGCCACATCCAGATTGATGTCTTTCAAAACCGGCACATCACCATAGCTTTTTGAGACGCCTTTGAGGGAAAGAATGCTCATCGTTTTTCCTTTGTGCGCGATCGCTACGCTTCTTGCGCGCGGGCTACCGGTTGTTTGAGAATGTGAACATGGATTGCAGAGCATACATCACGCGATCCAAGAGGAAGCCGATGATGCCAATCGTAAAGACCGCGACCATGATCCGTGCCAGCGATTGCGATGATCCGTTTTGGAACTCATCCCAGACAAATTTGCCCAGGCCCGGGTTTTGCGCCAGCATTTCGGCCGCAATCAACACCATCCAGCCGACCCCAAGCGACAGACGCAATCCGGTAAAGATCAACGGTAGCGCGGACGGCAAGACCAGTTTGGTGATCTTGGTGTAGGTGTTCATTTTCAGAACGCGGCTGACCGAAACAAGGTCTTTGTCAATGCTGGACACACCAAGTGCCGTATTGATCAGCGTTGGCCACAGCGAACACAGCGTCACGGTCACGGCCGAGATCAGAAAGGATTTCGAGAACATCCCGTCATTGGTGGTGTAGACCGCTGAGACCACCATCGTGACGATCGGGAGCCAGGCCAGAGGCGAGACAGGTTTGAATATCTGGATCAGCGGGTTGAGGGCGGCGTTTGCCGTCACTGACAGACCCGCCGCGATACCCAGTGGAATGGCAAAGATAGACGCGATCAGAAAGCCGAAGAATACCGTTTTGATCGAGGTCCATATCTGATCGTAATACGTTGGTTTGCCCGTATATACCCGGTCGCGAACTGCGTCGGGGTTGCCTTCGGCTATGGCCTCGGCGTTGCGCGCGTCCTGGCGTTCATAAAAGGCGGTGGCTTTTTCACCTTCGCGAAGGGCGTCTTGATGCAACTCTCCCACCTGTTCCCAGACCTGAACCGGTCCGGGCACGGCACCCAGCGATGTTTGCACCCGTGGGGCCAGTGTCGCCCACATCATCAGGAAAATCGCGATGGCCAGTAACGGCACCCCCAACAGCCGCCAGATTTCACCCATCTGCGCGCGCGGATTATCACCCGCTGCGGCCTTTAGAACGGGCGTGAGCCACGACAGACCCAAAACGCGAAACCACGCATCGGCCTTGTTGATGCGCGCGAAACGGCGGGCGCGGCGGTCTTCTTGGTCAAGTGTCTGGGGATCAATCGCGGTCATATCTGGGTCCAGCTACTGGTTTTGAAAGGGGTCTGACCCCTTCGGCAAAGGCCGAAGGGGCCGTTTGATTAGCCTTGGATTTCGCTATCAACGACGGTCTGGCCGGACTTCAAGCCGATGGGCAGGCTGTCGATGTAGGCGTTGGGCGCGCGGCCGTCATAAGGAATGGCGTCGATGATATCGCTGGCCGGTGTCGGTTCTTTGAAGCCATCACTGTCCCATGGGAAATCCGCTTCATTGGCCAAGCCTTCGTCAACCAGCAGACGTGCGGCCTCAAGGTAGATGTCGGGGCGATAAACCTCGGCAGCGGTCTCGAAATACCAGTCATCTGGCATCGTTTCAGGGATTTGGCCCCAACGACGCATCTGCGTCAGATACCAGATCGCGTCTGAATAGAACGGATAGGTCGCATTGTAGCGGAAGAAGACGTTGAAATCAGGTGCAGGGCGTACATCGCCTTTTTCAAACTCGAAGAAGCCGGTCATGGAATTGGCGATGACCTCGGCATCTGCGCCGACATATTCAGAGCGCGCCAAAATCTCCACTGCCTCTTCGCGGTTGGCGTTGTCGTTTTCATCAAGCCAGATCGCCGCGCGAATCAAGGCCTTGGTCATCGCGATTGTGGTGTTGGGATAGGCCTCGGCGAATTCATCGGTGATGCCAAAGACCTTTTCTGGATTGTTGCTCCACATGTCGTAATCGGTGATGACGGGGACGCCGATCCCTTTGAACACGGCCTGCTGGTTCCACGGCTCGCCCACGGCGTAGCCATAGATCGTGCCTGCTTCCATCGTCGCAGGCATTTGCGGCGGAGGCGTCACCGAGAGCAAGACATCCGCGCCGATCTGACCCGAGATATCTTGTGGGCTGTAATAGCCAGGCTCAAGGCCGCCCGCGGCCAACCAATAACGGATTTCGTAGTTATGGGTTGAGACGGGAAAGACCATGCCCATGTTGAACGGCTCACCGCGATCAAGGTAGTCCTCAACCACAGGCGCAAGCGCGGCGGCGCTGATCGGGTGCTGGGGGCGGCCGTCCTCCATCAGTGGCACGTTCGGACGCATCTCGTCCCAAATCTCGTTGGAAACCGTGATGGCGTTGCCATTCAGGTCCATCGAAAAGGGCGTGATGATATGCGCCTCTGTGCCGTAACCAATCGTGGCGGCCAATGGTTGACCGGCTAGCATGTGGGCACCATCCAGTTGGCCGCTGATCACACCATCCAGCAAAACCTTCCAATTGGCTTGTGCCTCCAGCGTGACGAACAAGCCCTCGTCTTCGAAATAGCCAAGCTCATAGGCGACGGCCAAGGGGGCCATGTCGGTCAGCTTGATAAAGCCAAGGGTCAGGTCCTCTTTTTCAAGATCGAGGTTTTGCGCAAAGGCGGCCGGCGCAATGAGGCAGCTGGTGGCAAGCAATACGGATAACGTCTTTTTCATTTTGGAGTCCCTTTGTGGTCCTGTCGAAAAACAAAAAAGCCGCACGTCGAGATCACGGGGGAGGAGGTCCGTGGTCTAAACGAGCGGCTTTGCTCTGAGAAAATGCACCCCGTCAGTGGCGGTGCGGTGTCGGCTTCGTTGCCTCTTGGCCTAAACGTGACGCAAGACGAGTCGGCGTTTCAATTCTTTTTTCTGCATCGCCGCATTAAAATTGCCGCAATGCAGTATGTGCTCAAATGTTCATCACCTTTGCCCGCTGAAATCAAATGTCCTGCCGTCAAAATAAGCATCCGGCGCAAGAATCATTTGACCGCGCGACGATGCGACAGCCGTTGCAACTTGCAACGACCCTTCTTCTTTTTCAGACGCGCCGGGCATGTCTGCGCCAGCATCAGCAAGGTTTTTCCGGTATAGATCCGAGCGAAAACAGTCTTTGGCCCGCTCCAGGCCCGCAGCATCCGCACCCAACTGATGCGCGATCCATGCGGCCTGACTGCGCCACGGAAAGTTTGCGGCGTGGTTATGGAACTGCACAAATCTATCGACCTTGACCGGAACCGCCCCCAACTTGGGCGCTATGCGCCCGCTTAATGCCGGATCGATAAGGTCTATTGGCATACTAAGGTGTTCGCTGCGGCCCAGAACCTCAACCGCGAGCGGCGTGTTCCTGGGCGTGTCCAGCCATGCTG
The DNA here is from genome assembly GCF_008065155.1 of Octadecabacter sp. SW4. NCBI lineage: Bacteria > Pseudomonadati > Pseudomonadota > Alphaproteobacteria > Rhodobacterales > Roseobacteraceae > Octadecabacter > Octadecabacter sp. SW4. The sequence goes on along the minus strand of NZ_CP042819.1, from coordinate 1,323,133 downwards.
CCGCCTGTAGGACTGCGCGCATCAATCTGGCCGCGATATCGTCATTTTGTTCAATCCAATCACGCCGCGCGGCAAGGACTTTTTCAGGGGCGAACTGCCAGACATCGCGCCCCGTCATCATCAGCTGCGCGACACCGCGCTGCACGGCGGCACTGCCCCAAGGTTCCCCAACCCAGAACGCATCGACAAAACCGTCAGCCACAGCATCCGCCATGCGCGATGGGGGCACAGTGATGACCTCAATGCGCGGGTTCGGCGCCGCAGTGGTCCAATAGGACAGCAACAATCGGTGCATGGAGTGGTGAAACGGCACACCAACGCGTAAAGGCTCGTGCAGGGTTGTGGTCAGTGCTGCCAAAAGCGCGTTTGCGTCGCCAAACGCAACATCCCCGACACGCGCAGCGATCGCGTTGGATAGCCCAAAGACGGTGCCGTTCACCGACAGAACCATCAAGGCATCGATTTCTGCCGGAAGCCCCCCCATCCCCAGCGACATCGCGACGGGCATCGGTGCCAACATATGTGCGGCATCCAGATACCCCAGCGCCAGCATATCGCGCAACGCTGACCAGGAAGGCTGGCGCACAAGGTTAAGCGCAAGCCCGTGATCCGCCGCAAACCCGAGTTCTTTGGCGACAATCAAAGGCGCGCTATCTACCAGCGGAACATACCCGCAATTCAGGACCGCACCATTCATGCCAAAAGATCCGCGGCCATAACCAATGCGTGCGCAACATCTATCACCTTGCGCCCTTGGCTCATCGCCGTTTTTCGCAACAACGTATAGGCCTCGTCCTCACCAATCTGGCGTTGCCCCATCAATATGCCTTTGGCACGGTCAATGGTCTTTCGGTCTTCCAGCGCTTGTTTGGCCGCATCGAGTTCGGACTGCATTTGGCGCATGAACCCGAACCGCGCGATCGCGGTTTCCAGAACCGACTTGATGCGCTCCATCTTGAGACCATCGACAACATAGGCGCTGACACCCGCATTGAGCGCCGCCTTGGTCAAGGCGTCGTCCGTCTGATCGACAAACAGGGCCACTGCGCGTTTTGTCGATTCCGTGGCGTGGGAAATGTGCTCAAGCGTGTCGCGATCAGGGTTGGCCAGGTCAATCAGGACGATATCTGGCGCAAAGTCTTTCACGGTCCTCTCAAGAGCTGAGATTTGCGCGACCGCTTTGACATCAGACCAGCCCGCCGATGCCAGTGCATCGATAATGTCACGCGCGCGGTCGGGGTCCGGTTCAACAACAAGGATGCGTAAGGAGGTGGCCATGCGCTGTAATTGAACTCCCTGTCGCGAAGGTCAATTTCAGACGTGTATTCTCCACCGCATTTTTGAGGTCACCCGCCTATGGAAAAGGCACGACCGTGCGATATGCCTAATCCCGGTGCGTTCCGCAAAGAATGGCAGAAGATTATCAGGAGAGCGCCAACCGGCGTTGCAATAACGCGCCGTGATAGGTTCGTCCCACTGCCTGTCTTGGGGGCGTCCATACCCGACGACACCGCGCAAGTGTCGATGCGTTCAGTCACTGTGTTTTTCAATTGAAACGGCGCGCAACGGTCGCTCGCAACATCAGGCGCGAGCGACCGCTTGTTTTTCGCATGCAATACGGGGTCATAACGTATCAGGGTGGTCAGTTTGCCTGACCTCTGACAGTGGCTTAGCCGACCAGTTCAAGACCCGAGAAGAAGAATGCGATTTCTTCGGCTGCGGTTTCAGGTGCGTCTGACCCGTGGACCGAGTTTTCGCCGATCGAGAGCGCGAATTCCTTGCGGATCGTGCCGTCAGCCGCATCGGCAGGGTTGGTGGCGCCCATGACTTCGCGGTTTTTCGCGATGGCGTCTTCGCCTTCCAGAACCTGCACGACGATCGGTTCGGAGATCATGAATTCACAAAGCTCATCAAAGAAGGGACGTTCGGCGTGGACACCATAAAACTGCTGCGCCTGGGCCAGTGTCAACTGAATGCGCTTGGAGGCGACGATGCGCAGGCCGGCCTCCTCGAACTTGGCGGCGATCTTGCCGGTCAGGTTGCGTTTGGTGGCGTCGGGTTTGATGATCGAAAAGGTGCGTTGGATAGCCATGATGGACCTCATAGGGGTTGAATGATTTGGGGCGCTGCTAGCATGGGTGCTGAGGGTTGGAAAGATGTGATCTGCGGATATCGCCGGTGACGGGGCACGACCCTTGCCGCCTCAGGCTCACGTCCCTTGGCGCTGCATTCCTTTGAAAAAGTTGCGTGTTTGCCAGTTTTGCGAAACACTCTGCAGGTATTTCCTTTTTGAGAAAGACCATCTTATGCAAATGACTCACGCAGCACTTGCCATCACGCTCCTTGCAACTTCCGCCGCCGCGCAGGAGACCTATCGCTTCACACTCACCACCGAGGGGCAGTCGAGCTCCACATTCACACCGCTCTCCGGCGATCTTCAGTTGTGGTCCGGGACCAATACGCAAGAACTGGTCGAATATACGGCGGAACATCCATCATACGTCCCACCGAAGACTTGGACGTGCAATAGTAGCTTCGTCATTGTCCGCGGTATCCCAAGTGGCGAAGGACACTGCCTGATGGAAAATGTTGACGGTGACCGGTCGATCATTGCCACCTCCGTCACCCATGTTTCAGAAGGCCGGAATGCTGGTACTTGGTACTCGATTGGTGGCACTGGTGCCCAGGAGGGCGTTCAGTCCCGTGGCACCTATTACAGTATCTATTCCCCAGCATCAGGCCGGATCATCACCACGGTTGAGGGTCAGGTCACGCTAAACGAGTAACGTTTCACTGGCAGTTCCTGCTTTCTGGTCGGTTGGCGTCGATTCCGCGGCACCGCGCCCGAACGAATGCAAATGCTTGCGGCCTTTGCTGCGGACCAAAGTGCAACTTACTCCAGTTGGCAAACCGACCTGCGCAAATTGCTCACCTACTCGATTGACGCCGCCGCGCCGTTCTGGTTCTGCCCGCCATGAAAAGACGTGATCGCATCTGCGTGGCGCGCTAGCCTTACGACATGCTTTCGATTCTGCGTAATCCCGCGTTCGGGCGTCTGTTTTCGGCCCAGGTGGTGGCCCTTGTCGGCACTGGCCTTCTGACCGTGGCGCTGGGTCTGCTGGCCTATGATCTGGCCGGCCCGCGCGCGGCCTCGGTGCTTGGTCTTGCCTATGTGATCAAGATGGTGGCCTATGTCGGCCTTTCGCCGGTTTTTTCGGCGCTGTTCGCCCGCCTGCCGCGCCGCCGTGTGCTTGTCGCCGCTGATCTGGTGCGCGCGGGGGTCGCGCTGTCGCTGCCCTTCATCACCGAAGTCTGGCAGATTTATCTGGCGATCTTCGTGCTGCAATCCGCCTCGGCCAGCTTTACCCCCGCCTTTCAGGCGACGATCCCCGATGTGCTTCCCGATGAAGACGACTATACCCGCGCGCTGTCGCTGTCGCGGCTGGCCTACGATCTTGAAAACCTGATCAGCCCGGCCTTGGCTGGTCTTTTGCTGCTCGTCGTCAGTTATCACTGGCTTTTTGCGGGCACCGCCTTGGGCTTTGCGCTCTCGGCGCTCCTGGTGGTCACGACCCGCCTGCCCGCGCCCATCCCGACGCGGGACCGCCCGTTTCACGACCGCCTCACACGCGGTGTGCGCATCTATCTGGCCACACCGCGCCTGCGCGGGATGCTGGCACTGGTGTTGACGGCTGCAAGCGCCAGCGCCTTTGTGATCGTCGATACCGTTGTGCTGGTGCGCGACACATACAACGGCAGCGAGGCCGATGTCGCGACCGCGCTTGCCGCCTTTGGCGCGGGTTCGATGTTCGCGGCCATTGCCCTGCCGCGCCTTTTGCGCCGCACGGGCGACCGCCCCGTGATGCTTATCGCTGCGGCGGCGCTTGCGGGCCTTCTGGCAATGCATGGTATCTGGCAATCCCTCGCGCGGCCCGACTGGATCGCGCTGCTGGTGCTCTGGGCCGCCTTTGGCATCGCCTATGCGGCAATCCTCACGCCTTCGGGGCGGCTTTTGCGGCGATCCTCGGCACCTGATGACCGCGCAGCCCTGTTCACCGCGCATTTCGCACTGTCGCACGTTTGCTGGCTGATCGCCTATCCGATCGCGGGCAGCGCGATGACACGCCTTGGCCCTGCGCCGACACTTCTTATCCTTGCGGCTTTGGCGTTTGCGGGGCTTCTGGCTGCGCTTTATCTCTGGCCCCGCGCCGCCGACGGGCCGCTACCGCATTCTCACCCCGACCTGCCTGCGTCCCATCCGCACCTGCGCGCATATGGACAGGGCGCGGCCCATGCCCACGCAATCGTGCTAGATGATGAACACCGCGTCTGGCCAACTCACGGCTGACCCTCAATCCCCGTTGACGCCGCCGCGCCGCTCTGGCACTGCCCGCCCATGTTACGCATCACAGACATCAGTTATTCCATCGACGGGCGTGTCCTGATCGAAAATGCAACGGCCGTCATTCCGACGGGCCACAAGGTGGGCCTTGTGGGGCGCAACGGCACGGGTAAGACAACCCTGTTCAAGATGATCCGTGGCGAGCTGATCCTTGATACGGGCGAAATAACCCTGCCCCGCGGCTGGAAGATTGGCGGCGTCAGCCAGGAAGTGCCCGGCAACGAGGTCTCGCTAATCGACACGGTGCTGGCTGCGGATGTGGAACGTGCCGACCTGCTGGCCGAGGCCGACACCGCCACCGATCCCGCCCGCATCGCCGATATCCAGACCCGCCTTACAGACATTGACGCCTGGAGCGCGGAGGCGCGCGCCTCAAGCATCCTCAAGGGGTTGGGATTCACGGATAGCGAGCAAAAACAACCCTGTAGCGCATTTTCCGGTGGCTGGCGGATGCGCGTGGCCTTGGCGGCCGTGCTGTTTTCGGAACCCGATCTGCTGCTGCTGGACGAACCGACCAACTATCTTGATCTCGAAGGCGCGCTGTGGCTCGAAAACTATCTGGTCAAATATCCACACACGGTCCTGATCGTCAGCCACGACCGCGAATTGCTGAACCGGTCCGTCGGCGGCATCCTGCATCTGGAAGACAAGAAGCTGACCTATTACACCGGCCCTTACGATAGCTTCGTCAAGCAACGTGCTGAAAAACGGTCACTTTTGGTTTCAGCCGCCAAAAAGCAAGAGGCCAAGCGCGCCCATCTGGAAAGCTTCGTGAGCCGCTTCAAGGCCAAGGCTTCAAAGGCGAAACAGGCGCAATCGCGCGTCAAGATGCTGGAAAAGATGGAAACCATCCGCGTGCCCGAAGATGCGGCGCGCACGGTGTTCACGTTCCCACGTCCCGAGGAACTGTCACCGCCGATCATCGCGCTGGAAAACGCATCAACGGGCTACGGCGAACATGTGGTTTTGCGCGATCTGAACCTGCGCATTGATCAGGACGATCGCATCGCCCTTCTAGGGCGCAACGGTGAAGGAAAATCCACACTTGCCAAGCTGTTATCGAACAGACTTGAAGTGATGGACGGGCGTCAGGTCAGCAGCACAAAACTGCGGATCGGCTTTTTTGCCCAGCATCAGGTGGATGAATTGCGCGTCGAGGAAACGCCGCTGCAACACCTGATCCGCGAACGCGCCGAGGAAGGTCAGGCCAAATTGCGCGCCCGTCTGGCGGGCTTTGGCCTGATGGCGGCGCAGGCCGAAACCGAGGTCGGACGCCTGTCAGGTGGGCAAAAGGCGCGTCTGTCGCTGTTGCTGGCCACCCTGCCCGCGCCGCATCTGCTGATCCTGGACGAACCGACCAACCACCTTGATATCGAAAGCCGCGAGGCACTGGTCGAGGCCCTGACCGCCTATACCGGCGCGGTCATTCTGGTCAGCCACGACATGCACCTGTTGTCGATGGTCGCAGACCGGCTGTGGCTGGTCAAGGACGGTCATGTCAAACCCTACGACGACGATTTGCAGGCCTATCGGCGGATGCTGTTGACGCCCGACAAACCTGCCAGTGACAAACCGAAACCTGTCAAACCCGCCAAACCCAAGGCGACCCGCGAACAGGTCATGGGCTTGCGCGCGGATGTGCGCAAATGCGAGGATCGCGTCACCAAGATCAACGACATGCGCGACAAGCTGGCAAAAAAGCTGGCCGATCCGGTGCTTTACGAGGACGCGCGCAAGGGCGAGCTGGAAACATGGAACCGCAAATACGCCGAAGTGATGGATGGGCTGGGCAAGGCCGAGGCCATGTGGATGGCCGCACTCGAACGGTTGGAAGCGGCTGAAAAATGATGGAAACCGCCGCCCTGATCACTGCCTTTACCACGCTGTTCGTGATCATTGATCCGCCGGGATTGGCACCGCTGTTCCTTGCCTTGACCCAAGGCATGACAGGGCCACAGCGCCGCGCGATTGCCATTCGTGCCAGCCTCGTTGCCATTGGTATTCTGCTGGGCTTTGGTCTGTTTGGCGAAGCCCTGCTGGGGTTTATCGGCATTTCCATGCCCGCGTTTCGCGTGGCGGGGGGCGTGTTGTTGTTCCTGACGGCCTTGGACATGCTGTTCGAGCGCCGCCAGAAACGCCGCGAGGACACCGCCGAGGAAGAAGAAGCCGAGCCGGATCATGATCCGTCGGTTTTCCCGCTGGCCGTGCCGCTGATCGCTGGCCCTGGTGCCATTGCGACGATGATCCTGTTGGTCGGGCAAACCGAAGGCGCGCTGGGGTTTGCGGCCCTTGTCGCTGTGCTGCTGGCTGTCATGGCGATCAACTTTGCCTTCTTCATGGCCTCCGGCCTGATCGAACACGCACTTGGCAAGACCGGTATCAACGTGATCACCCGCTTGTTGGGGATGCTGCTGGCCGCCCTCGCGGTGCAGTTCATTTTGGACGGTCTGCGCTCTTTTGGTTTTGCTGCCTAAGCCCTATATCTGACCTATGGATGGTGATCAGACAGCCCGTTTCATCTTTTTGGCCCTGCTTGGCGGGGCGATTGCGGGTGGCTATCTGGTGCAGCATCGCAAGAAGATGGGCAAGGTCGCGCAACAGGCTGCCGTCTGGGCGCTGATCTTTCTGGGTGCCATCGCGGCGGTCGGCCTGTGGGGCGACATTCGCGATGATATCATGCCGCGTCAGACAGCCTTTGCAGGCGGGATCACCGAAGTGCCACGCCAGCGTGACGGCCATTTTTATCTGACGTTGGATGTAAACGGCCAGGCGATTGAATTTCTTGTGGATACCGGCGCGACACAGGTTGTATTGACCCAAAGTGATGCGGATCGTGTCGGCATCGATGTGGCCAATCTGGCATTCCTGGGAACGGCCTATACCGCCAACGGCCCTGTCGATGTGGCAAGTGTGCGTCTTAACACTGTCGCCTTGGGCGAGATGGAAGATACCGATATCCGTGCGCTGGTGAACAAGGGCGAACTGGATCAATCGCTGCTGGGCATGTCCTATCTTGATTTGTTCGAGCGGATCGAAATCACCGGCGATGCGCTGATCCTCACACGCTAGAGGGGGCGCTGCCCCCGCCTTGCGGCCCCCCCGGAGTTTTTTGAACAGAAGAAGGGGCTATTTTTGTGCCTTCATCGCCCAGCGTCCGCCGTCCTGGGCCCAGTATTGCGCCGCGCAGCCCGCGTCGGTCAGCGCCTTCCATTGGGTGCGCGCATGGGCCACGGCATCCGCGTCAAGACCGTCAAACAGGATGCAGGTGCGCGCCATCGTGCTGACCTCATCGGCCGTGACATCGGCCCCGTGCACCGCCATCAGGCAGGCCGGGGCGTTGGCCGCGCCCGCGCCCGTGGTCAGCAGCACTGGCTGGTCGGCATCATGGGGCCCCCCAGCGATCCCGTGGGGCGCAAAGCTGTCGTCGGGGCCACGCCAGAGCGCGACATCAAGCTGCGCCATACGGTCGGCGTCCTGTCCGCGCACTTCGATCCGCCAGCCCTTTTCGCGGCTTTTGGCGATCAGCATCGGCAGGGTGCTTTCCAAAGGCGTCTGAGTCAGGTGATAAAAGAACGCAGCCCCCATGTTACCCCTCGACCGTGTCGGCAATCAGGCGGTCAAGCGCCATGACACCCCAGCCGGTCGCGCCCTTTGGGGCATAGGCCGTGTCTTCCTTGACCGAGGCCGTGCCCGCGATATCAAGGTGAATCCACGGCATCCCGTCCTGAATGAACCGTTTAAGGAACTGCGCCGCCGTGATTGACCCTGCCGCGCGGCTGCCGACGTTTTTCATGTCCGCCACCTGGCTTTTGAGCATGTCGTCATAGGCCTGCCCCATCGGCATGCGCCAGGCCCCTTCGCCCTCGGCCTGCGCCGATTTCAGGAAGGCGTTGCACAGGGTGTCGTCATTGCTGAAAACCCCTGCGTTTTCATGGCCCAAGCCGATGATGATCGCCCCGGTGAGGGTCGCCAGGTTGATCACGCCTGTGGGTTTGAAACGGTCCTGCGCATACCACAGCACATCGGCCAGCACGAGCCGCCCTTCGGCATCGGTGTTGATCACCTCGATCGTGTCACCCTTCATGGATTTCACCACATCGCCGGGACGGGTCGCGCGATCGGATGGCATGTTTTCAACGAGGCCCACAAGGCCGACCACATTCGCCTTGGCCCCGCGCAGCGCCAGCGTTTTCATCACACCCGCGACGACGCCCGCGCCGCCCATATCCATGGTCATGTCTTCCATGCCTGCCGCAGGTTTCAGACTGATCCCGCCTGTGTCAAACACCACGCCCTTGCCGACCAAGGCAAACGGGGCTGCGCCTTTTTTGCCGCCCTCCCATTGCATCACCACCACCTTTGAGGGGCTGGCCGAGCCAAGGCCCACACACAGCAGTGACCCCATCCCCAGTTTCTCAAGGTCTTTTTCTTCCAGGACCTCGACCTTGACGCCGATGTCCTTCAGGGCGACCAGACGATTGGCAAATTCGGTGGTGGTCAGCACATTGGCGGGTTCAGTGACCAGATCGCGGGTAAAGAACACACCCTCGGCCACAGCGGCCTTGGCGGCATAGGCGGCGGTTTCATCATCGGGTTTGGCGACCATCATGGTGACGTCGCCTGCTGCATCGCCCTTGTCCTGCTTGTGATCGCTGAAGGTGTAGCCGCGCAGTGCGATGCCCAACGCGATCTCGCTTGCGCGCGCAGAGGGGCCGGCAAGAACCAGCAGCGGGCCAGCACCACGCAGTTTGGCGATGGACACGCCGATCTTGCGCGCCTCGGCCACATCGCGGCGGTTTTCGACCTTGGCGACGATCACCCCATCGGCGGCCATATTGGCGGGGAAAGCCAGTTCCACCGCATCGCCCGCCTTCATCTTGGTGAAACGCGCGCTTTCGGCAAACCGCGTCAGCGCCTTGCGCATCAGCGCATTGACGCGGCGCGCGCCCTTGTCGAGCTTGCCATCACCACTGATCAGCACGGCGATCTTACCCGTCGTTTCGGCAATCGGGTCGATGTCGACGGCGGCAAAGGTGATCTGGGCGGGGGTGGTCATGATATACCTCGTGATTTTGCGGATTTGGGCAATTGGTAGCCCGCCCCCCGCCGATTGACCAGATAGCAGTTTTGTCCCGCGCGCCAATCGGCTAGTTTGCCCGCACTTGGGACCAGCAACAGGGGGACGGCACGTGGCACGATTCGACAGATACATGCTGTCGCAACTGTTCACGCTGTTCGGTTTTTTTTCGTTGGTGCTGGTGCTGATCTACTGGATCAACCGCGCGGTGCGCCTGTTTGACCAGTTGATCGCCGATGGGCAGACAGCCATCGTCTTTCTGGAATTCACCGCCATGACCCTGCCGCAGATCATCCGGATCGTGCTGCCACTCGCGGCCTTTGTCGCGGCCACCTATGTGACCAACCGGATGTCCTCGGACAGTGAACTGACGGTGGTGCAGGCCACCGGCTATTCTGCATTTCGTCTGGCGCGGCCTGTGCTGGTCTTTGGCTTGATCGTTACGGGGATGATGCTGGTGCTGACCCACTTTCTGGCCCCGATGAGTTCGGCGCGGCTGGCCGAACGCAGCGCCGAAATTTCGCGCAACATGACAGCGCGTCTGCTGACCGAGGGGACATTTACGAACCCCGCAGATGGCATCACCTTTTATATCCGCGAGATCACGCCGGCGGGCGAACTGCTGGATGTATTCCTGTCTGACAACCGCGACGCCGATCAAAGCATCACCTATACCACGAACCGCGCCTACCTGGTGCGCACGGACAACGGGCCGCAACTGGTGATGATCGACGGGATGGCGCAGACGCTTGATACCGAGACACAGCGCCTGTTCACGACAACCTTTACCGATTTCGCCTTTGATATCGGTGCGCTAATTCCCGAAGCGGGCGTGCGCAACAGGTCGTCGCGCGAGTTGACCACGCTGGAATTGCTCAACCCGACGCCGGAACTTGAGGCCGAAACCGGTCGCAGTGCGGGTGCCTTGATCGTCGAGGGGCATGACCGCTTTGATCAGGCATTTCTGGCAACCGTCGCGGCATTGATCGGCTTTGCGACACTGCTGACGGGGGGCTTTAGCCGCTTTGGCCTTTGGCGTCAGATCATCGCGGCGGTGTTTCTGGTGATCGTTGTCAAAGTTCTGGAAAGCACAGGTGCGGGCATCGCACGCGCCAATCCCGCGCTTTGGCCAATGGTCTATCTGCCTGTTGTGGGTGGGGCCGTGATTGTCTGGACGTCGCTGTTCGCGGCCTCGCGCCCCTATCTGTTCAAGCGCCGCACAAGCGGGGTGCCCGCATGATCCTGCACCGCTATTTCGCGCGCCGCTTTGCGGTGATGTTTGCCGGAACCTTTGCCGTGTTTCTGGCCTTCATGGCCTTGCTGGACGTTGTCGAACAGGCGCGCCGTTTCGGCGACACGGGCGCGGTTTTTCGTGATTTTGTCGGCCTTAGTCTGCTGAACCTGCCGCAGTCGATCTACGCGATCCTGCCGTTGATCCTGATCCTTTCGACCATCGGGCTGTTTCTGGCGTTGGCACGGTCGTCGGAAATGGTGGTGACACGGGCGGCCGGGCGTTCGGCAATGCGCGCATTGGTGGCACCTGTTCTGGTGACCCTGGTGATCGGCATCTTTGGCGTGACCATTATGAACCCGATTGTCGCGGCCACTTCCAAGGAATATGACGCCCGCGTGGGCGACTTGACCCTTGACGGTGGCAATGTCATGTCGATTACCCGGTCGGGCCTGTGGTTGCGCCAGGGCAGCGAACGCGGCCAAACGGTTATTCGCGCCGCTGCGGCCAATGCGGACGGCACTCAATTGCGCGACGTGAGCTTTATCACCTTTAGCCCCGAGGGCGGGCCGATCCGCCGGATCGAAGCTGCCCGCGCCACCTTGACCGCGGGCGCATGGACGCTGGAAGACGCCAAGGCCTGGCCGTTGTCGGACACCCGCAATCCCGAGGAATGGGCCACGACCTATCCCACGCTCGACGTGCCCTCGACCCTGACAGCCGACCAGATCCGCGACAGTTTCGGCATGCCCTCGTCCATTCCCGTATGGGAACTGCCCGCCTTTATCCGCGATCTGCAACAGGCCGGGTTTTCGGCGCGCCGCCATCAGGTCTGGCTGCAGATGGAACTGGCCCTGCCCGCCTTTCTGGTGTCGATGGTGTTGATCGGCGCGGGGTTCACCATGCGCCACCAACGTAGCGGGCGCACAGGCGTGATGGTGCTGTTTGCGATCCTCGTCAGTTTTGGCCTCTATTTCATCCGCAATTTCGCGCAGGTCTTGGGTGAAAACGGCCAGATTCCGGTCTTGCTGGCGGTATGGGCCCCGCCCCTGGCGGCAATCGGCCTGTCGCTGGGCCTGTTGCTGCATCTGGAGGACGGCTGATGCTTTGGCGTGCTTTGGTCCTGCTGATGGCCCTGGTTGTGCCGCACCTGGTGCAGGCCCAGGGGGCCGCCACCTTGGTGGCTGATACCGTCTTTGTCACCGATGGCCAGCGTCTGGTGGCGCAAGGCAACGTCGAAGTCTTGTATGACGGCACCCGCCTTTCGGCCGCCGCGATCAGCTATGATCAAAGCACCGATCGGCTTATCATCACCGGCCCGATTTTTATTACAGACGGCGACGGCTCGATCGTGACAGCCGATGGCGCGCAACTTGATCCTACCCTCGAAAACGGCATTTTGCGCGGCGCGCGGCTGGTGCTGGACCAGCAGTTGCAGCTTGCCGCCAACCAGATCAATCGTATCGACGGGCGCTATAGCCAGCTCTACCGCGTGGTTGCCACATCCTGTCAGGTCTGTTCACGCGAAACACCGCTGTGGGATATCCGCGCGCGCCGCGTTGTTCATGACCAGCAAGAGCGCCAGCTTTATTTTGACGACGCACAGTTTCGCATCAAGGGCGTGCCGGTCTTTTGGGTGCCACGGATGCGCCTGCCCGATCCCACGCTGACCCGCGCGACTGGCCTCTTGATCCCGCAATTTCGCACCACCGATCAATTGGGCACCGGGATCAAGCTGCCGTATTTCATCCGGCTGGGTGACTATCGCGACCTGACGCTGACACCCTATATTTCGCCGCGCACCACGACACTCGAGGCGCGCTATCGCCAGGCCTTTCTGAATGGCGACATCGAAATCAACCTTGCGGGCACGACCGACGATCTGCTGCCCGATACCGGACGCGGCTATATCTTTGCCGAAGGCACGTTTGATCTGGGCGGGGATTATACCCTGACGTTCGGCCTTGAGGCGACGACAGATCGCGATTACCTGCTTGATTACGGCTATTCCGAAAAAGACCGCCTTGATAGCGAGATCGCGATCACCCGCGTGGGCGCGGACGACTATTTCCGCGCCGCCCTGACGCATTTTGAATCCCTGCGGCTGGGCGATGACAACGCGGTTTTGCCCAGCATCGTCAGCGATGTTTCCTACGAACGTCGGCTTGACGGGTTCGGCGGGGTTGCGACCCTGACAGCCGATGCGCAAACGCTGTTTCGCTATTCAGACGTTGATGCGGACGGGCGCGATGTGGCCCGCTTTGGCCTTGGTGCCGATTGGCAGCGCAACTGGGTCACGCCTGCGGGGCTGTTGATTGATGGGCAGATCGGGGTGGCGTTTGACTACTACGCGATCACTCAGGACCTGGCCTTTGACGCCGACATCATGCGCACGACCCCCAGCGCGGCGCTGACCCTGCGTTATCCGCTGATCCGCACCACCGGGCGCGCGACCCATGTGATCGAACCGGTTGTGCAGGTCGCGTGGTCAGATGTCTACGGTGGCGATGTCCCCAACGAGGACAGCACCGAAACCGAATTTGATCAGGCCAATCTTTTTGCCCTGTCGCGCTTTCCCGGCCAGGATGCGCGCGAGACCGGGGCGCGGGTGGCATATGGTGCGCGCTGGACGCGGGTGTCACCGGATGCATGGAACGCCACGCTGACCTTCGGGCGTATCCTGCGCGAAGAGGCCAACAGCGCTTTCACCACCTCATCGGGGTTGCAGGGCCGCGCATCGGACTGGCTCTTGGCCGGGCAGGTCGATTTTCCCAACGGGTTGGCGATTGATGGGCGCACGCTTTTTGACGATAGCCTGAATTTCGCCAAAACCGAGGCCCGCGTCAGCTGGAGCGATGAACATCTTGATCTGGCCGCCTCTTATCTTTGGATTGACGACACCACCGCCGTGTCGGAATGGACCCTCGAAAGTGCCTATCAAATCAATGACATCTGGAGCGTCAGCGCCGATGCGTCATATGATTTCGTCACCAATCGGGCGGCGCGTGCGACCATCGGGGTGGGCTGGCAAAATGAATGTCTGGCGGTTGACCTTTCTGTCTCGCGCCGCTTTTCGTCTTCGACTACTGTAGACCCTGTGACCGACTTTGGGTTAACGGTTGAACTACGCGGATTTTCCGCGGGGCGCACGGCCGGGCAGGCAACGCGAAGCTGTGTGAACTAAACGAGCAGACCAACGAGCGAGGCAACAATGCGCATAGGACTGACACTTTCCGCCCTTCTGGCCCTGACACTGGCAGCGGCGCTGCCCAGCAAGGGCACGGCGCAAAGCCCGTTTTCACCTGCGATCATCGTCAACGACCGTGTCGTCACCCAGTTTGAACTGGATCAACGTATCGGGCTGCTGCGCGTATTTCGCGCACCCGGGAATCTCCCCGAGGTCGCCCGCGAGGAGTTGATCGCGGATCGTCTGAAACTCGAAGAACTGGATCGCGCCGGTCTGCGCCTGACCGAGGAGGCCCTGCAAGAACAGATGGCCATGTTCGCAGAACGGGCCGATCTTGATCTGGACCAGTTCCTGGCGGTGCTAGACCAGAACGGGGTCGAGCGTGAAACCTTCCGCGATTTTGTCCGTGTCGGTGTCAGCTGGCGCGATTTCGTCCGTTCGCGCTATGGCAGCCGCGTGCAGATCTCCGAGGCAGAGATTGATCAGGCGCTTGGCCAGTCCGCGGGTGCCTCCACGGGCATCGAAGTGCTTCTGAGCGAAATTATCATCCCCGCCCCGCCACCGCGCGCAGCGCAGGCGCAGGCGCAGGCCGAACAGATCGCGACCCTTACCAGCACGGCCGCATTCGAGGCACAGGCGCGCCAAGTGTCGGCCCTGCCGTCGCGCACGCGTGGGGGCCGCCTCGACTGGCTGCCGATCAGCAACTACCCGCCGCAGCTGCGCTCGATCCTTCTGGCGCTTGGCACCGGCGAAGTGACCGCCCCGATCCCGATCACCAACGGGATCGCCCTCTTCCAGATGCGCGCGGTGCGCGAAGTGCCGCAAGCGGCCGCCGCCCCCGCCGCGATCGAATACGCCGCCTATTACATCGCTGGCGGCCTGAGCGATCAGGGACTGCGCCGCGCCGCGCAGGTCGCCGCCAATGTGGACACCTGCGATGATCTTTATGGTATCGCCCAGGGACAGCCCGAAGATGTCTTGCAACGCGACACCCTGCCCCCGTCCGATATTCCGCAGGATGTGGCGATGCGCCTTGCCGCATTGGATGCTGGCGAAGTGGATTATTCCCTGACCCGTGCGAATGGGGAAACACTGGTGTTCCTGATGCTGTGCGGGCGCACACCCACCCTTGAAGGTGATGTGGACCGCGATGCGATCCGGTCGCAACTGATCAGCCAGCGTCTTGCGGGGTATGCCGATGCGCTTCTGGCCGATTTGCAAGCCTCGGCCACCATCACATTCCCATGATCGCGCGCGCGCCGCTTGCGCTGTCATGCGGTGAACCGGCGGGGATTGGCCCCGAAATCGCCCTGGCCGCGTGGCGCGCCCTACGCGCTGATCTGCCGTTTGTCTGGCTTGGCGATCCGCGCCACCTGCCCGCGGGCACGCCGTTTCAGGTGATCGAAAGCGCCGATCAGGCCGCTGGCGTGGTAGCAGATGCGATGCCCGTGCTGGCCCATGGTTTTGGCGGCGCACGCACCCCCGGCCAGCCCGACCCGGCCAATGCGCAAGGGGTGATCGACGTGATCGCGCGTGGCGTTGATCTGGTGCAGGGCGGGCAGTGCCGCGCGCTGACCACTGCACCGATCCACAAAAAGGCGCTCGCCGATGGGGCGCAGTTTGTCTATCCCGGCCACACGGAATACCTGGCCGCACTTGCAAGCGTTGACCGCGTGGTGATGATGCTGGCCTGCGATATGTTGCGGGTCGTGCCCACCACGATCCATATCCCCCTTGCCGAGGTGCCGCGCAGCCTGACGGCCGCCCTTTTGACGGATACGCTGCTGATCACCCACGCCGCCCTGCGCCGCGACTTTGGCGTCATGCGTCCGCGCATTGCCGTGGCGGGATTGAACCCGCACGCGGGCGAAGGCGGCAAGATGGGACGCGAGGAGATCGACCTGATCATCCCCGTTCTGGATGCCCTGCGCGCCCAAGGGATGGATCTCACCGGGCCGATGTCCGCCGATACGATGTTTCACGCAGCTGCACGGGCGGGCTATGACGTGGCCGTCTGCATGTATCACGACCAGGCCCTGATCCCGATCAAGACGCTGGATTTTTCCGGCGGCGTGAATGTGACGCTGGGCCTGCCGTTCGTGCGCACATCGCCCGATCACGGCACGGCGTTCGATATCGCAGGCAAGGGCCTGGCTGATGCCACATCGCTGATCGCCGCCCTGCGCATGGCCGACCAGATGGCACAGGCGCGACACGGGACCGATGGATGAGCCAGATCGACAGCCTGCCACCCCTGCGCACCGTGATCGACACCCACGGGATCGCCGCGAAAAAGACCCTCGGGCAGAACTTCCTGCTTGATCTGAACCTGACGTCGAAAATTGCGCGGCTTGCAGGGGATTTGACAGGGTCGGATGTGCTCGAGGTCGGGCCGGGACCGGGCGGCCTGACACGCGGATTACTGGCCGAGGGCGCGCGCCGCGTGCTGGCGATCGAAAAGGATGCGCGCTGCCTGCCCGCCCTGGCCGAGATCAGCGCCGCTTATCCCGACCGGTTGCAGGTCATCAACGGTGATGCCCTTGAGATCAACCCGCTCGATCATCTGACCCCGCCGATCCGCATCTGCGCCAACCTGCCCTATAACATCGGCACCGAACTGCTGGTGCGCTGGCTGACGCCCGACACATGGCCACCCGTCTGGACCAGCCTGACACTGATGTTCCAGCGCGAGGTGGCACAGCGGATCACCGCCACCCCGGGATCAAAGGCTTACGGGCGGCTTGCCCTGCTGGCCCAGTGGCGCACGGATGCACGGATCGTGCTTGATCTCCCGCCCGAGGCATTTTCGCCCCCGCCCAAGGTCAGCAGTGCCGTGGTGCATTTCACCGCCCTGCCCGCGCCGCGCTATCCGGCCGATGCCAAGATGCTGTCGCATGTGGTCGCCACCGCCTTCAACCAGCGGCGCAAGATGCTGCGCTCTTCGCTCAAGGCGCTGTCACCGAATATCGAGGACCATCTGCGCGCCGCCGACATCGCCCCCACGGATCGGGCAGAACAGATCGACCTTGAACGCTTTTGCGCCCTGACCCGCAGCCTATCGGGCAACTGACTTCTTCTGTTCAAAAAATACTTTGGCGGGTTGGGGGCAGACCCCCAATCACCAAGGATGTGGGCGAGGCGTTCCGCGACCGTCGCGCATGAAAAAGGCGCGCCCGTGGACGCGCCTATTTATCTCGCCTTAAGCTGACCTATTCCGCCGCTTCTGGGGCACCATCGTCCGAGCCGCCCTGATCGGGCTGGTCAGCCTTGTCGGCCTTGGGCTGGCGCGGTTTGCGCGGACGGCGCGGTTTGGGCGCATCCTGCTGGGGTGCGGCTTCGGGTGTCTCGACAAGACCCGCATCCTCGCCGCGGGGCTGTTCCATATTCGCCGGATCGTTTGCCGCCGCTTCCTGTGCTTTCAGGCGCTCTGCGCGCTCGCGGTCACGCTCGGCCTGACGCTGGCGGTTTTGTTCTTCCTGTTCGTCGCGCTTGGCGTCGATTTCGCGCTGCGCCTCGGCCAGCATCCGGGTGTAGTGTTCAGCGTGCTGGGCGCAGTTTTCGGCCGCCACGCGATCCCCCGACAGCTGTGCATCGCGGTGCAGCTGGTTGTATTTGTCGATGATCTGCTGGGGGGTGCCGCGCACCTTGGAATCCGGCCCGTTGCTGTCAAACACCCGGTTGATGATATTTCCGCCCGAGGGGCGGTTGTTGTTGCGGTTCTTGCCCCGCGACCGTGACTTGGATGATCTCATAGGTTTCTTTCGTCCAGCATTCTTTGCTTTTGCATGGCCCTCGCGCGCCTCATGCGCGCTGCAATTTCGGGGCCGTGCGATGTTCTGGCGACTCATCGGGGGGAAGGCGCAGTGCCCTCTGCCCAGCCGATAAACAGGGATAACCATGCACGGGGTCGCAGGGCAAGCGTAAATCGTCCACAAAGGCCCCGATCAGGCATTTATCGGCCCGTTTGTTGCGTTTAGGCGATTTTTTGCCCCAAAACAACACGGTCGCGCCCGTCCAGATCGGCGCGGATGTCGACTGATTCCATTCCGGCGGCGCGCATCATGTCGGCCACCGCGCGCCCCTGGGTTGGGCCGATCTCTACCGCCAACCAGCCCTGCGCCAGCAAATGCTGGCCCACCCCCGCACAAATCGCGCGGTAGGCGTCCAGCCCGTCGGCACCGTCGGTCAGCGCCATTCGCGGCTCGAACGACAAATCCGGGGCAAGCCCATCCATTTCAGCGAGCGCAATATAGGGCGGGTTCGCGACGATCAGATCAAACTGCGGCACGACAGGCAGGGCGCGCGTTTTCGGCCCGCCGCCGCCGACCCTTTCGTCGTCACGCACCTCCCAATCGTCGCTGATTTCGGGGCGCGGCACGCCGTCATACCAATCGCCCCAGCAAAACGTGCAGCGCTGCTCCAGCCCCAGCGCCTGCGCATTCTCGCGCGCAACCTCAAGGGCCAGATTGCTGTGATCCGTGCCGACCCCCGTGGCCCCGGCCCGTTCGGCCAAAAGCGTCAGCAAGATGCACCCCGATCCGGTGCCAAGGTCAAGCACGCGTGTGAACGGCACCTCAAGCGCCGCCGCGATCAGGGTTTCGGTTTCGGGGCGCGGGTCAAGCACATCCGCCGTAACGATGAACCGGCGCCCGTAAAATTCACGCGACCCAACAATATGCGACACAGGCGTATTGCCCGCGCGGCGCGCAATCATGCCCGCGAATGTTGCCTGCTGGGCAGACGTCATCGGGTCAGCCAGCACCAGCGTCAAGCGCGTGCGATCCACCCCCAAGG
This sequence comes from Octadecabacter sp. SW4, assembly GCF_008065155.1. Classification (NCBI taxonomy): domain Bacteria; kingdom Pseudomonadati; phylum Pseudomonadota; class Alphaproteobacteria; order Rhodobacterales; family Roseobacteraceae; genus Octadecabacter; species Octadecabacter sp. SW4. The sequence goes on along the minus strand of NZ_CP042819.1, from coordinate 1,304,442 downwards.
CATGGGCCAGCAGCACCCGCGCATCCCGCGCGCCCCCGTCGATGGCGCGCAGATCGGCCACGGCCTGCGCCAGGGCTTCGGCCCCTGTCATCCGTTCATTTCGGCCAATGCGGTGGCCTGCGCGTCCTGAATGAGCGCGTCGATGATTTCATCCAGATCGCCCTGCATCACCTTATCAAGCGCATAAAGCGTGAGGTTGATGCGGTGATCGGTCATCCGCCCCTGCGGGAAGTTATAGGTGCGGATACGCTCAGAGCGATCGCCCGAGCCGACCTGACTTTTGCGATCGGCGCTGCGTTCATCATCCACCCGCTGGCGCTCCAGATCATAAAGCCGCGTTTTCAGCACGTTCATCGCGATCTCGCGGTTACGGTGCTGGGATTTTTCCGAGCTGGTCACGACGATTCCGCTGGGAATATGGGTGATGCGCACGGCTGAATCGGTGGTGTTGACGTGCTGCCCGCCCGAACCCGATGCGCGCATGGTGTCGATGCGGATGTCGTTGGCGTTGATCTGGATATCCACATCCTGCGCTTCGGGCAGCACCGCGACCGTGGCAGCCGAGGTATGAATCCGCCCGCCGCTTTCGGTTTCGGGCACACGCTGCACGCGGTGCACGCCGCTTTCGTATTTCATGCGTGCGAAAACATTGTCGCCACTGATCCGCGCGGTCACTTCCTTGATCCCGCCCAATTCGGAGAGGGTTTGTTCAAGAATTTCAAAGCGCCAGCCCCGCGCCTCGGCATAGCGCTGATACATGCGCAGCAAGTCAGCGGCGAACAATCCCGCCTCGTCCCCGCCGGTGCCGGGCCGGATTTCCAGCAAGGCGGGGCGCGCATCGGCGGCATCCTTGGGCAGCAGCGCCAATTGCACGGCCTTTTCCATCGTGGGCAGGTTTTTACGCAATTCGGGCAGTTCGGCCTCGGCCAGCTCGCGCATTTCGGGGTCGCGCAGCATCGCTTCCGCCTCGTCGATATCGCGGGTCAGGGTCTGATAGGCGCTGACGGTTTCAACGACCGGTTTGAGATCTGCGTATTCGCGCGCCACCGAGGCAAATTCATCGCCCGACAGCCCCTCGGACATTTTGGCCTCAAGGAATTGGAACCGCTGCGTGATCTGGATCAGTTTGTCTTCTGGTATCATGGGTTGGGCATGGGCGATCAGGGCGACACGGTCAAGGGCTTGCCGTGTGCCAAATCAAATCCGGCACCTCGTTCAGCCCATAGGCGGATTGCACCCACGCTTGAATACGCCGCGCATTGACGCCGCCGTCCAGCTTCCCGAACCGCTGGCGCGCGACGATACAAAGCAGCATCTGCCCATTGTCTTCGCGCAGCGCTGCGGTCGTGTAATCGGGAAACCCGAACACCGCCGAGCGTGTGATCCACGTGATCCGCCCCTCTTGCACGCTGCCCGCAAGTCGTTTCGTGCGTGGCCAATTCATCGCCTGGGCTTCAATCGCCGCAAGATCGGTCGCCAGTCCGTAGCGGCTGTCACTGGGCGGACAAAACACCGCCCAATTCGGGTCAGGCTCAAAGGCGGGATCGGCAATATCGATATGCCAGCGCGCGGGATCGCTTGGCGCAAGGCGGATATAAAGCACCGCCAGAACGATCAGGACCGCAAGCAGAATGACCGTTATTTTCATCGGTATTTCACCCCCGGCAGGACAGAGAGAATCTCGTAGATGATGTTGGCCCCGACGAGTGCAGTGTTGCCGCTGGTGTCATAGGGCGGCGAGACCTCGACCATATCCGCCCCGACGATGTTGAGGCCGCGCAAGCCGCGGATCAGCTCCATCGCCTGCATTGTTGTCAGCCCGCCGATTTCAGGTGTGCCGGTGCCGGGCGCGAATGCCGGATCAAGGCTGTCGATGTCAAAAGTGATATATGCGGGCTGATCGCCAATCGCTGTCACAATATCTTTTGCGAGTGGAGTCAGTGACTTGTGCCACAAAGCTGGAGCAAGATACTGGTTGAACCCCCAGCCCGCGGCCTCGGTAAAGTCATCGGCGGAATAGCCTGTGCCACGCAGGCCGATTTGCCATACTTTTGAAGGCGTTATCAGACCTTCTTCATATGCGCGGCGAAACGGGGTGCCGTGGGCCACTTTGACACCAAACATGTCCTCGCTGACATCGGCGTGGGCATCCACATGCACCAGTGCCACAGGGCCGTGCTTGCGTGCGATGCTGCGCAGGATTGGCAGGGTCATGGTGTGGTCACCGCCAATGCCGATCGGGATCATGTTATGCCTTAAGTGTGCGTCGTAATCCTTTGTAATAATGTCAATTGTTGCCTTCAAATCAAAGGTATTAATCGCCACATCGCCAAGGTCTGCACAGTGCAGGCTATCGAACGGCGCAGCCCCCGTCTGAATGTTATAGGGGCGGATCATCGCGCTTTGTTCGCGCACCTGTTTGGGGCCGAACCGCGTGCCGGACCGCCAGCTTGTGCCGATATCCATCGGCACGCCGATGAACCCCACATCAAGCCCTTCGGCCGTATCCGCAGACGGCAGCCGCATGAAGGTCTGCGGCCCCGAAAACCGCGCCAGATCATTGCCCGATATCGGTTGGTTTGGCATCACGCCCCCCGCTTGTTCCATAGGTAAAGACAGCACAGTTCCATCGCCACATGCGCGCCCGCAACGGCGGTGATATCGCCATGATCAAAGGGCGGTGACACCTCGACCACGTCTCCGCCGACCATATTGATCCCGGCCAGATCGCGCATCATCGCCGCCGCCTGCCAACTGGCCAGCCCGCCCCAGACGGGCGTGCCGGTGCCGGGCGCAAAGGCCGGATCAAGCGCGTCGATATCAAAGGTCACATAGGTGGGCGCATCGCCGACCAGATCGCGTGCCCGCGCCACCGTCGCCGCGATGCCTTTCTCGTGGACCTCGCGCGCCTCGATGTAGTGCATCCCGCAATAATCATCACATTCCGTGCGAATCCCGATCTGGACAGATCGCGCGGGGTCAACCAGCCCCAGTTTCACCGCCTTATACATCATCGTGCCGTGATCGATCCGGTCCATGTCATCGTCGGCCCAGAGATCCGAATGCGCATCGAACTGAATCACCGACAGGGGCCCAAATTTTTCGGCATAGGCCCGCAGGATCGGCAGGGTGATGAAATGGTCACCGCCCAGGGTCACGCTGCCCACATCAGCCGCCAGAATCCCCGCAATATGCGCCTGCACGAGAGCCGGAAAGCCCGCCACATCGGCATAATCAAACGCCATATCGCCATAATCGACGATGCGGAAATCCGAAAGCGGATCAAACCCGCCCCAGCCGGTTGGCGGGTCATAGGGTTGCAGGGTTGATGCCGCACGGATCGCGCGCGGCCCGAACCGTGTGCCGGGGCGGTTGGTGACGGCCTGATCAAACGGCACACCCGTCACGGCCAGATCAACGCCCGCCAGATCCTTGGTGTATTGACGGCGCAGGAAGGATGTCGCCCCGCCGAACGCGTTTTCATAGGCAAGCCCGCGCCGGTCCTTGCGGGTAAATGCCACGTCAACTTGTTTCTTGGCGTCTTCGAGTCCCATGATACGATCCTTCAGGTCAGTGGCAGCGCGCGCTCGACCAGGCGCGCGAAATAGGAGGCGCCAAAGGGCGCGGCGGCATCGTCAAAATCGTAATCGGGCTGGTGCAGGCCCGCGGTGTCGCCATTGCCGATAAAAAGATAGGCTCCGGGGCGCTTTTCCTGAAAGAAGGCAAAATCCTCGGCCCCCATCTCGGGGGTGGCGGCGGCATCGACACCACCCGCACCCGCGATGTCCTGCGCCACCGAGACCGCGAAATCTGTCGCGACGGGATCGTTGACCGTGGGCGGGTAGCCGACCTCGTAGCGCAGGGTGCCCTGCACACCAAAGGACGCCGCCTGCCCCGCCACGATGTCTTCCATCCGGCTCATGACCATCGCCTGCACGGCTTTGTCGAATGTGCGCACGGTGCCGCCCAGATAGGCCGTTTCCGGCACCACGTTATCGGCGGTGCCCGCGTGGATCATCGTGACGGACACCACCAGATCATCAAGCGGGTTGTGATTGCGGCTGACAATCGTCGCCAGGCCTTGGGCAATCGACAGGGAGGCGGGAATTGGATCAATCGTTTCATGCGGATAGGCGGCGTGCCCCCCGACGCCCTTGATGTCGATATGAAAGGTATCAACAGCCGCCATCAACGGCCCCGGTGTCGTGTAAAACTGCCCCAGGGCTGTGCCCGGTGCGGAATGGAGCGCGTAAACTTCGCGGATATCAAAGCGGTCCAGCACCCCTTCCTCTACCATCAGTTCGGCCCCGCCGCCGACTTCTTCGGCAGGCTGAAAGATCAGCGCCACGCGCCCCCTGAAATTGCGCGTTTCCGACAGATAGCGGGCCGCGCCCAGCAGCATCGCCGTATGTCCGTCATGGCCGCAGGCGTGCATTTTTCCTTCGTTGACGCTGGCCCAGTCCGCGCCCGTTGTTTCGCTGATCGGCAAGGCGTCCATATCGGCGCGCAGACCAATCGTCGGGCCGTCGCCCTGCCCGTTGATCACTGCGATCACACCCGACACGGCGACCCCCTCGTGGATTTCATCGACCCCGAATTCGCGCAGACGGCCTACGACAAACGCTGCCGTTTCATGGCATTGCTGGCCCAGTTCGGGATTTTGGTGCAAATGCCGCCGCCACGCGGTCATATCCTCGGCAAAGGCGGCGATACGATTGATGACGGGCATGGGTTGGACTCGCGGCGTTGTGGCAATACCCTAGTCTTGCAGCAAAGGAGCGCCCCCTCAATGGCCGAAAATCCCCTGATCCACGACAGAACCGACGATGGGCCCGTGCAGATGGCGCGCCTGGTGGAAATCATGGCGGCCCTGCGCGACCCAGCGACCGGTTGCCCCTGGGATATCGCGCAGGATTTTGCATCCATCGCGCCCTACACGATCGAGGAGGCCTATGAGGTGGCCGATGCGATTGAACGGGCCGATATGGGCGAACTTGAGGGGGAACTGGGCGATTTACTGCTGCAAACCGTCTATCACACCCAGATGGGCGAGGAAGCCGGACATTTCACCTTTGCATCGGTCGCGCGCAACATCAGTGACAAGATGGTCGCGCGCCATCCGCATGTATTTGGCGATGAATCGCGCGACAAATCCGCCGATCAGCAAACCGCCGACTGGGAAAAGATCAAGGCGGCGGAACGGGCGGGCAAGGATCAGGGGCGCACGTTGGATGCCGTGGCCGTGGGCCTGCCTGCCCTGCTGCGCGCGATGAAGCTGCAAAAACGTGCCGCCCGGGTCGGGTTTGACTGGCCCGATGTGGTGCATGTGATCGACAAGATCGCCGAGGAGGCCCGCGAGGTGGTCGAGGCGCGCGACACCCTGAGCCAGGCAGAAATCACCGAAGAAATCGGCGATCTGCTGTTTGTCATGGCCAATCTTGCACGGCATCTGAATGTCGACCCCGAAGCGGCCCTGCGTGCGGCCAACGCAAAGTTCATCCGCCGGTTCGAGATGGTCGAGGATGCCCTGGCGGCGATGGGCAAGACACCCGCGCAATCCGATCTGGCGGAAATGGACGGGCTGTGGGATGCGGCGAAGCGTCAAGAAAAGGCTGACTAAATAAATCAGGTATTGACCTGACTAAAAGAGTCGGATTTAGAGAGTGCAGTCAAAAAACCGGAGCACCCCATGACACGACGCACCCTTCTGATGGCCACCTGCATCGCGGCAATCGCCGCCCCCGCGCTGGCTGATGTCAACATCTACACCACCCGCCAGCCGGAGCTGATCCAACCGGTGATGGATGCCTTTACCGAACAGACCGGCATCGCTGTGAACATGGCCTTTGTTGACGGCGGCATCGTCGAGCGGCTTCAGGCCGAGGGCAGCCGCTCTCCGGCTGATCTGGTGATGACCGTGGATATCGCCAACCTGCAACAGATCGTCGATGCGGGCGTGGTGCAAGCGGTGGACAGTGACATATTGCAGGCCGCGATCCCTGCCGATCTGCGCAGCCCCGACAATCTGTGGTTTGGCCTCACGACCCGTGCGCGGATCGTTTACGCCAGCCGTGATCGCGTCGCCGACGGCGAAGTGACCACCTATGAAGACCTGGCCGACCCAAGGTGGCAGGGCCGTATTTGCACCCGGTCGGGCACGCACGACTATAATCTTGCGCTGATGTCGGCGGTGATTGCCCATCTGGGTGAGGACGGCGCGCGCGACTGGGCTGCCGGTGTGCGCGACAATCTTGCGCGCAAGCCCCAAGGCAATGATCGCGCGCAGGTCAAGGCGATCTGGGCCGGTGAATGCGATATTTCGTTGGGCAACACCTATTACATGGGCCAGATGCTGGCCGACCCCGAACAGGTGGAATGGGCCAATTCCGTGCGCATCGTTTTCCCTGAATTCGAAGGTGGCGGCACCCATGTCAACGTATCGGGCGTTGCCCTGACCCAAGCCGCGCCAAATCGCGACGAGGCCGTGCAACTGATGGAATTCCTTGTCTCACCGACCGCGCAGGCGATCTATGCCGAGACCAACAGCGAATACCCGGTGCTGGCGGGCGCAGAGCTGTCGGATCTGGTCGCAAGCTGGGGCACGTTCACCGCCGACAATGTCGCGCTCAGCGATCTGGCGGAGCAACGATCAACGGCCTTGCGGATCATGGAAGAAGTTGATTTCGACGGCGAATAACAACCTACGAACATCATTAATGCGGGCCGGCGATTGCTGGCCCGCTTGCATTTTTTGCCGCCCACAACGCCCGCATCGTCTGGTATACACTTGCAATCGCTGTGCTTTTGCTGATCGCGGCTGTTGCAACATGGGGTTTGCCTGCGCGGGTCATCACGGCCGTGGCCCTCGTGCCGCGTTGCATGGTTGCGGTCGTCGTCATGGCTTGGGGTTAGCCCGCCTTTTCTTCCAGCATCAGCCATTCGTCTTCGGCCGCAGCCAGTGCGGCTTGGCGTTCGGCCAAGGCCGCGCTCGCCTTGGCGAATTTGGCCGGCGCGCTAGTGTAGAGGGCCGGATCGGCCAGCAAGGCTTCGAGTTTGCCGATCTCGGCGGTGATCTTGGCCATCACATCGGGCAGCGTTTCAAGGCGGTGCTTTTGCGTAAAGCTCAGGCCCGACTTTTTCGCCGCCGGTTTGGGCTTGTCCTTGGGGGCTTGCACCCTGTCGGTCGGATTGGTTTTTTCGACAAAGTCACCGCCGCGCTGGTCGCGATAATCCGACCAGCCACCGGCGTAGACCACGGCCTGCCCGTCGCCTTCCATTGCGATGGTCGTGGTGGCGACACGGTCCAGAAAGTCGCGGTCGTGGCTGACCAGCAGCACGGTGCCGTCGTAGTCGCCCAGGATATCCTGCAACAGATCAAGCGTTTCGATGTCCAGATCGTTGGTCGGTTCGTCCAGCACCAAAAGGTTGCTTTGACGCGCCATCAAGCGGGCCAGCAACAGTCGCGCCTTCTCCCCACCTGACAGGGATCGCACCGGCGCGCGCGCCTGGGCCTCATCAAACAGGAACTCCTTGAGGTAGCCAACAACATGCTTGGGCTGGCCACGCACCATGATCTGATCGGCCTTGCCACTGACCCCCATCAGCGGATCGCCTGTCAGGTTGTCCCAAAGGGTCTGATCGGGATCAAGCTGGGCGCGGGCCTGATCGAACACCGCGATGTCCAGATTTGTGCCATGTTTCACGCTGCCCGCATCTGGCTGAACCTGACCCAGCAACATCTTGATAAGTGTCGTTTTTCCCACACCGTTGGGGCCAACAAACGCGACCCGGTCACCACGCTGCACGGTCAGGTCAAACCCTTTGACGATGGATTTCCCGTCATAGGTTTTCGCAAGGCCCACGGCCTCGATCACCTTTTTGCCGGATGCGCTGCCGCCCTGAAACGTCATCGCCGCCGTGCCCTGGCGCATGATCTGGCTGGCGCGTTCGGCCCGCAAATCCTGCAAGGCGCGCACCCGGCCCTGATTGCGTTTGCGGCGTGCGGATATACCCTCGACGGCCCAGCGCGCCTCGGCCTTGATCTTGCGGTTCAGCTTGTGGCGCTGGGTGTCTTCGTCTTCCCAGATCTTGTCGCGCCATGCTTCAAACCCGTCGAACCCTTCTTCGGCGCGCCGCACCGCGCCGCGATCAATCCACAGGGTTGCCCGGGTCAGGGCGCGCAAAAAGGCACGGTCGTGGCTGATCAGCACGAAACCGGCGCGGGTCTGTTTGAGCTCGGCCTCGAGCCATGCAATCGCTTCGATATCCAAATGGTTGGTCGGTTCGTCCAGCAGCATCAGCGCAGGCGCTTCGGCCATCAATTTCGCCAGCGCCGCGCGGCGGCGTTCCCCGCCCGAGGCCGTGGCGACATCGCCGGAGGGGTCAAACTTCAGCCCTTCGGCGACCATATCGACCTTATAGGCCTCGCTTGGGTCCAGCCCGCTGGCGGCATAATCGCCCAATGTGGCAAAGCCCGCCATATCGGGGTCTTGCTCCATATAGCCGACGGTCACGCCCGGCGACACGGTAACAGCGCCCTTGTCCGCCTCGACCAGTCCCGCCATGACCTTCATAAGGGTGGATTTGCCCGACCCGTTACGCCCCACAAGGGCCACACGATCACCGGGTTGCACCACCAGCGACAGGTCGTCAAACACCGGATGACCCCCAAAGGTAAGGGATATGTCGGAAAACTGAAGAAGGGGTGCACGTGCCATGCCCGCCAGCTAGAACCTCTGCCACCAAAGCGCAAGATGGCGCGTGCAACAATCCACCACTGTCCACCCAAGAGTCGCGCCCGCCCCCTTGAGAGAATGCCCCATCCGGCCTATCTGTTGTGCAAAGGAGACCGCAAATGTTCGGCATTCCCGGCAAACAGGCCGTCACGATCACCCCGCGCGCAGCGGTGCAGATTGCCAAGCTCATGGGCCGCGATGGCCAGCAGGGGTTGCGCATCGGCGTCAAAAAGGGCGGCTGCGCCGGCATGGAATACACGATGGAATTCGTGGCCGAAGTCGATCCGCTGGACGAGGTCGTGGAACAGGACGGCGCGCGCGTGATGATCGCGCCGATGGCGCAGATGTTCCTGTTTGGCACGGAAATCGACTATGAAATCTCGCTGCTGGAATCCGGTTTCAAGTTCCGCAATCCCAACGTGACCGAGGCTTGCGGCTGCGGTGAATCCATCAAGTTCGACGAAAAACTCACCCAGTGAGCGTCTCGGACGACCAGATCGCTCATGCTCTGGAGCTGTTCGACGGTGTCGCCCCGCTGACCACCCGCAAAATGATGGGCGGCTTGTGCATCTACAGTGACGGCGTGATTTTCGCGATCATCCACGGCGACCACGGCATCATGATCAAGGGCAAGGGTGATTTCGTGACCGAGCTTGAGGGCATGGGCTGCACCCGCTGGACCTATACCCGCGATCGCGGGGCCAAGGCGGGCGGCCCGACCGGCATGCCCTATTGGACCCTTCCCGACAGTGCGCAGGACGACCCCACCGCGGCATCCGCATTGGCCCGCCGCGCCCTGACGTTTCTTTAGTTCGCGCCCTTTTGCAGGTGCACATAGGTTTCGTCGAACCGCCTTTGCAGATGATCCCCCGCCAGAATGACCTTGCCTGATCCGATCGGCGCGACATTGGCATCATGGTTGGGGTTGAAAAACAGCGGCACGGACATGCGCGCGGCATCGGTGCCGACAACGCGGTGTGGCGTGGCGATAACGCGGCGGTCGGTCCACATCTCAAGCATCTCGCCGAAATTGATCACAAATTCACCGACGGGGGCCGTGACCGGACTCCAGCCGCCACCACGCTTGCGCACCTCAAGCCCCGGCGTGCCATCTGTGGCCAGCAGCGTCAGGCAGCCGTAATCGGTATGGGTCGCAATGCCGAAATCGCGCGCGCCGGCCCATGCGGGGCGTTGTGGATAATAATTGCCCCGCAGCAGGGCCATCGGGCGGGTGAACTTGTCAGCGAAATACCCCGCATCCTCGCCAATTGCGCCCGCCAGCCCGGCCAGCAGCTCCAGCGAAAACGCCGTTGCGGCGCGGTAGTAGGCCTGTACAGTTGTGCGAAATCCCGTCGGCTGATCAGGCCAGAGATTGGGGGCATAACAGGCCAGCCCCGCCAGGGGATCATCGCTGGCCAGTTCAAAGCCGCAATCAAACACCTGCTTGTAATCGGGGTTGGCCTCCGGGTCGACCTGTTCCGATCCCGGCGCGCCCCAGCCCCGGTTCGCGCCGGTCTGGGCCATGTCAATCGCGCGCTTGTCCGCCTCGGGCAGGGCAAAGAACGCGGCATAGGCGGCCAACACATCCTGCACCGGCCCGTCCGACAGCGGCGTGTTGTAGATGGTCATGAACCCCACATCAGCCGCCGCCGCACGCACGGCAGCGACTTCGGCCATCTCACCCGCCAAAAACCGCGCCGCATCAATTCTTGGTATCATCACATCCTCCGACTTTGCGCCGACATGGCCGATCATGGCCCCGTGGGCAAGCCCTTCCAGATTGCCCGCCCGCTTGCTAGGGTGACGCGACAGCCATCAGGAGGACACCCATGCGCCGCAAACTCGCCGCCGGAAACTGGAAGATGAATGGCACGCTGACCAGTGTGACCGAAGTGATGACACTTTGCGCCGCACACAAGGACCCGGGCGTTGATCTGCTGATCTGCCCGCCAGCGACAATGATCCGCACGCTTGGCACAGCGACCACCGACCACCCGATGCAGATCGGTGGGCAGGATTGCCACGCCCAGGCCAGCGGCGCACATACCGGCGATATCGCGGCAGGCATGCTGGCGGATGCGGGCGCGACCCATGTGATCCTTGGCCATAGCGAACGGCGCGCCGATCACGGGGAAACCAGCGGCGATGTCCATGCCAAGGCGCTGGCGGCCTATGGTGCCAACCTCACGGCGGTGATCTGTATCGGTGAAACACTGGCCCAGCGCGAGGCGGGTGAAACCCTTGACGTGGTCTCGGCGCAACTGCGCGACAGCACGCCCGACAGCGCCAGCGGTGACACCACGGTAATTGCCTATGAACCGGTCTGGGCGATCGGCACCGGCAAAGTCCCCACCCTCAAACAAATCGGAGAGGTCCACGCCGCCCTGCGGATCGCGCTGACCAACCGCTTTGGCCAGAACGGGAATGCCTTTCGCATCCTTTACGGCGGCTCGGTCAAGGGGGCGAACGCGGCGGAAATCTTCGCGGTGCCCGACGTGGACGGGGCATTGGTGGGTGGTGCCTCTCTCAAGGCCGAAGACTTCTCGCCGATCATCACGGCGCTGGAAAACGCCTGACTTCATCTTGGCAAATACAACTCGATCCAGCGACCACAGCAAAAGGCGACGCCCGTTTCCAAGCGTCGCCTTTCCACATTCCTAATAACAATGCGCGGTAGCGCACCGTTTAGTTCGTGATGATCTCCGGTCCCATGAATGTCGTGGGCAGGTAGGTCGATATGATCGGGATATAGGTGATCATGATCAGGAACACGAACAGCACCAGCAGGAATGGCAGCGCCGCGCGCACGACGGCCATCATCGGCATGCCCGCCACGCCCGAGGTCACAAAGAGGTTCAAACCGACCGGCGGGGTAATCATGCCGATCTCCATGTTCACGACCATGATGATGCCCAGGTGGATCGGGTCCACGCCCAGTTCAATCGCGATCGGGAACACGAGTGGCGCAACGATCACGATCAGGCCCGATGGCTCCATGAACTGACCACCGATCAGCAGGATCACGTTGACGATCACAAGAAACATGATCTTGCCAAATCCGGCTTCCAGCATCGCACCCGCGATCTGCTGCGGGATCTGTTCTTCGGTCAGCACATGCTTGAGGATCAGCGCGTTGGCAATGATGAACATCAGCGTGATCGTCAGCTTGCCTGCGTCAAACAGCGTATCGCGGGTATCGCGATGCACCAGCGACGGCACGAACCAGATCACCGCATTGCCGACCCCCTTGCCGAACGACACCGCCGCACCGCCAAGGGATGCGCGATAGGTTGTCCCTGCCCCGCGCGCCTGCACCGAGGACACGTTGAGCGAGAAAACAAAGATCACCGCAGGCAGTGCCACGAACAGCCCCACCAGCGCGGCGACGATCAGGGCGATCAGCGCGCCCATGAACCCGGCGAAAACCGCGATCCCCGTGGCCTCCATCGCGCTGGCATAGACCCCGCCATAGACGTTTGGCGCGATCATGAAAATGGCGATCACGGCGGGCAGCACGCCCAGCACCGCGATCAGCACCAGGCCGATCTTGCCGCGGGCCTCCTGGAACTGGAACATCGCCCAGCCCGCAAGCGCGCACAGAACGACCCAGCCCAGCGCCACCGGCATACCGATGCTGCGCGGATAGGGCGCGCCCTCGGCCGAACTGGATGCCATGACATGCAGGCTAAAGCCGATCAGCGCAAAGATGATGACGCGGAACCCAAGGCTCAGCATCGGGCGTTCGGCGTCATTCAGCCAGGGCCGCGATTTCAGCGGACCAATGTCGCGATAGACAAAGATCGCCACAAAGAAGGCATAGATCGAGGCAACAGCCGCCGCTTCGGTCGGCGTAAAGATCGCGCCCGTGACACCGGGAATGCCATAGATCCCGACCATGATGATCGCGATCAGCATCAGCCCCCAGAAGGCATCAATCAAGGCACTCGACATTTCACCCCAGCCCAGCCATTCGCCCTTGGGCATGTTGCGGATACGGGCAAAGACATAGATCGTCACCATCAGCATCAGACCGGCCAAAAGGCCCGGAAAAACACCCGCAAGGAACATCCGCCCCACCGACACATCCGTGGCCGAGGCATAGACCACCATCACGATGGAGGGCGGGATCAGAATACCCAGCGTGCCTGCGTTACAGATCACGCCCGCCGCGAATTCCTTGGTGTAGCCCACTTGGGTCATGGCCGCGATCACGATCGACCCGATCGCGACCACCGTGGCGGGCGACGATCCCGACAGCGCCGCAAACATCATGCAGGCCAGGACACCGGCGATGGCCAAACCACCCTGCAAATGCCCGACGCAAGCGATGGCAAAGCGGATGATCCGTTTCGCCACCCCGCCCGTGGACATGAACGACGAAGCCAGCACAAAGAACGGAATGGCCAGCAGCGTGTAATGCCCCGCCATCGACTGATAAAGCGACTGCGCCACCGAGGCGAGCGAGGTATCGGAATACATCAGTAGGAAGATAATTGACGACAGACCAAGCGACACCGCAATCGGCACACCGATCAGCAGCAGACCGATGATCATGCTGAACAGGAAAAGGACTTCCATGATCTAGTTTCCTCCCTTGGCCACAACGGCGGCGGCATCTTCGATGGCGTCTTCGGCCTCGTGGCTGGCAATCAGGCTGTCGGCGCGTCCACGCAGGACCGCGACGCTGGCTTGCAGGATGCGGAACAGCATCAGCGCCACGCCAAAGGGAAGAATGAAATAGGGGATGAAACGCGGCAGTTTTTCGTATTCCTCGCCCATGTTGAAGCGCTCTTCGAGGAAGGTTCGTCCGAACGGGATTGGCACCTGTTCAGTTTCGTACCACCCCTGATCGCGGGTGTCTGCGTCAAATCCGGTCGGGATCACACGGCCCGTGGTCTGCGGATAGCCCGCGAATGGTGCCCAGTAATCCCAGGCGCCCTTCATGACCAGACCGCCATAGGCGATGCAGGCCAGTGCGGACAGGATCACCATCGTGCGGCGCACCGGGGCCGAAACGATGTTGATCACCGCATCCACACCCAGATGGGCGCGCACCTTGAACCCGTAGGACAGGCCAAACAGCACCAGCCATGCAAAAAGGATCAGCACCGTTTCCAGACCCCACAGCAGGGTCGAGGGCAGATCGCCTCCGGTGATCCGTTCGATCCAAAGAATAAAGGATGAATCGCTGCCATAGCGCAGCACCACGTTCACGAAGGTAATCACCGTCATCAGACCCAACAGGATCGCGATGAATGTTTCTTCGAGTGAATTGATAAAGCGGCCAAATGGCCCGCGGGTGTCGCTGTGTGACGTGCTCATCCCCTGCCCCTCCCAAGGTTGTGATTTGGGCACCCCGATCCTCCATCGGGATGCCCAGTTCTTGCTTTAGGTCAAATCACTTACAGCGCGGCGTTGATCGCCTGGGCTGCGTCGATGTTTTCCTGACCGACATCGTCGGTGAACTGCTCCCAGACGGGCTTCATGGCTTCGACCCATGCAGCACGCTGTTCGGCCGTCAGTTCGCGCACAACGCCACCGGCGTCGATGATCGCCTGGCGGGCATCGGCATCAACCTGACCCACGGCGGCGTTCCGCTCGACGGTGACTTCGCTCAGGATCGTCAAAAGCTGATCCCGCACGGCAGGATCAAGACTGTCGAGGAAATCGACCGAGGTGACGACAAGGTAGTCAAGCACACCGTGGTTGGTTTCGGTGGTGCCGTCCTGCACTTCAAAGAACTTCTGGCCATAGACGTTGGACCATGTATTTTCCTGCCCGTCCACAACGCCTGTCTGCAAGGCGCCGTAAACTTCAGAGAACGCCATCGGCTGTGGCGATGCACCCAGCGCTTCCATCTGGGCCACCAGCACGTCGGACGGCTGCACGCGGAACTTGAGGCCCGCGGCGTCGGTTGGCATGATCAGCGGCACGTTGGCCGAAAACTGCTTCATGCCGTTGTGCCAGAATTCCAGACCCTGCAACCCGCGGCGGGTCATGGAATCTTTCATGGCCTCGCCTGCCTCGGATGTCTGGAATGCATCAACGGCTTCGATGTTGGTGAACATGAAGGGCAGATCGAAAATGCGGAACTGCTTGGTGAAGGCTTCGAATTTCGACAGCGACGGCGCGGCCATCTGAACGTCGCCCTGCAGCATCGCCTCGAGAACCTGATCATCGTTGTAAAGCGTCGAGTTGGGGAACACTTCCATGCACATGATGCCTTCCATCTCGGCGTTCACGCGCTCTTGCAGAAGGGTCGCGGCGATGCCTTTGGGGTGGCGGTCGGTGTTGGTGACGTGGCTGAACTTGACGACGATTTCGCCCTCGTCGCAGCCGGTTGGGTCGGCCATAGCAGATCCGGCGGCAAGGCTGAGTGCGGCAACGGATGCGGCAGCTTTGAAGAATGACATAGGTTTCCTCCCTTGGAATCAGTGAGTCAATTCACCCCGGGACGGGGATGAATGAAAATTTGCGCCCTGCCCGACATTTCGGCAAGCAGGATCAGCGCATAGCGCGCCTTACTGAATTTTCGTTTCTACGCCAGATGGTTACGGCAAACGCAGACGCCGCCCAATAATGCGGCGGTGCAGCAACTGGCGGATTCTCACACATCTGTGATCGCTAACTGTGCGAAAATCCGCACAGTTAGCGCTGTGGCACTTGCAGACCCCCGTCGTCAGAGGATCGTCAAATCCGCGGCAAGCGTTGCCGCATTGATGCCGCCAGCGTTTTGCAGTTCAATCACATCGCTGCCAAACGTCAGGGTATAAATTGTCCCCGTACCGTTCAGCGCGCCAAAGGCGTTCAGCACGTCTTGGGTATCAGTGATACCGCTCGTCCCGCTCCAAAGGGATGCGTCAAGCAGCAGCGTGTCGATCCCTTGCTCAAATCCGTTGACACGGTCCTGATCATAGCCCGCCCCAAAGACAAAGCTGTCGGCATGTAGCCCGCCGTTCATCAGGTCGTTGCCCGCGCCGCCGTCCAGGGTATCAAGCCCGATTCCGCCTGTCAGAACATCATCACCGGCACCGCCATACAGCTCGTCCGAGCCGGCGGCACCGCCAAGCGTGTCATTGCCATTGCCACCGTTCAGAGTGTCATTGTTGCCTTGACCAAAAAGTGAATCATCGTCGTCGCCACCATTGATTTCATCGGCACCCGATCCGCCGTAAATGGTGTCGTTGCCCGCATCGCCGTTCAAAATGTCATTCTGACCCTGCCCGCGAATGGTGTCCGCGCCAGCGCCACCAAAGACCAGGTCTTCGCCCGTCCCTGCCGAAATGTCATCGTCGCCGCCATTGCCAAACAGATTGTCGATGTCGGCCTCGCCACGATTGGTATCGCCGTCATCGCCGCCATAGACGGTGTCGGCGCCATTGCCCCCCGACAGAATGTCGGACCCACCACCGCCTGTGAGTATATCATCACCCCCGCGCCCCTGCAGGTTATTGTTCGCGATGGTTCCCTGGATCGTGTTGTCGTCGTTTGATCCGGCCACGTTTTCAAACCCGATGGCGTTGATATTCAGATCAACCTCGTCGGCGATACCGTCCGATTTCAGAATCAACTGATCGATCCCGTCACCGCCGTTCCAGACGTAATCGACCGCTGCACCGTTATTAAAGGTATCGACCGTCACGATGTCGTTGCCGCTGCCAAAGAGGGCTTGCTCTACGCCGGTGAAGGTTTCGCTGATCGCGCCGATCCAGGCCGTTCCCAAAGTGAAATCCGCCATGACTGCTGCGGTCTCGGCCGACCAATCAATGGTGTCCGTGCCCGTGCCACCATCATAGGAATCGGCCCCGGCCCCACCATCAAGGATATCGTCGCCCGCGCCTGCGACAAGGGTATCGCTGCCGCTCTCGGCGCGGATGATATCACCATAGATCGACCCGGCAAGGGTGTTGTCGGCGCCGTTACCAATTAGCACAATTGCGACTTTTTCAAAGCTTGTGACGTTTTCAAGGTTACTGAAACCGCCAAAATCAAACACCGATCCGCCATTCGTCGAAAAACCCTCGTCGATGTCGATCACATAGTCACCCAGTGTCGACACATTAATATAACTTGAGGACAGATCGAGCGTATCGACACCCGCGCCACCATCTATGGTCAGCGTATAGGCATTGGCCCCGGCAATCAGATCATTGCCGGACCCGGCCAGTATCTTTTCGATCGAGTTCATGGCGTATGTCGTGCCACCTGCGGAAAACGCATAGGTCTGGCTTGCGGAATTGAACACCATATCAGCACCGGTGATGGCAGTGAAATCACCGGTGTCGTTGCCGTTGCCGCCATAAAGGTCGTCAGACCCGGTGCCGCCCAGCACCACAAGCGAGTCCTTGCCAGCACCGCCGTAAAGCGAGTCGATGCCATTGCCGCCGGTCAGCGTGTCATTGCCCGCATCGCCAAACAGCATATCGTCGCCGTCGCGGCCCGAAAGCACATCATTACCGTCTTCGCCACGGATCGTGTCGTCGTAAAGGGACGCGACCAGGGTGTTATTGGCCGCGTTGCCAATCATCTCGATGGCCACGTAGTCAAAACTGATAATGTTTTCGAGGTTGCTATAGCTACCATCGCTGAAGGATGCGCCATTGCTGATCGACACGCCCTGATCGATGTCGATAACAAAGGTGCCGGACGCCGAAAAATCCACCGCGCTGTCCGAGAGGTCAAGCGTATCAACACCGTTCCCGCCATCAATGGTGCTTTGGTAAGTCAGTGCGCCGAAAAACGTATCATCACCATCGCCGCCAAACAGCGTGTCGTCGCTTTCGCCGCCAAAAATCGTGTCATTCCCTGCCAGGCCGGAAATCTCGTCGCTTCCGGCGGTTCCAAAAAGCGAGTTATCGTTCGAATTGCCTTGAATCACGACGCGGTTCCCTGTGGTAAAGTCAGTCGCGCCCTGCTTATCCGCGGCACCGGTCACAAAATGCGCACACTTCAAGGTAAAATTATGACCAATTGTCAGGATTGACCCGTGGCCATCGCCACAGCGCCCTTTGGGCGGCTTGATTTTGTCGCCTAGCCCATCAGGGGCGCGGCCCCGCCGGCTGCGCGTTTGTCGGCAACGTAGCGCGCCACGCGCTCGGCTGCTTGGGCGCAACCTGCGGGTTGGCTGTAATCTGCGAGGGTCTGGCGCACGATCTCGGCGGCGCGATCCTCGGCCTTTTGCGCGCCATTGGCTGTCCAGGTGCCAAACGTCGACAGATCCGCATTGATCGGCGCATAGAATGCCGTGTCGAACCGTTCCATCGTATGCGGGCTGGCAAAGAAATGCCCACCGGGATCGACTCCCTTGATCGCCTCGAAGGCCATGCCAGCCGCGCTTGCATCCACGGGCGCGCAAAGCTCGGCCAATGTCTGCACGGCTTCGATATCGCAGATGAATTTTTCAAACCCAAAGGTCAGCCCGCCTTCCAGCCAACCGGCGGCATGCAGCGTCAGTGTCGCGCCCGCGCTTAGTGCGCCCCAAAGGCCCATGATGTTTTCGTGCACCGATTGTGGATCGGCCGTATTGCCGGCGGACCCGGCGGCGGATCGCCACGGCAAGCCGATATGGCGCGCCAACTGCCCCGCCCCAAGCTGCATCTTGATGTGTTCGGGGGTGCCAAAGGCCGGTGCGCCCGATTTCATATCGACGTTCGAGCTGAACCCGCCATAGCTGACCGGTGCGCCTGCTTTGGCCACCTGCGCCAGCACGATCCCCGCCAAAGCCTCGGCGTGTTGCAACACCAGCGCGCCCGCAACCGTCACGGGGGCCATCGCACCGGCCAGACAGAAAGGCGTGATGATTGTCATCTGCCCCGCACGCGCGAAATCAATGATGCCCTGCGCCATCGGGACGTCCAGCATTCGCGGGCTGTTGGAGTTGATCACGGCGCTGACCCATGTGGCACCGGCAAAGTCATCCGCCGAGAGGTTCAACCCGATCTGGATCATCTCGAAGGCCTGTTCCGCCTGCCCGGTGCCACGCGCGAACACCGTCAGCAATTTGTCGGCATAGGACAGCTGCGCCAGCGTGGTTTCAAGGTGGCGCAGGTTGACGGGGATGTCTTGTGCCTCGGGGGCGATGGGCATCTTGTGAATCACATCGAAACTTTGGACGAGCTTGATCGCATCGACAAAGCTGACCAGATCGCCGGGGCGGCGACCACGGGTCGCGTCTGATACATTGGGGCAGCCACCGGCAGCGGAAAAGATCAGCGCGCCATTTTCATAAATCTGGTTGCGGGCGGGGTTGGCCGCGCGCATCGGGATGCTGGCCGGTGCCGTGGCGAGGGCGGCGGCGACCATATCCGCACCGATCCGCACCATATCATCGTCAACCAGCGCCCCTGCGGCCCCCAGCAATTTGCGCGCTTCGGGCAGTAATATCTTGATCCCCAACTCTTGCAACACGCGCAGCGCTGTGGCGTGAAAGGGTTGCGTAACTGCCGATAGTTCACATGACGCGCGGCGGGCGCAGACTGGCGGGCGGCACGGCCACGGCGCTGAGGTGTCGTCATGACGCATCGCCCCTTTTGCGAAAGCTCTCGGCGCGCAGCCCGTGGCGCGCCAGCTTGTCGTAAAAGGTCTTGCGCGGCAGCTTGAGGGTCTGTGCCGTTTGCGTCACTTGCCCGTCGTTTCTGCGCAAGGCTGCGATAATCAGCGATCTCTCGACCTGCGCCATCTGTTCGGCCAGCCCAAGGGTTTCATCGCTTTCGGCGCTGGGTGCTTCGTTGATCCCCATCGCAAACCGCATCGCCGCGTTCATCAGGGAACGCGCATTGCCCGGCCAATCCTGCGCCATCAACCGGCCCAGCACATCGGGTGAAATCATGGGTTCCGGCAGGTTGGCCTGCTCGCAGGCGACACTGACGTAATGGCGAAACAGCACTGGAATGTCTTCGGCCCGTTCGCGCAGGGGGGCGATATGGACGCGCATCAGATCAAGCCGGTAGAACAGATCGGCGTTCAGGCGACCAGTTTCGACGCTGGCGGCAATATCCTGGGTCGTTCCTGAAATCACCCGCGCCGAAGCACCCCCTTCAAGCCTGTCCATCAGTGCGAACTGCGCCGCCGGGGCAAGGCCCGTGATCTCGTCAAGATAAAGGGTGCCCGAGGCCGCATCGTGAAACGCAGCCCCAAGGGTATCGACCGTGAGCGTCGCCGCCGCACATTTCACAAAAGGACGGTTGCCGGCAGAGGACAGCAGGTGGATCACTTCGGCGACCTTGGCGATGCCTGATCCGGGTTCGCCGGTCACTACGACTTCGGCGGCGGCGCGTGCGGCGGCGCGCACCCGTTCGCGCAACTGTTGCGACTGCGCCGAGGTGCCGCGCAACATCCGCGCCGCCGCATCGCCCTGCGCGACCTGCAATTTCAGGCGGCGGTTTTCCAACACAAGGCCACGCCCGTGCAGCGCCTTGCCCACAAGGCCCAACAGATCCTGCGGCCCGCAGGGTTTTTCCAGAAACCCGAACGCGCCCTCGGACATGGCGCGCACGGCCATCGGCACGTCTGCTTCGCCCGTCAGCAAGATCACCGGCAGATCGGGATCGACGCTGCGCGCATGGGTCAGTAAATGGAAGCCATCACGCCCTGGCATGCGAATATCCGTCACGATCACGCCGTCGAAATCGGCGGTGATATGGTCCTTGGCGGCGATGAAGGAGCCCGCAAGAACCGGCGAAAGCTCAGCCAGTTCAAGGGCCTGCGCCAACGCCTCGCGCACCTCGCGATCATCATCGACCAAAAGGACCTGTGTGCTCATGCGGCTTGGGCCTTTCTCGCGGCGTCAAGTTCAACCGTAAAGACCGCGCCGCCCTCGGCGTGATTGCGCCCCTTGATGCTGCCGCCAAAGCTTTGCACCAAACCGTAGGAAATCGACAGACCAAGGCCCATGCCCTCGGCCGCGCCGATCTGTTTGGTTGTATAGAAGGGGTCGAAAATCTTTTCGGGTTCAGACAGGCCCGGGCCGGTGTCGTGCACGCTGAGTTCCACGCGGTCGCCCTGCGTGGCAAGGGCGATTGTCACCTGTTTGGCCGCGCGCCCCTCCATCGCGTCAATCGCGTTGCCGACAAGGTTCAGCAAGACCTGCTGCAAGCGCACCTCGCCACCGCGCACCAGCACGGGGCCAGGTGGCGCCGCCCAGATCAGCGTGACTTCGGCCTGATGCGCGCGCGCCTCGCTCATCTCAAGCACTGTCTCGACAACGGTGCAGATATCGACATCTGACAGGGGCTCGCTTTCGTGGCGGGAAAAGGCGCGCAAATTGCGAATGATGCGCCCCATCCGGCGGGCCAGATCGGAAATGCGCGACAGGTTTTGCGCCGCCACCTCGGGTTTGCCACGCTGCAAGAACCCTTCGGCGTTTTCCGCAAATGACCGGATCGCCATCAGGGGCTGGTTCAATTCGTGGCTGATCCCCGCCGACATCTGCCCCAGCGCCGACAGCTTGCCCGCCTGCACCAGATCGGCCTGTGCCTTTTTCAGACGGGCCTCGGCGGCGGTGCGGTCCTGCACTTCACGGCGCAGATCGGTGTTCACGGCGATCAGTTCAGCGGTGCGATTGGCGACGCGTTCTTCCAAGCGCGCATTGGCACCGGCAAGGGTGCGGCGCCGTTCGGTTGCCAGAAACAGCAACGCGCCAAAGGCGAGGCAAAGGGCCGCTGCAACCGAGGCCTGCAAGAACGCGATCTGGCGCGCAGGCGCGACATCCAACAGCACCTCGCCGGTCATCTCGATCACCGGTAAATCAAGCGTCAGGTGCAGGGCGCGCGCGGGCACATAAGGCCCACCATCAACGCGCCAAACCTCGTGCCCGTTCACGAAACCCGCAGTAAAGGCGACAAAGTCAGTGACCTGCGCCGCCGGATATTCGGGCGATTGCGCAGCGCGCGCAGGGTCACCATCGCGGGCACGAAAGATCAGTTCGGAGCGGTTCGACACAAAGATTACACCCGCCTCATCAGTGAAAAACATCGTCGGGCGATCACCGCGCCATGCCGATTCAACCGCGTCCACATCGGCCACGACCACCACCGCGCCCTGGACCGGCCCCGCCGGCGAAAACATCGGCGCCGCAAAAAGAAAGGCGCGCCGGGAATAGCGCCCGTCAAAGCGATCACTGACCAGATGATGAACACCCAGGGCGCCATCCATCGCCCGCTCGAAATAGGGGGTGCCGGCATGATCCTGGGGCGCCGTTTCGGCGGCTGCAAAACGTTCGCGCCCCGCTGCGTCCAGCACGATCACATCAAGCGATCCGGTCCGGTCAGCGGTTTCGCGCAGCAGGGTGCGCGCGCGCACGGGGTCGGCGTCAATCTGCAGGTCGGGATGGTCCGCCAGCAGGACCGCCAATTCGCGATAGCGCTGCAACTGGCTGGTCAGCCGGTCGGCCGCCAGCGCCAGATCGGCCCGCCCGCGCCGCTCGAGCTGGTCAAGCGCCGCAGCATAGCCAACCCACCAGACGCCGCCCGAAAAAGCTGCGACCAGGGCCAGATAGGCCAGCACCCCAAAGGCGCGATTGCGAAACGATCCTCCCATGTGATGACCTTAGAAAGGGCGGCTTGCAAAGACCAGTGCCAAGGCGCAAACCTGCGCCCATGAAATCACTGCGCCAATCCCCGACCGATCCCGCCTTCGTGCAAAACCCCTACCCGTTTTATGACCGCGCCCGCGCGGCGGGCGATTTGTTTCTATGGGAAGACTACGGCGTGATCTGCTCCACCAGCCACGCCGCTACCATGACGATCCTCAAGGATCGGCGGATGGGGCGCGAAATCCCCGCCGAAGTCGCCCCGATAATCGCCCCCCATGTGCAGCCGTTCTATGACATCGAGGCCCATTCGATGCTCGAACTGGAGCCGCCCCGCCACACTCGGCTGCGCGGGCTGGTCCTGCGGGCCTTTACCTCGCGCCGGATCGCCGCGCTGCAGCCCGAAATCGAAAGCCTGTGTCATGACTTGATCGACCGTTTTCCCGAAGGGGCGTTCGACCTGCTCGATAGCTACGCGCGTATCGTGCCCGTGGTGATTATCGCCCGCCTTCTGGGCGTCCCCGAAGACCGGTCCGACGATCTGCTGAAATGGTCCAATGCGATGGTGGCGATGTATCAGGCCAACCGCACCCGCGTGATCGAAGACGCCGCCGTCGAGGCCACGCTGGCCTTTCGCGCTTTCATCACCGGCTATATCGACGCCCGCCGCAGTAGCCCCGCCGACGATCTGATCAGCGAATTGATCGCCGCCGAGGAAGGGGGGAAACATCTATCGACGGAAGAACTGATCACCACCTGCATCCTGCTGTTGAACGCCGGCCACGAGGCCACGGTGCACACGATGGGAAACGGTGTAAAAACGCTTTTGGAACAGGGTATTCAGACGATTGACGCGCGGGTGATCGAAGAAGTGCTGCGGTTCGACCCGCCGCTGCATATCTTTTCCCGCTGGGCGCAAGAGGACGTGACGCTGCTGGGCCATGATTTCAAGCGCGGCGATCAGGTAAACTGCCTGCTGGCGGCGGCCAATCACGATCCGCTTGCCTACCCTGATCCGGGCAAGTTTGATCCGGCGCGCAAGGGGCCGCAAATGACCAGCTTTGGCGGCGGCATCCACTTTTGCGTCGGCGCACCGCTGGCCCGACTGGAGCTGCTGAACGCGCTGCAAATCCTATGGGCGCGCTGCCCTGATCTGGCCTTGGCCGAACCGCCGATCTACGCCGATGTCTATCATTTCCACGGGTTGGAACGGCTGATGGTGACGCGCTGACGCCCCCCCTTCTTCTGTTCAAAAATAACTCATTTCCAAGGCTATAGCGGCAGTGCCACGGTCGATTTGATTTCCTCCATCGACAAAAGCGCGGTCACATTGTGCACCCGCACTTCGGAAATCAGCGCCTGATAAAACACGTCATAGGCGCGGGCATTTTTGACGCGCACTTTCAGGATGTAATCAATGTCGCCCGCAAGCCGGTGCGCCTCTTGCACTTCGGGGCGGCTTTGCAGGGCTTTCAGGAACCTGCCCTGCCAGCCTGCATCATGTTCAGACGTGCGGATCAGCACAAAGAAACAGGCCTCGAACCCCAATGCTTCGGCATCCAGAATAACCGTTTGCTGGCCGATTACCCCCGCCTCGCGCAGCTTGCGGATGCGATTCCACACAGGCGTCTTGGACGACCCGATTTCGCGGGCAATTTCGTCCAATGACCGGCTTGCATCCGCTTGCAGGGCTGCAAGGATTTTCCGGTCTGTTTCATCTATTCGCACAGTCATTCCGAATTTCCACCTTTGCTGGAACAGCGTGTTCTACCCCGCCACGAAATAGAACATACGTCCTTATCCGCGCCGCACAATAGCAAAATAGCAGGACAATGTTCTATATTGGGGGCAACAAAGGATTGCCCGATGAACCACTTTCCAATCTTCATGGCCCTCGATGGGCGCCGCGTCGTCCTGTCAGGCGGTGGCGCGGCTGCGCTGGCCAAACTGCGGCTGTTGCTGAAGACCACGGCGCGGCTGACCGTGGTGGCCCCGTGGGCTGCGCCGGAAATCCACCGGCTCGCGGCCGCAGGGAAACTGACCCTGATCCTGCGCCCCCAAGAGGCAGGTGACGCGCTTTGCGCCGCGCTGTTTTACGCCGCCAACGAAAATGATGCCGAGGATGCCCGCGTAGCCGCCCTGGCGCGACGCGACGGTGCACTGGTCAATATCGTCGACAACCTTGCAGACAGCCAGTTCATCACCCCGGCGATCGTCGATCGCGATCCGGTGACGGTGGCCATCGGCACCGAAGGGGCAGCGCCCGTGTTGGCCCGCGCGATCAAGGCCGACCTTGAGGCGCGCCTACCGGCCACGCTTGGCCCGCTGGCGCGGATCGGCAAGACCTTTCGCAAAGCCGTCGATGTGTTGCCAATGGGCGGCAAACGGCGCGACTTCTGGTCGGAATTTTACTTTAATACTGGCCCGCAAGCGATTGCGCAGAATGGTGAAACCGCCGTGACGCCGGCATTGGAATCCTTGCTGGATGATCACATACAGACAGGCGCAAAACGCGGCCGTGTTGATCTGGTCGGCGCGGGCCCGGGCGATCCCGAATTGCTGACGCTCAAGGCGCGTCGCGCGCTGGACAAGGCCGATGTGGTGATCCACGATCGGCTCGTGACCCCTGAAATCCTTGAGCTTGCGCGCCGCGAAGCGGTGATCATTGACGCGGGCAAGGAAGGGTTCGGCAGCGCGATGGCGCAGGATGATATCAACGGTCTGATCGTCGCGCAGGCGCAAAAGGGGTTGCATGTCGTGCGCCTCAAGGCGGGCGACCCCACGATATTTGGCCGTCTCGACGAGGAACTTGATGCAATCACCGCTGCGGGCCTTCCCTATGTGATCATCCCCGGAATCACCGCCGCCAGCGCCGCTGTTGCGGGCATCGGCCAAAGCCTGACAAAGCGGCAGCGCAATTCATCCGTGCGGTTCCTGACAGGTCATGACACCCGCGGATTTGCCGATCATGACTGGCGCGCCCTGGCCCGCCCGGGCGAAGTTGCCGCGATCTATATGGGCAAGAAATCGGCACGCTTTATTCAAGGGCGCCTGCTGATGCATGGGGCTGATCCGGCCACGCCGGTGACAATTATCGAAAACGTCAGCCGCGCGGACCAGTTCACGCTGGCCACGACCCTGGGCGACTTGGAGCCCACCCTGAGGCAGGCCGATCTAGGCGGCCCTGCCCTCACCCTTTTTGGGTTGGCCCCGCGCGCCGCCGTGGCTGCCGCCCAGTCCCTTCCCTTACAGGAGATTGCACAATGAACCGCGCTTTCACCGCCAAAGTGATCACAGCCAACCGGCTGCTGGAAGGCGATGCCGTCTGGCTGACGGAGGATGACCGCTGGTCCACCGATATCGCCGAGGCCGAAGTGATCACGGACGAAGCCCATGCCACGATCCGCCTTTTGGACGCCGAAGCACAATCGGGCGTGGTTGTCGGTGTTTATCTGGCCGAGGTAAAACCGGGTGCAGATCGCCCCACCCCGACCCATTTCCGCGAGGTGTTTCGCACCCGCGGCCCATCCAATTACGCCCACGGCAAACAATCCGCCTGACAGAGTTTCAGTGAAACTCTGATCCAAATCCTTGCCGGGATTTGGCCGCAAGAGGAAGAAAAATGTATCAATACAATGACTTTGACCGCAATTTCGTGCGCGCCCGCACCGCCCAGTTCCGCGCGCAGGTCGAACGCCGCATTGACGGATCCTTGACCGAGGACGAATTCAAGCCCTTGCGCCTGATGAATGGTCTGTATTTGCAGTTGCACGCCTATATGCTGCGTGTGGCGATCCCCTATGGCACGCTCAACAGTGCGCAGATGGACCAGTTGGCGATGATCGCTGACCGGTGGGACAAGGGCTATGGCCATTTCACGACCCGTCAGAACATCCAATACAACTGGCCCGCCCTGCGCGATGTGCCCGATATGCTGGATGCGCTGGCCGATGTGGGAATGCACGCGATCCAGACCAGCGGCAACACGATCCGCAACGTTACGGCGGATCATTTCGCCGGGGCTGCGGCGGATGAAATCGAAGACCCGCGCCCCATAGCCGAATTGCTGCGCCAATGGTCGACAGATCACCCCGAATTCCAGTTCCTGCCGCGCAAGTTCAAGATCGCAATCACCGGGTCCGAAAGCGACCGCGCCGTGACCCGCGCCCATGATATCGGGCTGCGGATGGTGACGCGTGATGGCAATCCGGGTTTCGAGGTCATCGTCGGGGGCGGATTGGGCCGCACGCCGATGGTGGGCAAGGTCATTCGCGATTTCCTGCCCAAGGCCGATCTGCTGCCCTATTGCGAGGCAATTGTCAGCGTTTACAACCGCTTGGGCCGTCGCGACAACAAATATAAGGCCCGTATCAAGATCACCGTCCATGAAAACGGGCTTGAGAAGATACAAGAGCTGGTCGAGGCGCGCTTTGCTGAAATCCGTCCCGCGTTCAGCGGTGTGGATCAGGAGGTGTTGGCAGGGATTGAGGCGCAGTTCGCCGCGCCCGCGTTCAAATCTGCCCCCACGGATGGGTTCGACGCTGCCCGCGCCGCCAACCCTGCCTTTCGCAGCTGGAGCGACACGAACCTGCATGCTCACAAGGCCGATGGCTATGCGATCGTTTCTGTGTCGATCAAAAAACATGGCGCGACACCGGGGGATGCGACAAGCGATCAGATGCGCGTGCTGGCGGACCTTGCCCGCCGCTTTGGCCACGACGAATTGCGCATTTCCCACGAGCAGAACGTGATCCTGCCCCATGTCCACAAATCCGACCTGGCGGCGGTTTATTCCGCCCTGCGCGCCGCCGATCTGGCGACGGCCAATATCGGTCTGATCAGCGATATCATCGCCTGCCCCGGCATGGATTACTGCGCCCTGGCCACCGCGCGCAGCATCCCCATCGCGCAGGAGATCGCCACGCGGTTTGACGAGCTCAAGCTCGAACACGAGGTCGGCCCGCTGAAAATCAAGATCAGCGGCTGCATCAACGCCTGTGGCCATCACCACGTTGGCCATATCGGTATCCTTGGCCTTGATCGTGCGGGGGTGGAAAACTACCAGATCACCCTGGGCGGTGACGGAACCGAAGATGCGGCAATTGGAGAGCGCGCCGGACCGGGGTTCAGCGCCGATCAAATCATTCCGGCGATTGAACGGCTTGTGCTGGGCTATCTGGAACTGCGTCAGAACGACGATGAGACCTTCCTGCAGACCTACCGCCGCCTTGGCATGGCCCCCTTCAAGGCCGTGCTTTACCGCGAGGACAAAGCCAATGCCGCTTGATGGAAAAACCCAGACCCTGAACCGCCGTTTTGCCAATCATTCGGCCACATCCGTCATGGAACATGCGCTGACCAAGCTGGGACATGTCGGGTTGGTCAGTTCGTTCGGGGCGGAATCGGTTGTGCTGCTGCATATGGCAGCGGTGATCGACCGCCGTGTGCCGGTGCTGTTCATCGACACGGAAATGCTGTTTGCCGAAACCCTTGTCTATCAGCAGGATGTGGCGGAACGGCTGCATCTGGAAAACGTGCAGGTGATCCGCGCGCCGCGCGCGCAACTCTTTGAGAAAGATAACGAAAACCTGTTGCACCTGCATGATCCCGATGCCTGCTGCGCCCTGCGCAAGACCGCGCCGTTGCAAGATGCCCTGCAAGGCTTTGACGGCTGGGTGACGGGGCGCAAACGCTATCAGGGCGGGCAGCGCGCCAGTCTTGATTTCTTTGAGGTCGAGCGCCCAGTGGGCGCCATGCCCCGCATCAAGATCAACCCGCTGGCCCATTGGGACACGGCCGATTTGCAGGAATATATCGCCCAGAACCGCCTGCCCCGTCACCCGCTGGTGGCGCAAGGGTTCCCGTCGATCGGCTGTGCGCCCTGCACATCGCGCGTCGGCCAGGGCGAAGATCCGCGCGCGGGGCGCTGGCGTGATACCGACAAGGAAGAATGCGGGATCCATTTCGAGGACGGCAAGCTGGTGCGCATCCCGCGCGTCAGCGCCTGAAGCACGCGCCGGATTTTCGCGTTATTTTAAACAGAAGAATTGGGCCTGTGCCCAGAGGATGAGACGATGAGCGTGATAGTAACCGATGCCGGTTTTGGTGTGGATGACTGGCGGGGCGATGTGACGCCTTTGGCTGAAGTGGCGGCAAATGGTCCGGTTGAGGCGGTGGATATCCCGTCAGACGGTGATCCGGCTGGACTGGCCTGTCGTCTGGGTGACCTGCAGTTGATCCGCGTCGATTTTCCCAGCTTTGCGGATGGGCGCGGGTTTACCATTGCCGCGATGCTGCGCCGCATGGGATATCAGGGCCGGTTGCGCGCGCGCGGCCACGTGATTGCCGATCAATATGCGATGGCGCGCCGCAGTGGCTTTGACGAGGTCGAGATCAGCGCCGACCTTGCCGCGCGCCAGCCCGAGGACCAATGGCTGGCCCGCGCCGATCACACCGCCCACGACTATGGCGCCCGCCTGCGCGGATAAGCCCCCCTTTTCTTGCCCCATATCAACGCCTATGACAAAGGACGGCCTTAAGATGCCGCGACAGAAATCATGACCGAGCAAAAACCAGTGACCCAAGCCAATGCCGCCCCCGCCGTGCCGACCCTGCCTGATGCCCAGACCGTCACCGCGGTAGAGCACTATACCGACCGCCTGTTTTCGTTCCGCTGCACGCGCCCTGCGTCGTTGCGGTTTCGTTCGGGCGAATTCGTGATGATCGGGCTGATGGGCGATCCCGACCCCAAGACCGGCCGGATCAAGCCGCTGTTGCGCGCCTATTCCATTGCCTCGCCCAGTTGGGACGAGGAGTTGGAGTTCTATTCGATCAAGGTGCCCGATGGCCCCCTGACCAGCCGCTTGCAGCATATCAATGTCGGGGACGAGATCATCCTGCGCCCCAAGCCCGTGGGCACGCTGGTGCATGATGCGCTGATCCCGGGCAAACGCATCTGGTTCTTTGCCACGGGCACCGGATTTGCGCCCTTTGCATCCCTGCTGCGCGAGCCGCAGACCTACGAGGATTACGACGAGGTGATCATCACCCACACCTGCCGCGAGGCGGGCGAGCTGACCTATGGCCGCGATCTGATTGCAGCGCTCAAGGATGATGAGTTGCTGAATGAGGTGATCGGCGAAGGGTTCTGGAAGAAGATCAGATACTACCCCACGACCACCCGCGAGCAGAGCCCCAAGATGGGCCGGATCACCGATCTGATGCGCTCGGGCGAGGCCTTTGCCGATCTGGGTGTGGCGCCGCTGTGCCGCGAGAATGACCGCGCGATGATCTGCGGCAATCTGGCATTTAACCTTGAGCTGAAAGAGATGCTCGAGGAATACGGACTCGAAGAAGGCGCCAATTCCAAGCCTGCGCAATATGTGGTTGAAAAGGCGTTTCTGGACTGACGCGCACCGCCGTGCAGATATAAAAAGGGCCGCTCGAGCGGCCTTTTTGCTTGATATCGGGTGGCTTGGGGATGGCTGTTGTGCGGGACGAAGTGTGAAGTCGCTGGGACTTCATCAAGGACCGCTTTCGAGAATGGCCTTGAACAGCCGCTTTCACCTTTTGGAGATTCCTATGGATTTGCCCACTTCCTGCGGCGGGGATATTGGCCGCCGGCGTGTTGGACGCGAAAGTTGTGACCGGCAAGGCGCTTATTGCGAAATCACCACTCTGCGGCGCGTTGCAAGCCCAGCACTCCCCTTAGGCCCCGAAAGAGGAAAACACTCTGAGGCTTCGTGGCCTTCATATTCGCGATGAGGGGCAAAGAGAAAAGCTCATGCCTCCTGTAATTCACGCCGAAACTCATTTTTCGTCTGAAGGCAGCTAAGCCGTCATGCTCTCAATTCGAAGGTCATTCTTGGATCGACTCGAGATAGAGAGTCAATGTCATGAGGCGACCTGCGGCAATCGCGACTGCGTCACCCGAGGATACACCTCTATCCACCAACGAGTCTGCAACGAAGTAGTCTCCCCACACGGGCATTTCTGCATCCCCATGACCAGGTTGCTCGATGCCGCGGGCAAGTGTGTAATAGACATCAACAAAGGGAAAACGCCCGCCAGCACGTTCCGCAAGCTTCGTTAGGTCGGTGGGAGGGATCCGAAACAGCTCGGCAACTTCACCACCGCCTTTTCCATCAACCCCATGACATATCGCGCAACGTGCGCCGTAGCTAGACTGGCCCAAAGTCAGGTCATTGTCTTGAGCCAACGCCGGACTTGAAGAAAGCAAGACAACGGTCGTAGTCAAAATCGTACGAATTTGCATTGGAAATCCCCCATCTGATTGACGCGGGAAACCTGCGAATTAAAGAACGTGATCTACCGCGCAAGCCATACTAGCTTGATATTGCGGCGGTGAAATTGATAAAAATCAATGCGGATGGGCACGCCAATACAAGCAGACCCAGTAATCCGTTTTAATCCCCAAGATTAAGCCAAAAGTGACTTGAGATTGGGGCCCAGGAGATTTGAATCGAGAGACACAGCACTGGTCAAAATGGGCTCGATGCAGCCATTGCCGTTCCGGGGGCTGAAACAAAAAGGGCCGCTCGGATGAGCGGCCCTTTGTTTTGCCAAAGCGGGGGGCTTACATGCCCAGCGCTTCTTTGATGGCGGCCAGAACGTCTGGCAGCTTGGATGGATCGGCGGCGACTTCGCTGACCTGGGCCAGAAGCTGTGTCTTGGCGATCGCGCCAAGGTCAGAATTCTGAACCATCTCCATCACTTTGGCCGCGTCAAACCCTTCGGGTGTCAGCAGCGATGTCATGTCGTCCATGCTGTCCATACCGTCCATGCCGTCCATGCCGGTTGTGGCCTCTTCGGTCGCTGCTTCTGTCGCAGCGGCGGCTTCTTCGGCGGCAGCGGCAGCGGCTTCTTCGGCGGCAGCAGCGGCGGCAGCGGCTTCTTCCTCAGCAGCGGCGGCAGCAGCGGCGGCCTCTTCCTCAAGGGCAGCGGCGGCGGCAGCGGCTTCTTCCTCAGCAGCGGCGGCGGCTGCAGCGGCTTCTTCCTCAAGGGCAGCGGCGGCGGCAGCGGCTTCTTCTTCAGCAGCGGCGGCAGCGGCAGCGGCGGCCTCTTCAGCGGCAGCGGCAGCGGCGGCGGCTTCTTCCTCGGCGGCGGCAGCGGCTGCTGCGGCTTCGTCCGTGACATCTTCCGCGGCGTCGGTAACAGCTTCAACAGCGCCTTCGGCGGCATCGCCCGCAGCGTCCATTGCAGCGTCAGATGCGCCCGTGATGCCCTTCCAGAGGCCACCGTCATTCAAGAAGCGGTCGCCCAGGAAAACGGCGACAATGATTGCAACAATGATGAGAACAGCTCTCATGATCTTCGTCCTTCACAAATACGTGGCCCCCAAGTGGACCTCGCGCTGCATATGTCAGATTGTGACAGCTTAGGAAAGCCGGAACAGGTCCAAACCATTCCCCCTGTGCGAAAACTTGCGTGTTTTGCGGGTTGAACCGGCGCGGCGGCACGTTTACCTTGCGGTTGCACCACGCAATCAAAGGATAAAGATCATAGCCCGCAGACCACATAACGCGCCACCCGCGCGTGATACCGGCCCCCGCGTCAACGAACGCATTACTTCCAGTGAAATCCGCCTGATCGGCGCCGAAGGTGAAAACGTCGGCGTTGTTTCGCCTGCCCGCGCCTTGGTGATGGCCGAGGAAGCCGGGCTTGATCTGGTTGAAATCTCGCCAAACGCCAACCCGCCTGTGTGCAAGATCATGGATTTCGGCAAGTTCAAATACGAAACCCAAAAGCGCGAGGCCGAGGCCCGCAAGAAGCAAAAGATCATCGAGATCAAAGAGGTCAAGTTCCGCCCCAACACCGATACCAACGACTATGACGTCAAGATGCGCAACGTCTTCAAGTTTCTGGAAAACGGCGACAAGGTCAAGATCACCCTGCGGTTCCGTGGCCGTGAAATGGCGCACCAGAATCTGGGCCGTGAACTGCTGGAACGGGTGGCCGAGGACACCAAGGAGCATGGCAAGGTGGAGAACTTTCCCAAGATGGAAGGTCGCCAGATGGTCATGCTGATCGGACCACTGCCGAAATAGGCCTGAAAGCGATGAATTGCGTCGGCGGTCTGTGGGATGCAGGCCGCTCTCGTCGTTTGTGCCAAACGTCTGCCGCTTGGGAGTGTGTTTGCAGGCAAACCCACGGGAAGATCGCCAGATGGTCATGCTGATCGGACCACTGCCGAAATAGGCCTGAAAGCGATGAATTGCGTCGGCGGTCTGTGGGATGCAGGCCGCTCTCGTCGTTTGTGCCAAACGTCTGCCGCTTGGGAGTGTGTTTGCAGGCAAACCCACGGGAAGATCGCCAGATGGTCATGCTGATCGGACCACTGCCGAAATAGGCCTGAAAGCGATGAATTGCGCGGGCGGTCTGTGGGATGCAGGCCGCCGTTTTCATTTGGCGATAGCCTGACGATGACACCCCCCAACCGGCGCGCATGCGCCATGCCCGACCTCCCCCATGGGAGGGATTCTTTTGGCAATTGCTGCGCGCGGATCGCAAGTCTTTCACGCAATCCCGTGAGTCGCTTGTCCCAGCCGCCCTCCCGAGGTCAGGCATTGCGCCCATCAATCCTACGGTCTGGCGATGCACGGCGGCTACGCCTTGATTGCAAGCAGGTTATCGTCAGTCTCATCGACAAGAAGGACTTGATCCGTCACTTACGGCGCGTTGCCATGATGTCCAGCTTAGGCTAGCCTTCCCCTCATGAAACATGTCCCCAAAGAAACCACTGATGACGCGCTTATTCAGGA
Organism: Octadecabacter sp. SW4; assembly: GCF_008065155.1. Classification (NCBI taxonomy): domain Bacteria; kingdom Pseudomonadati; phylum Pseudomonadota; class Alphaproteobacteria; order Rhodobacterales; family Roseobacteraceae; genus Octadecabacter; species Octadecabacter sp. SW4. The sequence goes on along the minus strand of NZ_CP042819.1, from coordinate 1,271,398 downwards.
ATTCCTGAACAACGGCGGCAAGGTCAGCAAAGGCAAGACGAAACAGCCCCCCGCCGAGCTGGGGCTGAGCAACAACGTCTGGAACAACAAGCTGACCCGCGAGGAAAAAGCCGCCCGCGACAAGAAATGATCAGGCGGCGGCCACCGCCCTGCCCGTCATCACCCTGACCAGATGTGCGCGGTAATCGCCCGATCCGTGGATATCGCTGATCATATCGCCTGTCAGGGCCGTGTCCTTGATCGCACCGGCGCTGAAATCTGCGGTTAGCGCCGTTTCGGCCGCGTGCCAGCGGAACACCCCATCTTCGGATGCGCCCGTGACGGCGACGCGCACCCCAGCTTGAAACCGCGTCACGAACACGCCCACAAGCGCAAAGCGCGAGGCAGGTTGGCGGAACTTCACATAGGCCGCCGCGCGCGGGACGGGAAAGCGGACTTCGGTGATGATCTCGCCCGCGTCCAGCGCGGTCGTGAACATGCCCTGAAAGAAATCATCGGCGGCGATTTCGCGCGCATTGGTGACGATGGTCGCACCGGTCGCCAGCACCGCCGCCGGATAGCAGGCCGACGGGTCGTTATTGGCCAGCGAGCCGCCGATCGTGCCACGATGGCGCACCGCCGGGTCGCCGATTTGCCCCGCAAGTGCGGCCAGCGCGGGAAAGACGCCCGCACCGCGCGCCACATCGTGGTGGGTTGTCGCGCCGCCAATGCAAACCGCCCCGTCCGCGCCGCTGCAAATCCCTTGCATTTCAGGGATCGCGGTGAGGCTGATCAGTCGGTCCGGCATCGCAAGCCGTTGTTTCAATGTGGGAATAAGGGTCTGCCCGCCTCCAAGCGCCTGCGCGTCCTCATCGATCAATGCAGCAACCGCCTGCGCGATGGTCTTGGGTCGCTCGATCTCGAATTGATACATTGCATCGCTCTCGTTGGGCAGGAAAATGGTAAAAGGGTGGACCTGCCTGTGCAAGGCTTTGGCGGTCAATCTCCGCCTTACGCCTATTATTGACGAGAGGCGCGCTTGCGCCAAGCCCGACCTCGGGAGGCCATGCAGCCACGCGTGGCAGATGTTTCGCAAATCAGCCCGCGTTTCACGCCCCACAGCCCTTGCCATAAGCCCTCCCGTGGGGGAGATCGGGCTTGGCGCAAGCGCGCCGGGCTGGGTTTGGTGGTCCATGACGCTTGCCGCGGTGCATCGACAGACCGCCCCGCCGGGCTGGCAATCCACGGCGCGCGTTTCTCTGGTTTGCCCCCTCCCAAAACAAGAACGCCCCCGCAAATCACTGCGAAGGCGTCGTGCTTTGATTGCAAGGCAGCCCGTTACTTCGGGTTTTCAAACAGCCGTGCCAGCGTATCGGCGGTATAGATCCGGTCGTCATCAGTGGTTTCGCCGTGCACGACCATGAAGGCGTTGATCACACCGCCATTGACCACGGGGCACATGATCGTGACGTCCTGATCGCCGGGCCGCAGATCCCAGCCATAGACAACCCAGGTCGTCGGGTCGACGCTGCCGCCGCCGTTGACGTCCACATAGCGGCGCATCGCGCTTTCGCCGGCAGCCATGCAAGCCTCGCGCGAAGGGGTCACGCCAAGGTCTTGGACGGTAAAACCTTCGGCCACGGCCGACGTTGCGCCCAGAGCCGCGAAAAGGCCTGCTGTCAGTGTCATTTTTTTCATAAATACGTCCTCGTTTTAAGTTACTTTACGCCGCTGAAATGGCGTCCATGTCCTGCCCACTGGCAGCCATGATCGCCTTTACAATGTTGTGATAGCCGGTGCAGCGGCAGATGTTGCCCTCAAGATAGCTGCGCACATCTGCCTGGCTTGGCTTGGGGTTCTCTTTCAGCAGCATCGCCGCTGACATCACCATTCCCGGAGTGCAGAACCCGCATTGCAACCCGTGGTGATCCTGAAAGGCCTGTTGAAGTGGCGACAGGGTGCCGTCAGCATTTGCCATGCCTTCGATGGTCAAAACCTCGCCGCCTTCTGCTTCGATGGCGAAGATGGTGCAGGCTTTGACGGACAGGCCGTTCACATGCACGGTGCAGGCCCCGCACTGGCTGGTATCACAGCCGACATGTGTGCCCGTCAGGTGCAGATCGTCACGCAGAAAGTCCACCAGCAAGGTGCGCCCCTCGACCCTGCCCGTCACGGGCACGCCGTTTACATTCATTGCGATCTGCGCCACGTGTCCCCCACTATCTGCGCCGTTTTGAACAGTTAATCACGCCAAACCCGCTCTGAGAACCGCAAAGTTTCCTTGACAGATGGCACGTGCAGCCTAATGGCGCAGGCTTTGCGTGACCTGCGCGATGATGCTTGCGGCGATTTCCGCCGGGCTGCGCGCGCCGATATCAAGCCCGACAGGGGCATTGATGCGCGCAATCTGGGCTGCGTCAAACCCCGCAGCCCGCAACCGTTCAACCCGTTTTGCATGGGTGCGGGTTGACCCCAGCGCCCCGATATAGAACGCATCAGAGTGCAGCGCAGTGATCAGCGCCGGATCATCCAGTTTGGGATCATGGGTCAGGGTGATCACCGCCGTGCGCCGATCAAGCCCAAGCCCGGCCAATACCGCATCGGGCCAGCCGTCGAGCAGGGCCACATCTGGAAAACGCGCCGCGTTGGCAAAGGCTGTGCGTGGATCAACCACCGTCACGTCATAGCCGCAGGCCTGCGCCATCCCCACCAGCGTCTGCGCGATATGCACCCCGCCGACGATCACCATCCGCAGGGGCGGGTTGTGAACGGCGATGAACCTGCGCCCGTCACTTTCGATGCCGGACTTATCGGCGCGAAACCTGTCGGCGTGGCCATCCCTGTCGATCCTTCGATCAGGGCCGTCCAGATCGACGACATAGGCCGCGGGCTGGCGCGCGGCGCGCAAATCCACCAGTTCGGCCAAAAGGTTTTCGGGCATAACAGTCCCGACCGGTTCCACCAGCACACGGATGCGCCCACCGCAGGCAAGGCCCACGGCAAAGGCATCATCGTCCGAGACACCGTAGTCGAGCAGGCGCGCGCGCCCGTCTGCAAGGGCCTCGGCGGCTTCGCTGACCACGGCCCCTTCGACGCAGCCCCCCGACACGGACCCTTCCATCGCACCCGCGGCGTCAATCAGCAACTGGCTGCCAACAGGGCGCGGCGCGGACCCCCATGTGTCCACGACCGTGGCCAGAACAGCGCCCCGCCCCGCGCGGTGCCACGCCAGCGCAAGGGCGGGAATATCGTCTGCTGCGGTCATTGCGCGTCGTCGGGCAGCACGAACACCTGCCCGGGGTAGATCAGATCGGGGTCGCGGATACGGTCGCGGTTGGCCTCGAAGACCTGCACATACATCACCCCCGTGCCATACCGTTCGCGCGCGATCGCCCAAAGTGTCGCGCCCGGCTGGACGGTTTTCACGGCCACGCGGAAGCCCTCGGCACTGGTTTCTTCGGCCATCGCGGCGGCCACTGTAGCAGGTTCTTCGCGCAAGAATGGGGTTTCAATCCGCGAGGTGACGGTGCCCTGCGCATCGACCTCGTCCACACGCAGTGTATAGACGCCGGTGTCAACCTGCGGCAGATCGGTGCGCCAGTCGCCGCTTTCGCTGATCGGCGAGGTCGTGACCGGTTGATTGTCAATATAAACCCGCACGAATCCGCCCGCCTGCGCCCGTCCGCCCAGCAACACGTCGCCGCCGGGATCATAGGTGATCGTATCAAGCGCGACTGTCGCCATGACCTCGGGCGGGGTATCGGGCAGCGCGGCGGGTTGGAGCACACGCACGCCGTCTGCGTCTGCCGACAGAATCGCGGGGGCAATCGGGTCGGCAGGTGCCGGGGTTTCGGGGGTGGGTGTCGCGCCGCCGGTCGGCGCTTGGGCCGGGTCTGTCGGTGTCGGGACCGGATCGCTAGGTGGTGCCGGGATTGCGGCAATCGGGGCTTCGGGGGTGGGGCTTGCGCTATCGGGGGCCGGGTCAGTTGTTTCGGTCGGCGCGGGGCCAACGTCGGCAGGTTGCGGATCGCTGGCGATACCTGACGCGACCTCGGCCACTGGATCAGCCTGCGCGATGATCACAGGGGCCGTGGTAGGCCCGATGATCCGGGTTTCAGCGGCCGCGCGCGGGCTGCTTCCGTCAGGATCGGCCAGCAAATCAAGGGTGCGCGGCTGATCGGAAGGCGCCAGATCAAGCAATACGACAAAGCCGCCCTGCCCGTCCGCGATTGCGCGGTCAATCTCTGCGCCGTCCAGCAGCACCGCGACCGGCTCGCCCGGCGCGGCGCGCCCGGCAAGCGTGCCGGTGCCATCGGGGTTCACATAGATCACGTCAAAGCGGGGCGCGGGCAGCGCGGGCGTTACCGGATCGCCGACGGGATCGGGCGTGCCAGCCGCAACCTCTGCATCGGGTGTGATTTCGGGTGCGGCTTGGGGTGTGGCAACCGCCACATCCGCAGCACCGACCGGATCGGGCGCGTTGACCCGCTGATAGACCAGCAGGGCAGCCACGATCAGCACCGCCGCGCTGACCGCACCTGCGACCAGCCCGCCTGTGCCGTTGAAAAATGATGTCTCTTTTGCCACGTTTTGTCCTTCCCCACAGGCGCAAATCCACGCCCGCCACCGCAATCGGTTGAGCGACCTTAGCAAGCGCGATATGAGCGGTCAAAAGCCCATTCACACCACTGTCAGGGGAACGCCCATGTCCACCACAAAGTCCGTCTGCGTTTACTGCGGGTCGCGCAACGGCGCACGGCCCGTTTACGGCGAGGTCGCGACCGATACCGGCGCGATGCTGGCACGCAACAGCTGGCGGCTGGTTTACGGCGCAGGTGACGTGGGCCTGATGGGGCGGGTCGCCACGGCAACGCAGGCGGCGGGCGGCAAGACCTTTGGCGTCATCCCCGTGCATCTGCTGAAATGGGAGGTCGGCAAGCGCGATCTGGACCAGTTCATCATCACCGAAAACATGCACGAGCGCAAAAAGGTCATGTATATGAACGCCGATGCGGTGGTCGTGCTGCCCGGCGGGGCCGGGTCTTTGGACGAGTTTTTCGAGGTGCTGACATGGCGTCAGCTGGGCCTGCACGCCAAACCGATCATTTTGGTCAATGCTGGCGGCTATTGGGATCCGCTGCTGGCAATGCTGGACCGGATGATTGATCAGGGCTTTGCCGAAGCGACGCTTCTGGGGTTTGTTTCAACGGTGGCGGATGTGGCAGAGCTGGAGGCGGTGCTGAGGGACGCCTTGGTCTGACGATAGCAGTCCGATCGACGGGCCGTGGGTGGGCGACGCAACGTGGTAGACATGGTGCTTTATGGTGACCGCATTCATCTTCCATCGCGATATCGCGTTCGGCTCGCCAAATCGCCGATCCGTGGGGCGGGCCGTCGATCAGACCGGCGCCTACGGCTTGATTCCGGTCAGGTCGATTTTTGCATCAAGGTGTCGTTTGCCACGCATTGTGAATCAAACGCGCGCAGTCATGGCCGCAGGCCGCCGCGCAACGACGGGCCGCACCCTGAAAACGCAAAAGGGCGCCCCGTCTGGAACGCCCCTTTAATCGGTCGCAACGGGCTTACATCCGCGAGGCGACGTTTTCCCAGTTGACCAGATTATCAAGGAAGTTGGTCAGATACACAGGGCGCTTGTTGCGGAAATCGATGTAATAGGAATGTTCCCAAACATCACAGCCCAGCAATGCCGTCTGACCGAAACACAGCGGGTTCACGCCATTTTCGGTCTTGGTCACGGCCAGCCCGCCGTCGGCCTTTTTCACCAGCCAGCACCAGCCCGACCCGAACTGGCCCGCGCCTGCAGCGGCGAATTCTTCCTTGAACTTATCGACGCTGCCGAACGAGTCCTTGAGCGCGCTTTCCAGTTCGGACGGCATGGAGGATGCATTCGGCGTCATCATCTCCCAAAACTGATTGTGGTTCCAAAGCTGTGAGATATTGTTGAAAATCCCGTTCTGCGCCACGGCCGTCGCGTCATAGGTGCCGGTAATGATTTCCTCAAGCGACTTGTCCGCCCACGCGGTGCCTTCGATGGCCTTGTTGCCATTGGTCACATAGGCGTTGTGGTGCAGGTCGTGGTGAAATTCGAGGGTTTCGGCAGACATGCCCTTGGCGGCAAGCGCGTCATGGGCATAGGGAAGGTCGGGAAGGCTAAAAGACATGGGTGGTCCCCCTTTTGGTGTTTCAATATCGCTACCCTTTAACAAAGCTTTCACAGGGGCGGCGTCAAGGTCTAATAGCCCAACAAATCAGTTGCAAAATTGTTCCACGCCCACCTTCGCCGGTGGACTTTGCCCTGTGCATTGTTATGGTATGGGAAACAATCCGGACAAAACCGGCCGCGCCTTACCCCTGCTTAACGGCTGTGTGGCACCCTGGGCGGGAAACAGAGCAGGAGCAGGCCAGATGGCCCCCAAACACACCTACACGATCCTTTCCATGATGAAGGACGAAGGTCACTCGCTTGTCGAATGGGTCGCCTATCACAAACATATCGGTTTCGATAATATCTGCGTCTATACCAACAATTGCAGCGACGGCACCGACGACATGCTGATCCGCCTCGAAGAAATGGGTTGGGTCCAGCATTTCCGCAATGACGTCCCCGAGGGCAAGAAACCCCAGCCCAACGCCCTGACACTGGCCACGCAAAACCCCGAAGTTGTCAATTCCGAGTGGATCCTGACGATGGATGCGGATGAATTCCTGTCGATCAAATGCGGGCGCGGCCACATCGGCGACCTGATCGAACGGATGGATCCGGCGGCCAGCGCGATGGCGATCACCTGGCGGTTTTTCGGCTCCAACGGGATCACTGACTGGAACCCCGGGCTGGTGATCGAAAACTACACCCACGGCGCGCCGGACATGTTCAAAAAGGGCTGGGGCGTCAAAACCATCTTCAAGCCCTACCGCGACATGAAGATGGGCATCCACCGCCCCCACATCAAGAAAGCCAAGCAAGAGCCTGCAAACGCAAAACTTTTGTTCGATCAGCTGTGGCTCAACGGGTCCGGCAAACCGATGCCGGACGAGTTTTCACTATCGGGCTGGCGATCGACCAAACCGACGCTGGGCTACAAGCTGGTGGAGTTGAACCACTACGCCGTCAAATCCTATGAGGCCTATCTGCTGCGTCGCGTGCGGGGCAATGTGAACAACAAGGAAGACAAATATAACGCCGCCTATTTCGCGCTGTTTGACCGCAACGAGGAAGAGGCGAGCAACGCAACCCGCCACGCCAAGGGCACCAAGAAGAAAATGGCGCAGATCCTGTCTGATCCGGTGATGCGCGATTTGCAGGACAAGGCGCTGGATTTTCACGCCGCGCGCGTCGAGATGCTGCGTAGCACCGGCGAATACGACACATGGGTCGCTGAGCTGAAGGCGGCGGGCGAAGTGCCACTGGACAAGCTGGACGAGGTATTGTTCATCCAGCACCTGCCCAAACAGTGGCAGGAAAAGGTCAAGGAAATGCAGGCCCAGGGCGTGCCCGACAAGGTGATCGCCAAGATGATCGCCCAGACCCAGACCGCGAAAAAGGGCGAAACCCGCCAGGCCCTGCTGGAAGCGGCCGGCGAAAAGCCCGAAGACCGTCTGGACGCCCACCAATTGCGCGAACGCGAGAAAAACACCGAAAAGGCGATGAGTCTGGACGACAATCCGTTCCTCAATACGCCCGAGGCTGCGGGGCTGGGCGTGCCCCTGATGAATGAACGCACGCAGAAAATCGCGCTGGCTGCTCAGGCGGCGGGCGATGGCCCGCGCGATGCAAAACTGCGCGACAAGGTGGCACAGGCGGCAAAGCTGCGCGATGCGCAGACCGCGCGGGTCGATCTGAACGAACCGGCCCCGCCGCTGGCCGATATCATCGCCGAAGTGACACCCGAGGCGGCCGCTGCGCTGTCAAGCGACCCCGATACCGTCGCCCCGCCGCCAGTGGCCGAACCCGTGAAACGGGTGCGCAAGACGGCCGCCAAGAAACCGGCAGCAAAGAAAACGACCGCCAAAAAGACAACCACACGCAAGACGACCGCCAAGAAACCCACTACCAGAAAGACCCCGCGCAAGACCGCCGCCAAGGCGGCCACGACCACGCGCAAAACCACCAGAACAGCGGCGAAAACGCCCGCGAAAAAGGACGCCTGATATGGCCAGCCCCACAGTGACCCTCGTCTCGACGATGAAAAACGAAGGGCCGTATCTGCTTGAATGGCTCGCCTATCACAAATCTATCGGCATCACGGATTTCTGCATCTTTTCAAACGATTGCACGGATGGGACAAACCTGATCCTGAACCGTCTTGACCAAATGGGCGTCGTCAAACATTTCGACAATCCGCTGGGGCCGCGCATGGACCCGCAGCGCGCCGCCTACAGCCGTGCAGGTAAAATGGATTGGGTGCGCGCCTCTGACTGGGTGCTGATCGTGGACGCCGATGAATTCCTGAATGTCCACGTGGGTGATCGCAGCGTGCAGGCACTGATTGATGCCTGCCCGACGGATGCGGATTCCATTTCGATCAACTGGCGGCTGATGGGCGGCTGCGGACAGTCAAAAATGTCCGACGATCTGGTCACCGAACGGTTCACCCGCGGGTCATCCTTTGACGATCCCGAAAACGGGTTGGTCTGGGGCTTCAAAACCCTGTTTCGCCCTGCCAGTTTTGATTTTTTCGGCGTCCACCGCCCAAAATTCCACAAGACCAAAGAAATCCTGCCCGACATGGCCGTGATGGTGAATGGTGCCGGCAAACCGATGGGTGAACAGTATCTGAAACGGGGCTGGCGCGGTAACAAGGATAACGTCAGCAATGAGTTTGCCCAAGTGAACCACTATGCCGTGAAATCGCGCGAGGATTTCCTGCTCAAACGTCTGCGCGGCACTGCCAATTCCAAGAACAAAGACCGGATCGATATGGAGTATTGGGACAAATACGACATCAATACCAACGAAGACGCGACGATCCCCACCGACGGCATTCGCGCGCAGATGGATGCTTGGTTGCAGGACGATGATCTGGCCGCACTGTTGCGCGCCTGTGCGGAATGTTCGCGCCGCGTGCTTGATTATCAGCTAACCGTGCCGGAATTTCGCACCTTTATCGACACCGGCATTTTCGAGAAGATGAAGGACGCCGCCGAATGACCGCCCGCTACCTTTGCATTGGCACCCACCACAAGACCGGCACGATCTGGATGCGCAAGGTGTTTCGCGCGATCCAGCGCGATCAGGATATCCCGTTCATGCAGTGCTACCGTGCCAAGCGGCTGGCGGATGCAGCCGAAACCGGCCCGCAGATCATCGTCAACTGGTCCTCGACCTTTCCGCAGGCCTTGCTGGATATGGATCACGCGCGCTTTATCCACATCATCCGTGACCCGCGCGATGTGCTGCTGTCGGGGATGCGCTATCACCGGATCGCGCCGCTGGGGAACGAAAAATTCCTGCGCGAAGTGCGTGATGACTGGGGCGGCCTGTCTTATCAGGACCACCTGAACGCCCTGCCCGACGATCACGCCCGCCTGATGTTCGAGATGGAAAACAAGCACGACAAGACCGTGCAGGAAATGCTGAAATGGCCCTACGGCCACCCGCGCGCAGCCGACATCAAATACGAAGACCTGATCGAGGATACGGACTGCACCCTGTTCCGCAAGACCCTGACCGATTTCAACATCGCCGGTCTGGATATCGACCGCGCCGTGCAAAGCTATTGGGATTTGTCGCTGTTTGGCGGATTGGCGAAAAAGGACGACCGTGAAGATCGCGTGGCCCTGCACGTCAATTCCGGGGCCAAGGCGCAGTGGGTCACGAAACTGCCGCGCGAGATTGCCGAACCCTATGCAGAACGCTATGGCGATGCCCTCAAATCGCTGGGATATGCGGACAACGATGACTGGGTGGCACAGTGCCTGCCCGCGAAAGACATCGCCGCCTAAAGCATCCCCGGCCCATCTGTTGCGGCCGCATTTGCAAGCAAATCAAACACATAACCCGCGACCGAACGGAAACAGATCACATTGAAATCGGTGCCGTCCTGCGTCCAGATTGCGGCGGGCACCTGCGCCAGACGGGTGCGGCGCATTTCGCCAGCCCCCAGCGATTTGGCGCGTAAATCGGCGGGGCAGACCCGCGCCAGAACCTCGCGCGCGCCCGCGCCATGCACAGAAATCACCGCCCGCGCGTCCGATACGTTCACAGCCAAAAAATGCGTGCCTTTCAGCGCCACATCAATCTTTGCGACAATGGCGTCAGCCTCGCTATGGGGCACCAGCAGCAGCAGCTCATCAGGTGACATCCATGCGATGCCGCTCTCGCCTTTGATGCTCACGCCGCGTTTGCCAGGCATCTCGGCGCCCGTCACCGCCTTGCAGGCCTTTTTCAGCCTGGCGGCTGACAGATCGCCGCGCAGGGTGATCATGCCGCGCAGACCCTGTTCAGCCACGGTGGTGGCACCCACAACTTTTTGCCCGTTCAGTGCACTGACAACATTAGACATTCTGCTTTTCCCCCTCTGGGTCAAAGAACACCGGATCGACGATCTTGGCGCTTACGCTGGTGCCGTCCACCTTGGGAAATTCGATCACCTCGCCCATGCGATCGGGCCCGTGCAGCACCAGCCCCATCGCGATCCCGCGCCCTAATGTGGGAGAATGATAGGTCGAGGTCACACGCCCTTGGGTGTTGCGCTGGCCATTGTCGTTCACCCCGTCGGCGACCGCATAGGCGCCATCGGGGATGACCGATCCATCGGTGGTTTCAAGGCCCACCAACTGCCAGCGGTTCGGGTCCGCCATATGGTCGCGTTCCTGCGCACGCTTGCCCAGATAATCCGCTTTCTTCTTGGATATCGCCCAATGCAGCCCCAAATCCTGAGGAATCACCGTGCCGTCGGTTTCGTCACCGATCATGATGAACCCTTTTTCGGCACGCATGATGTGCAGGCATTCGGTGCCATAGGGCATGACGCCAAATTCCGCGCCCGCGTCCAGCAGCGCATCCCAGAACGCGCGACCCTGTGACGCCGGCACGGCAATCTCGAACGACAGTTCGCCGGAAAATGAAATGCGATAAACCCGGCAGTCAAAACCACCAATCGTGCCATCCGCCCAGCCCATGAAGGACAGTGCCTCGGCGCTTACATCCATGCCGCCCAGCTTTTCCAGCACCTTGCGGGCGTTGGGGCCAACCACGGCGACCTGCGCGAACTGTTCGGTGGCGTTGGTCACATAGACCTGCCAGTCCCACCACTCGGTTTGCAGCCATTCTTCCATATGGGCATAAATCCGATCCGCGCCGCCGGTGGTCGTGTGGCAAAGGAACGTGTCCTCGTCGATCCGCGCCACTACGCCATCGTCTGTCAGAAAGCCGTTTTCGGTGCACATCAGCCCGTAACGGCAACGGCCCGGTTTCAGGGTGCTCATCATGTTGGTGTAAAGCATATCGAGGAATTTGCCCGCATCGGGGCCGCGCACGATCAGCTTGCCCAGGGTCGAAGCATCGAGCAGGCCAAGGTTTTCGCGGGTGTTCACGACCTCGCGCTGCACCGCCTGTTCCACGGTTTCGCCGTCGCGCACAAAGGCGTAGGCGCGGCGCCAATGGCCCACCGGTTCCCAATCGGCACCGTTGGAATCGTGCCAGTCGTGCATCGGGGTCTTGTGCAGCGGCTGGAACAAATCGCCCCGCGCCTCGCCCCCGATCGCGCCCATCGAAATGGGGGTATAGGGCGGGCGGAAAGTGGTTGTGCCAACAGCCGGGATCGGCGCATTCAGCGCCCCGGCCAACGTGGCCAGTCCGTTGATATTGCTTAATTTTCCCTGATCCGTGGCCATGCCAAGCGTGGTATAGCGTTTCGTATGCTCGACGCTTTCATAGCCTTCGCGGGCGGCCAGTTGCACATCGCTGACTTTCACGTCGTTCTGATAATCAAGCCACATTTTCATGCGCAATTTGTAACTCGCACCCTGCGGCATCAGCCAGACAGGCGCCATCGGCGCCTCGTCGGGCGCGTCACCTGCGGGGGCTTTTCCGGGCTTGCCCGTGGCGCCGGCGGCCCTGGCAGCGGCGACACCGGATTGAAAGGCATCGGCCAGCACATCAGCGGTGGACATCGCGCCGCTCGCGGCCCCTGCGGGCAGCACGAACCCAAGCCCATCGGCCCCAAGGGCGGGCGCGACATGTCGGGGCGAAAGTGGGATTGCTCCTCGTCCCAGATCAGTTTGCCACCACAGTGCGACCACAGGTGCACAACCGGCGACCAACCGCCCGACATGGCAACAGCGTCGCAGGCGATTTCCTCAAGTTCCGCACCTTCTCCCGCCTGCGCGCAGATCGACACGCCCGTGACACGTTTGGAGCCGTTGACATGGGCGATCCCCTTGCCCGCCTCGACACGGATACCCAGATCGCGGGCCTGCTGTGGCAGCGGGCCATCGACCACGGCGCGCGCATCCAGGATCACCGGCACCTCAAGCCCTGCTTCTTTCAATGCGATTGCGGTGCGGTAGGCATCGTCGTTATTGGTCACGACCACGGTGCGATCGCCAAGGGACACGCCGTAATTCACCACATAATCGCGCAGGGCCCCGGCCAACATCACGCCGGGAATGTCGTTGCCCGCGAATGACAGTGGCCGTTCGATTGACCCTGTGGCAGTGACGATTTGTTTGGCGCGGATACGCCACAGGCGGTGGCGCGGGCCGTCGTGATCGGCGGTGTGATCGGTCAGGCGCTCATAGGCCAACGCATAGCCGTGATCGTAAACGCCTGCCCCCATCGTGCGGCGACGAATCGTGACGTTATCCATTTTTTCAAGGGCTTGCACGGCGTCCTTCACCCAAGCATCTGCGTCCAACCCATCAATCTGCGCCCCGTCCACGGGCGCACGGCCACCCCAATGGGCGGTCTGTTCGATGAGCAGGACATCGGCACCGGCGCGGCCCGCAGCCAGTGCCGCGGCCAATCCCGCAATCCCGCCGCCGGTAATCAGAACATCAACGTGGGCGTAGAAATGCTCGTAGGTGCTGCCATCCATTTCGGTGGGCGCGCGCCCCAGTCCGGCAGCCTTGCGAATGAAGGGTTCATAGACGTGTTTCCACAAGGGCCGCGGATGGATGAACATCTTGTAATAGAAACCGGCGGGCATGAACCGCGACAGTTTCGCATTCACCGCCCCCACATCAAATTCAAGGCTGGGCCAGTGGTTCTGGCTTTCTGCCGCCAGACCGTCGAACAATTCCGTTGTCGTGACGCGCTGGTTGGGTTCGAAAAACGCGCCCTCGCCCATATTCACAAGGCCGTTGGGTTCTTCGGCACCGCTGGCCACAAGACCGCGCGGACGGTGATACTTGAACGAGCGCCCGACCAGCATCTGATCGTTCGCCAAAAGGGCCGAGGCCAGCGTATCGCCCGCGTGGCCCTGCATCCGCTTGCCGTTAAAGGTAAATTCCATTGCCGCGCCGCGATCCAGCAGGCGGCCCCCGGTTGCCAGACGTGTGCTCATTTGAACGCCCTCCATGTCCAGCCCGGTCGTTTGGCGCTGATCTTGTCCGTGATGTCCTTGGGTGGTGCGAGGGTCTGGGCCGGATAGGTGCCAAAAACCTCGAGCGTCATGGTGCAGCGCGCGGCGTGGAACCACTTGCCGCAGCCCGCAACGTGCCGCCAGCGTTCAAAATGCACGCCCTTGGGGTTTTCCCGCATGAACAGGTAGTCCTCGAAGTCATTGTCCGTTGATCCGACGGTTTCGCGTTTCAGGTGCGCTTCGCCGCCCGCGTGAAGTTCGGTTTCATCGGCCTGCACACCACAATAGGGGCATTGAAGGGTCAGCATGGGAATACCTTTGCGCGGGGGCTGGACATACCAAAGGCGGACGCATCGCTGCGCCCGCCCAAGGTTGGTGAGTGGTCGGTGGAGTTATTGTGCGGGTACGACCGGCGTGGTCTCTTCGATCGCTGCCGGGGCTGCGCCGTCTGGGGTCGTGTTGTCGATGCTGGCACCGCCCCCGGCGAGGATCGCCCAGAGCAGGACAAGAACGACAACGCCCGCGATGACAAGCAGGCCAATGCCGCCGCCACTGCCGGTTTTCGCATTGGTGGAGTAGTCATAGTCAGCCATGATGTGTCCTCCTGTGTTGCAGACAGGGACATCATGCGCGGGTTTGCCTGCAAGGGAAGATCGGCAAAAATCCCCGCAGGGTTTGGGCGGGAGGTGGCCGGAACACGGCGGCGGGATCGGCTAAAACTTGCGCCCTCCACGCGGTAAGGGGCGAAAAAATGCACATTTTCTCGGTCATTTTCTGCGCAAAAAATGGGGCGGAGCGGGGCGATCATCAATGCGCCACCCCTGCCGCGACGCTTTCATCAATGAATTTGCCCGCACGAAAGCGGTTCATGGAAAACTCCTCGGTCAGCGGGGAATGCCCTTTGGCCATCAGTTCCGCCATCGCCCAGCCAGAGCCGGGGATTGCCTTGAACCCGCCCGTGCCCCAGCCGCAGTTCATGAACATCCCTTCAACCGGTGTTTTCGACAGGATCGGCGAGCGATCCCCCGTCACATCGACGATCCCGCCCCACTGACGCAGCATTTTCAGCCGTGAAATCATCGGGAAGGTTTCGATCAGCGCACGCACGGTTTCCTCGATATGGTGAAACGATCCGCGCTGGGTGTAGTTGTTATAGCCGTCCGTGCCGCCGCCGATCACCATCTCGCCCTTGTCGGACTGCGACATGTAGCCGTGCACGGTGTTGGCCATGACAACCACATCCATGCAGGGTTTGATCGGCTCACTCACCAGCGCTTGCAGCGCCACGGATTCGATGGGCAGTTGGAACCCCGCCATCTGCGCCAGGGCACCGGAATGCCCTGCAACGACACCGCCCAGTTTGTCACACAGGATCCTGCCCTTGCTGGTTTCAACACCGGTGACCTTGCCGCCTTCGGTCAGGACATTGGTGACTTCGCACTGCTGGATGATGTCCATGCCCATGTCCGAACAGGCCCGCGCATAGCCCCAGGCAACCGCATCGTGGCGCGCCGTGCCGCCACGGGCCTGCCACAAGCCGCCCAGCACCGGATAGCGCGGCCCGTCGATATTCATGATCGGCACCAGTTCCTTGACCCGCTTGGGGCTGATGAACTCGGTCGTGACGCCTTGCAGGGCGTTGGCATGGGCCGTGCGCTGATAGCCGCGGACTTCGTGATGGGTTTGCGCCAGCATGATCACGCCGCGCGGGCTGAACATGACGTTATAGTTCAGGTCTTGCGACATGGTTTCATAAAGGGAGCGCGATTTCTCATAAATCGCGGCGGACGGGTCTTGCAGGTAATTGCTGCGGATGATCGTCGTATTGCGGCCCGTGTTGCCGCCGCCCAGCCAGCCCTTTTCGATCACCGCCACATTGGTGATCCCGAAATTTTTGCCCAGATAATAGGCGGTCGCAAGGCCATGCCCGCCCGCCCCGACAATCACCACATCGTATTTCGCCTTGGGGGTCGGCGACCGCCAGGCGCGTGTCCAACCGCTGTGCTGGCGCATTGCCTCGCGCGCGATCGCAAATGCAGAATAGCGTTTCATCGGCAGTCCCCGTGCTGGATTCGAACCTGTGGCAGGCCTCCCCTTGGTTCTGGGGCAGGCCGCAAAAAAGAGGATACTCTTTGCGGCACAAATGCACAATTTTGCGACATGACCAAGGGGGCGCGGTGATTGGGCGCATCACAATCAGGATTCGGCCCTTTTTTTCGCGCTGCGCACAGGCTACATGTCACCAAAACCGCGAGGAAATCATGCTGTTCTGGATCATCATCTTTGTCATTGCGCTGCTGTCTGGCCTTGCGCTGATTGCGCCGATGTGGCGGCCTGCCGAACCCGGGGAAACCGGGTCCGAGGATGTCGCGCTTTATCGTGCACAACTAAGCGAAGTCGAGCGCGACCTTGCCCGCGGTGTCTTGAACGCGGACGAGGCCGAGCGCACTCGCACCGAAATCGCGCGCCGTTTGCTGGCCGCGGATCAGGCAGCGGGCGAAGAGATGGGCAGCGGGCCTTTGACCCTGAGCCGCGGCGCGAGTGTGGCGGTGCTGGCGGTGACGATCGCCCTCGCCTTTGGGGTCTATTTCTCGCTTGGCGCATTTGACAGCTCTGGCCCCTACCCCGATTTGTCGCGCGCCGAACGGATCGCGGCCGGCAATGACATGCGCGCCAACCGCATGTCCCAGCTTGACGCCGAAGCCACCTATGGCACAGAAGGGGCGATTTTGACCCAAATCCCCCCCGACTACCTTGAGATGATCGACCAGTTGCGTGCCGTGGTCCCCGAAAACCCCGAAGAACTGCAAGGCTGGGAGTTGCTGGCGCTGCACGAGGCACGGATCGGCAACTATGCCGCCGCCACGCGCGCGCAGGAACAGGTGCTGCGCCTCAAGGGGGATGCGGCAACCCTGGAAGACCGGATCGGCCTGCTGGACCGGATGGTCGCGGCGACAAACGGTTTCGTCTCGCCCGAGGCCGAGCAAGTCATGCTGCAGGTGCTGGACGTTGATCCGGGCAACGTGCCTGCGCGTTACTATGCGGGCCTGCTCTATGCGCAGACCGACCGGCCCGATCTGGCCTACCGTCTGTGGCGCGGCGTTTTGGAAAACAGCGACCCCGAAGGGCTTTATGCAGGCCTTGCCAACGCGCAGATTGCCGAAGTGGCCTTTGCCGCGGGCGAAGAATTCGACCCCAACAGCATCACGCCGCGTGGCCCAAGGCCGGCACCGCTCAGCGGTCCATCCCAGGATGATATCGCTGCCGCCGCCGAAATGAACGATGAAGATCGCGCCCAGATGATCGCCGGTATGGTCGCCCAGCTTTCCGAACGCTTGGCAAACGAAGGCGGCACGGCAAGCGAATGGGCCCGCCTGATCACCGCTCTGACTGTGCTGAATGAAACCGACCGCGCGCAGATGATCCTCGAGGAGGCACGCACAGCCTTTGCCGGGCAAGAGGCCGATCTCGAGGTGATCAACGCTGCCGCCGCCCAGGCAGGCCTTGGCGAATGATCCTTGCGGATGCCGCGGCGTTTGCCACCAGCCTCAAGGCACAGGGGGCGCTTGCGGGTCTGGATCTGGGCACGGTGACGATCGGCGTGGCCGTGTCGGACGGAATGCGCGCGGTCGCCAGCCCGCTGGAGACCATCAAGCGCAAGAAGTTCACCCTGGACGCCAACCGCTTGCTGGACATCATCGCCGCGCGTGACATCCAGGGCATCGTGCTTGGCTTGCCGCGCAATATGGACGGCTCCGAAGGGCCGCGCGCCCAGGCGACCCGCGCCTTTGCCCGCAACCTTGAACGGCTGACACCGCTGCCGATCACATTTTGGGATGAACGCCTCTCGACCGTCGCCGCCGAACGCGCCCTGCTCGAGGCAGATACTTCGCGCAGGCGGCGCGCAGAAGTGATCGACAGTGTTGCCGCCGCCTATATCCTGCAAGGCCTGCTTGACCGGCTGGCGCATATCAAGGCCGCCTCATGAGCGACGACATCTGGACACGCGCCGAAATCGACAGCCCGTGTATCAAGGTCTGCGTGATCCATCCCGCCACGCGGCTGTGCACCGGCTGCCTGCGCAGCATCGACGAAATCGGCGCGTGGTCACAGCTCACACCCGAGGCGCGCAAAGCCGTGATGGACGATCTGCCCGCGCGCGCGCCACTGCTGCGCCAACGCCGTGGTGGACGGGCAGCGCGTATCAAGAACGCCCTCTAACACCTTCATCTTGGTAAAAAAACTCCCGCCGGAGGCTCCGGCCCTAGCCGCGCAGCCAATCGGCCGGATCGGGGCATATGGGGCGAAAATAGGCCATCATCCGCCCCTCGGGCGGGGCCGTATCACCTGCTTGCCAGGGTGCGATACCGTGCAGCAGATGACGATCCAGCAGCACCGACGCACCGGCCCGCAACGGCAGCGCCACAGGCGTGCTGGCTGAAAATACGGCCTTTCGCGCGGCCACGTAGGCCTCGGTCACATCGATCGTGCGGGGGTCACGCGCGCCGATGACACCCGCAAGGGCCGCGCGCATCGCCAGATGGCTGCCCGGCCAGACCATCAGTGGACAGGCCGCGCTGTCATTCAAGGCAATCCCAAGGATAAAGGCATGCGGTTCACGCGGGTATCGCCGCCCATCTTCAAGCAGCAATCCATCCACATGGGCCGCGCAGCGCCCTGTGCGATAGCGGAACGCCGCATCGCTTTCGCTGTCCTGGCGCGGATAGCCCGGATAAATCACGGAAAGCTGCGCGCGGTGCCAGTACTGTGGCACATCGATCACGCCCTCCCACGGGCCCGAAAGGGGCACTGCATCAATGCTGCCGTCGCGCCCATTGGGCAGGGCATCCACGCCGACAAACCAGGTGCCCCCGTGGCGCAACCACTGCGCACGCATCGCCGGATCCATTGCGACATCGGTTCCGACCCGATGCGCCGCCTGCGCCCAGGCCGCAACGCGGGCCTCTGGCGCAAATGTCATATAGCCGTGCGTGGCCAGCCCCATGTCAAAACCCCGCCGCCTTGCGCAGCATGTTTAGCGCCACAAGCACCAAAAACACGCCAAACACCCGTTTCAGGGGCTTGGGGTTCATCCGGTGTGCCAGTGCGGCGCCCAGCGGCGCGGTGATCAGCGTCATCGCAATCACCAGACCAAAGGCGATCAGGTTGACGGCGCCGATGCTATAGGGCGGCGCAACGGCAATATCGACGAACATGAACCCAATCACCGATGGCAGCGCGATAATCACGCCAATCCCTGCCGCCGTGGCCACCGCGCGGTGGATCGGCACGCCATAAAGCGTCATCACGGGCACGCCGAACGATCCGCCCCCAATCCCCATCAACACGGACAAGAACCCGATCACGGGCGAGACCACATAGCGCACAGGCCCCTGCGGCATCTGATCACCCAAGCGCCAATCATTGCGCCCGAACACCATGTATAGCCCGACCAGAATTGCCAGCCCGCCAAAGATCGCCTGCAACACCCCCGAGCGCAGCGCGCTTGCCACCGCCACGCCAATCACGGCGCCGACAATGATGCCGGGTGCCCAGCCGCGCAGGATCGTCCAGTCCACCGCGCCCTTCTTGTGATGCGACAGGACCGACCGCGTCGAGGTCACGATGATCGTAGCAAGGGACGTGGCCAGGCACATCTGCATCAACTGCGGGCTGTCATAGCCCATCGCCGAAAACACATAATAAAACGCGGGCACCAGGACGATACCACCCCGACGCCCAAAAGACCGGCCAGCAGCCCTGCAAAGGCCCCGATCGCCAGCAACATGGCGGCCAGGGCCAGCATCAAACTCGGGTCGGTCATGGTGTTCTCCTAGCTGGCGCTGTTGTGGCGTGGGGCAGCGACGGGGGCAAGCCCGGCCTGCGTCACGGCATCAAGCGCGCGCAGGACAACCTCGGGTCCGGCCCCGTCGCGGTGGGCGCCTTCAGAGAGGATGCGCCGCCAGTGGCGCGCACCGGGGCGGCCCGCGAACAGGCCCAGCATATGGCGCGTGATCTGGTGCAAGCGCCCGCCCCCGCGCAGATGCGCGTCAATATAGGGCAACATGTCATGGACCACGTCAGTCGCGCGACGGACGGTGCCTGTGTCGAAAATCACCCGATCAGCCGGCAGCAGAATTGCCGCAGGGTTGTGATAGGCCGCCCGCCCGATCATCACCCCATCCAGGCCGCCGTCCAGAAAGGCGCGCGCCTGCTCCAGCGTATCGATGCCGCCGTTGACAGAGATATGCAGTGCGGGAAACTGCTGTTTCATGGCAAGCACCAGATCGTAGTCAAGCGGCGGAATATCGCGGTTTTCCTTGGGCGACAGCCCTTGCAGCCAGGCCTTGCGGGCATGGATAATAAAGCGCGTGACGCCCGCTGCGGCAACCGTTTCGATAAACTGCGGCAAGACTTCGGCGGGGTTCTGGTCATCCACCCCGATGCGGCATTTCACCGTAACTTCAACATCTTGCGCGGCGATCATCGCAGCGCAGCACCGGGCCACCAGCGCGGGGCGTTCCATCAGCACAGCCCCGAAACTGCCCGATTGCACGCGGTCGCTGGGGCAACCGACATTGAGGTTGATCTCATCATATCCGTGATCCGCGCCGATCCGCGCCGCCTGCGCCAGCTCCTTTGCGTCAGACCCGCCAAGCTGCAACGCGACAGGATGTTCCGACACGTCATGAGCCAACAAATGCACCGCCCCGCCACGCACCAATGCGGGGGCGGTCACCATCTCGGTATAAAGCAGCGCCTCGCGCGTCATCAGCCGATGGAAATACCGGCAATGACGATCCGTCCAATCCATCATGGGGGCAATAGACAATCTAGCGTGTTGATTTATTTGCATTTTGTATCTTCAAACTCTTGGCGGCGGATACTGCTACGCTGGAATACGCCCCAATATCCCCCGATTTACCCCGTTTCGATGACTTCTTGCACACTTAGCGCACACGATATGGCCCGCATAAACAAAGTTCCCCCGGTGGATGACCCATGTCCCGTTCAGACGCAAGGCTGGCTCGGCCCCTGCTCTGGATACAAAGTTATCGTGCCGCAGCCCGATCAGTGAACCATTTGCGAAAAACAACGCTGAACGCCAACGCCACCTGTCCCAGCAATAGCGGGATCAAACTTGCGCTCGTCGCTAATATCAGGCCGTCTTTGCCGGGCGAGACCAGATTCAGCACTGTCGATAGCCCGGGCACCCAAAGCGCGGCACCGATCAGGACCAGACAGAGCGCCAGCGCACCCCAGACAAACGGGTTCCGTGTCACGTCATTGGCAATGATCCGCGTGTCGGCGGCACGGGTGTTAAAGACGTTCCAGAGTTGCCCGAGTGCCAGCGTAAGGAAAGCGACAGTCACGGCCTGGTCGACGGTAAGCTGCATCTGAAACAGCGCTATCACGAAAGCCGTCAGCGTCGCGATGGTTTGCGCCGCGCCCAGTCCCGAAATCCGTAGCCACTCGGCTCGACCGATAATGGGATCAGACGGGTCCCGCGGCGCGCGGTGCATCTCGCGCCCATCGCCTTGCCCCCACCCCAAAGCGAAGGCAGGAAAAACATCCGTGACAAGGTTAAGGTAAAGGATTTGCAGCGGCAGGAGCGGCGCGGGCAGCCCACTGCCCACCGCCACCGTCACGACCAGCACCTCGCTGAGATTGCATGACATCAAGTAGACGATGAACTTGCGAATATTCCCGAAGATAACCCTGCCCTGCCGAATTGCCTCGACGATCGTGGCGAAATCGTCGTCCTTAAGGACCATGTCTGCGGCCTCGCGCGCCACCTGCGTGCCGCGCAGCCCCATTGCCACCCCGATATCCGCCTGTTTCAGCGCCGGGGCGTCGTTGACGCCATCGCCGGTCATCGCGACGATCTGCCCGTCCCGCTGGTGGAATGAGACGAGCGTCAGTTTCGTTTCGGGCGCGACGCGGGCAAAAACATCCGTCGTGCGCAACCGCTCCTGCATCTCTTCGCCGGCGTTGCTCAGATTAAGGTCCGCCAGGTCACGCCCTTCAATCACCGCGGAGCCATCATTTCCGATTCCGGCGTCAGACGCGATCCGCGCTGCGGTGGCGACATGGTCGCCGGTCATCATTACAACGCGGACCCCGGCCGCGCGGCACGCCGCGATGGCAGGCGGCACATCGGCGCGAAGCGGATCAGCCAAACAGACCAGCCCAATCAGTGTCAGCCCCTCGTAAGGCTCTGCCCGTGCGTTGCGCGCGGTCTTCATCGCCAGTCCAAGCGTGCGCAACCCCTTGCCCGCCACCCGTGCGTTGCGGCGCATCCATTCCAACTTCGCGGCGTCGGTAAGTGCGTGCGGTCCGTCGCGCCCGAGGACTTGACTGCAGGCATCGATGACCGCCTCGGGTGCTCCCTTGACCGCGTAGAAGGCGTGATCGGACTCCGCGTGAACGGTCGCCATCATGCGGCGCTCGGGATCAAACGCGTGCTGTTGAAGCCGCCTGTCCCGAAGCGAAACACCAACACGGTCAGCGGCTTCAAGCAGCGCGAGTTCCATTGGATCGCCCGTGCCCTTCTGGTTCCCAAGCCCCAGCTCGGCCGTTGTGCAGGCCGCACCGGTCCGTAAAGCGAGTTCCACAGAAGGATCTTTTGCCTCGGGCTCAAATTCGCCATTCTCCAGCACGACGCGGACGACGGACATTCGGTTTTCCGTGAGCGTGCCGGTCTTGTCCGTCAAAATTAAAGTCGTTGCACCCAGCGTTTCGACGGCCGACAGGCGCCGGATAAGTGCATTACGACGAGCCATTCGCCACATGCCGCGCGCCAGTGACATGGTCGCAACCACCGGTAATCCTTCCGGGATCGCTGCCACGGCCAGGGCAACCGCGGTCTGCATCATGAGGGCCAGTTCCTGTCCGCGCAGGACGCCCGCCAAGGCAGTGCCCGCAGCAAGGATCAAGGTCAACCAGATCAGGGTGCGACCCAGCCGTTCCAGACGAACCTCCAAAGGCGAGGCCTCCCCCTGCGCCGCTTCGACCAGTTGGCTGATCCGCCCCAGTTCGGTGGCCATGCCCGTCGCGGTGACCATAGCTTCGCCAGCCCCACGCGTTATCGCGGTGCCCTTAAAGACCATCGATGTGCGTTCCGCGAGGATCGTATCTTCGGCAACGGGCTCCGGGGATTTGGCCACCGGTGCCGCCTCGCCGGTCAGAATGGATTCGTCGGCCTGAAGGGAAGACGCCTCGCTCAGACGCAGGTCCGCTGTCACCATGTCGCCGCCTTCAAGAACCACCACATCGCCGGGAACCACGTCGCGGGCATCGATCATCTGGACGCGTCCATCCCGGCGAACACGGGTGCGAACCTCGGCGATGCGAAACAATGCTTCCATGGAACGGGCAGCGCGCAACTCGGTAGCGAAACCGATCGCGCCGTTGAGCAAGAGCACAACGATTATCGCACCGCCTTCGGCAATGTCGCCCATGATCAGCGAGATGATGGCAGCCGCTGCAAGCAACCAGACGATCACGCTCCGAAACTGGTGAAACAGCATCGCCATCGCGCTTCTTGGCTTCTGGCGGCGCAGGCGATTGGGACCGTAAGATCCGAGCCGTTGCATGGCCTCGGCCTGCGACAGCCCCGTTTCGGGCTGCACAGCCAGCAATTGGGCGAGCTTCCCGGACGAGCGCGCATGCGGCGCATCGCAGAGTGCCGGTTTCACGGGCTGTCCCATCTGGTCCAAACCCGGAGGCTTGACCGTCCGCGACCCAAGTCCCTGGTCCTTTCTCGACAAAGGTGATTCTCCCGCATGTCCAAGTGGCTTGTCCTACCTATCATTTTCCCAATTGCGACCAAACCGATGTTGGCGGTCATCAATGGATCGTGCTGTGAATGCGACAAACGGCGTGTGCGGTTGAGAGAGTCCGGCAGATCGCGACGGATCAGATGGCTTGCACGCACCTGCCCTAGGGATGCTAATGCGACCGCGCGGAGCATTGACCGCTCGCAACGCCGGTCTGCGATCCAATTGAAAGCCGTCACTGCCGCCGGTTTGAAGTGATCAAGGGGCGAGTGATGAAAATCCACGTCCCCTGGGCCTTGACCGATTGTCAAACCCGCAGGATTTTCCGCGTGGCAGCGGATTGGCTTGCGGATGCGGGTCATATGGCCGAACGCGCATGCCGATCACATCGACCTGACACGCTTGGATGCAGTGTTGCTGGCAGCGCCGGTTCATGGCGAACACGACGGCGATTGACCCGTTGGGTGTATTGATCGCCGTCAATGCGGCCTCGCCCGCCCCACCCCAGTCTACGCAATGAGGAGGACCTTCCGTTGATGACCAACTGGGCAGAAAGCAATGATCTGGACCCGTGGGCCGAGGCCCGCGCGATGCTCGACATGCCCAGCGGTATGCTCAACATCGCCCATGAGGCGGCGGACCGGCATGTAATGCACGGACACGGGGATGAGATTGCCATGCTCTGGCTCGGCAAAGGCCGAGATCGGCAAGAGCTGAGCTATGCCGACATGGCCCGTCAATCCTCGCGTTTTGCAAACGTCCTTGCCGCGCACGGGCTGTCGTCTGGCGACAGCGTTTTCGCGTTGGTGGGTCGCATCCCCGAGCTCTACATAGCCGCGCTTGGCACGTTGAAGGCGGGCATGGTTTTCACACCGCTCTTCTCTGCCTTCGGACCGGAACCCATCCGCACCCGGATGGAGATCGGCGCCGCGAAGGTGCTGATTACAACGCCCGAACTTTACAAACGCAAGGTCGCGGCTTGGCGCGACGAGATCGCGACGCTGAAGCTGGTCCTTGTGACCGGCGAGAATGCGGCCGAGGGCTGCGTCGCTCTCGGCCCCGCGATGGCCGCTGCATCGCCCGATTTCGACACCGTCCCCACCCGGCCCGAGGATCCGGCACTGATCCATTTCACGTCCGGCACGACGGGGCGGCCAAAAGGTGCTGTCCATGTCCACGCGGCGGTGCTTTACCACGCATTCTCGGGGCGGCACGCGCTGGATTTGACGCCCGGAACGACCTATTGGTGCACGGCCGATCCCGGCTGGGTCACCGGCACGTCCTACGGGATCATCGCCCCGCTCGTTCAACGGGTGAAGATGATCGTGGACGAGGCAGAGTTCGACCTGGATCGCTGGTATGCCACGATCGAGCGGGAAAAAATCGAAGTCTGGTATTCCGCGCCAACCGCGATCCGAATGATGATGCGCTCGGGCGCGGACGTGGCAAAGCCATACGACTTTTCCTCGCTCAGGTTCCTTGCCAGTGTTGGAGAGCCGCTGAACCCCGAAGCGGTCGTCTGGTCGGAAAAAGTGTTCGGCCAGCCGTTTCACGACAATTGGTGGCAAACCGAGACCGGCGGGATCATGATCGCCAACCTGCCCGGTATGACGGTCAAGCCCGGCTCGATGGGCAAGCCCATGCCGGGGATCGAGGCCGGTATCGTGGAACGCGGGAACGGTTCGCTAAAGGAACTGGGCACCGGCGAAGTCGGCGAACTGGCGCTCCGACCTGGCTGGCCGTCAATGATGCGGGCCTACCTGAACGAGCAGGCGCGCTACGACAAGTGCTTCGTGGGCGGATGGTATCTGTCGGGCGACCTCGCCATGCGGGACGAGGATGGGTATTTCTGGTTTGTCGGACGGGCCGACGACCTGATCAAGACCTCGGGCCACCTGGTTGGGCCCTTCGAGGTGGAAAGCACGTTGATCGAGCACCCTGCGGTTGCCGAAGCGGGCGTTATTGGCTTGCCCGACCAAACCGCAGGCGAGATCGTGAAGGCCTATGTCACGCTGAACCCGGGTTTCACGGCTGGCGAGGCGCTGGAGCGCGAATTGCGCGGCCATGCCCGCAAAAGGCTTGGCCCGGCAGTTTCTCCGCGCGCGGTGGTTTTCCGCGAAACCCTGCCCAAGACCCGTTCTGGCAAGATCATGCGACGGCTGCTCAAGGCGCGCGAACTGGGCCTTCCGGAGGGCGACATTTCCACGCTGGAGACCGATGAGACATGAGTGCACCAGACAAGCCCAAACTTGACCGAAATCATGTTCTTGCGCTGCTCCGCGACATGATCCGCGTGCGCCGTTTCGAGGACAAGTGTGCCGAGTTATATACCCAAGAAAAAATCCGTGGCTTCCTGCATCTCTATAACGGGGAAGAGGCAATTGCCGCCGGGGTCATCCCGGTTCTGGGACCGCTGGATCGCGTCGTCGCCACTTACCGCGAGCACGGGCACGCATTGATCCGCGGCGTAGCCATGACGAAAATCATGGCCGAGATGTATGGCAAGGCCGAAGGGTGCTCGGGGGGGCGCGGCGGATCGATGCATCTTTTCGATGCCGACACCAATTTCTATGGCGGCAACGCGATCGTGGGCGGCGGTCTGCCGCTGGCGACTGGCCTCGCGCTAGGGGACAGGATGCAGGGTGCGGACAGGGTGACGACCTGTTTCTTTGGCGAGGGCGCCGTTGCGGAAGGCGAATTTCACGAGGCGATGAACTTGGCTGCGCTCTGGTCCCTGCCGGTTCTGTTCGTCTGCGAGAACAACGGCTACGCGATGGGTTCGGCGCTGACACGGACCGAGTCGGAAATCGATATCCGCGAAAAGGCAGCCTCATACGGGCTGGAGGCGCACCAGGTCGACGGCATGGACGTCGTCGCAGTCGAGGTTGCCGCGCGCAAGGCCATCGCGAAAATCCGCGAGACCGGCAAACCGATGTTCATCGAGTGCAAGACCTACCGGTTCCGCGCGCATTCCATGTTCGACGCGCAACTCTATCGCGACAAGGCCGAGATCGATGAGTGGCGCAAGCACGGCCCGATCGTCCGCTTCCAAGGCTGGCTGCTTGAGAACCACCTGATCCACGACAACGATGTGGACCAGATCGAAGCCGAGGCCGATGCCGAGATCGCCCATGCCGTGGCCTTTGCCGAGGACGCAACATGGGAGCCGGTCGAACAGCTGGCACAGAACGTGCATGGACCGGCGCCCGCACCGCCCGAACCAACAAAGCCCGCGGGCGCGCTTGTGGAAATCACCTACCGCGAGGCGGTGAAACAGGCGATCCGCGACGCGATGATCCGTGACGACAGGGTCTTCCTCATGGGCGAGGACGTGGGGGCCTATGGCGGCTGCTACGCGGTCTCGAAAGGCTTGATGGCGGAATTCGGCGAGGACCGGATCCGCGACACGCCGCTGTCGGAAAGCGGGTTCACCGGCGCGGGCATCGGCGCGGCGACGGTCGGGATGCGGCCGATCGTCGAACTGATGACCGTCAATTTTTCGTTGCTGGCCCTCGACCAGATCATGAACACCGCGGCGACGATCCGGCACATGTCGGGCGGCCAATTCGGCGTTCCGCTGGTGATCCGCATGGCGACCGGGGCGGGCAAGCAATTGGCGGCGCAGCATTCGCATAGCCTGGAAGGTTGGTATGCGCATATTCCGGGGCTGAAGGTTCTGGCCCCTGCCACGCTGGAGGACGCGCGCGGCATGCTCTGGACAGCGCTTCAGGACCATGACCCGGTGCTGATCTTCGAGAATGTGATGCTTTACAACATGACGGGCAAGATAGACAGCAACACCGGTGCGGTCGATATCGCGAAAGCCAGATTGCGGCGCGAGGGGCGCGACCTGACCCTGATCACGTATGGCGGGTCGCTGTTCAAGACGTTGCAAGCAGCAGAGGAGTTGGCAAGTGACGGGATCGAGGCCGATGTGATCGACCTGCGCAGTCTTCGCCCGCTGGATGACGCCACGATCATGGCTTCTGTTACAAAGACGCGCCGCGCATTGATCGTGGACGAGGGCTGGCGCAGCGGATCACTGGCCGCCGAGGTGTCGGCCCGGATCATGGAGCAGGCCTTTTGGTCGCTTGATGCACCGGTGGGGCGTGTCTGCTCGGCAGAAGTTCCGATCCCCTATCCCAAACATCTGGAAGACGCGGCGATACCGCAGGTGCCCGGCATCGTGGCGGCCGCACGAGCGATGTTGGGACGGGCCTGATGGGTATTTTCACCATGCCGTCACTCGGGGCCGACATGGAGGCGGGCACGCTGGTCGAGTGGCTGGTGAAACCGGGCGACGAGGTGCATCGAGGCGACGCAGTCGCGGTGGTCGAGACCCAGAAGGGCGCCATCGAAATCGAATGCTTCGACGACGGAAAAGTGCTGGAATTGCAGGCCGATCTTGGTGCGACCCTGCCCGTGGGCGCGCCGCTGGCGCTGATCCTTGGCCCCGACGAGGCCGCCCCCGCACCCAAGCAGCCCGCAGCGCCGACTGTTGCCGCCAAGCCCGAAACCATGCCCGCACCAGCCATTGCCGACAGGCCGAAAACCGCCCCCCATCCGGTGGTTGCCGACAAGCCCGAAGCCAGGCCTGACCCTGCGGTTACGGCCCCACTGCCCGGCGGTGCCACCCCTGCCTCGCCTGCCGCGCGCGTCCGTGCCAGTGAACTTGGGATCGACCTGGCAACGATCACAGGAAGCGGACCGGCGGGCGCGGTTCTGCTGACGGATCTGGAGGCGCGCAAACCGGTCACAGCGA
Source organism: Octadecabacter sp. SW4 (assembly GCF_008065155.1). Lineage (NCBI taxonomy): Bacteria > Pseudomonadati > Pseudomonadota > Alphaproteobacteria > Rhodobacterales > Roseobacteraceae > Octadecabacter > Octadecabacter sp. SW4. The sequence goes on along the minus strand of NZ_CP042819.1, from coordinate 1,243,334 downwards.
CGGTGCAGACCGCCTCGCCGATGGTCGAGATGCGCAAGGCCATCGCCTCGGCGATGGCGCGCTCCAAACAGACGATCCCGCATTTCTACCTGTCAGAGACCATCGATGTGCAGCCCGCCCTCGACTGGATGGACGCCCGGAACGCAGATCGGGCGCCCTCGGACCGGCTGCTCTTGGGTGCGCTGTTCGTGCGGGCCACGGCGCTGGCTGCGGCAAAGGTGCCTTCGGTGAACGGGCAATTCGTCGACGGCTCCCTGCGCCCAGCCGATCAGGTAAACGTCGGCGTCGCCGTGGCCTTGCGGGGCGGCGGTTTGGTCGCCCCGGCGTTGATCGACGCGGGCGCGATGTCGATCGACAAGACGATGGCGGGTATGCGCGATCTGGTTTCCCGCGCGCGGACGGGGCGGCTCCGATCCTCGGAAATGACCGAAGGTACGATCACGCTTTCCAGCCTGGGCGAAACCGGGGCCGAGGCGATGGCCGGCGTGATCTTTCCGCCGCAGGTCGCGCTGATCGGCCTGGGGGCGCCCAAGCTGCGCCCATGGGTCGTGGGCGGCGCGGTCGAGCCACGGACCGTTGTTTCATTGACCCTGTCGGTCGATCACCGCGTGAGCGACGGTCGACAGGCGGCTCACTTTATCAAAGAGTTCCAATCCCTCATCGCTTCGCCGGAGACACTATGACCAAAGATGACATTCGCACCGCTTTCACCGAAGAACTGCTCGCCATCGCCCCCGACATCAACGCCGCGACCCTGGGCGAGGACGATCACCTGCAGGACGATCTGGAACTCGACTCGATGGATGTCCTGAACCTGGTGACCGCGCTGCATCGAAGGCTGAATATCGACATCCCGGAAACGGATTATCCCAAGATCGCCACGCTGGCGCTTGCGGTGTCCTATCTGACCGATCGGGTGACGTGATCGACAACGGTCCGCCGCGCTGGAGATTGATAGCCGTCAATGCACCGAGGGTTTTCCCAGAGCAAGGTGAATCAGGATTTTCAAAACCAAGAAGGAAAGATATCATGATTTATAATTGTGGACATTTCGCGCAAGCTTTTTCAGTGCTTGCGGTTGCGGCGTTCTCTCTTTCGGCCACGCCCGCAATATCGCAGGAAACCGGGCGGCAGGAATACATGAACTATTGCTCGTCCTGCCATGGTGACACAGCCAAGGGTGACGGCGAAGTCGCTCAGTTTTTAAGCGTCAACACCCCTTCTCTGACCTCACTTTCCGAACAGAACGATGGTGAATTTCCGCTTCTCGAGGTCATCCAGATCATCGACGGACGGTCTGGTTTGGGTCCGCACGGCACGTTGATGCCGGTTTGGGGCGACCGCTACAAGGAAGAATCGATCCGCACGTCGGGGGAGTATGGCGCAGAAGTGATCGTGCGCGGGCGGATCCTGTCGCTTGCCACCTACCTGCAATCAATACAGGAATAGGCGGGCGGAAGCGCAACAAGATGCATTGGGGCATTGTTCTGTGAAATGTCCTGAAAATCAGGTGGCAATGCCCGGTTGCCACAACAGGTAGTGGACACCCATGCGCGCGATGGTCTTGGAAAAGCAGAACGCCCCGCTGGTCGCCCGCGAGTTGCCCGACCCCGTCCCGGGGCCGGGCGAAGTGCGGCTCAGGGTAGAGGCCTGCGGCGTCTGCCGCACCGATTTGCATATTCTTGATGGCGACCTGTCCCATCCCATCCTTCCACTGATACCCGGGCACGAGATCGTCGGGCGTATCGACGCGCTTGGCGCGGGTGTGGACAGTCTGACACTGGGCCAACGGGCCGGTGTGCCTTGGCTGGGCCGCACATGCGGGACATGTCCGCATTGCCGCGCACATCGCGAGAACCTTTGCGACACGCCAGCATTCACGGGCTATACCCGAAACGGCGGCTATGCCGAACTATGCGTGGCAGACGCCGCATATGTCTTTCCTCTGCCCGACGATGCGGACCCGGTGCGGCTGGCACCACTGCTTTGCGCGGGGCTGATCGGATATCGCACGCTGAAGCGCGCTGGTTCCGCCGACCGCATCGGGCTTTACGGGTTCGGGGCGGCGGCGCATATCCTGTGCCAGCTCTGCGTCTGGCAAGGCAAAGAGGTCTATGCCTTCACCAGGCCCGGCGACAAGTCGGCGCAGGCCTTCGCCCGTCGTCTGGGCGCGGTCTGGGCAGGCACGTCTGACGCCAGCCCACCCGAACCGCTGGACGCAGCGCTGATTTTTGCGCCGGTCGGCGCGCTTATTCCAAAGGCACTGAAGGCGGTTCGCAAGGGCGGCTGTGTCGTGTCGGGCGGTATTCATATGAGTGATATCCCGACGTTCCCCTACGCCGATTTGTGGCATGAACGGGTCATCCGCTCGGTTGCGAACTTGACGCGCAGCGATGGTGACAAATTTCTGCCGCTGGCCCTCGAAGCCGGCATAGAGACCGAAACGACGGCCTATCACCTTGAACAGGCCAATCGCGCGCTGGATGACCTTCGCTCCGGGCGGGTCACCGGGGCCGCCGTTCTGGTTCCCTGACGCGGGTACATATCTATTTGTTTTCAAGGGTTTTTTACCGGCTTGATCGGTTGGAGCCAACCATAATGAACCACCAGAAGACCCAGGTGGGCCTCACGACAGCATGCGCTGCATGTCGATTTTTTCACGGAAGAATAGGCGTGCCACCGCACCAACATATTGTCAGCATTCCCTTGCTTGGTCGCCGGGTCTCGCGGATGGCTGGCGCGTATCAAACTGCCCGATGCCGTTGATCGGTGGCGGGCCGATACCGAGATGCTTGCCCTCACCCGCATCGCGCTTTCAGGACTCTGTGCCAAGACGTCGCGTGGGATCGTGCCCGGCGCCCCGCATTTATGCAAAGAGTCGGGCGCATTTCATCAGATGGCAGAGCGCGGCGCCGTGGTTCCAAGGCGCGTATACTCCGAAAACGACCTTGACGGCCTGACGAAAGCCTGAGGGTTATCTGGCCCAGTTTTAGGATGGGTCCTGCGTCTGACCGGATGCTTAGACCCAAGAAGGATCAAGGGCCATATCCACAGCAACAGTTGCCTTGACCTGCTCGAGCACTGATCGAGGGTCACCGGACGCATCGATATGCAACCAGGTCATTTCCCCGCGCCAGGCGGTCAGTTGGCGTTTCAGGACGTCGATATCCGCGTCAGAGGCGTCACCCTGCCGTGACCGCAGGCGCCCCTCAAGAAGGTGCTCGGGCGCGGCGAGCCAAAGACCGTGAAAGGGCAGGTTTGCGCGCACGGCCAGGTTTTGGGCAGCGGCGCGCAGCTGCGGGTCCACGAAGGTGGCGTCAAGAACAACCGAATGACCCGCGGCAAGCATTGTCGCGGCGCGCGCGAACAGATCACGATAGACATCGTCGCGGCGGTCCGCGGCATAGGCGCTGGGATCAAGCCGCGTTCCGGCAGGCAAGCCGGCCTTTCGTTCAAGGTCCGAACTGAGCAGGGCCGCCCCGGGCAGTGCGCCCAACGTTGATGCCAATGCGCGGGCCAGAACACTCTTGCCACTTCCCGAATATCCGCCAACGGCGATCAACCGCGGCGCCTTGGGCTGCAAGGCGGCGCAAGCAAGCTCCAGATAGGCTGCCACGTCCTCCCCCGATTTGCCCGACTGCCCGCGTGCCCGGTCGGTCTGCAACAGCACCATCGCGCGGATTGCGGCCCGAACCGACAAGAACAACGGCAGCGTCGCCAGTCCGGCATCCTCATTTCCGCGCGCCGCGCGCAGCCAGGCATCCAGCACCCTGCACCCCTGCCTGCGAAGATTGCGATGACACAGGTCCATGACGAGAAAGGCGATGTCGTAAAACACGTCACAGGTTCCGAGCGTTTCGTCGAACTCCAAGGCGTCATAAAGCACGGGCCTCCCTTCGATAACGACGAGGTTGCGCAGGTGGAGGTCCCCGTGGGCGCGGCGCACATGACCATCCCGGGCGCGGCTGTCCAGAAGCGGCCCATTGGTCGCGAGACGCGCCGCCGCTGCCTTTCCCCATTCCGCCGCCCGGGCGGTTCCCGCTGCACCAGGGAACCCGGCAAAGACACGCCCTAACTCCGCCAGGATATCCGCGATTAGAATGCGGCCCGGGTGCCGTCTCACCGGAGCTGTCGCGTGATAGTCTGCGATCGCTTCCCCGACAGCGGTGGCAAGACGGTCGTCGAGGGCGCCGCGGTCGGCAATGCGCTCAAATTCGTTTTCGGCCGGAAAGCGCCACATCCGCAGAACCCAATCGACGACCGGACCGTCGCCGTTCAGAGCAACCCCCGTGTCACTTTGCGTCACCGGTAACATGTCACGGTAAATCTCGGGGGCGGCCGGTTGGTTCAGTTCCAGTTCGCGGGCAATCAGGCTTTTTCGGAGCGCGACCGTGCTCAGATCCATGTAGTCGTATTTGACGGCACGTTTCAGCTTCAAGGCTGTGTCGCCGCAAAGAAACACATAGGCGCCATGAGTCTCAATGACCTCGACGGGGTCATCAGCGGCGAACGCACGGCCCGAGGAGAGGAATTTGATCGTTTCGGCCTGTTCCATCGAAAGCCCCCGTTGGCAGCACCAGTGTCCCCCACGACCGATCTGTGCCGCATTGACGCCGCGCAATGTTATAGCCCGGGCAACATGCAATGGTCAGACGAAATCTCGCATCAGAGAGGGAGCAAGAAGCAATGGGAGATAAAATCGTCGTAGCCACGGACGGCTCGGATACGGGACACCGCGCAGTCGACTTCGCGGCAGCACTGTCAAACAAGCTTGGTCATTCACTGTGCATTGTTCACGTGTTGATGCACGGGCGGCCCGCCAAGGAATTCGCGAAAATGGCAGAAGTCGAGGGGCTCGCCAAACCGGCCGACGACAGCGGGGGCACGGCCCGCATGATCGCGGCGCTTGGCGAACATGTGGCCGGGTCTGCCCGACAGCGGGCCGAGGAGGCCGGCGCGCGCGATGTGACGACCCGGATTTGCGTCGGTGATATCGCCGATGAAATCCTGGATGTGGCCGAGGCCGAAACGGCAGATATTCTGGTAATGGGCCGCCGGGGACTGGGCCGCGTGCGCGAAGTGCTGCTTGGCAGCGTATCACAAAAGGTACTGCACCACGCCAACTGTAAGGTGGTCATTATTCCCTGAAACAAGCACCGGAGGTAACGTCCGCATGTTTACGCACCGACGCGAGACTGGTCAGAGACTGCTGAATCGACTTGGACAGCTTGATCCCCAAAACACAGTCATTCTGGCGCTGCCGCGCGGCGGGTTACCCGTTGCCGATGTGATCGCACAAGCGCTTGGCGCTCTGCTTGATGCCGTGTTGGTCCGCAAGGTCGGCGTTCCCGGGCAGCCGGAATTCGCGGTTGCAGCGGTGACCGATGGCAAGACCCCGAAAATCACCGTCAAGGAGGATGTGGCGCGGATCGCACAGGGTAGTCCACAATCAACACGGCCCCGGCAAGCCCACGCGGCAGGATCCGGGCACCGGGACGACGACATGCAGCACGTCCGCGCAAGGCGGGCTGCCCAGATGATGCTGCATCTCGCGCAGATGGGCGCGTTGATCCGAGCATCGCGCAAAAGACGATGACAAAACCGAAGGCCGATGCCCGCAGCCCTTCGTTGCTTGCGATGAAAGGTAACCACAAGGTCACCCAAGCTGACGATTTCCGAAAGTCGGGTGACCAGACCGGCCCTCGATCGGCGATCCGGTCTTGAACAACGCCTGCTTGGCCTTCAGCGACATGTCGATAGCTGCCCATACCGTTTGAACAAGGGGCCGACCGGCAAAGACATACGGCCCGGGTCTATTCCCAAAGCTCCTGAACGGGTTTGCGCATGGCGTGCTTGACCTGTTCGAATTCGCCCCAGGATACATGCCGACGCAAAAGGTCGATGACCGCCGCCACGGCCCGATCCGGATCGTCCAACGGCTCCTTTTGAAACCGCGACGAAACCCGCTCGATCAGGTCACTCTTGTTGCGTCGCTTGGCCGGAGTTTTTGAAGGATTCCAGCCTTCGAAATAGACGCCGCGCACCAGCACCGGAAGCTGCGCCGCCAGATCCGCGGCTTCATCAACCGGTAGAAAATCACGAATGGCGTGTAACGTCTCGTGCAGAAGCACGTATGCCCGTGGCTTTGGAAACCCCAGATCGTCGCTGAGTTCGTTCAGCCATTCGGCAAAAACCTGCGGAGCATGATCGAGCGTGGCGATACCGGTTGTGGTCATGAAAACACCTGTCGCTTGAATATCGTTGGACCCCATGATCGCCGATAATCGCGAGCGGTGCATTGATGGCCGTCAATACCGCGCCCCTGCCCGTCTGCGACGAAGGGTGGGCTTTTCCTTGTGTCAACGGATCCGACAGATTGCCCGGATCACGGGATCCGATATCGCCCGACAAAAGGCGCGCGACTTGGACGGTGGGGCACCAGGCGCGACTGCCCGTGGATGTCTGCGGGCAGGATCGCCTCGTGCTGCATTCCCTGACCGGTGATCCGCAGGCATGCGCAAACGACAAGACCAGTGGTCAGGCGACCGTGTCGCCACGATCCGGTGACGACCCACTACGTCGCCCACCTGTTCAAGGCAGCAGGGGTGGTAATGGTCATGACCCGCGACAGTCACATTCTCGCGGCCTTCAAGAACGCTATTCGCCGCCGGACACTCGATCTATCAAACGACAGGCTGTTTGCGATGCGTATCGCCGCGCAAGGTTCGAAACAGCCCCCCGGCAAGCGTGCCCGGATCCCTGTGGTGTGAAACGCGCCCAACTGGTGCGCAACGCGCCGGGGATGTGACGGGGTGTGCGCTCTACGTCCTCACCCTGACCGACAGGGTCGCTGCTGTCGTGTTGGGCAGTGGCGGCCTCGGCGGCTGGACGCGCATTCTGGCCTGTGCCCTGCTGATTGCCGATGCGATCGAACGATTGCACAAGGCGCTTGACGGCAGTCAATGAAACCGAAGCCATGGAGACTATCATGCAGCCAAAGCAACGCTGAAAGGAATCTCGCAAATGGAAATTGTTGCGGCAATGCACGAGCGGGCTGACTGGGCCAGTGCCGACACGCCCGTCAGCGAGGTGGCGAAGATGATGCAAATGAATGATGTTGGCGCGATTCCGGTCGCCAAGGATGACAAACTGATCGGCATGGTCACCGACCGTGATATCGCGCTTCGGGTGGTTGCCAAGCGACGCGATCCGACAAAGACGACCGCCGAGGCGATCATGACCACGGGCATCGTCTATTGCCGGACGACCGAATCGGTGGAAGACGCCATTCATCTCATGGACCAGAAGAAGATCCGCCGTCTTCCGGTTATTGACGATGACAAACGGCTCGTGGGCATGCTGAGCCTTGGCGACATTTCTCACGCGGTCAGCCGGGAATTATCCGGCGAACTCCTGCATGCCGTGGCGGATCACCATCCATGATCCACAGTGCCCGTTTGCTCCATTTTGATGATGTCCGCTGTCCGGGGGCTCAAGATGCAGATTGAACCGATCATCTCCTATCACAATGTCGATCCCTCACCGGCGGTCGAAAATCTGGTGCACCGGCGCATCAAGGTGCTGGAACGACGCGACGACAGCCTCACCGGTTGCGAGGTGACGATGGGGGCGCCGCAGAGAAAGAAGCGGCACGGGCGCGTCTTCAAGGTTCGGCTCAACCTGCACTTGCCCGGCCCTGATGTGTCGATTTCACGGGAAATCGCCCAAGGCAGCGCGCAGGACGATTTGATCCTGGCCCTGAACCGTGCTTTCACCGCCGCCGAGAAAGCATTGAAGAAGCGCAAAAAGAAAATGGACGGCGTTGAGGTAAAGCATCATCCGCCGGTGCTTCACGGCGAAATCGCCGAACTGGAGCCCGAACTTGGATATGGCTGGGTCCAGGCCGATGATGGCCGCAGGGTATATTTCCAGCGCGACAGCCTGACCTCTGACGATTGGAAGCGTCTGAACAAGGGCACCCGGCTCAGGTTCCGCGAGATGCAGGGTGACAAGGGGGCCTACGCCGCGTCAGTGACGATCGCGAATTGAGGCAGATCAGCGGTGGAGGAAACCCAGCCCCCCGATCATCCCAAGCGATCCGGGCTGATCTCTCGACATCGGTCAGCGCTCGGGGCGATGGTTCTTCAAAAGGTCCTGGAGGGTGGCGATCGCCTCGATTTCATCTACGTCGGCCGCCAACGCCAAAGCTTTGGTGTCCCGTATCAAGATGCGGTTGGGCTCGAGAATGTCGATAACCCCCTGATCGCTAAGCGAATGCAGGGAGCGAGAGATTGATTCCGGCCGTGTGCCCAACAGATGGGCCAGATCGGCCCGACTGATCGGTATATTGACCTCGATGCCTTCCGGACTCAGTTGCAGAATATGGTCGATATTGTGAAAGCGCGAACACATCAGCAGCAGGAATCCGGCAATTCGGCCGACGATCTTCTGGTTTGACACAATGATCAACCACTCGCGCGCCCGGTCCAATTCGTTGGTGATATTCAACAGCACAGCGCGTTCAAGGTCCGGCGATTGCGTCAGCAGAGCCTCGAATTGGGCACGGGGGAACGCGCAAATTTCCGCGTCTGTCGCGGCCTCGATGGAAAACTCTGCCGCGCCGTCGAAAACCCTGCCAAACACATCTCCCTCGACAAGAAGCCCGACAATATGCTCGCGCCCATCCACCAGTGTCTTTTGTATACGCAAGATGCCCGACAGAACGCAGCATATGAAATTGGATTTCTCCTGCGCATGAACGACTGTTTGGCTGGCGCGATAGCTTTTCACGCGGCACATCGCGTCCAGCGCGTCCCGTGTTTCCGGACGAATCTGCGAAAACACCTTCTGTCCAGCCAAAGCCAGGCGCGGCCCCTCGCGGGTCTTTCTCGCCATATCTCGCGCGCCCCCAATTGTCTGGCCAAGCTAGCGAATCGCGCCACCTTCGTTTTGATCACCAACGTTTGAGGGCTACCACGCTTTCGCCAGTTCCACCACGGGCGGCAAACCGCTGAGCCGGGACCGGCGTTGACAAATATCAATGACCATCCGCTGCGGATCAGCTTTCATCCCGGGTGTGCAAAGCGTTCAACGTGGGGGATGTAATGCGTCACAAGACATGGGCTTTGGTGAGCGATGGCGTCCGAGCCCGCATTCTGCGGGATTTCGAAGGCGGCGGTTCGCAGGACCCGATAGAACTTGTCAGCAAAGCGAAATCGACCCATCTGCGCGATTATCTCTCTGACAAGGCGGGCCGCAGCTTCGCATCGGGCGCCGACGGGCGGCGCTCGGCGATGGCACCCGGATCCGACCCGATCCTGCGCGACATGCATGATTTCGCGCAGGACACCCTGAGCATTCTGGAAGGCCACTTTCGCAGGGGGCATCTGACCAGACTGGCGATTTTCGCAGCTCCAAAGATGCTGGGGGTCTTGCGCTCTGAAATACCTGCCTCGCTGACCAGGGCAGTGATCCTCGAACGCGATCTCAATCTCATCAACCTGCCCGAGGCGGATCTGCGCGACGCCGTGATCCGGGCGCTTGAACAGGAGCGATAGACATGATTCAAACTGCAAGTGGTTTGGCAGCAGATGTCCGCTGGAACGGTGCCAATGCCCGCAAACCTTTTGCCCAGTGTCACGGATGCGAGTTACGCGGGTCACAGCTCTGCCGCGTTATCCAGGATGAGCGTTTATTCGGCACGCATCCGCCAGTCCTTCGCCGCTTTGGTCGCGGAAAGCGGATCGTCGGGCAAGGCGAGGCCAGCGGCTTTCTCGGAGTGATCCGACGCGGATATGCACGACGGTCGGTGATAAAGGTGAGCGGCAATCGTATCCTGGTTGGACTGGCGATGCCCGGAGACATCGTTGGCGGGCTTGCCGAGCGAGAGCATGACCATGATTTCGAGGCCGCAACTGACGTCGAAATCTGCACTTACGACAGTGCGGCGGTCAAGCAGCAACTGGAAATCAACCCGCGCTTGCGGAGGGTGATGCTGCGAGAGATCGACCATCAGCATCATCGCACGCTAGGACTTCTCTGGCACAATGGCACCTTGACCAGCCGCGAGCGGATCATCGCCTTCCTCGTCAGGGCAGTCGCGTTCATGCCGACCGAGCCGCTCCCCGACGGAGGCCTTGTCCTGAGCATGGAAATCGACCGGGGCGACTGGGCGGACCTGACCAACACCGCCGTCGAGACGATCAGCCGGACGTTGCGATATCTCGAAGAAAAAGGTCTGGTCACCAGCCTTACACCCTACCGGTTCCGGATTCGCGATCTCGACTTGCTCGCGACCATTGCAGGTGTGGAACCGCCCGCTCGTCGCGTGGGCGAGAGTAACCGGTCAAAGCGGATGGAAAACTGCTTCGGCGCACTGAAATCTGACGACCGGATGACCGCCGTCAATGCACTGGCGCGCGGTGCACATAGATTCAACTCTGTCATGAAACCTGTGTCCGTGCAGAAGCGCGGCCTTGCCAGAAGGAGACCTGAGGATGTCCAAGAAGAAGTCCGAGATTGAAGTTCGCACAGAGACGCCACCAGCGACCGTCGAGGGGTGGCCATCGATGCTTTCGCTCAGAAACGAGATCGACCGATTGTTTGACGATTTTGGCGCAGGACTCTGGCGGCAACCGCTGTCACGCCGGGTTCATTCATTGTTCCCCGCAAGTGCTGAATGGGCGCTGCAGCCGGCGACAGAACTTGTGGAATGTGACGGCGAATACCGGATCACAGCCGAATTGCCGGGAATGACCGCCGAGGATATCGACATCAAGCTGAGTGATGGAACGATTACCATTCGCGGTGAAAAATCCGAGGAGAAGAAAGAGGAGAAGGAGGACTACCTCGTGAGTGAACGCCGCTACGGGGAATTCCAGCGGACCCTTTCCCTGCCCTCGGGCGTCAATGCCGAAGCCGTTTCTGCAGATTTCACCCACGGCGTGTTGACCGTGACATTACCCAAGACCCCGGAAGCGAAACAGAAGGAACGCAAGGTGGCGGTGAAATCCGCCGCCTGAGCCGACGGCGCGGCCCAAACCCGCGCGCCTCTACCTCATGGAGGCGCATCCTTGCCCCGGCAGCTTGTCTTTGACCTGTCCCTCAATTGCCTGCTGCCGGGTTTCTTTTGTGATCGCCGCCTTGTGTATCAGGTGGATGTCCATAGTTGCCGTTTAGCCGTGGCCACGCCGAGGTTTTTCTTCCGCAAGGACATTCAGGAAGACCGAACCACCAGATTTTCAAGACCCCCGTTCAGCAGCCAATCCAAAGCAGAGAAAGGCACGACGCATGCCCGCAGCCAACGTCTCGAACGTCAACGATCGACCCGGCAGAACATGCTCCCGTTGCGGCGGGTATGACCTCGTCGACTGCGAAACCACGACCTCGATCTGGAGCGGGGAAAAGCCTTATGTAATAGAGCGGATACCCGCGCTGCGTTGTGCAACGTGCGCGGAAGTCCTGATCGACAGCGAGACAGCAGAAACCTTGAAGCAGATCGGTCATGACGTTCTGAATGGAGGTATGAGCGAGCGCAAGATCGAGGTGCCGGTGATCACCTTCCCGGCGTCCACCTTCTAGGCGGCGCAGGTTTCCGCCACACCAACGACGTCGTTCTTGCCATAGGCTTTTGCGCAGCGCGGGCAGGTTGTGTAGAAGAAATAGACATCGCCCGGCGTTCCGCCGCGCGTGCGGACCGGGTCGTGCATCTCTTGATACCAGTTGCGGGCCTCGCGATAGGGTCCTTCGAAGACCTTGGTGATAAAATCCCCTGACAGCGTCGTCATTTCCTCGTCTTCCACCGGCTTGCCGACGGAAAAATAGTGCTCGCTGGCCCAGGGCGAAATGTCCCGGGTCAGCACGATGCAGTCGTTGGGATCAAGCGCACCGACATCCGCGATGTGGCCTTGCACACGGGACAACACCCGGCCCATGTTCAGCGGCACATGCATGGCCGACATTGTCACCGCCCGCACCATGGGCTTGTCGCGGAAATGCAGATCCTGCCCGTCCCATCCCTCGGGATTGAACCTGGGACAACACCCAGTCGTGTTGATCGACATGTCGTAGCGTGGCAATTCGTTGATCTGCACCCGCCTCTCTCCTCCACAATCTTTTGCGCGAGGGTAGACAGATCAACACGTCCGACATTGATGGCGCGCAATCGGGCGTTCATGACCCCGCGTTGGCCTGTCGCGTGCGCTCGATGCTGCCACGGCGGACTTGCAAGCGAACCTGGCGGGTCGATCCGTCGGTTGGAAACGCGACGATCGTGCCATCTTCGCCGCCCGCATCCTGTGTGTTGGCGGCACCGCCGTCACTGCAATCGACTTGCTCTACCTCAATCGCAATCGATCCGCCCTGCCCCCGCACCGTCGCGCGGTATCCCGTCCAATCGGAGGGAAGGCAGGGGGCGATACGCAAGGCGCCGCCCCGCAGTTCCAGCCCAAGGATTCCTTCGACGGCCAGACGCCACGCCCAGGCTGCCGCACCGGTATACCAGGTCCACCCGGCCCGCCCTTCGAATGGGGCCGCACCACCTACATCTGCTGGTATGACGTAGGGCTCACCGCGGTACGAGTGCATGTCCTCGGGGCGCGCCGTGCGCCGCGCGGGATTGATCAGGTCGAATATCCGGTATGCTTCATCGCCATCTCCGAGCCGCGCGAACGCCAACCCGAGCCAGGTCGCCGCGTGGGTATACTGGCCGCCGTTCTCGCGCACGCCCGGCGGATAGGCGCGGATGTAACCGGGATCGCGTGGCGTCTTGTCGAAGGTGGGTGTCAGGAGCCGCACAAGCCGGTGTTCGGGGTCAATCAGATGGGCGGCGGCCGACCGGAGCGCAGTTTCGGCGCGCGCCCGGTTCGGCGCGCCCGCCAAAACCGCCCAAGACTGGGCAATGCTGTCGATACGACACTCGTCATTCTGCGCCGAGCCCCACGGGAAACCGTCATCGTCAAAGGCGCGAAGATACCATTCGCCGTCCCAGGCGCAGGTTTCCGCAGCCTGCCGCAATTCCTCTGCACGCTTGCGCCAGAACCCCGCCTCATCCGCCCGGCCGGAAAGGTCGGCCAGATCGGCACAGGCATCACCGCAATATGCTGCAAACCATGCCAGCCAGACGCTTTCTCCGCGCCCGCGAGAGCCGACCCGGTCCATGCCATCGTTCCAGTCTCCGCTGCCGATCAGTGGCAGACCGTGTGCCCCCTTGGTCGCGCCACGCTGCATCGCGCGCAGACAGTGTTCAAGCAGCGTTGCCTCTTGCCCGGTCTCGAACGCGGCATAGCGGTCCTCCTCGTCCTCGGCCAAAGGCGGGGCGGACAGAAAGGGCACCTCTTCCTGAAGGATGGATGTGTCACCGGTCGCTCGGACATAGGCATGGGTGGCATAGACCAGCCAGAGCATGTCGTCCGAACACCGGGTTCTGACGCCGCGGTCCTCTGGCGGATGCCACCAATGCAGCACGTCGCCCTCTTCGAATTGATGGCGGGCGCAATCGAGGATGTGGGCGCGCACACGGTGCGGCTCGGACAACAGGAACGCCATCATGTCCTGCAGCTGATCGCGGAACCCGACTCCGCCGCTGGCCTGCTGGAACCCCGCGCGCGCGCGGATACGAGAGGCAAAGGACTGATAGGGCAGCCAGCGGTTTACCATAAGGTCCAAGGCCTCATCCGGTGTCTCGACCCGGATCGCACCAAGACGATGCTGCCAGCCATCCGCCACTGCCTGCGTGGCCGCAGCCGCCTGTTCCGGTGAAGCGAAGGTCTCGGCGAGCGTTTCGATCGCGGCCAGGCTGGTGGCAGCCCCGAGCACGAAGACAACCGTTTCCGTTGCGCCCGGCGCGATATCGAGATGCACCTGGTAGACCGCGCAGGCGTCTTCCACCGCGTCTGTCCGCCCCCAGGGGCTCCAACGCCGCAGGCCTTCGGGCATCGCTGTGCCGCCGGAGCCGAGGAACGCCGCACGGTCACAGGTCATCGCATGTGCCGGTCGGCTGGCAGTCAGAAACGCGATCTGGTCGGCAAATGTCGGTGACCAACTGCTTTGCGCGATCAGCGCCCGGGCCGTGCCGTGATAGCCTGTCCTGACATGTGGCTTGGCGGTCGACGGTGTCGCCCCAAGTTGCCAGTCTGCATAACAGGTCGCTGTGATGCGCCGCTGGCGTGTCGTGGTGTTCGTCAGCTCCAGGCTGATCATCTTGACCGGTGCGTCCTGTGGCACCGATATTGAAAGGCGCTGCGCAAGTCCGTGCGATGACCGCTCCCAAACCGTCTCACCCGCTCGGTGTATGATGCGGCATTGCACCCGATCGCCCCTTGGCAATGGTGTGACTGTCCAGACCTGCGCGGTTTCCTCGTCCCGCAGATAGACCGCTTCACCCTGGGTGTCCGCAACCGGATCGTTTGACCATGGCGTCAGGCGAAATTCCCCGCTGTTCAGGCTCCAGGTGAACCCCAGCCCAGATTCCGTGACGATCGTGCCGAAGTCGTCGTTGGCGATGACATTGCACCAAGGCACCGGGGTGGTCTGGCCGGGGCCAATCTGCATGAGATAATCGCCACTTTCGGGGACAAAGCCCCCGAGGCCGTTGTCGCAAACGAGGTCTTGGGGTCGTTCCAATCGCGCCAAGGCCTCGGTCATCGCTTGGCCGCCGGGATCGAAGACTGGCGGTTTGACGTCGTCTTCCTGCGATGTCGGCAACGCCGCAGCCAGCGTTCGCGCGGCACCATCAAGGGTCACCCGCGCGAGTGTCTCAAGCGCACGCACTTGGAACGGCGAGATTCGGTCAATGCTGTGCAGATGAACCCCGCCGTCGCCGCCAAGACCCTCGGCGAGCCCGGCATCGCGCAGAGCGTCGCGCAGTCTCGCCGCGATCGGCGCTTCGTAGCTTGAGGCCTTCGTGCCGAGAAGCACAAGATCGGACCGCAGGCCATTTCGTCTGAGCCAACGCTGCGCGCGCACGATGGACGGGAGCAGGTCGGCGCTGTCTGCATCTGCGATGCGGACAAGCATAATCGGGTGATCACCGGAAACGCCAAGCCCCCACAAGTCAGGCTGCCCGGGTCCCCCGGTCTCTCCGTTTGCGGCGGTCCTTGCAGGCGGCCTGAGAAGGCGGGTGGCCAGGCGCTGTGCATCGACCATATCCGATTGCGACAGGCCGACACGATTTGCCTCATCCGCTGCCGAGCGGGCTGCATCCTCGAAGGCCCAGTCCAGTGCGGCGACGGTGGCGTAGCGTTCTGCCGTGTCGATTGCCGCCTGCCGCGACCCGGCCGCGATCGTGAGATATGCGAATGTTGTGCGCTGTCCCGGCGCAAGATTGACCCGCGCCCGCAGCGCTGCCACCGGATCGAGAGTCCAGCCTGCCGCACCGGTCATATCCGCATTTGCGGCGGCGAGATACGTTCCGTGACGACCGACCAGCGCCCGCCTGTCCGTTTCGATGCCCGCGGGGGCGACGGCCCGATCCTCACATAACAGCCGGTGCAGCATCACCGGAGGCGAATCCTCTGGCCGACGTGGACGTCGGGTAAAAAGCGCTGCGTCCATATCCGGCAATATCTCGCTCCTGACGAAAAGCTTGCTGAAGGCAGGATGGCGTTCGTGCGCCGCATGTGGCGCAAGGACCGGTTCCGCATATGTCGTGACGTCAACCACCCGGTGACGGTCGTCATGGTTGACCAGCGTCACGCGCCGGATTTCCACGTCATCGGCCGCAGCGACGCAAATCTCCTGGGTTGCGGCGATGTCATGGTGCTGCAGGTGGAAGGACGCTTTTTCAGCGTGAAACATCACATCCACCCATTGTTCCGGCGTGCGTCGGAAGTCCCATGTGGCGCCATCCTCGGCATCGCGCAGCAATAGCCGCGCCGCGGTATTGTCGATGACGTTATCGCCAACCCAACTGGTTAGCGACTGCCCGTGCCGCCAGATACTCCCCGTTGCCGCGCTCGTCAGCCAGACCGAGAGATGACCGTTCCCGAGTGTGTGGACCTGAGGTGCATCCGTGTCCTCGGCAGGCCAGCCGTCCAGCGGGTGCACGCGTCGTTCAATCTGCTTGGGGAGCGTCGAGCCTGCGTCCGGCAACGGCTCGGGGATATACTCCCACGGCACCCGTTCATGCATCAGCAGATCAATGGCTGAAATGCGCGGATCGCGGTGGAAGCGACGCACGAAAACGTTGTCGTTGAGCGCATTGCCGATGGCGGACAGAAGCATGCCCTGATGGTGTGCCATATAGGTGAAAACCGGCACGTGAGTGGCTGTTTGGGGTAACCGCGAAGGTGTGAAGTCAACGGAATCGTAGAATCCGTAGCGCCCCCGGATGCCAAGCGCCTCGAGCCGGTGTAGATTTTCCACGGCTGCGCCCGGTCGGACCGACAGCGCCAGCGCACTGGCGTAGGGGGCAACCACGTAGTCATCGGCGAGTCCCTGACGCATGCCCAGCCCGGCTACGCCGAACGCGCGATACTGATAGTTCTGTGCCGTGTCCCGTGCGGCGAATGCGGCCTCCGACACACCCCAGGGCAAGCCAAGCCGGTCTCCATAGCGACGCTGGATATCGACGGCGGCCTGCTCGCTCTGGCCCAGCAACTGACCCGGGGCGCTACGGATCAGAAGCGCTGGCATCAGGAACTCGAACATCGACCCGTTCCACGACAGGATCGTCAGTGGACCGGAGGAACGCGATATCGGCCGCCCCAGGTGGAACCAGTGTTCTGCCGGAACATCGCCCTTGGCGATGGCGATATAGCTGGCCAGCCGCGCCTCGGACGCGAGCAGATCGTAGCGATGATCGTCCATCCGGTCGAAACTGAGATTGTATCCAATAAAGAACGTCCGGGTTTCCCTGTCGTAAAGGAAGGCGTAGTCCATTTCCATCGCGAGCCTGCCGGCCTTCTCGGCAAGGGCCAACAGGTTGTTGCGCAAAGCCACATGTGCCGTCTTTCCGGCGGAAATGGCAGTCTGCAGCTCCGCGCCTTTGGCCTCGGTTCTCGCGAGGCTTTCAATGTCGTCCTGCATCCGTGAGAACACATCATCAAGCTGCCCGAACGGCATGTCCGGGCACAGTCTTCTAGCGATCTCGGCGACCTGTTCCTCGACCTCAATGAAACCTTCGACTGCCAGCCATGGGCAAAGGGTGTCGAGATCACGCAAGAAACTTGCCACGTGATGGCGGCAGCGCTCGAGCCAGAAATGCAACTCGCCCGGATCGGTGCCGGGCACGGCATCAAGGGATTTCAGGATCGCGCCGGATAGCTCGGGCAGGTCTTCTTCAAGACTGCGACAAAGGGCTCTGCGCCACCCAGCCGGATCATCCCGCGCCGCTTCGGCGCTGTCGCTCAGGACGCGGATGCGCGCCCTTAGCATCTGTGAATGCTCGGTCGGCAGATCTTCCGTTGCCTCGGCCAGAATTCCAAGCGTGTCGATGAACCCGTCCCAGAGGCAACGCGACAGCGCCGGCCCATTCGCGGCCTCGATGAGGCCTTCGCGCAGCGTCAGAAGTGCCACCGCGAGGTTGCCACTGTCCACCGTCGAGATATAGCGCGGCTCGAGCGACAAAAGGGTGCGCGTATCAAACCAGTTCACGAGATGCCCTTGGTGGCGCTCGATCCGCTCCAGCGCCTCAAGTGCATAAGCGGTCCGCTGCGCGAAGTCGCGCAGCCCGATATGTCCCAGATCAAGTGCCGTCATGGACGAGAGGAATTGCATCCCGACATTCGTGGGCGACGATCGGTGGGCGATTTTCGTCTCGGGATCGGTCTGGTAGTTGTCGGGCGCCAGCCAGTTGTCCTCGGGTCCGGCGAAGGTCTCGAAATAGGCCCATGTGCGCCGCGCGATGTGGCGCAGCCACGCAACGTCGGTGTCCGAAAGACTGTCCTCCACAGGGCGCCATGGCCGACATATCAGATACGCGATTTCTGGCGACAGCATCCAGAGCACCAGCAGCGGCAGGGCTCCGGGCAAGGCGGCAGGTGCCAGCACAGCCAGTGTCGCCGTGATGGCGAGACCAAGCAGGGGTGCGCCCGCCATGTCGATCCAGAAGCGGGCCCGCGTATCGGCCCCGGTCGCGGCAACATGGGCGGCAGTCGACCATTCCAGCATGCCGCGCCGCGACACGTTAAGCCGCCACAACGCTCGTGCGATGGCGTCAAGGCTGATCACGGCCTCGTTCGCCATGAAGGCGATTTCCAGAAGCCAGCGGCCGGCGTGGTCGCGCAATTGTCGCCAGCGGTCCTGCACGGCACCGCGGCGACGCCCGCGTGAGATTCCCGTGACGATGTAGGTCACGAGATAGGAGCCGGGGGCCGCCACGGTCAGCAGCGTCCAAACCAGCGCAGCCTCGGGAATCACGAGCCAACCGCAAATGGCCAGCAACACCAGGGACGGAGCGATCAGACTGCGGCGGAGATTATCAACGACCTTCCAACGATCGAGTGCTGACAGAGGATTGCGCAGCCGAGCGCCGCCGCGCCCCGGTGCATGTCGGCCGAGCCAAGGCAGCAATTGCCAGTCCCCGCGAATCCAGCGGTGCATACGGCGTGCGAAATCCGGATAGCGCTCCGGAAATCCCTCGTAGAGCACGATATCGCTTGCGAGAGCCGCCCGCCCGTGCAGCCCCTCGAACAGGTCGTGGCTGACCAGCGCGTTTTCGGGAACCCGGTTCCCGAGGCTGCGCCGAAAGGCCATTGCATCATAAGCCCCCTTTCCGGTGAAAATCCCCTCGCCGAAAAGATCCTGATAAACGTCCGATACCGCGCGGCTGTAAATGTCGATGGCAGTATCGCCGGTGTAGAGCCGCGTGAACGGTGAAATCGCCCCCGCCTCCGGTGATATTTCAATCCTTGGCTGGATGAACGTGTAGCCCGCGATGACACGCTCTCCCTCCCCGTCGAATTCCGCCCGGTTGAGCGGATGGGCAAGCGCGCCAAGAAGGCTGTGCACCGCGCCCGGGGGCGCGATCGTGTCGGCATCGAGCGTCACGATAAACTTCGCGGCGCGCAATCCTGCGACATCCCCTTCGGTCAGGGGGAAAGCATCCGCCGCCTCTTCATGCAGGAAGTCGTTGAATGCCTCGATCTTTCCACGCTTGCGTTCCCATCCCATCCAGATGCCGTCCACCTCGTTCCAGCTGCGTCGGCGATGGAGCAGGACGAAGGGCGCGGTCTTCTCATATCGTCGGTTCAACGCGCGAATCCCATCAACGAGCGCGGCCTCAAGTGCTTCGTCCCGGGCAGTTACTTCGTGCTGGGCATCGGTCGGGTCGCTCAAAAGCGCGTAGCGAATCTGCGGATCCGGGTTCGTCAGCATGTGACGTTCAAGCTGGGCAAGAACGGGAACAACCTCATCGGGACTTCCGAAAATGGCTGGGACGATGACGGCCGCCTTGACGTCTTTGGGCAATCCATTTCGCAAGTCCATCTTTGGCTGAACCCGCGGCGGCACGATCTGCGTGACGAGCCAGTTCGTCACCGTCACCGCAATGATCGAAGCGGGCATCAGCAACAGCAGACCCCCAAGCACGAGAGCAATGCCGCTTGTGTCCCAGGCGACGAGCAGAGCAAGCGGGACGGCAAGCGCCAGTGCGCCAACGCCGACAAGACCCGTCGCGTAGACCCATCCCGGTCGGCGGAGAGCCAGACGGCGCAAGGCGCCGACGCGCTTGCCGCGATAGCCTGTCAGGGTTTCGAACTCGCCACGTCCGCCATCAACCAGCCACCATCCGACATGGCTTTGGC
Organism: Octadecabacter sp. SW4; assembly: GCF_008065155.1. Taxonomy (NCBI): domain Bacteria; kingdom Pseudomonadati; phylum Pseudomonadota; class Alphaproteobacteria; order Rhodobacterales; family Roseobacteraceae; genus Octadecabacter; species Octadecabacter sp. SW4. Next base: position 1,223,592 of record NZ_CP042819.1, on the reverse strand, counting down.
GCGGTGATTCCGGGTGGCCGCGCGACATACGAACCGCCTCGCGCGCGATGTTCGGCTCTGAGGCTCCAGTCCCTTCGGCGAGGTCCTCGATCGCCTGTCGATACCGATCTCGCGTGTCAAAGTCCATCCCGGGGTATAAACCGTCGGGTGACTGGCGCAGGATTGCCTCAACGTGGCTTGTCGCTTCCACGAAGGCTTTCCAGTCGATCCGTTCAATTGCGGCGAGCGCGACGATCGCCCGCGACAGGGCATCGGTTGGGTCACGGTCTTGCCAGTTCTCGGGCCTCTCCAGCCCTTGAAACGGTGGTCCGAGTTCCGGGACAAGACAGCAAAAAGTCGCCACGATTTCTTCGATCGCCACGAGGCGAAGCATCGCAGGGAACGCCCAAAGCTCGGCGAGGGCGAACCCTTCCTCGCCTTGGAACGCACTCACGAAAGCTGTGGCGGTGGCAGCGTCGACCTGCGCATGCGTTTCATCAAAGTAGCTGCATGCCGCCAAAAACGCGCGCGGACTCCCGCGCGCTTCCGGCAAAGCGGATCGGGCAAGGCGGCGATAGAAAGCCGGCGGCATATCCTCGCGCACCTGACGCACCACCCGACGCACATGATACTCGTTGTCAAGGAGCCACTCTGCCCCCTTCGAGGCTTCGGGTGGTGGCGCGCGGCAGATGCGCCGCGCCTCGTCCAGCCACGCGGGAATCCTGTCGAGGTGCTTCCATACCGGTATGGCCCTCGCTGGACCAGGGTGCACGCTATTACGCCGTTTTTGATTTTCAGACGCAGCGGGGACCGGTTCTTGCAGCTGCGCGGAGGGCGCCGTCACGGCAATTGCCGCAAGGCGGCAGGCCGTCTTGGTGCTGCACCGCCAGCGCGATGGCTGCTCGTCTCCGCATTCCGGATCAGCAGGATTGGTGTGACGGCACGGGAAAGGAGATATTCCGCAGTGCTCCCGATGGGCAGATCCGGATCGTTTCCCAGCCCGCGCGCCGAAATGACCACGAGTTCGCCCCGCTCCTCGCAAATCGCCTTCATCAGAGCCCTGCGTGGTTCATCGCCGCTGAGCCGACGGACACGGTTGCCGGGCCGGTGGACCGGGAGCAATCGACGCAAACGCTCAAGCCGATCTTCGGCGGTGCGTGCCGCCTCCTCCCTGATTTCGTGCCAGAGCACCTGATCTCCCTGTTGCGTCCGCCCAGGGTCGAACGCGCCGACATGCGAGAAAGCGTGCAGAATGACGAGTTCCGCCCCCCGGGCCCGCGCGATCGCCGCTGCGAACCGAAGCGCGGCTTCCGAAGCCGACGAACCGTCCATTGGAACTATGATACGGCGGGTCCTGGGCGGCTCGCCTGCAATGTCGTCCGGAACGAGCAGAACCGATCCGTGAAAGACCTCCGCAAGATGTCGGGCTGTGCCTCCGAGGCTCCATCGGCTTGGAGGCCCGAAAGTCCCCGTGCCCAAGACCAGAAGATCCACATCGGATCGAAGCGCCTCGTCGTGAATGCACCGCGCGGGCGAACCGCAAGCCACGATCGCACGGATGTCGGTGGTTGCCCCGACCGTGTCGGACATCCGCAAAATATCTGCAGTTTCATCCCGTTTGGTCAACTCCCAGTCGACGGGATCGGCACACTGAACCGTGGACGACCCGGCGGGCACGACCCGCATGGCCGTCAGGTCGGCCCCCGTTTGGTTCGCCAGCAATACAGCCTCGTCCAGTATGCGCGCGGCATCAGGAGACCGGTCAAGGCAAGCCATCACATGGCGAAACAGGCGCGCGTCTTTCTCGCGCCCATGAGTCCGCTCCACGATGGCCGACCCAGGATGAATATCAGGCATGGCAACCTCCCGTCCACGAGACCCACGTCGTTGCAGCGTTGTTGCTTGAAGCTTGGACCTGCATGGTATCAGCAAGGCGCTTGCGCTCATTGACGGGGCGCAATTCGGTCAGGCCTGATCACGTTCTTGTGTCGTCCAAGTGCTGGTTCAGACCGCTTTCGCTTGAAGGCGACAGCGCTTTTCCCACCCAACGCGGCATATCGGCGTCGCGGATTTCAGACGCCAATGATGTCGTCAAATACTGCCTTCTCAGCCTGTCGGCGCGTGTCGGACGATCTGCGCCTTCGGCTTTGCCTTGATGGTCCTGAGGAACATCTCACCCGCAACAATATCATAGCAGCTGTCATTGCTGCTCGTGGACACTTTGAATCCGTGTTGAGGCAGGATCATCATCATGAATACAATACTGGCTGGCACGATCGATGTGGTAGATGCGGACGTTCTGCAATCCGCCTGTGCTGGCGCCGACAATGTCACTTGGTCGCCTGGCCGCGAAATTGGCCCAGTGTTCTTCAAAAACCTAAATCTCATTGCTTTGGACCCGCAAAGCACTTGGCGGCTTTTCAACCGTGACAGGTCCATTCAATCCTCAAACACCGGATAGGCGCATAACAAAACCCGATGCCTGACCGGGGTGGTGATCTGCTTGCAAGGCCCGGACGACCCGGCAAATGGCAGCGCCATCCGATTCAAGATCGAGCCGTCACTGCACCGCCAGATGATCGATGACATTCGTCACCCCGGGGGCCGCCCACGCCGCGCGCTCCGCGCTCCTGCGTTCGCCCAGATAGCGGACTTTCCCCTCAAGCGTGACGGTCCCGTCATGAACCACCACGCGGATTCCCGAGGCATCGAGTTCGGCGTCACGCACGAGCGTCTTCTTGATCCGCTCAGATACGTCTGAAGCCTTTACCGACGGTCGGACCTTGAGATGGTTGTTGATGTCCGTGACACCTGTTAGCCGACCGATGGACCGCACCGCCGTATCAGCCTGATAGCGCCATTCCACATCACCCTCGAGCGTGACCCGGCCCTTGGCGACGGTAACGTGGATTTTGTCCTCCGGTACCGAAGTGTTCCACGTCAGCGAATTGGCGACACGTTTCGCAATCTCATCGTCAGCTGTGATGTGGGCACCAATTGGCCGGACCTCGATCTGGTCGGCGATCGCACGGACGCCCACGACGTTTTCAACGATGTCCAGCGTCGTGATCTTTTCGCTGTAGCTGCGGACATGTCCCGTCAGCGTCACGACACCCTGATCGACCGCTACGCCGATGTCGGCCGCATCAATGCTTGGCTCGAAATCGAGCTCGTCGATGATGTCCAGTCGTAGTTGCTTGTCAGTCATTTCTTCCTCCACGCTGCAAGCCACGTCAAGGACGATATCTTTGCGGATTTCCGTTGGCATTGACGGCTCGCAACGGCCATTCCAAAAGGCGTTGGACGACGGCCCGACCGATCCGGGTCAGCCTCCTCTCGAGCGCAGAACACGCAACTCTCCTGCATCACTGCTTGTTGCATCTTGGACATGGATTTCCCGAAAAATCAGGAACCCGCCCATTTTCTTTGGTCGGCTGATCTGGTGGCCCGCCACGTCCGATTGCGCCGCTGTCCTGTCACCGCGCCGATCAGACCCCGTGACTTTCTTCGGGCCAGATTGCGCTGAGCGGCAACGCGGCTGGCGCCGGATGTTTTGCGGCTTTGCTTTTCATGGCGATCGATTACAGGTTGCAGCGACTTATGCCAAAAGACGACAAGCACCTTGTGCCTGCCGTCCCCTGCCCTGTGTTGATTGATTTTGGCTCGTATGGACAGCGCCGATCCGGCGCTATCCCTATTGATCAGGCCGGTGCCGAGTCTGATGTGTTTCCCCGCTGCGCGCGGCGGTTCTGGCTGCGGACCGTGCGCACATAGGAGGTGGTGCGCAAGATGAGCACGGCGACCACCAGAATGGCGAAAGGAATTTGCAGGGGGTTTGGGTCAGGCGTTTGCCGATGGAAGCTTAGGAAATGCGCATAAAGGAAATAGGCCACATGCGCGACGGTCAGCCACCATAGTGGCAGCGCGCCCATCTGAATGAACTTCCAGCCCGAGGCGCCCAGCTTGCGCAGTGCGAAATCGCTCGAGGTGGCGGCAAGCAGGAGGGCGAGAACCAGCGCCAGGATACCAATGGCATTGCCAAGCCCAAAGCCGCTTTGGAACATCACATATCTTTGCAACTGCGGATGGAATTCAAAACCGAACAGCCGCATCAGGTCAAATTCGACCCATCCCACAAGGATGATGATGCCATGAACAAGCGCCAAGACGAAGGCGTAGATGCCCAACTCGCGGCGGTATGGAACAAGCCGGACCGAGCGGCGATAGATCCGCGACAACGGTCCGATGCCGAAACTTAACGTGACCAGCACGAGCGAGGCATCGCCAAAGGCGCGGTTCCATTTGTGCATCGCGCTCCATTGCCCGTGGACATATTGGGCGAAAATGCCAACCAGCGCGGCGGCCAGCGCGACAACAATCACATGGCGCCACAGCGTGGCACGTCGAGATACGCGCAGTTGTTGCGGCGCGGCGGTGGACGTCGTTGTGTTCACATCAGTTCTCCTCAGTCATGGCCGACTACTGCGGCGTGTTGTGTTTACCAGAACAGGTAGGTCCTGTGCCGGGTATTTAAACCTGTGTGCGAAACCAGCTTCCTGGTTCCAAAGCCTCAATTGGACGGGGACATGTCCATGTTTGAATGGTCCACCGTGCCGGCCGCGGGCGCGTCTTGGGCGACTTGTGCGGGCAAAGCGCCGGTTCCGTCCGAGTCCAGCAAGTAGGTTGCGATGGCTGTGCGATCCGCGTCCGTCAGAAAGGAAGTGCCATTGGTCACGACCTCGGCCATGCTACCGCCAAAGGCGTCACCGCTGGGAAGAATACCCAGCTTGAGCGCATAGGACAGGTTGGCAATCGTCCAGCCGTTCGCGGCCAGGTCCGGGGCCAGGATCGAGGGGGCACTGTTATCACCGGGCAGATCATCGTTCCCTGCGAAGGCCTCGCTGGCCTTGAGACCACCGGCAAGGTTTCTTCCGGTGTGACAGGCGGCGCAATGGGTCGGCCCTTCCACCAGTTGCCGCCCCCGGTTCCAACTGTCGGACATGCCCATGAGCGCGTCGTCGACCGGTGCTTCCAGATAGCGCGCGCGCCACAGCTTCAGGCCACCGCGAAAACTGAATGGAAAGCCCACATCGTGTTCCTCGGCGGCTTGGGCCACGGCCGGCACATCGCGAAACGCCTCCCAAAGGTCGGCGATTTCCTGATCGGTGAAGTTGGCGTAGAATGAATAGGTGAACACCGGATAATAGGGTTTCCCATCGGGCGAAATACCTTGCCGCACCGCCACCGCAAAATCCTGAATCGTCCAGCTTCCGATCCCGGCATCGGGGTGCGGTGTGATATTGGGGGGCGTGAATGTGCCAAAGGGCGTATCCAGCGGCGCGCCACCTGCCAGCGCCAGGCCGTCTTCTTCGAAATTGGTGTGACACGACACGCAACCGCTTGCCCGCGCAAGGTAGGCACCGCGCACGGCGTCGCCTTTGGGGAAGTATGCCGGGGCATCCTCGCCGATTGGCCAATAATGCAAACTCAGGGCGCCGGTGCCGCCCAAAACGACACCGGTCGCGATCGCCAATCGTATCAAACCCCGCATCGTTCAGTTCCTTCCCGTGCGGAACTTTGCATGGCAGGCCGAACATGTGCCGCTGATCTGGGCAAAGATATCCTCGGCCCCGCCCATCTGCTGCATCGACTGGGCCATCAGAGTATCCGTCGACATCCTGCGGGTGACGCCAACCTCGATTTCAGGGGGGGTGAACCCCATCAGGTTCGCAACCTGTTGCGCGCGCAGGCTTTCCGGTGTCGGCGCGGTTTGCGCCGTCTCGGGCGCGGTGTCGTCCATCACCATCGGCATGGTTTCCGGGGCCTGCAAACCCGTCGAGGCGGCGCTGGACAAGGCCTCTGCGTATGTCCGCAATTCCTCCGACAGGTTCGCGAATTCCTGCCAATCCGACCAGATATCCGGCTTGGCATAGGTCACGCCCATCAGGCTGTCGGTGGGAAACAGCTTTTGCATGGCCTCGCCCGAGTGGGACGCAATCACGTATCCGGCCTCCGAGACAGCCACGGCATCATAAGGCACCGCGCCCTGCATCATCGGCGTCAGGTCGCGCATGACATCGCGCAGCGCGGTCATGCCCTGCATCCGTTCGAGCACCACGCCCGTCGCCCCTGTATGCGCCAGCGCGGCGCTGGCCGCGACTGCTAGTCCTGCCGCGAATAGTCCTGTTTTTTTGTTCATTTTTCTGCCCGTATTTCGTGTTCTTGCGACTGTGGAGCCAGCCCACAGTGATAAAAACCCTCCGACGGGACGCATGGTGATCAGGTTGAATGAAGGCAGCAAAAGCCTTTGATTCACTGCACCCGCGCGCCCGCGGTGGCGATGCTCGTGAAAACTAGGCGGTGGTGCGCGGTGGCGGCAGGTCGATCTGCGGCGACATGAATCGCGGGAACGGCCTGTCGCGCGATACGGCCACAGGTGCGTTCGGCAAGGTCAGAAACGCGCTTCCGGCAAGCAATGACACGATATAGGGCGCACATGTGATGCTGTCATCACAGGCGACATGATCGTTCCGCATGTCCGCAGGTTGATCTGCCCGGGCGATTTCGTCCATTTTTGTGGAGGGCGGCTCGAGCCCGCTGGTGGCCCCGACAAGGGCAAACATCAGACCGACCAGAGCGACGATTTTCACAAGCCCGCCAAGCCCCGCCAAGGACGCGGAGAGCCTGCGACGGACCATCGCAATCGTGTCAGAGTTCGTTGCGTCCATGTCGGACCAACCTCGCCTCGCTAAAAGAACGCCTGCGCCAAGAAGGGCACGCCCACGCCGATATTTCCGCCCGATCCCCTGCCTTGAAATGGCAAGGTTTTTAATTGCGCACAAGATACACGCACAGGCCCCGCAGACAAGGAAAGAATTGACAATTGGCGGCGTGCGCCGATGATTCAGCCGTGGGACGGAGCCACTGGGCGGCTTTTCTGAAATACGCCGCGAAGATGGGGCTGGACGCGATGGAGAAATACCTTTCAACGCAGATGCCTTTTTGGCGTTTTGCCCTGCATACTTTGGTCATCAGCCTTGCCTGCGGGGCACCGCTGCTGGTGCTTTATGTGCTGATCAATCCCGGGCTTGCCAGCCATTTGGTCAGCGGCGGCCCGGCGTTGGCACGTTTTTTGCGACAAGTCGTCACAAACGGCCTGCCCGTGGTCTTTGTGACCAACTACGTCAGTTTCTTTATTTATGCTGTGCTGACAGACAGATATGGGGTGGGCAAGGTTCCGGTCCGCCTGATCCTGTCAGACTTGCCACTGCGGGTGGCGCTGTTTTTGGTGCTGCACGCGCTGACTTACGTTTTGTCCGCGCAATGGTATGGGTCGTTCGGGGGCAGCAAGTCGGTCGCGCTTGGCGTCGTTGCGCCGACCCTGGTGCGATCGGCGCTGTTTGCAAACCTGTCCGGCGTCTATTTCTATGCCGTGGTCCTGAGCGCGCTGCCGCTTTATCTTCCCGCGCTGGAACGCGGCACCGCGTGGTGTCCTGCGCAGCGCCGCTGGCGCGGGTGGCGGTTTCTTGCCACCCTAGCCATTGCGGCATCATTTGCCGCCCTGCTTGCAGGTGTTACGGCGCTGATTATCGCGCTTGGTTCTGGCTAGTTCCCCGTGACCGTCAGGCGATCCCGGTCTTCGGATACAGATAGACACGTGCGCCGATGTCGACCCGTGGATAAAGGTCCATGACATATTCGTTGGTCAGTCTGGCGCAACCGTTGGACACCGCCGTTCCAATCGTGCTGGGAACGTTGGTGCCGTGAATGCGCAGATAGGTATCGTGGCCGTCATCATCATAAAGATAGAGCGCCCGCGCCCCGAGCGGATTGTCTGGTCCACCGGGAACACCGTCGGCAAAGCGTTCGTATTTTTCCGGCTCGCGACGGATCATCGCGTTGGTTGGGCGCCACGACGGCCATTCAGCCTTGCGATTTACCGTAAAAGTGCCCGGCGTATACAGCTTGTCGCGGCCCACGCCGACGCCATAGCGGATCGCCATTCCGTCATTCATCATCAGATAAAGAAAGAAATCATCTGGCGTCACGTGGATTTCACCAGGCAACCAATCCGTGCGCCGCGTGTTGACCAACTGTGGCAGGAACCTTTCCGGCATCACGAAGGGGTGCGCAATCGCCCCGCTTGCCGGAACCAGTGCCGCAGCCCCCGCCATCAACATAAAATTTCTTCTATCTGTAACTCTTACCATCGCCCAGTAACCCCGCTTGAATCAGTGATATGAATATCTGACAGAATGATGCGGCATGTGCCGAGGCGCCCCGGCACACAAGAACGTGAATTCCCACAATATATTGTCGAGTGTTGCCAAGAGTCCGCAATTCCGCGGTGCCGTGATCCTGCGCGGCCAAGGTTAAATGCTGCGTGATTTCAACGCCCGCGGTCGGGGCCTTAGGGTCGGGCCAACCGCCACAGGCCATCAAGGCCGTCACCATTGGTATCGCCGGGTTTCGCGTCACCCGTGAACAGGTAAAGGGGCTGGCCCCGAAATGCCGCCTGCTGCGTGCCGTCGTCGCGCGTGACAAGCGTGTAGTTTTCGCCCAGCGCAGTGCCCGCATCCAACAGGGCCGGCTTCCAGACCGATGTGCAGTCGCCGGTGCAGTTGGACACCCCCGGCTGATCCATGTCGTAGGTATAAAGCGACATGTGATCCTGGAACATCACGTAGACCTGACCGTTGAACGACCGGCTATGAACAAAATCATTGCCGTGACTGCTGGCGCTGGCGGGCGCGGCAAGCATGGCCAGCCCAAAAGCAACGGCAATCGCGCGTTTCGATAGATACATTTGCCTTCCTTCACTTGCGATGATGTGCCCAAGGCACCTGTCTGTGTTCGTTTCCCTGCGATGGGATGTCAGCCCGTGCATTCACGGGCCGGTCTGCGCCATTGGCGCCGGAGCGTTCGCCATCGCCATCCGCGCGGCGATCAGGCTGCCGACCCACAAACCGATACTCGCCCCGATCAGAGCGCCCGAGACAAATTCCGAGAGCCAGTGAAATCCAAAGGTCACGCCAAGCCCTGTAAAGGCGGCAAGGCAGAGGGTGATCAGGTGAAACCTGCGCGCGCGCGGCAGGACCACCATCAGCGAGACCGTGATCGCAAAGGCAACCGTAGCATGGGATGACGGCCAGCCCCCCAGAATTGACAGGTTCATCCAGCCGAAGTTGAACGCATCGCTGTTGTCGGCATTGGCAAGGGCCGCACCGTAAGCGTGATGTGGCGGCGATACCCGCCCCGTAATGGCCTTGAGCGTCATTGACACCGCCAAGGCCAGCGCGACAGAAATCAGCACAGCAAATCCGGCCGCACCATAGCCCTTTTGCGGCGCCCGCCGCGCGGCAAGGAAAAGACCCGCAACATAAAGCACAGGAAAGATGTAGCCAAAGCCGTCGGCCGCAATCAAAGCGCCGAACAAGGGCAGTTTCTGGATCAACACGAAATAGGCCCAGTCCAACCCAGATCGGACAAAGACCCAGGTCAGCACGACAGAGACCGCGATTCCAAGCAGCACCATCGGCCAGCCGCGCAGCCCGGTCGGCGCTGACCAAAAACCGGCCAACAGATCGTTGACAACCTGACGGGTCACCATCGGATGCCCGCTGCGCTATCGGCAAAGGCCCTGGCCAGTGCGGCGTGGTCATCGACGCCGCCCAAGGGTCGCACAGCATCGTCGATGCGCCGCGCCGCATTATAACCGCGCGCGGCCCATTCGCTGGCCGGTTGCCCGTATGCCGCCATGTAACGCGCCGCAAAACCCTGCGCATCCAGCGCCTCATCCCCCGCCCATCGATTGGCGTCATGCAGCCGCCCGGGGCGCAGGACCACAGTGTCATCGCCGATCGTTTCGGCCTCGGCCGCCACGTCCTGTGCCGCGCCGATCACCGCAATGAAATCGGCCCCGCCAGGTGGCACCGGCCTGAGGTCGGGAAAGCGGGCGGCAACTTGCGTGGGGCGCGGCGCGATATAGACATCCAAACCGCCAAGGTGACCGTTTGAGGCCTCGTTGGCGTGGCCGTCCCTTTCGGTTGTTGCCAACAAAAAGCCGCGCAGGGCCTCTGTCAGGATCTGTGCGCGCGCGTCGCCGACCGCCCGCACTTCAACGACAAATTCATGGGCGTATGCCGCGCCGGGGGTAAGCCCGAGAAAAGACAGGGCAGCAAGCAGCGCCGCAATCGGGTGTGACACGAAACGTGAAGATTGGCGCATGGTCATCTCCTGCTGTTCGTTGCGGCCGTTACAGGCGCCGTTGAAATCCATAGTCACGCGACCCCGCCGCCTTGAAACGCGCGCTGGCCACCCCAGTGCAGCGCGTTTTGCCTAACCCAACCCCACCAGAACGGGAAGGTTTGATGGGACAACGGCGATCAAAAGCACGTGAGAGGTCAGTCCTGCTTGGCCTTGGGCCGCGCGCCGCTGACGTATCGGAAATCACAATATGCCCCGCCGCCGACCAGCGTGTGCTGGCGTTCCAGATGCCCGCCCCACATTTCGGCCAGTGGGTAATCAAGGTTGCAGGCCGTGCCCTGACAGAAATCGCGCGCGTCTTCGGGGGGCAGCAGTTTGTGGTGCAATTCCTGATAGGGGCAGCGCGTTACCAGAAATACACCACCGCGGTCGCTGTCGATCCAGCGTTTGCAATAGGACTTCGGGCCGAAGGGGAACAGATCCATGATCAGATGCGTGTCGCGCTGTAACCGTTTGGCGGGATTGCGCGTGGTCAGACGGACCAGCGCATCGGGCAGCACCATCACGCGACGGTAGATGATCCAGGCGGCATCGCCGACCAGTTCAATAGCATAATCGCGCGCCACCCCGCGATCAATTGCCGCCTGAATGGCCCCGATGATCAGCGCGCCGTTCAGCAACCACAGCCGCGCGCCGGCGTCTTTTTCATGGGGTATCTGGGCCGCGTGCGCCTCGAACCGGGTCCAGGCGTCATTCAGGAGCGTGCGGACTTCGCCCCGTGTGAACCGCCCCTTGCTCAGGTCGCCGCGCTGCCGGTTGCGCCCCCTGATGGCCGTCATGGCGGCACCACGCACAAGTGGGCGAAAGGCAAAACGATAGAGACGCTGGCCGGATGTCATTGAAAGCCTCCACCTGTCGTACTTTTCTGTGGCGATATTGACCATCTTCCATTTTGAAGTGGATTTCGGATCGCGATGGCCCGCATTTCTTGATCGGTGCATGGGTCTGTAGTATGTTTAAAATGGGCATGTCCCATTTCAGGGCTGTCCATATCAGGGAGAGACCAATGAGACTCGCACTTCTGATACTCGCCGCCGGGGGCTTGGGCGGCGCAGCGCTTGCCGATGCCGACCCGCTGGAGGCCATCCGAGCCGCAACCGCAAAATACCAGGACGTCAATGTGGCGCTGGCCGAGGGGTTCTTTCCGGCTCCACCGGGCGATTGCACCAGCGCCGCAGCCGAGGGCCTGCCGCCCGAAATGGGCGCAATGGGCATTCACTACGTCCACCCCGGCCTTCTGGGGCTGGCACCCCCGGGCGACGGGCCGGTCAACGGCAACGGCATGAACACAGACTTTGCCGCGCCGTCGGTCCTTCTGTATGAACCGCAGGCCGATGGTTCGCTGGAACTGGTCGGGGTTGAAAACCTGATTTTCCAGGCTGCCTGGGCAGAGGCTGGCAATGATGATCCGCCGATGTATGGTGATCAGCCTTGGGATAGCATGGCCGATGCGGCGGGAACGGACGCCGACGAGGCGCACGGGTTTGCCCCCCACTACGACCTGCACATCTGGGTTCAACGCGAAAACCCGGCCGGGGTTTTTGCGGCCTTCAATCCTCAGGTAATCTGTTCCTGAGCCTTGCTTTGGCCCGGCCGGGCATTCCGGCCGGACCACTTGCCCGGCCCTGATCATTTCAACCACGCGGGGCCAAACGCCTGTCCCGTGTCGGTAAAGGTCATCCAGCCCAGAACCGCGCCGCCGATGGCGGACATGGCGATGCCGTTGGCCATGAACAACAGCCCCGCGCCCTGCGCGCCGAAATAGCCGAATGTCATGTCGAGCCGCAGGCAAAGCGTGTTGCAGAACAGGCCAAGCATCACCGTTGACAGCAGCGCGCTGAGCACCACCGTAGGCCAGCCATCGACCCGGTCCAACAGGCCAAGTGCCACAACCGACCCAAAGGCCCCGCCCATGCCGAGGCCGCAATAGACAATGGTCCACATGAACTTGTTGAACCAACTGCCTTCGGGGAACAGGTAAAAGCCCCATACCAGCAGGATCACCGCCTCGCCCAGCACGGAAAACAGGATCGCCAGTTTCAGCGGGCGGGCAAAGCTTCGGTCGGGGATGATTGTCACATCTGTCATTTGGTATCTCCTCTCGGTTGGGTCAGATCACGCAACAGGCGCACAATGCGCGCCGCGGCGGGGTCTACCTTGTCTTCGGCCATGTCGTCCCAGTGGCTCGCGAACCAGCGGTCACCACCTTCAAGCATCCCAAAGGTCGCATCCAGCAACAGGTCTTGCGGCAGGTCAGTCCGCACCGCGCCCAGCGCCTGCCCCTGCGCGATCATCGCCGACAGCCATTGGCGCATCTGCCCCGCCAAAATATCCAGCGCCGGATGTGGCGTGCCATCGGCGCGGGACTGTATCGCGCTCCAGTTCAATGCCGCCAGCACCGGATCGGCCAACTGGCGGCGCAGAAATCCGCTGTAAATCCCTTCCCACATCAACCAGTATTCATCTGTATTCGTGGGCAGCGAAGGTGGCACCATCGCCGCCAAAAGCTGATCAAGGGCGCGCTGCGTGACTGCGCCGTAAAGGTCATCCTTGCCCTCGAAATAGTGATAGAAGGACGATTTGCTGAGGCCCGCAGCTGCGATCACGCGATTGATCGACGCCCCGCCCAACCCGTGTTCGGCAATCTCGGCCGCGCCCGCATCAAGGATCGCGCTGCGCCTTTCGGGCGCGACATTCTGGAATCGTCTCATTGGTGCCATAACGCATCATACCAGTGGTTGGACTAGGAGTCCACGGCCTTGCAGAACGAGTGCCACCAGACATCACGCCCAAGATGGGAGGATGACAGCTGTGTTTGACAGCGCCAACGACGTCTATAGTCGCCCCCAATCAAACACGAGGAACCCAAATTTGATTCTTTCAATTGTCCTGTCCCTGCTTGCATTTCTGGTGACCGCCGTGATGCATCTGACCGCGCTCAAGTGGTGCAGTGGCGGGATGGCGCGCGTCCCGATGTGGCCCTCGATGCGTGTTCTGGCGGTTTTGACCCTGCTGTTTGTTGTGCATATGCTGCAAGTTGGCGTGTTCGCCATTGCCTTTGCCCTGGCAGAGCGCGGGTTGAACCTGGGAACATTTGCCGGAGAGCCGATCAAGACGATGCTCGACTACTACTACTTTTCGGCAATCACCTATACGTCTCTGGGCATCGGCGACATCTTTCCCATCGGGCATCTGCGGTTTCTGACGGGGGTCGAGGCGCTGATCGGCCTATTGCTGATCGCCTGGTCGGCCTCGTTTCTTTACGCGATGATGAACCGCCTTTGGGTCTGGCAGCCCTGCATGCTTCCGGATGGAACATCGCAGGACATGTCAGGGCAAACGTCTGCGCCGCAACGCCAAGAGCGCGAAGCTGGCAAGGACAGCGGAAACGCTTGACCCCAAAATGACGGCAACCTTTGCCGGGTCGGCGCGCAGGGGATCATCAAGCGCGGCGGTGACGATAAACAGGCTCATCGTGAAACCGATGCCAGCAAAAAACGCAGCACACAGGGTATCCAGCAAGGAGGTCTTGGACGGCAGGGTGCCCAGCCCGGCCCATAGCGCAAGCCCCGTTCCCAGGGCGACACCCAGGGGCTTGCCGATCACGAGGCCCAGAACGACCCCAAGCACGACCGTGTCGGTCAACCAACTTTCGGAGGCGAATGCCAGCGGCACCCCCGCATTGAAGAACGCGAAAATCGGAACGACGACGAAGAGCGCCAAGGGTGCGATGCGATATTCAACCCGTTCGACGGTGCGCTGCTTGAATGCCGAGAGTGGCAGCGCCAGCCCGGTAATGGCCCCCGCCACGGCCCCTTCAAGGCCAGACACGACAAGACCGATCCATAGCAGGGTGCCCAAGAGCAGGTAAAAAGCACCTGTCTTGCTGCCACGCCGGTTCAATATCCCTAGCCCGACAAGCGCGATGGCGACAAGGGCAAGCGACCAGCCCAACTCTGCCTCGCCATAAAACAAGGCGATGACCAGCACCGCGCCCAGATCGTCAAAGATTGCCACGGCCGTGACGAAGGCCAGCAGACCCGGTGACACCGCCGCGCCCAGAAACGACATCAGGCCCAGCACCAGAACCACATCCGTCGCAATCGGAATCGCCCAGCCGCGCATCGCGTCGGGTTCGCCTGCGTTGAAGGCCAGAAAGATCACGGCCGGCACAACCATGCCGCCGAACGCCGCCACCGCTGGCAATATCGCCCGCCCCCGCGCGGCCAGCACACCTGTTGTCATCTCTTGTTTGGTATGAAGACCGATGTGAAAGAAAAAAACGACCAGAAGACCCTGATTGATCCAGTCGATCAGCGGCGCGTCGATCACGATGGGCGCAATGCCCAATCGCAGCGGAAAGTGGTGGATGAAGCCGTAGAGGCCCGACAGAGGCGAGTTTGCAGCGGCCATGCCAAGGGCAATGGCGACAAGCATTGCGATCCCTGCCCGCCGACCCTGATGCAGCGGCAAGCGGCGCGCCGTTGCATCAGTGGTCATGTGCGGCTTCGGGTGCCAACCAGCGCGACAGATATATACGCTCGATGATAAAAACCGCAGCGATTCCGATGGCCGCATAAAGCACAATGGCGGGATCGCGTTCCAGTTTCATCGCGGTAAAGGCCACCAGAACCACGGCGTCCAGTGCAAGCGCCGTCAGCAAGATCGCGGGCGCGGCCCCGACCTCCTTGCGCCGGTAGCGGAAGACACCCCAATGCACGGCCATATCCATGATGAGATAGAAAAACGCGCCCAGCGAAGCGATCCGGCCCAGATCGAAGAACACCGCCAGCGCCGAGGCGATCACGACCGTATAGACCAGCATGTGGCGCTGGATCGCCCCGGACATGCCAAGGTGGCTGTGCGGGATCATCTTCATGTCGGTCAGCATGGTCAGCATCCGCGACACCGCGAACACGCTGGCCAGAACGCCCGACGCGGTGGCCACGGCCGCCAGCAAGACGGTCAGGTAAAATCCGACCTGCCCAAGGGCGGGTTCGGCGGCCTGCGCCAGCGAATAGTCGCGGGCGGCGATGATTTCATCAATTGTCAGGCTCGCGCCCACACCAAAGGCCACCAGCAGATAGACCACGACGCAGATCGCGATCGAGATCATGATCGTGCGGCCCACGTTACGGTGGGGATCGGTGATTTCACCGCCGCTGTTGGTGATTGTGGTGAACCCTTTGAAGGCAAGGATCGCCAGCGCAACAGAGGCGATGAAGCCCACGACGCCAAAGGACTCGGCTGTCTCTGACGCGGCGGCGAACTGAAACCCGCTTGTCCAGAGTGCTGCGACACCAAAAAGCGCGATGCCGCCAATCTTGATCGCCGCCATGATCAGCGAAAACAGCCCGACAGAGCGGTTCCCGGCGATATTGACGAGGAACGCAAACACGATCACCAAGACCGCCAGAACGGGGATCAGCAGCCCCGAGGTGATATCGAACGGGCGCAGGACGTAGGTGGCGAAGGTCCGCGCCACAAGGCTTTGTGCGATCACCATGCTCAGCGCCATCAACACCGCCGCGCCTGCCGCAACCGCCCCCGATCCATAGCATTTCTGCAAGATCATCGCGATGCCCCCGCCGAGGGCCAGGCATTGGACATCTTGATGTAGCTGTAGGCGCTGAAGCTCGTCACGATCGCCCCCAGCACGAAGGCCATGGGAAAGAGCGGCCCGGCAAGCTGCGCGATCTGGCCGGTCAGCGCAAAAATTCCGGCGCCAATCATCACACCCGTGCCCATCGCCACCGCACCGCCAAGGCTGATCGAGCCTTCGCGGTAGTCACTTTTCATTTGGTCTTGTTGCACCGCGATCTGTCCTGCCTGTTTCGGAATTCCGTTTTTGTTGGCCAATGGCCCCTGACGCGAGGCCACCAGCTAACGACAGGCCCTAGTCGTGATCGTCGTCCTCTTCTTCCTCGGCGTGAACCATCATTGCTTCGATTTCTTCGGGAATATCGGCCTCGGAGAATATTGCCTGCTCCTCGGGATCGTGCACGAATGCGATGATGGACGCCAGTTCCTCACCGGTCAGGTAGATCACGTCGCCCAGCTCGTCACGCTGCAATTCCACCATCGATTCCGCACCGGCCCACATCCGCGCCGCAAATTCAAACGGGTTCATCGGCAGGTCCATGTATTCTGCATCCAGCGGCGGGGCATCCACGCCACCGACCCCGTTGATCGCGTGGCACACGACGCAGCCTTTGGATGCAAAAAGCGCGCGCCCTTCGACGGCATCGAACTGCGGTATCACAAGACCGGTCGCAATAGCTATTCCCGTATTCGTGCCGTCGCTATCAGCAATTGCGGGAACCGCGCCGAACAGTGCGGCTGTGGTTGCAAGAATTTGTACGGATAGTCTCATTGGATTCTCCTTCAAGGTGTTTGTTCAATTATCACGCGCACCGCTTTGGCCCTGCGCCTTTTTTCAAGCTTGGGAAGAATTCCAGCGCCGATTGCGTGGGCCGAGTATAGGCCACACGCGATCTGGCGCAACCGTCTGCCTTTACGCAGGAAGGGCGATCACGCCCGCACGCCCCGGGCCGCGAAGGCGTTGTAAAGCCCGCCAAAGATCAGCGCGGCATACCAGCCATAAAGGAAGCTTTCGACCAGCCCAATGAGAAAGCCCGCCGGTGTCAACCAAACGAAACCGGGCAGCAGACCGGACCATGTCTGATACATCGCGTAGCCCGGAAAGATCAGATCGAAGGCGACGCAGACAAGGTAGGTCGCCAACAGGAACAGGCTGAGCGCCCAGCCCAGCGGCACAACGGGGATGCGTGGATGGGTTGATCCGGTATCTGCGCCCATCACGCAGGCGCCGCAGGTCATGCGCAGGGCCAAAAAAAGGATCGCCGCAATGGCTGTGAAATAGAGGAGAGGCAACATGGCTTTTTCCTTTCTTGCCGCCGATCAACCCAGAGCGCGACCGCGCTCTGGGCATTTGCAATTCAGGATGAACGCCCGATCGGCGCAGGACACCCATCCTGCAGTCGCGTCGCCCTAATTCTGGCTACAGCAACAGCCCGACTTTACGGGTTCGCGGTCGTCGTCCTGGGCAACGGGCGGTGTGGCGGTGGCTTGCGGTTGCGCCTCGGCTTTGCCGCCACAGCATCCCGATCCGGCGTGCGTGGTTGTGTCTTGTGTCTGCAACGTTGAACGGTCGTCCATCTGGACCTCCCTTTTGTGGTTTCACTCTATAGACGTGCGCCGGCGCAAAACGTTACAGGGTCTGGAAAAATGGCGGGTATCGCGGCTGGCAAGTGCCGGGTATCGCAGGTTACAGCAGCCGCCGCGCGGCCCATCCGACGGCCTCGAACAGCCGCGCGCGCCAGCCCCGGCGGTGCCAGTCCGCAAGGGTGATTTCCCTGGCAGCCGCAAGGTCGGTCACATATTGCGCCTGCAATTTCCCGGCCAGAACGTGGTCGCGCGCGACCAGAACCAGCTCCTGGTTCACGAAAAGGCTGCGGTAATCAAGGTTCGCCGATCCGACAATCGACCAGGCCGCATCAACCACCGATGTCTTGGCATGCAGGGGGCGGGGCAGATATTCGTAAATCCGCACGCCCGCTGACAATAGCTGCCCATAGGCCGCCCGCGTCGCCCATCCCGCGACCAAGGGATCGCTCTTGCGCGGAACAAGCAGACGGACGTCCACGCCACGGCGCGCGGCAACCTGAAGTGCACGGTCAACCACGCTGCCCGGACCGAAATAGGGGGAGGTCAGATAAACCTCGCTTTGGGCCATGTCGATCAGCCCCGCGTGCAGGCAGGCCAGCCGCTTTTGGCAGTGCCGCGAATAGCTTGGCACCAGCAACCCTTCGATCCCCTCGGCCTCTTCGGGGATGGCACTGGCGGGAAGCGGGCGTGCGTCGTGCCAAAGCCTGTCAAAGTGGCGCGTCGCAAGCGCGGCCAACGGACCCAGCACACGCAGATGCGTGTCGCGCTGACGGGCCGGGCCGTGCAATCGCCGCGAGTTCAGCCGGCGGATGTTGAACCCACCCAGAAACGCGGTCCGCCCATCCACAACCAACAGCTTGCGGTGGTTGCGTTGGAAATATCGCAGCGGATGGCGCATGTCCAAGGGCCGGAACCAGCGAAACTGCACCCCGCCCTGTTCCAGTTCCCGCCTGAATTTGCCGAATTTTCGCTGACCGGCCCCAAAGGCATCGAGATGCACCCGAACGTCCAGACCAGCGCGGGCCTTGGCCGCGAGCGCGGCAACAAAGCGCGCGCCAACCTCGTCGGCGGCAAAGATGTAGGATTCCATCGAGATCGCCTCGGTCGCCTGTTCGATCGCCGCAATCATCGCATCAAAAAGAACGTCCCCCTCGACGAACAGTTGGAACGCGCCGCGGGCGTCGCCCAGCCTTGGCACACAGATCGCCGTTCGCGCCTCTGCCAGCGATGGTCTATCTTCGGACGCTGGGTGAAAGACGTTCATGACCGTGGTTTACCGCCCTGCCCGTCCGGTCGCAATCCGCGCAACCGGGGTCAGATTCCGTAAGCCCAGGCGGGCAACCGGCCCATCTTGATCTCGACGGACTGGACGCCGGGGACATTTTCGACCGCAACGCGGATCGCGTTTTCCTCAAAGTCGCTGTCGGCAACGCCCCAGACGGCGACATGCCCCTTTTCCACGGTGTAGTTGATCAGGTTCACCGCCGCGCCGGGAACCTCTTTCAGGGCTTGGGCAATATCGGTGCGCAGCACGCGATCATCTTCTGTCGGTGTTTGCAGGGCATCATCCGGCAGCGCCGAGAGCGCATGAAGCAGGTTTGCCCGACTGACAATGCCCACCACCTGACCCGCGCGCAGCACTGGAACACGCTTGATCCGGTTCTTTTCCAGAAGGCGCGCGATCTCGCCGACTGGCGTGTTTTCCGCGATGGAAACGACGTCGCGCGTCATCACGTCGTTGACATGGTGGCTGTTGATCTGAACGAAATCCTGCGCGGTTTCGCGCATCCCGCCCAGCACCTCGAGCCACCAGGACCGGCGCTTGTCGTCGGTTTCACGCACGCGCCGCATAAGATCACCTTCGCTGATCAGCCCCTTGAGATTGCCCGCCGCATCAACCACCGGCAAGGCGCTGACGTGATGATCAAGCATCAGGCGCACCGCATCCGCGATCGTGCCATCCAGCGGAACCGAGATGACCGATGTTGTCATGATATCCTTGGCTTGCATGTTGTTCTCTCCTTATTGCGTTCGGGCAGGCCAGTGTTTCAACCGTTGATCACAAGCTGCAAATCCGCGTCCAGCGTGTAGGGCGGAATATCAAGATTGCGCGGGGCTGGCCCCTGCCTGATCCGCCCCGACGTATCATAATGCGATCCGTGACAGGGGCAGAACCATCCGCCGAAGTCACCAACCGTCGACCCATCCTGACCCAGTGGGACACAACCAAGATGGGTGCAGATGCCGATGACAACAAGCCATTCGCCAGCGGCGTCCGCCGTCCGGTTTTCATCCAGCGCCGGCAAGTCGCCGGTTTGGTTGGGATTTTCGCGTGCCCGATCGACAGGGTCGATGTAATCTTCAAGATCAAGATCGTCGGCCCGCGCCCTTTCGATGGCGCTGGCCGACCGGCGCCAGACAAAGACCGGACGGCCCTGCCAGTTTATGGTGATGCGTTGGCCGGTTTCGACCGCAGACAAATCAACCCTGACGGTCCCCGAAGCGGTCACATCGGCCGACGGGTTCATAGAATTGACCAGCGGCCAGACGGCGGCACCGACGGTCACCGTTGCCGCCCCCGCCGTCGCATAATAAATGAAATCGCGGCGCCCGTTCGCCTGGGGTGATTTGGGCGTGCTTCCTGTCTGGCTCATGATATCGCCTCCGATCTGGGCCGCGTCGCGGCCTTGGTGACAGCGCTTTCGATGTGGAGACCTGCATCGACATGCAAGACCTCGCCCGTGATCGCGCTGGTATAATCGCTGGCGAACAACAGGGCGGTCCGGCCCACCTCGTCGGCCTCGATGTTGCGGCGTAGGGGGGCGGCACGCGCCGTCGCCTCAAGGAGTGCCGCAAAGCCGGTCAGACCAGAGGCCGCACGGGTCGGCACCGGCCCTGCCGAAATGGCGTTGACGCGGATGTTGGCGGGGCCCAATTCATGCGCCAGATATCGCACCGTGGCTTCGAGCGCGGCCTTGACCGGGCCCATCACGTTGTAGTTTTCCACCACACGTTCACCGCCCAGATAGCTGAGTGTCATCAGGCTGCCACCCTTTGCCATCAGCGGTTCGGCAAGATGCGCCATGCGGATCAGGGAATGAACCGACACGGTCATCGCCTCGGCGAACCCAGCCGCAGAACAATCGGTCAGGCGGCCATGCAGGTCGGCGGGCGGCACGCTGCCCACCGCATGAAGGATGAAGTCCAGCTTTCCCCAGCGGTCCTTGATCGCATCGAATACGGTATCCAGATCGCGTGGCAGGTTCACATCGCAGGGCAGCAGGATCGGCGCATCCAGTCGCTCGGCCAAAGGGGTCACATGGGGTTTGGCGCGTTCATCGACATAGGTGATGGCAAGTTCGGCACCGGCCTGCCGGAAATGCATTGCGGCGGGCCAGGCTAGGCTGCGTTCGTTTGCAATGCCCACGACCAGCCCCTTGCGACCGGACAGATCCAGCATTTCAGCCGGATCGCAACATTCGACAAAGTCAGGCATCTTTGGGCGCTGCATCAGGGTTTGCAGGGGGGCCGCCTGGCTGGTCGTGCGCTTTATGGCGTTTGGCCGGGGCGGTGCGTTTTTGCCAACCGTAACCGAATGGGTATACGGCCAGCGCCGCGCCGATCAAAAGCAGCGGAAACCCGTTTTCAACAAGCGATTGCATATCGTTTTACTCCTTGCTTGATGCGGCGTCCGAAGGGTCCGCCTGAGTGGTTGTGAAAATGTCAAAGGGGGTGGCAAAAGCCGCGCCAAAAACAAGCGAGACCCATGCATCTCGGCCCTTGCGCCAATTGCCCAGCACCTCGCCCGTGCGGGCAAGTAGCGCGCGTTCGGCAAGAATGGCCGGATCGTCGTCGGGCAACGGCGTGCGGGTCTTGCGAATTGCCGCAGCGCTGGATTGAACCAACGCCATCCAAGGGTTCACCTGTGCGGAAAACATCGTTCGCGTCCAGCGCATCGGATGCAGCGCGCGCAGGGCAGCGGCGCTGGCCGGGGTGGTCGCGGCCTGCAACCAAGGACTGACAAAGCTTGCGTAGGCCGCTTCGTTAATTCGCGAAACGCGGGCGACCTGCTGTAGTGCCGCATCGCCGGATGCAATGCGCAGGTCATCCACCTCGCGCGCCAGAAAGCGCAGGCTGTAATCACCCGCCTTGCAGTCGGGATCACCCGATGGATTATCGATCACCATCTCGTAGAGACCGGGCGCAAGTGCGTCCACTTCATCCAGACTTTCCAGTATCGCGCGATGCTGAAGCCGGGCGACAGAACCGGACACAAAGATACCCAGATGCCCAACATGCGCGTGCGTCATATAGACGATGCGCTGTCCCGCAGCCCTGAGCGCGTTGGTATTGGGATAGAGTTTGGCAATCCAGCCCAAGGCCTGTTCGGGTGGCGTGATATTATCGCCCTCGGAGGCGAATATGATGATCGGATTGGCGATCCGTTTCAGATCGACCGTGCAATGGGCATCCAGTTGCATCTCGCCCTGTTCCAACCGGTTGCCAATAAACAGGTTTTGCGTGATCCCAAGGATTTCCGCACGGCTGAGCGTATAATAGCCATTCCACCAGCGTTCAAATTCAAGGAACCGCGCGGGTTCGGTATCGGCGTGGGCAAAGAGATTGGCATATTTGTCCCAGATCGCCTTTTCGGGTTGCAGGCTTTCGAAATTTTGCGCCAGCCAGGCGCCGTCAAAACGCCCATCGCCCAAATCGGAAATCATATGCGCGGCCCAGGCCCCGCCGGTCAGCGCCCCCATCATCCGCATCGGACTGCTTGCCGCCTCGCCCGACCAATAGCTAAGCGGCGATCCGTTCAGCACGATCGGCCCCGTGAGCCCCTCGCAATCCGCCGCCAGCAGCGTCGCCGCCCAACCGGCCTGACAGTTGCCATAAAGCACAGGCGCGGTGTTGGGGTGGCGGCGCGCGACCTCTTTGACAAAGTCGCGCAGGGCATAATGCACATCCGCAAGGGTCTGATTGGGCATCGGTTCGGGATAAAAGATTACGAAATAGACCGGGTGGCCTTCGTGCATGGCCATGCCGACCTCGCTGTCGCGCTTGAAACCGCCAATGCCGGGGCCATGCCCCGCGCGCGGATCAATGACGATCACCGGCGGTTTCGCCATGTCGACGCAATCATCCCAGCAATCCTCGCCGATCCGCGTAATCCGCAGCAGCGCATAGTTGGCGGGCCTTTCGAAATTGCGCGCATCAAGCACCTGCTCGTAGTCGAAATCCAGCAGCGGCGGCATTCCCTGCCGTTCATGCGCGATCATGTTGTCGGCACGTTCGCGCAGCACATCGGCGAACAGCACCCAGCGTTCAAAGGCATCGCGGGCATATGGCCCTGGCGCGCCCGTCTGCGCGTGATCGAATACTTTTTCGGCGGGTCGTTTCGGCGTCGCCTTTGCGCGACTGAGACTCTTAGTCATCATCTGCATCCCTGTGCGTGGTGGCTTCTTTGAAAGGTTGTGTTTCATTCAATAAAAGTATGAGTTCCTGCACGACATCCCTGCGCAATCCGGCGAGGAGATAGGCAGCATCGCCCGCAGCAATGCCCAAAGCGTCGGCCGCATCCCTGATCGGTTGGCTTTTCCCGTCCACACGCAGGAACAATGCCCGCGCCATCGGTGCGTCTGAATGCCCCGCGCTGTCTGCACAGGCGCAGCTTAGTCTTGCAAACAGTGCGGCAAGATCGGCATCGCTCGATGGTTGCCGTGGCTCGCCTGCGCGCGATTCCGTCGTAATCGGTGGCATGGGTCGGCTACTCCTGCGGTTGCGCGTTTGGGCGCAGTCACAGAACAAGACGCTGGATAGTCGAAATCGTTACAAACCGGAGCGCGCCGCGATCAGGTATTTTGGGAAACGTCTTCGCAGTCGGTTTCGTGGGTGCCGTTTTCGCAGCCCTCGGGCGGGCAGGAACAATCGTCGCGATCACCCTGACAACATGCGCCGCAATGTTGGATCAGGGCATCACGCAAGGACGCGCGGGCGCGGTGTAGCCGGACGCCAAGTGCGTTGCGGTTCAGCCCCAGATCAGCGGCCACGGCTTCGCGCTCTTCTTCGCCAAAATCAATCCGCCGGATCAGTTCTGCCTCTGCCGGGCGCAATTCTGAAATCAGGCCCGAATGGCAGTTGCAAAGGCGCGCCATCTGCGCCGGGGCATCGGCGATCCATTCTTCGGGTTCGCGCGCGGCCGCTGCGGCCAAACGGTTGCGTCTGGTCCCCTTGCGATAGTGGTCGTTCAAGGTAGAGCGCAGGATCGTATAAAGCCAGGCATCCATACGCTCGGCGTCACGCAGTTGATCCTTGCGCGCCAGCACGCGGATGCAGAAATCTTGCAGCACGTCCTCGGCATCTGCGCGATTGCCAAGCCGTTTGACCAGAAACCCCATGAACGCGCCGCGCCCGTCCAGCAGCGCACGTTCTGTAACGGCGTCCGATATCTCGGGCTTGTGTGTGCCTTGCTTTGCCATGATGGCCCAGCCCTTTCCAATAGTTTCGCGGTGGGCGCCAATGTGTCACATATCTAATCATTGACCGATGCGGGTCAATCCCTGCGCCTTCGCGGCGTCACTTGCAAGACCGGCCCTGAAAAATGCGGCAAACTTCCGCTTGGCTGTGCCACGTCCATGGTCGATCCCAAAGGTCGCGACGCACCTGACAATTCTAACAGTTTGCCGCGATTTTTCAATGTTGATCGCCCGCTGCGCCTTTCAGGTTGACAAAAACGATCCCCAGAATAACCAGCGCGATGCCGAAAAACTGAATGCCTGACAGCCGCTCTGCGAAGAACAGCGCACCAATTGTCAGACCGAAAATCGGCGCCAGAAAACTGAACACAATCGCACGATTGAGCGCCACCGCCTCGAGGACCGAAAACCAAAGCCAGTAGACCAGCGCCGACCCAAACAGCGCCAGGCCCAGCAGCGACAAGGTAAACGTCGTGTTCCACACGATCGTGCTTTGATCCTCCAGCAGGGCGGCGGCGATGGCGAGCGGCACGCTGCCCATCAGCAACTGAAGCCCCATCGCATAGATCGCGTCAACCTGACCGGCGATGGATTTGATCGCCACGTTGCTGATCGTCACCCCCGCCGCAGCCAGCACGATATAGGCAAATCCGATGGCAGACCCGTCTTGCCCACCGGCAAGCAAGCGCGGCAACGCGATCACAAGGATCCCCGCAAAGCCGATCAAAAGACCGATCCAGCCAACTCTGGCCAAACGTTCGCCCAGCCAGGCGACACCCAGCATCGCCGCAAGCAGGGGTTGGGTGTTGGCAATCACCGTGGCCAGTCCGGGCGACACGAACTCGGCCGCGTGAAACATGCCCAGAAACCCCAGACTTGTCGCCCCAAACCCCACGACAGCCAATGTCATCCACATGCGCCGCCCACGGGGAAATGGCCGCCCCAATGCCATTGCCAGCCCGACAAGGGTAGCCCCCGCCAGAACCGCGCGCAGTGTCGCAAAGGACAGATGTGGCGCGTATATCAGCCCGACGGTGATCAGCGGAAAACAGGCCGCCCACAAGAGCATGGCCAGAACGATTTTGGTGACGACTGTCGGCGACATCGGACTTTCCTTTTTAAGATCAAAAGCGGGGGGAGCGCGGGTCTTGCGATGTGCCGGCCTGGGACGGTGAATTTGCCTTTGCGTGACGCTGGCCAAGGAAAGGACGGCGCGACCGCGCAGACCTTACACTTGCCAGGACCGCTGGCCGGACGTGCCCCCACGTCAGGCATGGCACCTGTCGGTGTAACGTTTCCAGCATCAGGGCGTCTTGTTCAAAAGAGGTGTTTGATGAAACATATCCAAAGAAATTGCGTGCCCGAATCAGACCGGCCCGACCCAGCCGTCAAGGACACGGATGCTGCTGTGCGCCACGCCCTGACCGAAGGGCGGCAGAAAATCCTGAATTTTCTGCGCCGTCGGCTGGGCGATCCCGAGGCCGCGGAAGATGTCCTGCAAGCCTTCATGCTGCGTGCCATCGACCGGTCCTCGCAACTGCGCGATGTGCATGCGGTGCGTGGCTGGCTTAGCCAGATCCTTGCAACGGCAATCGCCGACCACGGCCGCAAGTCTTTGCGGCAGCGTCGCACCGAGGTGGTGATGGCCCCAACAGACCTGGACGGCATCCAGGATGGTTTTGACGAGGAAATCGATGACGCGGTGTGTGCCTGCCTTTACGCGCTTTTGCCGACACTCAGGCCGGAATATGCCGATGTGATCCGGCGCGTCGATCTAGAGGAACAACCGCGCGACGCCGTTGCCAAAGACCTTGGTATCACGCTGAACAACCTGACGGTGCGCCTTCACCGGGGCAGGCAGGCGTTGAAAACAAGGTTGGAACAGATGTGTCAGACCTGTCCCGTGCATGGCTATCTTGATTGCGACTGTGACACCGCCAAACGCCCTGACGGGTGACAGCGGCATCGTTGCGGTGCGTTGCTGCATGGGGCTTGTTTTACGGTCACGTGCTAATGTGATAAAAATGCGTCCTGTAATGAACCACATCATCGTTCGTCTTTTATGGGTAACGATGGTTTTTGCCGTCATACAAAGGAATTGAAACGGAGCAAGTAATCATGTCCAACAGTGAAACCTCTCCTGACGAAAGCCTTGAACTACAGGGCGGGCACGCGCGCAGCGGGCGTTTTGCGCCGGGCCGGGCAGCGATGTGGTTGCTCGCCAAGTTGCTGCGCCGCATTGTGCACAGCGGTCGTTTGACGGTGAACGACGCTTACGGCGAAACATGGCATTTTGGCCCCGGCGGCAACCCTGCCGTTTCTATCAGGCTGACCGACAGAAAGCTGCCCGCGCGCCTGCTTGCAAACCCCAGTCTTGCCCTTGGTGAAGCCTATATGGATGAAACACTGCGCATCGAATCCGGCAGCCTGCGCGATTTCCTTGCCATGTGCACATCCGATATGGATGCAGTCGATGCATTGCCCGGTAGCCGCCTGCTCCGCTGGCTGGACGCGATCCGCACCCGCAGCCTGCATCACAACCCGATCAAGCGGTCACATGCGAATGTGGCGCATCATTATGACATTTCGACCGCGCTTTATGACCTCTTTCTTGATGCGGACCGGCAATATTCCTGCGCCTATTTCCCCACAGGCACCGAAACGCTGGACGAGGCACAGACGCTCAAGAAAAAGCACATCGCGGCCAAACTGCTGCTGCAACCCGGGCTTGAGGTTCTCGATATCGGGTCGGGCTGGGGCGGGCTGGCGATGGAGCTTGCGCAGCAACACGGCGCCCGCGTTACCGGCCTGAGCCTGTCGCGCGAACAGATTGCCGCCGCCCGCGACCGCGCCGCGCAATCGGGCCTGTCCGATCGCGTCAGTTTCGAACAGCGGGATTATCGCCAGGAAAGCGGCCAGTATGACCGTCTGGTGTCGGTGGGCATGTTCGAACATGTGGGCCGCAGCGGTTTTGGTGCATTTTTCAAGACCGTGCAGCGGTCTCTCAAACCCGATGGCGTCGCGGTTGTCCACGCAATTGGCCGGATGGAACCCATCGGCGGCAGCGATCCGTGGATCCGCAAATACATCTTTCCCGGCGGCTATCTGCCGACACTGTCCGAAACCATCGCCGCTGCGGAACGGTCAGGGCTGTGGGTCACGGATGTCGAAGTTTTGCGCCTGCACTACGCGCAAACCCTGCGCCACTGGTCGGAACGTTTCGCCGCCGAGCGCCAGGCGGCGCGCGCGCTTTATGACGAGCGGTTCTGCCGCATGTGGGAATTCTATCTGGCGGTCTGCGAAATGGCGTTCAGGAATGGGCGCCTGATGGTCTTCCAGATCCAGCTTGCCAAACGCCGCGACACCGTTCCCCTGACCCGCGACTACATCAGCGAAGCCGAAAGCATAACATCCCAAACAGATAGCGAACCCACATCATGACAGACAAAAAACCTATCAAAGTGGCCGTGAACGGCTATGGCGTGATCGGCAAACGGGTGGCAAACGCGGTTGCGGCCCAGGATGACATGGACCTGATCGGCGTGGCGGACGTCACCGCCGACTGGCGCGCCCGGATGGCCACCACCAAGGGTTTCGCGCTTTATGCCGCCGCCCCGGACCGCGCACCGGCGATGAAGGCCGCCGGTCTCGACATCGCAGGCGGGCTTGATGATCTGCTTGCAGCGGCCGATATCGTCATTGATTGCACACCGAAAAAGATTGCCGCGCAAAATGTCGCAACCTATCGGGACAAGGGCATCCGGTTCATCGTTCATGGCGGCGAAAAACATGGCGTGACCGGCCATTCCTTTGTGTCCGAAGCAAATTATGCCAGTGCGGTTGGTCGTGACAGCACCCGCGTCGTGTCGTGCAACACGACCTCGATTGTGCGCACCCTCACTGCCCTGAAAGTTGCTGGATTACTTGGCTCGGCGCGCGGAACGCTGCTGCGCCGTGCCACTGACCCGTGGGAAAGCCATTTGGGCGGGATCATGAATACCCTTGTTCCCGAACCCGAAATCCCCAGCCACCAAGGCCCCGATGCACAAAGCGTCGATCCCGGCCTTGACGTGATCACGATGGCAGTGAAGGTGCCGCAAACGCTTGCGCACCTGCACTACTGGTCGGTCAAGATGCCGCGCAAGGCCACCAAGGACGAGGTGCTGGAGGCGTTCCGCGCATCGTCGCGCATTGCCCTGATACGGATGGCGGACGGGCTGGGCGCGATCAACGCAGTCAAGGAAATGATGGCCGATTTCGGACGCCCCAACGACAGTCTCTATGAGGTCGCCCTATGGGAGGACATGCTGAAAGTCGAGGGCGACGAGTTGTTCTATGCCTACATGGTCGATAATCAGGCCATCGTGATCCCCGAAACCATCGACGCGATCCGCGCCCTGACCAAGGCGGAAGCCGACGGGGCCGCATCAATTTCGCGCACCAACGCCGCACTTGGGATCGGGGCGTTTCTGCAGGGCTGATCGGGATTTGGGGCGCAGGGCAGACCCTGCGCCCTTGCTACAACCGTCCATCGTCGGCGATCGTCGTGCCAGCGCGCCCGTCCAGCATGGCCAGTGCATCATCCAGCCTGCCCACGCAGGCGAAACGGTCCCCACCTGACGCGAATGACGCGGCGGCGGCCACTTTGGGCGCCATCGACCCGTCGGGCAGGTTCAGGCGCGTGGCATCCTCGGGTGTCAGCCGCGCTATTGGCGCCTGCGCATCCGTGCCGAAATCGCGAAACACGGCCTCGACATCCGTCAGCAAGAGCAAAGCGTCGGCATGAAGCTTGTGCGCCAGAAGGGCCGTCGCGTGATCCTTGTCAATCACCGCCTCGATCCCGATCAGCGATCCATCGGCGCGCCGGACGACCGGAATGCCGCCACCGCCCGCGCAGATCAGCGTCACGTCATGACCGATCAGCAGCTCCAGCACCCGCAAATCGGGAATGTCGCTGGGCATCGGTGATGGCACCACGCGCCGCCAATGCGGCCCATCGGCGGCGATGTTCCAGCCGCGCGCCTGCGCCAGCCGTTCTGCTTCGGCCTTGTCATAGACCGGGCCGATGAACTTGGTCGGGGTGTCAAAGGCGGGATCTTTGGGATCGACCTCGACCTGCGTCAGCAAGGTCGCGACCGGGCGGTCATGGCCCAGCGCGTTTTCTAGCGCCTGTTCGATCATATAGCCGATCATGCCGTCGGTTTCCGCCCCCAGCACGTCCAGCGGGAACACCTCATCGGGTTTATAGGCCGCACCCTGCAATGCAAGCAGGCCGATCTGCGGGCCATTGCCGTGGGTGACTACCAATCGATGACCCGCCCTGATGATCTGCGCCAGCGCCTGCGCGGCGGCGGCCACGTTGGCGCGCTGTGCCTGCGCCGTAAGCGGCTCACCCCGGCGCAACAATGCATTTCCCCCCAAAGCTGCAACGACCAGCATGGGTTAGCTCCCCAGCGTGGCGACGAGCACCGCCTTGATGGTGTGCAACCGGTTTTCGGCCTGATCAAACACGATCGAGGCCGGGCTTTCGAACACCTCCTCGGTCACTTCCATCGCCGTGATGTCGAAATGCTTGGCGATTTCGGCGCCGGTTTCGGTCTCGGCGTTGTGGAAAGCGGGCAGACAATGCATGAACTTCGTGCGCGGGTTGCCGGTTTTCGCCATCACGTCGGCATTCACCTGATAGGGTAGCAACTGGCGGATGCGCTCGTCCCACTTGTCCTTGGATTCGCCCATCGACAGCCAGACATCGGTATAGATGAAATCGACGCCTGCTACGGCGGCGTCCACGTCCTCGGTGAGCATAATACGCGCGCCGGTCTGCGCGGCGATGGCATCGGCTTCGTCCCGGATCGCTTGCGCGGGCCACAGGCTTTTGGGTGCACAAAGGCGCACATCCATGCCCATCTTGGCCCCGCCGATCAGCAGGCTGTCGCCCATATTGTTGCCCGCGTCGCCCATGAAGCAATAGGCGATCTCGCGCAGCGGCTTGTCGGAATGTTCCTGCATGGTCAGGAAATCGGCAAGGATCTGGGTCGGGTGAAATTCATCCGTCAGCCCGTTGTAAACCGGCACACCGGCATATTGCGCCAGCGTTTCGACAATCGGGTGCCCAAATCCGCGATATTCGATCGCGTCATAGACCCGGCCCAGCACGCGCGCGGTGTCCTTGACGGTTTCCTTCTTGCCCAGATGTGACCCCGATGGCCCGAGGTAAGTGACATGTGCGCCCTGATCGTGGGCCGCCACCTCAAAGCCGACGCGGGTGCGGGTGCTGTCTTTTTCAAAGATCAGGGCGATTTCCTTGCCGGTCAGGCGCGGCACTTCGGTGCCGGCGTATTTCGCCGCCTTCAGGTCGGCGGAAAGTTTCAGCAAAAAGCCGATTTCCTGCGGCGTGAAGTCACGCAGGGCCAGAAAATGGCGGTTTCTCAGGTTGTAGGACATGGGATTTCCTTGTCGTCGGGTGTTTCAGATTGCGTCGCGGATCGTCGGGCAGCTCATGCAGTGGCTGCCGCCCCTGCCCCGGCCCAGTTCGGCGCCGGGAATGGCCAGCACCTCGATCCCGGCTTGCCTGAGGGCGGCGTTGGTGTCGTCGTTGCGGTCGTAACCGATGACGACGCCGGGGCGCAGCGCCAGCACGTTGTTGCCGTCATTCCACTGCTCGCGCGATTGCTCGGCGGCATCGGCCCCGCCCGTTGGCACCAGATGCAGTTTCTTGTGGCCCAGAATTTCCGCGGTGATCTCGAACAGGTGGCGGGCATCGCGGCGGATATCGAGCGCCGCCTTGCCCTGACCGGGGCGCAGGTCGTAGCAGGTGATGGCATCCGCCACCTCCTTGAACGTGGTCACGACATCGCCGCCGCAATGGGTAAACACCGTGTCCAGATGCATCGCTGCGCGCGAGCTGGGCATCTGGCAGGCGATGACGCGCGTCACATCGCCACCCTCGAACAGCGCTTCGGCCAACTGGCCCACCGCCTGCGGGGTCGTTCGTTCGCCCATGCCGACCATGACGACACCGTGCCCGATGGGCATGATGTCGCCGCCCTCCAGCGTGGCGGTGCCGAACTCGCGCGTCGGATCGCCGAACCAAACGCGCGCCTGACCGGCAAATTTCGGATGAAATCGATAGACGGCCGCCATTAACAGCGTCTCGGGCCGCCGTGCCGCAAAATGCATCGGGTTCAGGCTGACCCCGCCATAAACCCAGGCCGAATTGTCGCGGGTAAAGATGAAATTCGGCAGCGGCGGCAACACGAAACCGTGCGGGCCAAGGTAGCTGCCGAACATGCCGGAGGGCGTGAAGGGCAGATCGTCCACCCGGATGCCGCCGACCAGCAAGCGGGCCAGTTCCGCACCGGGCAGGCCCTCCATCCAGGCACGCAGGTCGTCCCGCATCCCCACGCCGACGTCATTGCGGGTGATGCGGTGGTCAAGAACCCATTTGCACGCGTCGGATATGTCCAGCGTCTCGCCCAGCAGCGTCATCGCGTCCAACACCTCGATCCCTTCGCCGCGCATGATGTCGGAAAAGACGGCGTGATCCTTGATCGCCTGTTTGACCCAGAACACATCGTCAAACAGCAGATGCTCGCGGTTGTCAGGTGTCAGGCGGCGATGCGCCAGACCGGGTGGAGAGACGATCACCTGCCGCAATGTGCCGGTTTCGGAATGAACGCCCAATTTCAGTTCAGACATCTGGGATGCCTCCTTTTTAAGTCAGAGAATGGCGGCCAGGCTGATCCCGGCCGAAATGAAGACGACGAGGATCAGCAGCAGAGGCCAGACGAAGACGACCCAGCGGTCAAACGACACGCGCCCGATGGCCAAACCGCCGATCACCACCGCAGAGGTGGGCGTGATCAGGTTCACGAGGCCACTTGCGGATTGATAAGCTGTCACCACAAGGTCACGGTTGACCCCCGCGAAATCGCCCAAGGGTGCAAGGATCGGCATCGACAGGACGGCAAGGCCGGACGACGAGGGCACAAGAAAACTCATCCCGATTTCAATCCAGAGCATCAGGTTGATGAACGCGATCTGGGGCAGGCCACCCAGCGTGTCGGCGGCACTGTTCAGGATCGTGTCCGCAATCAGGCCCTGTTCCATGATCACAACGATGCCGCGCGCCAGACCGATGACCAACGCCACACCAAGCAGATCCTTGGCGCCATCCACAAAGGTCGACGTCAGCTTCTTTTCACCCATACGCGCGACCAGCCCGACGACGATGGCCATGCCAAAGAACAGCGCGCCCATCCGGGCCATCCACCATCCCTGGCTGGACACGCCCCAGATCATCACGGCAAAGGTCGCGAAAAACAGGACCAGAACCAGTTTCTGTGTGCCGCTCAGCTTTGGTTCGCTGGCCTCCGCATCCGTGTCGTTCAGGAAAAACTGCCGGTCGCTGTCGCGTTGCGCGGCGACGACGGACCGGGCCGGGTCGGCCTTGACCTTCGCCGCATAGCGCATGACGTAGGCGACGCAGATCGCAAGGCCGCCCAGCAGGAGCACCAGACGCAATGCCATACCATCCGTGAACGGGATGCCCGCCGCGTCCGACGCGATCACCGTGGCAAAGGGATTGATCGTCGATCCCAGCGTGCCGATCCCGGCACCGATCAGGATGATCGCCACGCCGGTCACGGAATCATAACCGGCGGCGATCACCACAGGGATCAGCAGCGCATAAAACGCCAGCGTTTCCTCGGCCATGCCATAGGTCGTGCCGCCCAGCGCGAAGAGCGACATCAGGATCGGGATCATCCATATCTCGCGCCCCTTGAGGCGCACCATCGTGGTCTTGATGCCGGTGTCGATTGCACCAGTCGCGTTCACCACGCCCAGAAACCCGCCCAACAGAAGCACGAACAGCGCGACGTCGATGGCATTGGCGCCGTAGCTGTCGGGATCATAGAACCCCGCCACCGGGGCCAGCATCACGTCGATGAACCCCTGCGGATTGGCCTCGACCGTCTGATAGGTGCCCGGCACGGCAATCTCGCGGCCGACCTCTTCGTTCATCGCGCGATCATATTGACCTGCCGGGATGATCCAGGTCAGCGCGGCGACGATGATGATCAGACCGAACAGGATGGAATAGGCGGTGGGAAACCGCGCCGCCATACCCTGCCCGTCCGGTGTTTTGGTTGATGTATCAGACATCTCGAGTCCCCCTCGTTCGATGTGATTTCTATGAATGTGACGCGTGAATCGGGTTCTGGCCCGTCGGTGCAGCGCTGGCACCGCCCTTGACGGCGCCAAGACCTTCGAGCCGTGTGCGTTTCAGCAACAGCGCGTTGACCGCCACCAGCGCCGAGCTGCCCGACATGGCAAGGGCTGCCACCGCGGGGCTGATGATCAACGGATAGAACACGCCCGCCGCCATCGGGAAGGCGATCACGTTGTAGGCCACGGCCCAGAACAGGTTCTGGTGCATCTTGCGCAGGGTGGCGCGCGACAGCTCGATCGCGCCCACGACGTCGTAGGGATCACTTTTCATCAGCACGACGTCGGCGCTTTCCATTGCCACATCCGTGCCCGCACCGATGGCAAAGCCGACATCGGCCTGGGTCAGCGCGGGTGCATCATTGACGCCGTCGCCGACCATGCCGACCTTCTTGCCCTGCGCCTGAAGTTCTTTCACCTTCTCGGCCTTCTGGCCCGGCAGCACATCAGCCAGCACCATGTCGATGCCCAACTCGCCCGCGATGCGGCGCGCGGTGCCTTCGTTGTCGCCGGTCAGCATCGCCACCTCGACGCCGCGTTCGCGCAGCTTGGCCACGGCGGCCATCGCGCTTGGGCGCGGTGCATCGGCAATGGCGATCAGGCCCAGCATCCGGCCCGCCTGCGCCACATGCACCACGGTGCGACCCTCGCCCTTGAGGCGCTCTGCCTCGGCGGTCAGGGGGCCGATGTCGATACCCTCCTCGTCCATCAGACGCCGGTTACCGACCAGCACGGTCT
This sequence comes from Octadecabacter sp. SW4, assembly GCF_008065155.1. Taxonomy (NCBI): domain Bacteria; kingdom Pseudomonadati; phylum Pseudomonadota; class Alphaproteobacteria; order Rhodobacterales; family Roseobacteraceae; genus Octadecabacter; species Octadecabacter sp. SW4. The sequence continues at coordinate 1,189,717 of NZ_CP042819.1, read as the reverse complement.
TGCCTGCGATCTCGGCGCGCGCGCCCCGGCCTTCGAGGTTCAGGAACGTCGTGGTCTTTGGCACGTCAAGGTCAACGGCGCGCTCGACAATGGCCAGTGCCAGCGGGTGATCGGAACCGCGATCGACCGCTGCCGCGGCCCGCAGCGCATCATCCTCCACGCTGCCCTCACCGGCCACCACCTCGACCACGCGCGGCTGACCCATGGTCAGCGTGCCGGTCTTGTCGAAGACGATCACATCAAGTTTGGTCGCGTCTTCCAAAGCACCCGCGTTCTTGAACAGGATACCGTTCTGCGCCCCCAGGCCGGTGCCAACCATCACCGCCATCGGCGTGGCCAGCCCCAGCGCATCGGGACAGGCGATGACGAAAACGGTGATCGTCAGCGTCAGCGCAAACAAAAGCGGCGAGCCAATCCACCAGAACCAGACCGCGAAAGTGGCAAGCCCGATCACGATGGCGATCAGCACCAGCCATTGCGACGCCTTGTCAGCCAGAAGCTGCGCGGGTGCCTTGGAGTTCTGCGCCTCCTGCACCAGCTTGACGATCTGCGCCAGCGCGGTATCGGCCCCGACCTTGGTGGCGCGGTAGCGGAAACTGCCGCTCTTGTTGATCGTGGCGCCGATCACGGTATCGCCCACGGCCTTGTTCACCGGCATGGATTCACCCGTCAGCATGGATTCATCCACCAGCGACGTGCCCTCGACCACCTCGCCGTCGACGGGGATCTTGTTGCCGGGGCGGATCAGCACGATCTCGCCCTCCAGCACTTCAGAGGTAGGCACCTCGACCTCCTGCCCGTCACGGATGACAATCGCCATCGGCGGTGCCAGATCAAGCAGCGCCCGGATCGCGGCGGACGCACCAGCGCGCGCGCGCATCTCAAGCCAATGGCCCAGCAGGATGAAGACCAGCAACACCGCCACGGCTTCGTAGAACTGCACGCCAGGAAAAAAGAAGGTCGATCCGACACTGAAGAAATAGCCGGTGCCGACCGATAGCACGACCAGCACCGCCATGTTCAGGATGCCGTTGCGCAAGGCCCGCCAGGCGGCTACAAAGAACGGCCAGCTTGGCCAGACAATCGCGGCACTGCCCAGGATAAACAGCCACAGATCCAGTTCCAGCCCGAAGGGCGGCGCGGGCGGTGTGAACAACCCGCCCATCGGCGAATAGGTGAAGATCGGGATGGTGAAGAGCAGCGCCACCCAGAACCGGTTGCGCATGTCGCGGACCATGCCGGCCATGTCCATGCCGCCGCCGTGGCCCATCTCGTGCGCCATCGCGTCGTGGCCGGCGGGCGCATCCGCGCCGTGCATCTGATGGTCCGTATGGCAGACGTGGTTCGGAACCCGCTCGCCGCCACAGTGGAAACCGCAGGCTTCGACCGCCTTGCGCAATGCGTCTTCGTTCACCGCGGTTTCATCGAAGTGCACGGTCACGCTGGCGGATGCGGGGTTTGCCTCGGCGCGATGCACGCCGTCCAAAGCCGATATATGGCGTTCAACCGCAAGATGATCGAGTTCCTCGAACAATCCACGGACTTCAAGTGTCAGGGTTTTCAATGTAGGCTCCTATCGATTTTCCACGCGATCGGGAACGACCGTTTGGCTTGTAGACGCCAGCGGTCGGTTGACATTACAGCTTTGGAGGTCTGAAATTGTCTCGGCTGAATTGACTGGCGCGCGATGTCTTTGGTGGCGCAGCGACCGCACGCAAAACACGCAGCGATGTAACGAAGTCGGCCATTCGGCGTCCCTAGTGTCGCGGGATGCGCCAGGATGGTTCATCCGCTCTTGAAACACGCGCACCCAACCACGAGACGGAGGCGGACCATTGACAGGCCCAGCAATACCCAGCCGCAACGCACACAAATCTTTTGCTCTGGTGCTCAGCGGCGGCGGCGCGCGGGGTCTTTCACATGCCGGTGTGCTGAAGGCACTGATCACCCGCGGCTATGTCCCCAGCGCTATCGTCGGCATATCGATGGGTGCGGTCGTTGGCTCCACCTATGCGCTGAACGATAACTGGTTCGACGAATTGGTGGGCATGGATACCAGCGGATTTCCCGTCGCACCCGACTTTCGGATGCCGGGTTTCGCGGCGCGGGCACGGGGGCTTCGCACCGCCCTGCTCGCGGCGCGGGACATGTATTTCGGCTGGGGGGTTGGCGCGCGCACCGAAACCTGGGGTCGGCGCGTCCTGACGGGCATGAACCTGGGCAAGAACCTTGAAGATGGCCGTATCCCGATTTTTGTCTGCGCAACCGATATGCTGAGCGGGTCGCGCGTGGTCTTCAGCAAGGGGCGTGCCACGGACTACGTCTATGCCAGCGCGGCGCTTGCCGGAATATTACCGCCGCTGGTCGATGGACCGCACGTGCTGATGGATGGAGCCTATGCCGATATCGCGCCGGTTGATATTGCAAGGGCGACAGGCGTCGAGGCCGTGATTGCCGTAGACCCAAGCCAGCGCGAAAACGCCACCGGCCCGAAAAACGGCATACAGGCGATGATGCGATCCATCGAAGTCTGCCAATATGAACATGCGCGACTGCGGTTCGCGCAGGCGGATCTGGTGATCCGGCCCGCGTTTCGCCAATCCATCGGCACGCTTGAATTTGCGCTGAAACGGCACTGCATTGCGGCGGGGGCCGTGGCCACACGCCGCGCCTACGATGACATCAAAGCTCTGCTTGACCCCGCGTAGCACGATGTGAGCGCTGGTTTGCGACAGCCGCCGCGGATGCACTGTGCGGCCGCTGTCAGGCCTATGTCAGCGTGCAGCCGATATCTTCAAGGGCGGGGCCAAGATCATCGAAGGTGACGATATCCGTCAAGGCGACAACGCCGCGCGGCGTGTTTTGCGGCTGTTCCACCAGCCGTGCCGCGGTCATCGCTGCGACCCGCCCCGTAACGCGCGATTGGTTTTGACCGCGCAGGTGCAACACCGCGCTGCGGTCTTGCGCCCGGGCCCGCACCACGAGGTTGAAACTGTCAAACGGCAAGCGCAGGACACGGGACATGGCATCGACCGGACCCGCGATTTTCGCAAGCAGGCGCGGGTGCCTTGCCAGAAACGGGGCCACGTAAGGCAATACCCGCGACGACCACGCGGGCATCAGCGCCAGGGAGGATGTGACCGTTTCGACTTTCAGGTCGCCAGCCATCTTTTCACGATCCACGAAATCAACCGGGATGACCCAGCGACCGATCTTGGGCAGCGCGGGCGCAAGGGCAATCGCGCGCCCTGCCTCATTGCTGCGCGCAATGGTCCACGCCATCGCCTCGGCGCCATGATCCCCTGCCATCGCAAGCTGTATGACAAGGTCCAGGAACCGCGCATCCGGCTGATCCGCCATGATCCGATGCGCCATCAGATTGAGCAGACCGGGCGCAAGTCCGACCTCGGTCACCAGCGCAACATCGCCCGCGCGTGCGGCCCGGTGCATCGTCGCAATGGCGCGTATGAGCGGGACACTGGCGGCCACGGTAATCAGGGATATCCCCTGTTCAATGCAAATACGTGCCGCAGTTTCGGCCCCCGCCTCGGTATTGAGGATAACCAGTGACGATTGCGCAAAAGCGGCACTGGTCGAACTTTCAGATGTCACATCGACAGTGGCCGCCGTGACGCGATCATCAAAGGTGTCGGCAAATGACTGGGCCTTGGGCAGCGATCGACCCGCGACAATGATCCGGGCCTTGGGCAGCATGTGATGCAGATCAGCGACGATATAGCGTCCAACGGCCCCATATCCGCCGACGACGATGATTGGTTTTTGCGTCTTCATTGCGGACTTCCCTTGTTTTTTTTGAAAGGTCGTAGTGGCTCCAGCAGGGGGCATGTCAACGACAAACTGACCATTTGGAATCGTCGTGGAACCACGCGGACCGTGCATGATATATCCAAGGGCGCGGGTGCAAGACACCTCTGCGGTGCCCGCGCCGAGCCCTGGCGCGATCAACACGCACCGCCTTGCCTTTGGCCATGGTCTTCCTAGCTCAACGCCCAATGACGATCATCGGGCCGGTCATCGCGGCCCGATCAAATCAATACCCGGTGAACCACGCCCAAATTGGACCGGCAGGCGCGGTTTTTGCTTTACACTTTGGCTCTTGGCCCCGAGGTTCGCAAAATGGACGGAAAAGGCACTGCAACGATGAACGGATTTGCGCCACAGGACGATCCGCGGGCCTACCGCGACGCGCTTGGTGCCTTTGCCACAGGCGTGACCGTGGTCACGACCGACAGCGGTGATGGCCCCATCGGGATCACCGCCAACAGCTTTGCCAGTGTGTCGCTTGATCCGCCTTTGGTGCTTTGGTCACCGGCCAAATCCAGCAAGCGCTTTGACTATTTCGCCACTGCCCCGCATTTCGCCATTCACGTCCTTGACGGGCATCAACGCGAGGTTTGCGATGGGTTTACCCGTGACAAGGCGGCCTTTGACGGGCTGGATTGGGATCTGGATGACAACAACACCCCGCTGATCAGCGGCTGCCTTGCGCGCTTTGAATGCACGCTCGAAGCATCCCATGACGCCGGTGATCATGTGATCCTGATCGGGCGGGTCAAACGGGCGGCCTTTCGCAGCGGCATGCCCCTGTTGTTTCAGGCCGGACGGTTTGTCAGCTTCAAGGGATGATGCGCGCAGGGCAATGTCGCCCCGCGCTTATTTCATCTGCGACAAGGACACATTCACCGCCGCGCCACCATATGCAACCTGTGCATCCGCGACCAGCCGTTGCGACACGCCGTTGGAATTTGACGCCTCCGCAGCGGCATTGCCATCAATCAACCCCTGAACAAGCGCCTGGGCATCGGCCCCGCTGATCCGGTTGACGGATGGTGGTGGCGGGCCGGTTTCAGCCTCGCGTGCGGCCGGTTGTGGCGGGCCGTCAGCATCTTGGTGGGGCGGCGACGGGCGTGTAGGTGCGCTGGCCTGCGAGACGAGACCCGCGCCGGGAGGAATCGTAAGCATTCTGCTTGTCCTTCTGGTTGTTTACGGCCCCAACCTGCGGCCAAAACCTTACCAAAAGCCCAACGCCCCTGCTTATTTACGCTTGCGCAGTTTGCGATAAAGCCGGGCATTGCGCGCGATGAACTGCTCGATCATGGCACCAAGCCCGCCAAACTGCCGCCCCCTGAGGTAAAAATACCCCGCCAAGGCCCCCAGAGCGGCCCCGAAAGTATCGATTATCAGATCATACATCGTGTCCATCAGGCCCGATTTCTGCATGTTCAGCCCGAAAATCTGATCCATCGCGAACTCGAAAATTTCCCATTGCACGCCAATCGCGATGGCTACACAGAATGACAGAACCGCGATTGCGGCAGGCGGGGCGGCATATCTGTCGCCTGCGAAAAGCATGAAAATGAACAGGAATCCCAGCAAGCCAAACCCCATCGCACTGCCAAAATGCAGCGCGATATCCCACCAGAAATAACGCTCGTAAAAATCGAACACCTCGCCCAGAAACAGCGTGGCAAAGACAAAGAACACGATGGCCACCACAAAGCTGGCCGGCAATTCGACCCCAAGCCAGCGCGCAAAGCGCCGTGGCGTAAAGGTCAGCACCAGCGTGGCGAGCGCGATAAAGACCATCGACCAGCGCCCTTCGTAGACGCCGCCCGCCATCGCGAGGATCAGAATACCCTGCAACAGGCGGACAACGCGTGGATCACGAGATTGCGGCATGCGCCCCTCTACAACTGGCTGGCACTGCCCCCTATATAGGGTGCATGGATGATGAATTTCAAACAGCCCTGCGCATTGCAAGCTATAACATCCGCGCTGGCTTGGGTACGGATTTGCGCCGCGATCCGGCGCGGACGCTACGTGCAATTGCGACACTCAAGGCCGATATCGTCACCCTGCAAGAGGCTGATTTTCGGATGGGCGCGCGCCCCTCTGCCCTGCCCCGCGATCTACTGCAGGATATAACCGGCCTTGTGCCTGTGGCGGGCGATGACCGCTCGCTTGGCTGGCACGGGATTGCGCTGCTCGTGCGCCCCGAGATCACCGCAGGGGACGTTCACCGTCTTGATCTGCCCAGTGCGGAACCACGCGGCGCGATCGTCGTTGATCTGCAAAGCCCGCTTGGGCCGCTGCGTGTCGTCGGGCTGCATCTGGGGCTGCTGCGCCGCTCGCGCCGCCGCCAGCTTGATTATATCCGCGACTTCATCGCCACGCTGGCGCCGATGCCAACCGTCATCGCCGGTGATTTCAACGAACGGTCGGTCCGTGTCGGGCTGGGCCGGATCGCGCAGGACTTTACGATATTGCCCGCCGCGCGCACCTTTCCATCGGTACTGCCGCTTTTGCCGCTGGACCGGATCGCGCATTGCGACCGGTTACAGGTCCGCATGGAGCCGACACCAAAGATGCCCGCCCCGCATCCGTCCGACCACCGCCCGATTGTCGCAGCGGTATCGCCGCAGCCTAACCCCTGATCAACACGCCAAGATCAGCAACATTCGTCCCTGTCGCCCCGGTGATCAACAGATCACCCGCCTGCGCCAGCGCGGTGTAACTGTCGTTATTGGCCAGCAAGCCCGCCACGTCGCTGATCCGATCCAGAGTTCCGCTGTCGACCAATCCACCTGCCGCATCCGTTGGCCCGTCGCGCCCGTCCGTGCCCCCCTGAAGGCAGACCCAAGGTCCGGTCCAGCCCCGCGCGCGCGCCTCAAGCGCGATCCGCAGCGCCAGTTCCTGATTGCGCCCGCCACGCCCCGTGCCGCGCAACTGCACCGTGGTTTCGCCGCCCCACAGGGTGATGCCTTGACCGGCGGCGTCACAGATCCTGCGGGCGGCAGCGGCGACATCACCCGTGACGGGGTCGGCGATGACACGAGCGTCTGGCGCATGGTCCGCCATCGCACGCAGGCTGATCGGGTTCGCGCCAATCAGGCGATTGTCGGCCTTTGGAGCGGTTACTGTGGTCTCGGCGCGCGACAGGTGGGCGCGCACGGACGCAGGGCATTTTTCCCAGATATCAAGGGATTGCAGTATGGTGCGCGCCTGCGCTCTCGTGCCAAGGGGCGCAACCGTCGGCCCCGACGCCACTGCGCGCAGATCGTCGCCCATGACGTCCGACAGGATCAGCGCCGTCACCACCACAGGGGCCGCGCTGCGCAAGAAACCACCGCCCTTGAGGCGCGACAGGTGCTGACGCACGAGGTTCATTTGCATAATGTCGGCGCCCGACCCCAGCAACAGATCGTTCACCGCCGCCTTTTCCGCCAGCGACACGCCTGCCACTGGCGCGGGCAACAACGCCGACCCACCCCCGGAAATCAGCGCCAGCACATGATCTTGCACGCCCAGATTGCCAAGCGCGGCAATCACCGCATCCGCAGCGCGGGCACCGTTTTCATCGGGCACGGGGTGGCCCGCGGCAAAGACCTGCGCGCCTGCCAGCGGGGTGGCGTTTTCGTAATTCGTCACGATCAGGCAGGGCACATCGGAGCTGGCCGCCATCGCCGCCTGCGCCATGCCACGCGCCGCCTTGCCGACAGCCACGATCAGGGTCGCGGCAACAGGCGATTGTGCCAAGGCGCGCGTTGTCGCGGCAACCGGATCGGCGGCGGCCACACCTGCATCGAACAGGGCGCGGGCTTGTGCACGTTGCGCGGCGATCGTCACAAGATCACCTCTGCCAAGGGCCGTCTTGCGCGCGGTGGAGCCGCCCCCCCTGCCCGCCCGAAACGAATTGCCTGTATAAGTCGTCGATCCGGCCCGATCCCGAAACGCGCGCAGGTTTCGGCCCGCGTGGCATCATCATCGCTGATCGCCGCCATCGGCCAACCCGCCATGCCCAGGCTTGCCGCCTCAAGGCACATCCGCAGATAGGCACGTCCGCTGGTCACAGGGCTTTCGGCGACGGGGCGGTGAAACAGCGCGATAACGGGGGCCGTGTTTGTCGCCTCGGCTTCGGCTGTCAGGGTCTTGGTGCGCCCAAGCAGGTTCAGCAGCGGCCAAAGCGGACCAAGCGCCAGACCGGCACCGCGCCCCTCGGCGGGTGTCATGCGCAGGGCGGCAAGGCTCATCCCGTCATGGGGCGCGCGCGGGTGATTGGGGCGCAGGCGCATCCACTTGCGCAACTCGCGGCGAAACGGGCCCGACTGCATGATCGCAAGGCTGGCGCGGTCGTTGATATCGGCCAAAAAGGCGCGGCCGGGCACATCAGTGACCAAACGCGTGTCCGCACGGGTCCAGCCAAACAGCGCGACAGGGACCGCATCAAACAGCCCGCGCCAGGTAAAGCGGCGTTCAAGCTGGGCGTGCAAGCCGTCCTCGGCCCCCTTGCCCGTCAGGTCCAGGCGGGCAATCAGGCGCAAATGATCGGCCCCGTCATGGCCCAGATGCCAAAGGTCCGTGACCGTTGCGCCGATCTTGTGGGCCGATAGCGCCAGCACCGCCGCCTCGATCGCCGCGCCGCACGACAGCGCGGCCCCGTGGCCAGAGGGATCGGCGCGGGGCAGGATCAGGCGCGTGTCGCAATAGACGTCGGCACCGGTTTGGGTAAACATCCAACGGGTCGGCTGGGTGTTATGGACCGAGGGCGCAAGACTGGCACGGGTCACGACCTGATCAATGACTGCACCGTCAAGCATCCGCCTGCCCCATCAGCCAGGCCATGCGCTGCAGCGCTGCCAGTTCCAGTTCGGTGCGCGGTGCTGCGGTGATAGCGGGCAAGGAGAGCGCGAGCAGGCGCAGGGGCGCATCACCAACCAACAGGAAGTGGCTTGCGCCGAAGCGGGCGAAAAGATGGGCGATATGTTCCGCCTCGGCGCCCGCGTGATTGCCATCAATGCGACGCAGGACGGGTGCGCGGGCAAAGATGCGGGCCAGCACCGGGCCATCCAGATCGTCATGGGCGCTGATGTCGATAAAGGCAGCCCCCTGCACCAGCGGATGCGCGGCCAGCCCGCGCAAGAATTCGGTGGCTGTGCCGCCTTCGCCCTGGGCCATATGGCGCAGCAACGTCTGGCTTTGCAGGTCGCTGTGCAGGCTGCGGGTATCGACGTAGATCATCACCAGCAACATGGTCGCGCCGATAATCGCCAGCGTCAACAGCGCGCCCTGCCAGCCCATACCGGCAGCAATGGCAATGGCCCCCGCCGCAAAGCCCGCGCCAAGCAGTGCCGCGCCAAATCCCAGCAGAGGGGCGCCGTGGCCGGTTTGCGCCCGCGCAAGGCTTATCGCCAGCCAGCATAGAAACAATACCGCAAGGGGCGAGACCTGCACAGGCTGCCCCAGATAATCAATCAGGAAATCCGTCGCCCCCAGGGGCACCAGCAACACCAGCGACAGTGCCAGACGATCAACGGCGCGGTTTTCCGGCACGCTGAGGGTGGTGCGATCGCGTGTCAGCACCAGCCAGCCACCGATGGCAAAGCCGATCAGTTGAAAGGCCAACAGCCCGGCAAGGCGCGCCGGATCGATGCTGTCGCCAACCCAAAAAGCCAATACGGCAAAAAGCGCCGTGCCCGTGCCCACGATCAGCTTGGCCCAACGCGGCGCATGCCAACGCAGCAGCCCTTCGCTCAACAGCAGCACCGCAAGCGGCACCAGCGCAGCACCCAGCAGCACGACAAAGCGAAACGCCTCGATGCCCGTCAAAATGATCAGGGCACGACCCGCAAAGATCAGCATAAGCACACGCAAGGCAAACAGAAACCGGCGGTTCAGTGGATCAAACGGGGCGCGCGCGCGCAGCACAGCGTAAACCAGCACAATCCCGCCAAGGGCCGCCACAGACAGAAACACCTGCCCGATCATGGGGGCGACAGGGGTCATGCGCGCGCCCGCAGGATACCATAGTCCCGCTTGCTATCGGACCAGTAAATCAGTGGCAAAACAAGGCGTTGCAAAGCGACAAGCGCGCCCGCACCCAGCAGGCGGAACCGGGCGGCACGCGGCACTTCGCGTGCCAGAAAGCGGCGCATGGCGGCTGTGTCCATCCGGCCCAGTTGCAGCAGATCATCGCCGCGCCCATAGTCCAGTTGGTCGGCACAAAATGTGTTATAGCTGTCGTCGCGGTGTTTGGGAGCCACATCCCAGGTCTTTTGCAGATCATCGGACCCGCCCGTATAGGCGCGCGCGATCACAAAGCGGGATTCGTCAAAGGCGGCTTCTTTGCCCACGCCAAAAACCGGGCGATGGGAGGCCATGATCGCGCGGGCCAAGAGCAGATGCTGCAAGGGGCAACGCCCGCCATCGGGACGCGGCCAGACATCGGAAAAGACGGTGCTGACCATGCCGACGACCGCAGGCACCTGCGTGACGTTGGACACCCAAAGCGGGCGCATCTGGTTGCGGATAAAGATCAGAAAACAGGTCAGCCCATATAGCACCCAACCCAGACCCTCCTGACGCGCATCAGGGTCGATCATCACAAGACCAAGGTGCAATACCTCGCGCGGGCGCGGGCGGGTCTGGACCTGCATGATGGCAAGGGCATTGAAAGCGACAGGGGTGCCATCCGCACCGTAAACAACTGTAATAACGACATCTTTCATGACATCGGCGTCACCCGAAAACACGCCGTAGGTCAGCGCGCCGGTCAGGGTCCGCGCCGCCACATGGCGCAGATCGGCGCTTAGGTCGGACAGCGCGCCTGGCGGCATCCATGCACCGGGACGTTCAACAATACGCACGTTGCGCGCGCCTGCACGCAGGGTCACATCCATATAGCGCCGCGCGGCGGATTTCAGCAAAGGTCGGAGCATCGGGCCTCGGATCAGCTTTGGCGAACGGTAGGGCGCACGCGGGTGGCATACAAGGGCGTGATGATATGGGGAAACCCGGGTTTTAACCCACCCTATGCGGTGGCGCGCAACTTCTGTGCACCTTCCAGCGCCAATGGCGACAACCCCGCGCCGCCCGCATCCACATGGGCATAAAGCTGGTCCAGCATGCGCGGTTCCCAGAATTCGCGCAGATGGTCGGCGACGCGGCTGGCCTTGTCCGCATCGGGCTGCGTGGCGAAAAAGCTGGCGATCTGGTTGGTCATCATGACCATTTTTTCAGGCGACATGTGGCGTGGCTCCGGTCTTGATACGGGCAGAATGGGTAAATATTTCAAAGGCGTCATCGCGGGCGAGCGCGGCAATGGTGATACCGGCATCCAGCGCCGTTTGCACGGCCAAAGACGTTGGCGCAGAGACCGCGATCAGCACAGGCGCGCCCGCCACGGCGCATTTCTGCACCATTTCAACCGAAACGCGGCTGGTAATGGCAATGGCGCCACCCGCACCGCTGACACCAGCTCGGGCCATCGCGCCGATCACCTTGTCCAGCGCATTGTGGCGCCCCACATCCTCGCGCGCGGCGACGATCCCCTGCCCCGCCACATAAAACCCGGCCGCATGCACCGCGCGGGTCTGGTCATGCAATGGCTGGGCGGCACGCAGGGCTGCCATCGCCGCTGGAATATCATCGGCGGCAAGGGTCAGATCGCTGGTGACAGCGGGCAAGTCGCGCAGCGCCTGATCCAATGAATCGATCCCGCACAGGCCACATCCCACCGGCCCCGCCATAAAACGGCGGCGCGCGGCCAAAGCATCGGCACGATCATCCGACAGCCACATTTGCGCCTCAAGCCCTTGACCATGCTTGACAATTTCAAACTTCTCGATCTGGGTCAGGTCGGTGATGATCCCCTCGCTTAGGCTAAAGCCCAGGGCGAAATCATGCAGATCGTCGGGTGTGGCCATCATCACCGCCTGGGTGCTGCCGTTGTAAACCAGCGCCACCGGCACTTCGTCAGGAAGGGCGCGCGTCACCGCCTGTTCGCGGCCCTTGCGGACCGCGACGCCAGCGACGCTATGGGCGCCCTTTGTCATTCGGCGGCAGGCAGGATACGGCGCGACTTTTCGGCCTGCGCATTGTAATCTTCCTGCCAGTCCGTTGGACCGTTGGATTTCCCGACCTGCACCGCCGTGACCTTGTATTCGGGGCAGTTCGTCGCCCAATCGCTGTAGTCGGTGGTGATCACATTGGCCTGTGTATCGGGGTGGTGGAACGTCGTGTAAACCACACCCGGTGACACGCGGTCCGTGATATGCGCGCGCAGCGACGTATCCCCCGACCGGCTGGCCAGCTTCACCCAATCGCCCTCGGTCACGCCGCGCACCTCGGCGTCATGGGGATGGATTTCCAACACATCCTCGGCGTGCCAGACCACGTTTTGCGTGCGCCGCGTTTGCGCCCCCACATTATACTGCGACAAGATGCGCCCGGTGGTTAACAACAGCGGGAAACGCGCACCTGTGCGTTCCTCGGTGGCGATATATTCGGTGATGATGAACTGCCCCTTGCCGCGCGCGAAACTGTCGATGTGCATGATTGGTGCACCATCTGGGTTGGCATCATTGCAAGGCCATTGCACCGATCCGCGTTCTTCCAGCAACTCATAGGAAACATTGGCAAAACTTGGGGTCGTCGCGGCGATTTCATCCATCACTTGACTGGGGTGCGTATAGGTCCATCCGGCCCCCATCGCATTGGCCAGCAGCATGGTCACTTCCCAATCCGCATAGCCGTTCAGCGGGGCCATGACACGGCGCACACGGTTAATGCGACGTTCAGCATTGGTAAAGGTTCCGTCCTTTTCAAGAAAGGTCGAACCGGGCAGGAACACATGCGCATAATTGGCGGTTTCATTCAGGAACAGGTCGTGGACGATCACGCACTCCATCGCTTCAAGGCCCGCCATGACGTGTTTGGTATCGGGGTCGGACTGCAAGATATCCTCGCCCTGCACATACAGCCCCTTGAAGGTGCCATCGACGGCGGCGTCCAGCATATTGGGGATGCGCAGCCCGGGTTTTGCATCCAGTTCAACCCCCCAAAGTTTTTCGAACACCTCGCGGGTCGCATCATCAGAGACATGCCGATAGCCGGGCAGTTCATGCGGGAATGACCCCATATCGCAGGCCCCCTGCACGTTGTTTTGCCCGCGCAAGGGGTTCACGCCCACACCGGGACGGCCCAGATTGCCGGTCATCATCGCAAGATTCGCAATCGCCATGACGGTGGTTGACCCCTGGCTGTGCTCTGTCACGCCAAGGCCATAGTAAATCGCGCCATTGCCGCCCTTGGCAAAAAGCCGCGCCGCGCCGCGCAGCTCATCAGCGTCGACGCCGCTCAGCAGCGCGGTCGCCTCGGGGGAATGGCGCGGGTCGCTGACAAATTCGGCGTATTCGGCGAATTCATCCCAGTCACAGCGGTCGCGAATAAACGCCTCGTCCATCAAACCTTCGGTCACGATCACATGGGCGATGCTGGTCAACACGGCCACGTTTGTGCCCGGGCGCAGGGGCAGATGATGGCTGGCCGCCACATGCGGTGTTTTCACCAGATCAATCCGGCGCGGGTCAATCACGATCAATTTCGCGCCCGCGCGCAGACGCTTTTTCAGGCGGCTGGCAAAGACGGGGTGACCATCGGTGGGGTTCGCGCCGATGACGATTGCAACGTCAGTATGTTCAACAGAATCAAAGTCTTGCGTGCCAGCGGATGTGCCAAATGTGGTCTTCAACCCATAGCCCGTCGGCGAATGGCAGACCCGCGCGCAGGTGTCGGTGTTGTTGTTGCCGAATGTCGCGCGGATCATCTTTTGCACCAGGAAGGTTTCTTCGTTGGTGCAGCGGCTTGACGTGATGCCGCCAATCGCCTGTTGCCCGTGTCTGGCCTGCAGATCACGCAGCTTTTGGGCGGTGAAACCAATCGCCTCCTCCCAGGATACTTCGCGCCAAGGATCGGTGATCTTGTCGCGGATCATCGGTGATGTGATGCGGTCGGCGTGATTGGCATAACCATAGGCAAAGCGGCCCTTGACGCAGGAATGGCCGCGATTGGCCTTGCCGTTCTTGTAAGGCACCATGCGCACCAATTCGTCGCCATTCAGTTCCGCCTTGAACGAACAGCCGACCCCGCAATAGGCACAGGTCGTGATGACGGACCGTTCCGGCGTGCCCAGTTCAATCACCGATTTTTCCTGCAAGGTCGCCGTCGGGCAGGCCTGCACGCAAGCGCCGCAGGACACACAATCAGAGGCCAGAAAATCATCCGACGCCGTGCCAGCGGCCACGCGCGAATTGAACCCCATGCCTTCGATGGTCAGTGCGAATGTTCCCTGCACTTCCTCGCAGGCGCGCACGCAGCGGCTACAGACAATGCATTTGGCCGGATCATACGTGAAATAGGGGTTGCTATCATCCTTGGGGATGAATTGCGGATTGATGTCGCCACCGGCGTTGCGTGCCTCGAAATGCGTCGCCACAGCCTCGTAGCGCACATCGCGCAACCCGACCATTCCGGCCATATCCTGCAATTCGCAGTCGCCATTGGCTGCACAGGTCAGGCAATCCAGCGGATGATCGGAAATATACAATTCCATAACGCCTTTTCGGATCTTCTTGACCTTGGAAGATTGCGTTTTGACAATCATTCCCTCAGCCACCGGGGTGGTGCAAGACGCCGGCGTGCCCCGTCGCCCCTCGATTTCGACCACACAAAGGCGGCAAGACCCGAAGGCCTCAAGACTATCTGTCGCACAAAGCTTCGGCACGGCAATGCCCGCCTCGGCCGATGCCCGCATGACACTCGTGCCCTCGGGCACCGTCACATCAAAGCCGTCAATCGTCAGCGTGATCACCTTGGTGGATCGCGACGCAGGCGTGCCCATATCTGTGGGGATGATGAAATCTCTCATGGCAAATCCTTCCAAACTTCATCTTGGCCAAAAAACTCTGCGGGGGTCTGGGGGTGCAAAACCCCCAGCCGGTCGGATTTGCGCAGCAAATTCGAAAACATCATTCCGCGGCCTCCTTCTTGGTGGCGAAATCATCGGGGAAATGCGTTAGCGCCGACATGACGGGGAACGGGGTGAACCCGCCCAGCGCGCACAGGCTCCCGTCACGCATTGTATCACAAAGATCGGTCAAAATCTCGACGGCGGCACTGTCGCCGCGCCCGATCCGGTCAATGGTTTCAACGCCGCGCACCGCACCGATCCGGCAGGGCGTGCACTTTCCGCAAGATTCCACGGCGCAAAATTCCATCGCGAACCGCGCCATGCCGAGCATATCGGCGCTGTCGTCAAACACGACAATACCGGCATGACCGATCAAGCCGCCCTGCCCGTCAAATTCCTCATACCCGAAGGGCGTGTCGAATTTGGCGCGTGGGAAATAGGCCCCCAAAGGCCCGCCGACCTGCACCGCCTTGACGGGGCGGCCCGTGGCGGTGCCACCGGCGATCTCGTCAACCAGCTCACCCAGGGGCATGCCAAAGGCGGCCTCGAACAGCCCGCCATGGGCCACGTTTCCGGCAATCTGGATCGGGATCGTCCCGCGCGAGCGGCCAAGGCCGAAATCCTTGTAATGCTGCGCGCCTTTCTCCAAAATCACCGGCACCGTGGCCAGCGAAATCACGTTGTTCACCACCGTTGGCTTACCCATGAACCCTTCGAGCGCGGGCAGTGGCGGCTTGGCGCGCACAACACCGCGCTTGCCCTCCAGCGAGTTCAACAGCGACGTTTCCTCGCCGCATACATAGGCCCCGGCACCAACGCGGATTTCCATATCGAACGCATGATCGCTGCCCAGAACAGCCGCGCCCAAAACGCCGCTTTCACGCGCGATTTCAACGGCCTGCGACATGATCTTAATAGCGTCTGGATATTCGCTGCGCAGGTAGACATAGCCCTTGGTCGCGCCAACGGCGATACCGGCAATCACCATCCCTTCGATCAAGGTGAACGGATCGCCCTCCATGATCATCCGGTCGGCAAAGGTGCCGCTGTCGCCCTCATCGGCGTTGCAGACGATGTATTTCTGATCCGCTCGCGCACCTGCCACCGTGTTCCATTTGATCCCTGTCGGGAACCCCGCGCCACCACGGCCACGCAGCCCGCTTTCGGTGACTTCGGTCACGATCTCAGTGCCCGTCATACCCACCGCGCGGCGCAGGCCAACCAGCCCGCCATGCGCGCGGTAGTCGTCCAGATCAAGCGGGTCGATCACGCCACAGCGGGCGAATGTCAGGCGGGTTTGCTTTGCAAAAAACGGGATATCGGTGGCCGTGCCGTGGCCTTTTAGTTTGCCATCCAGCAGGGCCGGCACATCGGCGACCGAAACCGGCCCAAAGGCCGCGCGGTCCTCGCCGACTTCGACCAGCGGTTCCAGCCAGACCATGCCCCGCGACCCGGTGCGCACTACCTGCACGTCCATGCCGCGCTTTGCTGCCTCGCGCGTAATCGCATCGGCAACCGCGTCCGCGCCCAGCGCCCTGGCCGCGCTATCAAGGGGAACGTAGATTTTCATGCGCCCGCCTCCGCCAGAAGTTCATCCATTTTCGCCCCGTCCACCCGACCCAGAACGCGGTCATCAACCATCGCGGCGGGGCCGCAAGCGCATAGACCTAGGCAGTAGACCGGTTCGACCGTCACCGCGCCATTGGCCGTGGTGCCGTGCCAGTCCACGCCCAGTTTCGCAAGTGTCGCCTCAGCCAATCCATTGGCCCCCATCGCCTGACAGGCCTCGGCACGGCAGATTTTAACGATATGGCGGCCTGCGGGGGCATCGCGGAAATCGTGGTAAAACGTCACCACCCCATGCACTTCGGCCTTCGAAATATTAAGGTGATTGGCGATGATCGGCTGCACGTCTTCCGGGATGAAACCCATCTCGGCCTGCACCGCGTGCAGGATCGGCAAAAGCGGCCCTTCCAGCCCGTCATGTGCGGCCAGAATACGGGCCATTGTATCTTTGGTGGCTTGGCTGGCGGACATGATAGACTCCCTTGCGTGCGCCCGCGAGGTATCGCGCAGGTCACGCCGGTAATCAATATCGCAATTCCGTTGTTTGATAGGAGTAACCTATCATGGCACCCTGTGGTCTGAAATCGACTGGGCTTGCGCCAAAAGCGCCGCCAACACGGGCGTATGCGGTTCGCGATAGGGTGCGATCAGGCCCACGGCGTGGCTGGCGTCGCTGCCAGTCAGCGGCACAGCGGCCAAATCACCGGCTTTCAGGAATATCTGCGCTGCGCGCAGGGGCAGAACGGTTGCCCAATTGGCCTGCAAGACATGGCTGATCAGCACAACGGTCGATGAGGCTTCGACCTTGGGGGCGATGTCGACGCCCGCCTCCGTCAAATGCGCATTGATGATCCGGCGGTTTTGCATATCAGGCGTCAGCAGGCCCAGCGGCAGATCGCCCAGCGCGGCCCAAGCCACCCCCGCCTGCCCGGCCAGCGGATGATCGGCGCGCACAACCAGCACGTAGCGTTCGGCATAAATCGGCACGGTTGTGACGCGCCCAAGTGGTTCGTTTTCCAGATAGGTCACGCCCGCGTCGATCTGCAAATTCTCCAGCATTGTCAGGATCTCGGCCGATGTCCGTGACAGCACCGTAAAACGCACACCGGGGTGTTTCACCGTGAACCCCGCTGTCAGATCCGACACGACCGTCAGTGCCGTGGGGATGACCGCAAGGCGCAGGTTGCCCGACAGGCCTTGACGCGCGGCGCGCATTTCCTCGCGCATGGTGCGCGCATCGCCAACGATCTGGCGCGCCCATTCCAGCACGCGCTGGCCTTCGGGTGTCAGCCCCTGAAACCGCGATCCACGCCAGACCAGCATCACCCCAAGGCTATCCTCAAGCTGCTTGATGGCGGCTGACAGGGTGGGCTGGGTCACACCCATGCTTTGGGCAGCGCGGCCAAAGTGTTCTTCGCGTGCAAGGGCGATGAACATGTCCAGTTTGTCGATCATCAGGGGTGCACCTTTGGCTGTGGTCATGCCAGCCTAGCAGGGCACAGGCGGGCGCACCACTAGATCAATCGCGGTCGGGCATCCGCGATTCCGTCAAGCGCAGCGCGCGCAAGATCGTCGTTCAGGCGCGCGTGATCCTTGGTCGTATCAACCGCCCGCCAAATACCGCGGTGGCGCAGGGCCACCGCCTGTTCGGCCGCGATCAGGCGTGCCATCGGTTCACGCTCCAGCATTTCGTGCGGGGCGTGGATATGGGGCAGAATCGCGGCTGAAACCGCAAAGATACCACCATTCACCCAGCCACGATCGAGCGGGGGTTTTTCTGTGAAATCAGTGATTTTATCACCCTGCAACCTGGCAATTCCCCAGGGCATATCCGGCTGCACCGCCAGCATGGCAAGAGCGGCCTGGCGGGACCGGCGCAGGGCCAGCAGATCGGCCAGGGGTGCATCGCTCAGCACATCTGTGTAAGCCAACAACGCCCCCTCGCCCAGCATGGCGGCGGGCAGGGTTGCCAAACGGCCAGCGGTCCCCAGATCGGGGGCGGATTGGCGCAGGGTGATGTGCGTGGGTGCATGGCCGCGGACCTGCAATTGCCCAGTTCCCAGACCTGCGCAAATTGCAGCGTGAGCGGCACCGGTCAGCACGGTAATCGCGCCCGCACCGCCACGCACCAGCATCGCGGCCACATGCAGAATCAAGGGCGCATCCGCGATGGGTGCAAGTGACTTGTGCAATCCCGTTGCCCCCGCAAACCGCAGGCTGTCGCCGCCCGCAAGGATAATGCCGTGGGGCTTGCTCATGTGGTTGAGCCCCTGTCGGGTGATACGGACGCAAGGGCGCGCAACATCCCCGCGCCGCGCCGCGCAAGCCAGCGCAGAGGGCCAAAGCCGCGGCCCGCTAGTCCTTGCTGGGTATGCAGCAGTTGAAAGCTGGTCAGCGCAAGGCGCGCGCGCAGGGGCCGCGTGTCAAATGCCGGATCATCGCGAAACAACGCCGCCACGTGACGCATGAAAAAGACCCGCCGCCACGGGCCGCGTTCCTGAGTATACATCAGCGCGCGATAGGTCGCGACGGGCGTTTGTCCGCGCGTCATGGCCGGCACGTCAATCCGCGCGCAGTTGCCGCGCAGCGCCAACTTGGCCACGCTGTAATGGTCCCAGCCTTCGGGGGCGGTGGCAGGGATCAACCCGTCAAGGCAATCGGCCCGCAGCAGCCCGTAAATACGACTTGCGTCGTAGCTGCGCATCAATGCCCTGGTCCAGCGCGACAGCGGCTTGCCCGCAATTGGCACCGTGCCCTTGGACAGGCGCCCGCGGCCTTCGCCGTCAACCATCGTGATCTGGCCGCAACAGACCGCAAGCGTCGGATCGGCCTGCATGACGCGCACGGCTTCGTCAATGAACGCCCGGTCCCAGCGATCATCGGCGGGGGCAAACATGAAATAGGCAGTATCGCAGCACATGAGCGCACGCCTGTAACTATCTTGAATACCTACGGAATTTTCGAAACGATGCAGGGTCACCCGGCGGTCGCGGGCTGCGATATCCGCCACGATCGCGGCGGTGTCATCGGTGCTCGCATTATCACATACATGAATATGCAGATGCGGATAGGTTTGCGCCAAAAGGCTTTTCAGGGCCTTGGCGATACCCGCGCCACCGTTGCGCACGGGCATGCCGATACTGACCACGGGCGGGGCAAGGGCGGGGTCCGATTGCGCCGCAAGCACGGCGCGTTCCGCGACCAGATCCAGCCGCCCCGAGGCCGCAACAGCACGCTCCGCCCCTGCCATGGTGATCCCATCATCCACGGCGGCGGCGTTGCGCTGTTTGGGCAAGGGCAAAGCGACGGCGGGAAGGTCAAGCCAGTGCAGCACCCGCGCCATCGTGGCCTGGGGTGCATAGGTGAGCGCATCATGGGTGATCACGTGCAAGCGGTCGCCAAATACGGCCTGCCAGGCGGCCAGGGGTGCCGCGACTTCGCTGTAGCGCAGGTAATCCCAGGTCGGGGCCCAGCCCTTGGCCAGGCGATCGGGTCCAAGCGACAAGGCGGCGGCGAAATCGGTGCTGTCTTCCCATCCGAGCTGGCGAAACAGGCGCATCTGTGACAAGGCGCGCGCCACCGGATCGCGCAGCATGACGATCACGCGAATATCGGGGCCAAGCCGATCGCGCAGGCGCGTGGCCATAGCGGCGCCTTCGGCAAAATAGTTTGGTGTTGCTTCCAACCTGTAGCGCGCGGTCAGTCCGGGCGCGTAAAGTGCGGCATAATCCTGCGGATCGCTCATCAATCCGCCCCAGACCTGCGCCTTTTTGCCTGCCAGATACTGCGCAAGGGGCGCTGTAAATGCTTCGGCTTCGGGGCCACCCAGTGGCCATCGGTCTGCCAGGTGGTAATGCGGCTCTTTCACGGGCGGGGCGAAGATATCAGGATGCTGCCCCAGCCAGCCCCATAAAAACGTTGTGCCAGCACGCGGCGCACCGATGATCAACAGGTTCGGACCAGCCGTGGTGATTTTTGCTTCCGTCATTGTGATCAAGTGGTTAGCATGGTTTTCACAGGGAGCGGAGTTTTTTTGCTGTGAAAGTCATCGTAACTGGGGCGGCCGGTTTTGTCGGTGCCTGCGTTATCGCGGCCTTGCGCGCGCGGGGCCATCAGGTTGTCGCCTGTGATATCGGCTGGTTCAGTGCGGCGCGCACGGATCGGGCCGCATATGTGCCGTGTGATTTTCGCCAACTGCGCAGCGTGCAGCTGGAAGGCGTTGCCGCGATCATCCATCTGGCGGGCTTTTCCAACGATCCGCTGGGTGCGCTGGCCCCTGACGTAACACATGCGTTGAACACCGCTGCGACCCTTGATCTTGCGCGGCGCGCCCGTGCAGCCGGGGTTGGCGCATTTGTCTTTGCCTCAAGTTGCAGCGTTTACGGCGATAGCGGTGCTGCCGCGCTTGACGAGGGTGCGCCGATCGCACCGTTGACCCCCTATGCGCAGGCCAAGACCGATGCGGAAACCGGATTGTTGGCGCTGGTCACACCGCAGTTTCGCGTGGCGGCCCTGCGCGGCGCAACTGCCTTTGGCCCCTCGGCCTGCCCGCGCACCGACTTGTTATTGAACGAACTTTGCGCGCTTGCCGCCTGCGGCAAACCGCTGACGCTGACATCGGATGGCCAAAGCTGGCGCCCCTTCATGCCGGTGCAGGATTTCGCCCGCGCCTTTGTCGCGGCATTGCACCCGCCTGCCCTGCCAACGCCCCGCCCGATCTGGAATATCGCCCCGCCGCAGATGCAGATGACCGTGGCACAGGCGGCCCAGCGCGCAGCCCGGGTCGCGGGCGCTGCCCCGCCCGTGCTCGGCGCGAATGCCGGGCGCGATTTGCGCTCTTATCAGGTTCTTGGATCCGCATTTTCGCGCGCCTATCCGGCGTTTGCCTATAGCGATGATTTTGATGCCGCGGTGCGCGAAACCGTCGCCAGTTTCCGCGCCCTGCCCAATCTTGCAGGCGACCTTGCGGCGCGGCGGTTCGTGCGCCTTGCCAACCTGCCCGCAAGCGCGACCAGACAGGCGCGCGATGCCCTTTAAGCTACGCCAGTGTCGCGCCTGTGGTGGTGCGGTGACGGATATCCTTGATCTGGGGGCCAGTCCGATCGCCAATGCCTTGCTATCTGAGCCCGATGCCGATCCCCCCCGCTACCCGCTTGGGCTGGTGGATTGCGCTGAATGTGGGTTGGTTCAAAACCGCACAGCCCTGCCCGATGATCTGCTTTTTGCACCGGATTATCCCTATTTTGCATCGGTTTCCGCGGCCGTGCGCGCCCACGCGGATGATATCGCCACCGCCCTTGCCAGCCATCTGCCCAAAGGCGCGACCACGCTTGAGGTCGGCAGCAATGACGGGGCGGTGCAAGCGGCGCTGGCCCAGCGCGGAATCACAGCCATCGGCATTGATCCGGCAACCGGCCCGGCACTGGCGGCGCGCGCCAAGGGGCTGACCGTGATCAACGCGGGCTTTGACGCCCGCGTTGTTGATCAGGTGTTAACAGACCACGGCCCCGTCACGGCGGTGCACATGTGCAATGTGTTGGCCCATGTAAATACTCCCAAACAATTGATTAAAAATGCGAAATCCGTGCTGGCGCCGGGTGGTTTCATCATGATCGAGGTGCAGTCATGGCGCGCACTTGTCACGGCGGGCGCGTTCGACATGGTATATCATGAACACCACGCGCATTTCTCGCTGGGCTCCCTGGCGGCCCTGTTGCGCGATGCCGGATTGGGCATCAAAGCCGTCGAAGATATCGCCATGCAGGGCGGTAGTTTGCGGGTCTGGTGTCAGCCTGACACGGCTCACAGCGCTGATATTGCCCCCGCGATCAAGGCCGAGGCCGCCGCCCTTGCCGATGCCCCCGCCCGGTTGGACGCCGCCCTCAAGCGGTTTCGCGGTGATGTGGCGCGCTTCTTGCATGACCTCGGGGATCGCCCGCTTTATGGCTACGGTGCTGCGGCCAAAACGGTGACACTGATCGCCGCATCGGGCTGTGACTGGCCGCTGCAAGCGGTGGCGGATGCTGCGCCGTCCAAGATCGGGCGGTATCTGCCCATGGGCGGCGTGCCAATCATTGCGCCCGCCGCGCTTGAAGCCCGCGCGCCCGCCACCCTGTTCCTGTTTGCCTGGAACATTGCGCGCGAAATCGCGCCCCGTTTTGCGGGCAGCCGGATCATGGTGCCCGTCCCCCATCTGCACGAGTTGACATGACCGCCTGTCCCTGCTGCGCATCGCGCGAGACCGCGCACCTGCTATCCACGCCGCCCGTGCCGGTGCACTCTTGCGTTCTGGTGCGTGATGCACGTGAATCCCTTGCGACGCCGCGCCGCCCGATCGATCTGTGGCACTGTGCAACTTGCGGATTTCTTTGGAACATTTCCTTTGATTCCAGTTTGATCCACTATGGCCCCGACTATGAGGGGACACAGATTTTTTCGCCCGTCTTTCGCGCCTATCTGGCGCAGCTTGGGCGCGACTGGATCGCCAGATATGCGCCCAAGGCGCGCCAGATTGTCGAAGCGGGTTGTGGTCAAGGCGAGTTTCTGGAGGTGCTGGCCAAGGTCACAACAGCCGATCTGCAGGGCTTTGATCCCGCCGCCCGCACCCTAGCGGGGGCGCGTTTTCGCATCACCGCGACGGAGCTGCCCCAGGGCGGCGAGCAGGCCGATCTGGTGATCAACCGCATGACGCTGGAACATGTCCCCGATCCGCTGGCGTTTACTCGGGTGCAGGCGACATGGCTGGCCAAGGGTCGCACGCTGATCAGCCAGGTGCCACACGCGGCGCGGATGATTGCCGATCATCTGACCTGCGATCTGCTTTATGAACACGTCAACTATTTCACGCCCACCGCGTTGTCAGCCCTGATGATCCGCGCCCGATTGGCACCGCTGGCGCCCGAGATCACGTTTGATGGCCAGCATCTGGGGATGGCAGCAACCAAAGATACCCCACCCGCGCGCGCGCAAACCCGCGCACCTGTGCCCACCGATTTTGCCAGTGCCGTCGCCGCATTTGGACCAGAGTGGCGCGCCAGACTGACCGGTTTGCATTCTCAGGGTCGCGCCATATGGCTCTGGGGTGCAGGCTCGCGGGCGACGGCGTTTCTGGCGCATCTGGGCACACCCGGGCTGGTGGCAGGGGTCATCGATATCAACCCCAACCGTGCGGGCAGCTATGTTTTGGGCACTGAAGTGATGACACACACGCCCCAAGCGATTTCAGGCAAAAGTGATATCGCCTTGATTGTAATGAACCCGATTTATAGTGACGAAATCGCCCGAAACCTGCAGGAAATCGGGACAAAAGCCGAAATTTTCGCCATTTAGTTAAATTTTTCTTTCTTTTTCATTTCACGCAACGCAGGCTGACTAACGAGTTGAGATCACTCATTTTTAGCAATCAGACGATATTTCATGACCCCGATTCCAAGCTGTTCCATTGTCATCCCCACGCAAAACCGGCCCAAGCTATTGCCGATCGCTGTTGCCTCGGCCCTTGCTGCGGCCCCGCCCGATGGCGAGGTGTTGATCGTGGATGACAACAGTGCGCCTGCCGCCGCCGCGAACCTGTCCGACATCACCGATCCACGTTTACGCATCATCTTGAACCCGGGCGCGCCGGGCGTGGCAAGGGCGCGTAATCTGGGGCTGCGCAATGCCCGCGCGGATGTGGTGTTCTTTCTGGATGATGACGACCGGATGCACCCTCATTATTGCGCCCATCTCCTGGGCGATATCCTGCCCCGCCATGCCGTCGATTACGGTCACGCGGCTTATGCCCTGATCAAGGATGGTGCCAGGCTGCGCCGGGTGACCAGGGGGCGCACCGACGGGGTAATTGCGAAAGGGGCCAGCTTTCGCCAGCAGGCCTGCGGCTTTGGCATGGGGTTCTGGATCAGGAAATCAACCTATCTGGCCGTTGGCCCGATCGATGAAACGCTCGATACCAACGAGGATACCGAATACCTCCTGCGCTTGCAGGCGGCGGGCAAACGCGCGTGGTTTTCGCGCCGCGTGGCCGTGGATGTCTGCCTGCACAGCGGCGGCACCGATCAGGGCCACCTGACTGAGCGGACCTCGGATTTGCGGCGCGCACGCGGGTTTGCCCATATCCTGACGCGCCACCACGACTATCTCGCGACACAGCCAGCCATGCGGCGCTTCATGCGCAAGCGGATCATCAAAAAGGCGGTGCGCGCACGTTTTCCCGAAATGGCGGAGACAACAATCCGGCAAGAGGCGCTGGCATTGGAGCGGTTGCGCCTGCGCGCCTATTTCATTGTGCATTGCGCGCGTGCCGGGGCCAGTTGGACAAGGCTGTGGCGCCGCGTGATGGCACGCACCTAGGACACCCGAAACCCGGTGCGCTTGATCCAGACATCGCGCCAGTAGCCGGGGCGCAGGAACCGTGGTGACCGCCGCCCTGCCGGCCGTGCCGCCCGCGCCGTCGCCAGCGTTGATCCCGCGTCAGTCGCCGGATGATCAACGATGCGTGGCACCAAGGCAAAAGCCCCAAAAGCAACGATATCGCAGGGCCAGTCGGCAGGACCTCGCAGGGGCAGGCTATCGGCAGCCATGCGCGCGGCCCGTTCAGGCCTGATCATGTAGCCCGTCGTTAGATAGGCGGGTATGCGCAACCGATACGCGCGCGCCTGCCCTACGGTTACACCGGTGCGCCGCACAATCGCGCGCTGATGATCCAGCAGCAACAGGCCGATATCGGGTGGCGTGGCACGGGCAAAGGCGGCCAGGGGCGCGCCAACAATGGCGTCATCTTCCAGGACGATCACCGCAGATTGCGTCACCCCGCGCCAGATTGCGATATGTGACAGCGCGCAGGCGATTTCTCCATCTGTCAGATCGCGGAACAGGGCGGCGCGGATGGCTGCGCGATCGATCGGCGGGTCGTCAACCCCGGCGCGCCCGTCGATGCCGTAATGCAGCTCATAGCGCAGCCCGAGCGCGTCAAGCTGCGCCAAAAGCGGCGCGCGGCGCGCAGCATCACCCTTCAGCGTCAGCACGACAATCGGTATCTGCGTTGTCACAATTCACCCCGTTACCCGGTCAGACCACTAGACTACGGATCAGCGGATCAATTCAACCGCGCCGGTATGATCAACTAAAAAACGCCTTGATTGAAACAGGTTGACGCCCTTTTCCCCTCCGGCCTGCCCAACATCGCAGCATCGCTGTCGCCATAGCAAGCATCCACCAACCGCGACCAAACCCGCCCCACACGCTACTTGTGATAAATGGTGCCCCCACACGGACTCGAACCGCGGACCTACTGATTACAAATCAGTTGCTCTACCAGCTGAGCTATAGGGGCACTGCGCGCGTTGCTACCCAAGCGGCGCGCGGCGCGCAAGCCCTTTTGCGCCAGTGCGCGCGTCATTTTTACGCCAGCCTAAACGAACTGAATATCAGCGCCCAGCGTCAGGATACTCAACCCGCCGCCGTTGATCAGCACAAGTTCATCTGCGCCAAAGTCCAGGGTGATGATATTACCAGTCCCGTTGATCGATCCATAGGTGTCGACGACCTCTTGTTCGCTCAGCCCATTGGTGAAAAGGGTCGCGCTGATCTGGATAACATCGAGCCCCTGTTGATACCCATTCACCTGATCAACCTCGTTCCCGTCAAGGAAAACAAAGGTATCGCTTTGCGCCCCGCCGCTGAGCACATCAAAACCCGCGCCGCCGTTCAGCGTATCCGCGCCAGTGCCGCCATTCAGCGTATCGGCACCATCGCCGCCATAAAGGTCATCGCTGCCCGCAGCCCCTGACAGGAAATCGTCGCCATCCCCGCCATAAAGGGTGTCGTTGTTGCCCTGCCCAAAAAGCCGGTCGTTTTCGACCCCGCCATCAAGCGTATCATCACCCGAACCGCCATAGACCGTGTCGTCACCCTGGCCGCCAAAGATCATGTCATTGTTACCCTGCCCACGGATCACATCGTCGTCGTCTTCGCCAAAGATGCTGTCGTTGCCGATACCGCCGGAAATGTCATCCGCGCCAGTGCCACCGACAATCCAGTCGGTGCCGCCCTGCCCGCGAATGACATCATCGCCATCTTCACCAAATATGGAATCGTTATCGGCGCCGCCATCGACGATGTCATCGCCAATACCGGCATGAATGGAATCGGCACCGGCACCGCCTTGAATGTTGTCATTGCCCGAAAGGCCCCGCAATTCGTCCGCGCCACCATTGCCGGTCAAAAAGTTCTTGGCATCATTGCCCACCAGCAGATCGTCCCCCGACCCACCCGTTGCGTTTTCGATCACCACACCATTGGCGATCGTGTAACCACCCGCGATCCCGTCTGCCGCCGAGACGTATCCGCCGCCACCCGTTTCATAAAGCAGGGTCGCTTCAAGCAGGATAATCTCGATGTCCCTGGTCCCGCCGTAGGTGATCGCGTCGATCCCGCCGGTATCCCAGATCGACATCCAATAGGTGCCGGCCAGGTTCGCATCGGGCAAGACGTAGGTGTCATTGCCTGCGGCCGTTGTGGTGTTGGCTCCGTAAAGCGCCTGCAGCACGGCCATATCCAGCGCCATCGGTCCGGCCTCGTAACCCCAGTTGTTACCGCTATCACCCGTGCTGCCCGATGTGCCTGTAGAATAGCCGCTGTTGTAGGACATCGTGGTGAAGATACCCTGGTTTAGGTCAAAATCGCCGTAGTCGCCAAACGGGCTGGACACACCGTCAAAGATATCCGATGTGCCGCCGCCATCATGCGGGTGTGCCATCCCAAGGCCGTGCAGCACTTCGTGCACGATCGTGATAAAGTCGAAACCGCCCGCATCGGTCGAACCACCACTGGTCCGATCCCAGGCGTCGATATTGAAGACGCCAACGCCTTCGTTCACTTCACCCGGCGGGTTAAAGTAACCAAGATATCCATCGATATCGGCATTGTTTGAGGCAACCAGTTGAAAATCGGTGCCCGCGGCCGTCGTCGCTTCGGTGAACGTCAGCCCCGCGACGGAGGCGATCATGTCAAAGATTACTTCGAATTGGCTCTTTTCGTAGGCGTTGAACCCCTGCGAGGTAATCCCGTCAAACGCCTCACCGCTCGGCGCGAAATAGTAACTGATCGAACTGGTGGGGTTGCCCGTGCCATCATCGACAAAGCTGCCCCATTCAAGGCCGGGCAGGATTGATCCGGGCGGCGGTGGCAGGGCGGCGATCACCGAAAGGGTGTAATCGCCCGCGTAGCTGTCAAGATACGACCCCGCTTCGATGTAGTAGGTGCCTGCGACAGTGGCCGTAAACACCAGTTCGGAGTTCATGCCCGGGCCGCTGTCATTGTCCACATCAAGCTGAGACCCCAACCCGTCATAGATTCGCACATATGGGTCATCGACCGGATTTGCCCCTGTCGCATCAAGATTGATCTGGATCGTTTCGCCCGCCGATAACGTGATTGCAAACCAGTCCCAATCGCCCGCCGTTTCAAGGGAGTCACTAACCGACCCGCCAACGGTGATCGTTGCGCTTGTGGTTGTATCACCAGGAATATCAGGCATCTGAACCTCATCTAGAACGGGCGCTTGGCGCGCGGGATAACACAAACTTTTCGTGAATTAGCACATCAGAAAAGCAGGCCAAAGTGCCAATCGCCCATCGCGGGCGTATTTCAACGATTGGCGCGTGCAAGCAATGCCACTGCCGCAAGTCCCACCAGCGTGATCATCAGTGCTGCGGGCGCGGCCTCGGCGATGTTTTCAAGGCTCGCCTTTTCGTGCACGCGCGTTGCCAGCGTATCATAGTTGAACGGGCGCAAAAGCAGGGTGGCGGGCAGTTCCTTGACGCTATCGACAAACACCAGCAACAGGGCCGACCCGACAGATGCGCGCACCAGCGGGATATACACCGCCCGCAGCGTCCCCCCCGCCGTGCGCCCCAGGGACCGTGCCGCCATCGGCAGGCTGGGGGATACACGGCCAAGGGCGGCATCAGCCGTGCCTTGGGCGATTGCGAAAAACCGCACCACATAGGCCAGAACGAGGGCTGCCGCCGTGCCGGTAAAAATCAGGCCCGGGTCACGGCCCGTGATGGCCAGGACCATATCCGCCAGCGCATTGTCAAACGCGGCCAGCGGGATCAGGATACCCAGTGCCAGCACCGCGCCCGGCGCCGCATATCCGATTGCCGTGACCGGCATCAACAGGGCCGGCAAGCGCCGCCCCGACAGGCGCACGCCGTAAACCATGAACACGCCCCCCGCGACCGTGAGCACCGCTGCGATGCCGCCCACGCCCAAGCTATGCATCAAGGCGCGCAACAATCCTGGTGCGGCCCATTCACGCGCATCCGTCGCATGCTCCAACAGTACCCCGACAGGCAACAGGAACCCCAGCGCAAAGGGTAGCACGCAGGCCAGCGTGGCCAACCACGCAAGTGCTCCGCGCAACTGCTGCCCTTCGATCGGGCGCGGGCCACGCGCGGTGCCAAAAAAGCGGCTTTTGCGGCGGCTGAACTTCTCCAGCGTCACCAAAAGCACCACCAACAGCAGCACGCTGGTGGCGATCTGCGCGGCACCTCCAAGGTTACCGCTTTGTAGCCAGACCGAGAAAATTCCCGTGGTCAGCGTCTGCACCGCGAAATAATCCACCGTGCCAAAATCGTTGACGGTCTCCATCATCACAACGGCGACACCTGCGGCGATTGCCGGACGTGCCAGCGGCAGGCCAACGCGCCAGAACCGCCCGATTGCGCCGACGCCCAGCGCGCGCGCCACATCATAGCCCGCGCTTGACTGTTCGCGAAATGCCGCGCGGGCAAGGATATAGACGTAAGGATAAAGCGAGGCGCTCAGCACCAGAACGGCGGCGCTGCGCGTGCGGATTGCGGGGAACCAGTAATCCTGCGCCGATTGCCAGCCGGTGACATCGCGCAGCAAGGTCTGCACCGGCCCCGCATATTCCAGAAAGTCCACCAGGGCATAGGCGCCCACATAGGCCGGCACCGCCAGCGGCATCAGCAAGGCCCACTGCAACCAGCGCCGCCCGGGAAAGCGATACATTACCACCAGCCAGGCCGCACCCGTGCCGACAGCCGCCGTCAACGCGCCCGTGCCCGCCATCAGGATCAGCGTATTGCGCAGGTAACGCGGCAGGGTCGTGGACAGCAGATGCGGCCAGATATTGTCTTCAGGTGTCAGGGCAAACCAGATCACCGCAACGATCGGCAGCACCACCAAGACGGCAATCACCAAAGCCCCGACGGACCACGGATTCAACCGCAGACGGGGCCATTTGGGAGCACTTATCTGACCAGAAGACTCGGACATATCTTTGGCGTTACCCGATTGCGGTTTCGCTGTCCAGAAAAGCCCCTATAATGCGCCAGAACACACACGGAACGGCGGGCCTACCTTGCAGATTGCCTATCACATCGGAGCTAGCTGCACGGACGGCGAGCGGCTTTTGAAATCCCTTCTCAAGAATGCCGACGCCTTTTCCCAGCAAGGGATCAAGGTGCCGGGCCCCGGCAAATACCGCCGCCTGTTGCGAGAAACCATCCAGAACCTTGGCGATAACGACCCCGCCCCCGATACCCGCGACATCCTGATCGACGCCATTTTGGACGAAGATACCGCGACCCGCCTTGTGATGAGCCATGCAGATTTCATCTGTGTGCCGCGCCGCATTTTCGACAACGGCAATTTCTTTGAACTCATCGAGATGAAGATTACACGCCTGCGCAAGTTGTTTCCCGGAGACGAGATCGAATTGCATCTGGCCCTGCGCGATCCCGCGACATTTGTTCCTGCGGTCTTTCAAAAGGTCAAAGGCGCAACGCTGGCCGAGTTTCTGAACGGCATGGACCCGCGCGATATCCTATGGTCGGATGTGGTGCGCCGTATACAGGCCGTTGCGCCGGAAATGCCGCTGACGGTTTGGTGCAACGAGGACACGCCGCTGCTTTGGGCGCAGTTGATCCGCGAAATTTCGGGCGTTGATCCGCTGACCAAGATCACCGGCGGCTTTGATCTGCTAAGCGCGATCATGAGCGCGGAAGGCATGAAGCGCTTTGTCAGCTACCTCAAGACCCATCCGCCCCAGACCGAAGTGCAAAAACGCCGGATCATCGCCGCGTTTCTGGACAAATACGCCCTTGAGGACGAAATCGAGGAAGAGATCGACCTGCCCGGCTGGACCGCCGAACTGATGGACGAGTTGACCCAGATCTACGAGGATGACGTTTTTGAAATCGCCCGTATGTCGGGCGTGAATTTCATCGCGCCATGATCAGGCCTTTCATGCAGTGCGATGTGTTCAGCACCCATCCGACGGGGGGTAACGGGCTGATCAGGGGCGTGCGGATGCGCCCTACGTGGTGGCGCAGGGCACCTGCATCGGGCGGACGGGGCGCGTGCATGTGGCGCAGGACAGCGCCAAAAACATGCGGATCGGCGGGCACACCAACATCCTGATCAGGGGTGATGTGATCCTTTAGGGATCACATGCCCAGCGCTTCTTTATACATCTCCAATACCGCTTCTTCTTCGGCGATATCGTTCTGGTCGCGCTTGCGCAGGGCGATCACCTTGCGCAACACCTTTGTGTCATAACCACGGCCCTTGGCCTCGGCCATGACCTCTTTTTGTTGCTCTGCGATGTCCTTTTTCTCGGCGTCCAGACGCTCCATACGTTCGACAAACTGACGCAATTCGTCGGCGGTAACACGGTAGCTGGTATCGGTGGAATCGGACATGGGGGCGGCCTTTGTGCAAACGTGACTAAGGCCCCTTCCCTACCCGTGCGCCTGATGCGCTGCAAGGGCCGCCAGCTTGCAATTGCGCACCCGAGCCGTTAGGGCAGCGCCAGTTAGTAAATGGAGCGACGAATGGACTGGTTGATCTGGGGTGGTGCGGGCATTTCGGTGCTGGGATTGATCGGCATTCTGGTGTCGATCGTTCGGGTATCGCAAGCCAAACGCGCAGGGCTGGATGACGCCGCGTTGCGCGCACGCGTGCAGGCGGTCCTGCCGCTGAACCTTGGCGCGCTGTTCCTGTCGGTGATCGGGCTGATGGCCGTGATCGTCGGGATTATACTGGGCTGAAATCGCGCGCTGGCAGGGCATCAAAGCCGTCAGCATATTTGATTGCCTCGTCCACCAGCGCGGGGGTTTGCCAGATTGCGTTGTCCTGCGCCAAAGGGGCCAGCGCGCGGCGCAAATGCAACAGGCCGAGGCTTTGGGCGGCCCGCATCGGTCCGCCGTGACGGCGCGGAAAGCCCATGCCATGCACCGCAATCGCATCTACATCGGCGCTGGTGCGGGCCAGCCCGCTTTCGATGATGCGGGCACCTTCGGCCATCAATGCACCGATCATGGCCTGCTGCACATAGCCTGCCTTGCCGGTCGGCCCGCCGCCGTCGCGCATCCCGAACGGACCTTTGCGAAAGCCGTAATCGACCATGATGCGGCCAATGTCGTCCTGGCTCAGGTCATCGGTGACCAGGGCTTCGGCGGCGCCATGCCAGACCGGGCGCAAGCGATTGAGGATCGCCAGACCGGCAGGATTGACCGGTTTGAAGCTGGCCCCCTCGCGGGTCAAAAACAGCGGTGTGGCGCGGCGTTCGGCCTTGAAAATATGGCGAAAGGCCACAGATTGTGGATGGCGCAGGCAGCTATCAAAGGCGTCCGCCTCTTGGGCTAATCCGGCGGCAAAGGGCAGCAGGGCCGCGCCTTCGACACAGTCGATAATCCGGTGCGGCGCGTATTGCGGATTGCCGTCAAGGGCGGCGCGCGCCTTGGCCAGGATCGCCATATAGGCGCGCCCATCTGCCATGTGATGGCGGCGGCCCGATGTCGGGCGCGGCCCCTGTCCAGCGGCCACCAGCGCCTTGGTGAATGCATAGGCCCCGTCAATCACCGGCGCGTCCACCACGGCGTCAAGCAGTCCGAACCGCTGCGCCAACCCCGCATCAGCCGATTGCGCGGTAATCATCATGTTCAATGCAGCCTCGGCGCCGATCAGCCGCGGCAGACGCTGGGTGCCGCCCGCGCCCGGGATCAGGCCCAGCGTGACTTCGGGCAGGCCGATCATCGCCGTGCTTTCGCCCACGCGGTAATGGGCGGCCAGCGCCAGCTCGGCCCCGCCCCCCAAGGCGCGCCCCTGAATGCCGACGACAACCGGCAGGGCGCAGTCTTCGATCTGCGTGCAAATCTGCGCCAGCGTCGGGGCTTTTTGGACTGGTCGCCCAAATTCGGAAATATCCGCCCCTGCCGAAAACATATCGCCCGTGGCAACCAGCAGCACAGCGGCACCATCCGCCCGTTCGGCAATACGCGAAAAGACCGCGCCCAATCCCGCGCGCGTTGCCGCGTCAAGTGCGTTCACCGGCGGGCGGTCCAGGGTAACGATCGCAATACCGTCACGCACGCGGAATTTAACCGGTCTTGCCATATCGCCCCACTCTACTCACCTGCATAGCATTGGCATACCGGCAGGATAACGCAAGGGCGCAGGGGGCTGATGCGCGCCCGATGACCCGTTAAGCCGGTGCCGCGTCAGGGCAGAATACCTCGTAGAGGCGTTCAAGGATCGGGCCGATGCGCGGGTCTGCAAGGCGATAGCGGATCGTGCGACCATCGCGATCACAGGCGACGAACCCTTCGGCGCGCAGGCGGGCAAGCTGGCCGGATACATAGGACTGGCTCGCGCCCAGCGCCTCTTCCAGGTCGCCGACGCAGCGCTCTCCGGGCAACAGCGCGCAGAGCAGGCGCAACCGCTGCGGGTTGGACAAAGCCTTGAGAACATCAGCCGCTTCGCCAGCGGCAGCGTCCATTGCGGCCAGATCGACTTGGGGTGTGGTCATGGCTGTCATTCGCGCCTTTCATCCGATCGAAGGTCACATTTCAATCTTGCAATGTTTGCGCGTTAACGCGGGACTGTCAAGGGTTCTGGACCTGCCCGCACGGCTGGATTATGACGGCATTATGGATATTCGCCCCCTCAGCCCTACCTATGCCGTGTCCCCCCAGATTGCGCCCGAAGATGTGGCGGCAATCGCAGCGGCGGGATACACCACCATCATCTGCAATCGCCCCGACAGCGAAGTGCCCCCCGCCCTGCAGGCTGCGGCCCTTGGCGCGGCGGCACAGGCGGCGGGCCTTGCCTTTGTCACAATCCCCGTGACCCACCAGACGCTGAACGCCGATATGGTCACCGCCCAGCGCGCGGCGATGGATGCCTCAAGCGGGCCGGTGCTGGCCTATTGCGCATCGGGGACACGCAGTTCGATTGTCTGGTCCCTGGGTCAGGCTGGCGAAATGTCGGCCGATGCCATCCTGAGTGCCACCGCCGAAGCCGGATATGATCTTGGCGGTATGCGCCCTCAGCTCGCGGCGCTTTCCAGGTCCTGACCCGGTGCCGCTGCGTCTTGGGTCATCGCCATGCCCGCTGCGTCTTGGGTCGCCGCCATGCCCGGTGCATCTTGGGTCACCGGCATGCCCGGTGCATCTTGGGTCACCGGCAAGTCCGGTGCATCTTGGGTCACCGGCAAGTCCGGCGCAACGATCACATCGACAGGTGGCGGCACAGGTGCTTCGGCCTGATCGGGGGGCATATCAAGCATGTCGGCGTGTCCGGTTTCCACCCGCACCGCCCGCTGCCCCGCCATTTTGCCAAGGCGCGCGGTGGTAATGACCCGCCCGTCCGGCCCGACCAGCTTGATGGATGTGACCCGTGTTCCCGACAGTGGAATGACCTGCCCCAGCACGAGATTTTCCACCTGCGCCATCGGCATGCGCATCTTGTGCAGCACCGCATTCAGATTGGCCTGCGCGCCCAGCACCTGATCATGAAAGGTGTCGCGCCAGCCCACATTGCCCGGATCATCCTTGGGCACGGCGCGCGGATGGCGGTGTTCGGGTAGCGCCAGGCACAGCTCGCCCTGCCGTTCGCCAATGCCGAAATCAAGTGACAGCCGCACCAGCCGATATGCGCCATCAGGCAACACAAGCCCCGCCGCGCGCGGGCATTCCAGTGGCGCGCCAACCCGCGTTTCGGACGCCCAACCCGCCAGTTGCGTCCCCACCGCCGTTTCATTCAGCATCGCCAGAAAGGCGTCAGCGACAGGCGCCGCTAGGGCGGCATCCGCCGAGGTGACCCTGCGCGGTTCGGCGGCGACGGCTGACAGGTTGCCCATCGTCTGCATTTCAATCAGGCAGGCGCGCAATTCGGGGTCGATGGCCATCAGCCCAAGCAGATCATCGCCCGATGTGACGGAAATCAGCATCTGATCGGCGTTGAGTTCGTCAATCACGCCGTCCAGCGTCAGCACATCGTCCGATTGGCCGAACACGGTCAGGCGCAACCCGACAGTGCGGTCCGCCGCACGGCTGATCGCCAGACGCAGGGCACGCCCCGGCGACATATCGGCGGCGGGGGCCGCCGTTGGTTCACCCTGACGCAGTTTGCGCCGCAGCACTGAATGATCGTCGGTTTCGGGCATTTACGGCCTGATCCTGCACCCGTTTGATTTACAAGATCACTTTACCCCCACAGGGCTTACCAAGACCCTAACGGCGGACCGTGGCAGGCAGTGTCACCCGAAATGCCGCGCCCCCCTGGCCGGGCAGATAGGCAATGGCGCCGCCCAGACGCTCCATGACCTCGCGGCAGATGGCCAGCCCGAGGCCCGCACCGCCAGCCTTGCCCGCGTCCGTAAGGCGCGAGAATTTCTCGAAGATCAGGGTTTGGTATTCCGCCGCGATGCCGCTACCATTATCTGTGAAATCAATGACTTGCACACCATCCACCTGCCGCACCTTGATGCTGAGTTCGGGCTCGGCGGCATCGCAGTATTTTTGCGCATTGGCGATCAGATTGATAAAGACCTGCGTCAGGCGATCAAGGTCGGTGGTCAGGGTCAGATCTTCGTCGCTCAGGCGGCGGTGAATGCGCAGCTTGGCCATATCGCCGCCCACCGCCGATACGGCGCGATCCAGCAGCGTATGCAGATTTCCCGCGCTCGTGTTCAGCTGCACCTGTCCATTTTCAAGCACGCTCAGGTCCAGCAGATCATCCAGCAGGCGGGTCAGGCGCCGGGCTTCGTCATGAATAATTCCGGCATAACGGGCCTGATCATCGGCGCGTATTTTGTCATCACGCAGGATTTCGGAAAACGACCGGATCGAGGTCATGGGCGTGCGCAGCTCATGGCTGATCTGGGACAGGAAAGCGTCCTTCTGGATCGACAGGGCGGTCAGTTTTTCGTTGGCATCACGCAGGGCGCGCGCGGTGCGATCCTGTTCGGCTGACTTGGCCTCAAGCTGGCTGGAATATTCGAGGATTTGCGCGGCTTCATCGGCCACGGCGATCAGATCCTGCACCGACACATTCGCGCCCTGGGTCAGTTGCCCGACCATCGCGTGGGCGGTGGCTGCCCCGACGGACCCGGCCAGTTCCCGTTCCAGTTTTTCCAGAAATTCCGGTGTAACATCAGGCAGGTATCCGTCCTTTCCCTGATTTTTCGCCGCCCCCATGAACAGCGCCTGCGCCTGACCCGCGCCGATGATGCGCTGCGCCATGATCAACAGATCCTCGGCCCCTGCGGCACTTTGCGCAAACCCGCGCCGCGATGTGGAATGGGCAAAGACATTGACAAACTGCGCGCCCTGCAGCCGTTCAATCGGCGTTGGAAAGGTGAAAATCGACACCGTGAAAAACACGACCATATTCAACAGCATCGACCAGACCAGCGCATGCAGCAACGGATCGATCCCGTCCACGCCAAACAGGGCCTGCGGGCGCAACCACCCGATGCCGTAGGGGCCCTGGGCCATGACCGTTTGCGTCATTATCCCGCCATCGCCGAAGCTGGGCAGAAACAGAGTCCAGGCCCAGATCGAAAAACCGGTGATCAGGCCCGCGACAGCCCCGATACGGGTGGCACCACGCCAGAAAATCCCACCCAGCAGCACCGGCAAGACCTGCGCCACCCCCGCAAACGAAATCAGCCCGATTGCCGCCAGCGCCGTGCCCCCGCCCGACAGCCGAAAATAGCCGTAGCCCAGCGCCAGCACGCCCGCAATCGACATGCGCCGCGCCAGCAAGACCACATAGCGCACATCACCTGAAACCGAAGCGCCGCGCGCGGTTGACGACAACCAAAGCGGCACGACGATATGGTTGGACACCATCGTTGCCAGCGCAATCGTCGCCACGATCACCATCGAGGTCGCCGAGGAAAATCCGCCAAGGAACGACAGGACGGCAAGGCCGTTCTGGCCCTGCGACAAGGGCAGCGTCAGCACGAACAGGTCGGGGTTTGACCCGGGCGGCATCAGGTTCAGCCCGACAACGGCGATGGGAACGACAAACAGGCTCATCAGCATCAGATATCCGGGAAAGGCCCATGACGCGGTCGCGAGGTGCTTTTCATCTGCGTTTTCGACCACCAGCACCTGAAACATCCG
This sequence comes from Octadecabacter sp. SW4, assembly GCF_008065155.1. Taxonomy (NCBI): domain Bacteria; kingdom Pseudomonadati; phylum Pseudomonadota; class Alphaproteobacteria; order Rhodobacterales; family Roseobacteraceae; genus Octadecabacter; species Octadecabacter sp. SW4. The sequence goes on along the minus strand of NZ_CP042819.1, from coordinate 1,152,943 downwards.
TGGCAGGCACAAGAACGCAGCCGCCGACAGAAAGGTCAGGCCGAACCAGCGCCCGCCCACCGGTTCCCATTGGGCAATTGCGGATTGGTCGATCAGATCAAGGGTGGCGCTGGGGCCGCCCGCGATGCCCCAAACCACGAAAATGCCCACCGCCAAAAGGGCGCAGAGTTTCACCACGGCCTCGACCGCGATGGCCATGACGACACCGTGGTGGCGTTCGTTGACGTCCAGATTACGGGTGCCGAACAGGATCGTGAAGACAGCCAGACCGGCGGCGATCCAGATCGCGGACGCATTCAGGTTCTCGGATACCCAGGTCTGGCCGCTGCCCTGGGCAAAGACCGCGAACGACAGCGTGACCGATTGCAGCTGCAACGCAATATAGGGTGTTGTGCCGACAACGGCGATCAGGGTCACGATCACGCCCAGCGAGGTGGATTTGCCAAAGCGCGACGAGATCAGATCGGCAATCGAGGTAATCCGCTGCGCCCGCCCGATCCGCACCAGTTTGCGCACAATCCACCACCAGCCGATCATCACCAGGGTCGGCCCCAGATAAATCGTCATGAATTCAAGACCCGAGCGCGCCGCATAGCCGACGGCACCGTAAAAGGTCCAGGCGGTGCTGTAGATCGACAGCGACAGCGTGTAGATCATCGGTGAACGCAGCCAGTTGTCGCCCCCGCGCGCGGCGTGTCGTTCGGCAACAAAAGCCACCGTAAACAGCAGCGCCACATAACAAAGTGCGACGAAAATCAGCAGGTTAAAGGAAATCACTTGAGATCCTCGATATTCGTGGCACCGGGTTCGTGATCGGGGTCGATCAGGCGCGACAGCAGCGCGGCCAAGGCAATCACGACCACCCAAAGCACAAAGAGATAGATCAGCACCACCGAGGTGGGCAGCCCGCTACCATCGCTGCGCGACCACAGCAGCGGCAGCATCATCAACACCCCCGCCACCATCGGCAGCAGCCGCGCGGCGTCACGCAGGCGGCGCTGGCGGTAACTGGCGCGCGCCAGAAAAACGGGTGGTTTGCTGGGGCGGGCCATCTGCCGTTACCCGGCAAGGGCGCGGACGTTCTCCAGCACCTCGGCGTTCGAAAAGGGTTTGGTCATAAAGCGCGTGACGCCAAGGCGTTCGGCCAATTCGCGGTCCTTGGACTGGCCGCGCGCGGTCAGCATCATCACCGGCAACGCTTGGGTGCCTTCATGCGCGCGCAGGTCACGCAGGATATCGTATCCGCTGCGCCCGGGCAGCATCACGTCAAGAATGATCAGATCGGGGGCCACGCTTTGCACCTTGTCCAGTGCGGTGGTGCCATCGGAATGGGTCGCGACGCTCCAGCCGTCGCGCGACAGGATAAAGCGGATCGCCTCAATGATATTGGGTTCGTCCTCGATCAGCAGAACCTGCTTGCCAGTCATCGACCCCTCCCAAGATCAGTGCCCACCCCTATCAGCAAACTATTGCCCGATTGGCGGCGATAGTCAAAGGGGCGCGCCGACCTCGGACAAAATCGACGGCGCGCGCCGCGCCGCGCAGTTTTCGCGCGGACAAATCCGGCAACTTGTGCCCGCAGGCGTGCCTTTGGCGGCCGCCTGATCAGGCGGGGGGCAGACCAGCATCACGGCCTCGGTCACGGGGGGCGTGTCGAAATCGGGCGGGCGAACATGCTGGGCGATTGCGTAGCATTGAAACCGTAGCCCTTCGGGGCGGGGCAGATCGACGATCTGGCGCAGGGGTTGGCCAATCTGGGCGAGGGACTGAAACACCGGCCACATCGGACAGGCGGCGGCACGCGGAAAGGCAAAGCCTGTGACCGGTTTGATCAGGCGCACAACACCGGCACCGTCGGCAATCACCAGACCAAAGGGCGGATGATCGGCATCAGCGGGCAGGCTTGCCAAGCGGCGCAAGACCTGCGGCAGGGACGCACCGGTCTGCTGCACGATCTGCGCCGGATCATAAGCGCAGGCGCGCGCGGTCCGCGAAAATCCATCAAGGGGCAGTGCCTGTGCATCCGCGACATACCGGGTCAGGTGGTCGCGCATCAGGAACGCGGTGCCCGGGTCACGCCCCTGCACCAGCGCATCGATCGCCGCGCCGTCACCGCCTTCCAGCGCGGCCACGTGATAGCCCTGCCCCTCGAGCCACGCCTCGAGCTGTTCCTGCGGCGAGCGCACGGCATTGGCATCCGCGCCCGACAGATCCAGAAACCCGACCAGTGCGCGGCTGCTTTCGGCCAAACGCTGGCTGTCCTCGTAAAGGTTGCGGTGGAAGCGGCGCTGCCAGTCGGCGTCGATCTCGCCGCCGTCCGCCAGAATTGACGAGGTGGCGCGAATCGCAGTGACCGCAGTGATCACCTCATGCAGCGAAGTGGCAATCTGGGGATCGTGAGTCAGCCGGTCGGTCAGGGTTTCGATGCGGGACTTGAGCGTGCCAAGCTGATCATGCTGCGCCGCCAGCACCGCCGCCCAGCCGGGAAAGCGGCCGGCGAATTCTTCGGTGCGGGCCAGTTCGGCGCCGGTGTCGGGCAGGTCGGCTGCGGCACCGCGCAGGCCTTCCAGCAGCCCGCTTTCGGCCCCTTCGGTCAGCAGGGTCGGATCAATCCCCAACACACGGCTGATGTCGTTGACCAGCTTACCGCCGATTCTGCGGCGGTTATGTTCGATCAGATTCAGATACGAGGGCGATATCCCCGCAGCACGCGCCAGATCGGCCTGCCGCATCCCCTGATCCATGCGCCGATCCCTGATCCGGGTGCCGGTAAGCTGACTTTGGGGCATTCAGATTCCGCTAACGATTCCAGTTGGTTTCTGCATCTGCAAGAAAACTGATTTACAACCTAACGGTATTTCCTGTGTAAGTCTTTACAAAAATATTGTTTTAACAAAAGCACTTGTTGCGAAATTTACGGTCTCGACCCGATAATGTAAGAGCATTGTAAAATGCGTGCGACTGCTGGCGAGGAGGCCAGCACCGCGTTTCAAGAAATTGGGAGGATTAAATGTCCAAGAGTAACTTCACACGCCGCGGCCTGCTTAAGACAAGCGCCGTTGCCGGTGCAGGCCTTGCTGTTCCGACGATCTTTACGGCTTCGTCCGCAGCAGCCTTTACCAACGAACCAACCGGCAGCACTGTCACGCTGGGCTTCAACGTGCCACAATCCGGTGCCTATGCCGACGAGGGCGCAGACGAACTGCGCGCCTACCAACTTGCTGTCGAGCACCTGAACGGTGGCGGCGATGGCGGCATGATGAACACCTTTTCGTCCAAGGCCTTGGATGGCACGGGTATCATGGGCAAAGAGGTCCTCTTTGTGACCGGCGACACGCAGACGAAATCTGACGCCGCCCGCGCATCGGCCAAGTCGATGATCGAAAAAGACGGCGCAATCATGATCACCGGCGGGTCTTCCTCGGGTGTGGCGATTGCCGTGCAGGGTCTGTGCCAAGAGGCAGGCGTTATCTTCATGGCCGGCCTGACACACTCCAACGACACAACCGGCAAGGACAAGAAAGCCAACGGCTTCCGTCACTTCTTTAACGGTTACATGTCGGCGGCCGCTCTGGCACCGGTTCTCAAGAACCTTTATGGCGAAGACCGCAACGCATACCACCTGACAGCCGACTACACATGGGGCTGGACACAGGAAGAATCGATCGCCGCTGCAACCGAAGCGATCGGTTGGAACACGGTCGAAAAGGTCCGCACGCCGCTGGGCGCCGGTGACTTCTCGTCCTATATCGCGCCTGTGCTGAATTCGGGCGCCGACGTTCTGGTTCTGAACCACTACGGCGGGGACATGGTCAACTCGCTTACCAATGCCGTGCAGTTCGGTCTGCGCGAAAAGATGGTGAACGGCAAGCAGTTCGAAATCGTTGTTCCGCTGTTCTCGCGCCTGATGGCCCGTGGTGCCGGCGAAAACATCAAGGGTATCCCAGGGTCCACGAACTGGCACTGGTCGCTGCAGGATGAGGGCTCGCAAGCCTTTGTGCGCTCGTTCGGCGAAAAGTATGGCTTCCCGCCATCACAGGCTGCCCACACGGTTTACTGCCAGACACTGCTTTATGCGGATGCTGTGCAGCGTGCCGGTTCGTTCAACCCATGCGCGGTTGTCGAAGCCCTCGAAGGGTTCGAATTCGACGGTCTGGGCAACGGTGCCACACTTTACCGTGCCGAAGACCACCAGTGCTTCAAGGACGTTCTGGTTGTGCGCGGCAAGGAAAACCCAGAGTCCGAGTTCGACCTTCTGGAAGTTGTCGAAGTCACGCCACGTGCGCAGGTCGAATATGCGCCCGATCACCCCATGTTCGCCGGTGGCGCACTGGGCGAGTGTAACGACGGCACCTAAGTCGTGCCCGGGGGCCGCGCCACGCGCGGCCCTCACCCCCACCCCTTTCGATGATGTCTTGCGCAGTCTGCGCGCGCTCTCGAAAGGCACCCTACAACCTACCGCTAAGGACAGGCCGGGATCATGGATGCAATCGTTCTTCAAATTCTCAACGGGCTCGACAAGGGCTCGGCCTATGCGCTGATCGCGCTTGGGCTCACTCTCATTTTCGGCACCCTTGGTGTTGTGAACTTTGCCCACGGGGCGCTGTTCATGATCGGTGCCTTTTGCGCCGTGATCTTGCAGCGTATCTTCAAAGTCAGCTACCTGTCGGACGAACCTTCGGGCACCGATTTCCTTGGCAATCCCAAGTTCGAGGAAGTCTATTATGTGAACAAATGGTTCGGTGACGCCGCCGGAGCCTGGGTTCAGGACTGGTCGGTGCCGCTGGCCATTCTGTTTGCCGCGCCGATCATGGTCTTTGTCGGCTACGCGATGGAGCGCGGGTTGATCAAGCACTTCTACAAGCGCCCCCATGCCGACCAGATCCTTGTGACCTTCGGCCTGGCGATCGTGCTGCAAGAGGTGATCAAGTATTTCTTCGGCGCAAACCCCATTCAGGTCAGCGCCCCTGACGCGCTGGACGGGATCGTCAACATCGGCGAATGGCTGGGTCTGACGGTTGCCTATCCGGTCTGGCGGATCGTGTGGTTCTTCTTTGCCCTGACGATCATTGCCGCCGTTTTCGCCTTCTTGCAGTTCACCACCTTCGGGATGGTCGTGCGCGCCGGTATGGCGGATCGCGAAACCGTCGGCCTGCTGGGCATCAATATCGACAAACGCTTTACGCTGATGTTCGGTCTTGCGGCCGCTGTCGCGGGCCTTGCCGGGGTGATGTATACCCCCACCCTTTCGCCAAACTATAACATCGGCATGGACTTCCTTGTGCTGTCCTTTGTTGTGGTGGTTGTCGGCGGGATGGGGTCACTTCCCGGAGCCGTGCTGGCAGGGTTCCTGCTGGGAATTTTGCAAAGCTTTGCATCCATGAACGAGGTCAAGTCGCTGCTTCCGGGCATTGACCAGATCATCATCTACCTCGTTGCAATTGTCATCCTGTTGACCCGGCCACGTGGCCTGATGGGTCGCAAAGGCGTGATGGAGGATTAAGACCATGAAACTCTTTGGCCTGAACCAAAAAGACACCCGCTTCCTGCTGATCGTCATTGCACTGACAATGCTTACGCCGATCCTGTTGCAACCCTTTGCCGAAGGCACCGCGCTGGCACAGTTCAACGCCGGCTACCCCGACCTGATGCAGCGTTTCGCGATCTTTGGCATCTTTGCCATCGGCTTTAACATCCTGTTCGGCCTGACCGGCTATCTGTCATTCGGACATGCCGCGTTTCTGGGTGTCGGATCATATTCCGCCGTCTGGATGTTCAAGCTGCTCAGCATGAACGTGCTGCCTGCGATCATTCTGGCGATCATCATTTCGGGCCTGTTTGCCCTGGTGATCGGCTATGTGTCGCTGCGGCGCTCGGGGATCTACTTTTCGATCCTCACGCTGGCCTTCGCGCAGATGTCGTTCAATCTGGCCTATTCGGTGCTGACACCGATCACCAACGGTGAAACCGGCCTGCAACTGGCGCTGGACGATCCGCGCATTCTGGACGCCACGCCAACGACGTCATCTCTCCCGGTGACGAACCTGTTTGGTTTGGCGATGAACAGCTCGACGCAGGTGGAATTCCTGGGCCGTGTCTGGACCTTCCAGGTGGGCTATTACTTCTGCGCCGTGATCGCCATTCTGGCCTTCTATCTGTCGCTGCGTATCTTCCGCTCGCCTTTCGGGTTGATGCTGCGCGCGGTGAAATCGAACCAACAGCGGATGAACTACACCGGGCTGAACAGCCGTCCCTATACGCTGGCCGCTTTTGTGATCTCGGGCATGTATGCCGGTCTGGCCGGTGGTTTGCTGGCCTCGATGGACCCGCTCGCCGGTGCTGAACGGATGCAGTGGACGGCCTCGGGCGAAGTTGTGCTGATGACCATCCTAGGGGGTGCTGGCACGCTGATGGGTCCGGTTCTTGGCGCAGGGTTCATCAAATACTTTGAAAACATCTTCTCCAAGATCAACGACACGATCCTGAGCCAGTGGTTCGCCTTCCTGCCCGACGGGCTCGAGGACTTCCTGATCGCGATCATCTACCCCTTCATCGGCAAGGGCTGGCACCTGACGCTGGGCATCCTGTTCATGCTGGTGGTGATCTTCCTGCCCGGTGGGTTGGTCGAAGGTGGGCAGCGCATCGCCAAGATGTTCCGCCGCAAATCCAAGGACGAGGTCGAGGCATCCGCCGACACCACGCCCGCCGAATAGAGAGGACAGAAACCAATGGGTATTCTTGAAGTCAAAGGCGTCAACAAGCGCTTCGGTGGTCTGCAGGCCTTGGGTGACGTGAACCTGAGCATTCAGGAAAACAGCGTGCACGCGATTATCGGCCCGAACGGGGCCGGTAAGTCCACCCTGCTGAATGTGCTGGTCGGCAAACTGATCCCTGACAGCGGGTCGGTCATGTTTGACGGGCAGTCGGTGCTGGGGCGCAAGCCCCACGAGATTTGCCAGATGGGCATTTCCCGCGTGTTCCAGACACCCGAGATTTTCACCGATCTGACGGTGCTGGAAAACATGCTGATCCCCTGCTTTGCCAAGCGCGATGGCGCATTTGCGCTGCACCCCTTTGAAACGGTGCAGCACGAAAAGTCGGTGATCGAAACGGCCGAGGCCATGCTTGAGGAGGTCAAACTGCTCGACAAGCGGCATATGCATGCGGCGGCCATGTCGCGCGGTGATAAACGCCGCCTCGAGATGGCGATGTGCCTTGTGCAGCAACCGCGTCTGTTGCTGCTTGATGAACCTACAGCCGGCATGGCGCGGGCCGACACCAACAACACCATCGACCTGCTGAAGGAAATTCAGGACAAGCGCGATATCACCATGGCGATCATCGAACACGACATGCACGTTGTGTTTTCGCTGGCGGAACGGATCACCGTGCTGGCCCAGGGCACGCCGCTGGTCGAAGAAACACCTGAAAACATCAAAGGCCATCCAAAGGTGCGCGAAGCGTATCTTGGTGAAGCGCAGGTTTAAGGAGCGCGATCATGACAAGCGACAACACACTGCTCGGCACCGAAAAGGTGGAATTCAACAAACACGCCAACAACGCAGCCACCCTGCCCGCCTTTTTGTCGGTCTGGGACATTCAGGCCTACTACGGCGAAAGCTACATCGTTCAGGGCGTCAGCTTTGACATCCGCGAGGGCGAGATCCTGGCCCTTTTGGGCCGCAACGGGGCGGGCAAGACATCGACCTTGCGCACGATTGCCCGGCTTGACGATCCAGCCCTGCACCACGGCGAAATCTGGCTTGATCACCAGCCCTTGCACGAAATGAAGTCCTATCAGGCCTCTGCCGCCGGCATCGCGCTGGTGCCCGAGGATCGCCGGATCATTGCCGGCCTCACGGTCGAGGAAAACCTGCAACTGGCCCAGATCGCCCCGCCCAAGGGGTGGTCGCTGGATCGCGTCTATGACCTGTTTCCGCGCCTGCGCGAACGGCGCAAGCAAGAGGGCGTGACCCTGTCGGGTGGTGAACAACAGATGCTGGCGATCGCGCGCGCCCTGTGCCGTGACATCAAGGTGCTGCTGCTGGATGAACCCTACGAGGGCCTAGCCCCCGTGATCGTGCAGGAAATCGCCAAGACGCTGGGGATTATCCGCGATCAGGGCATCACCACTGTTATCGTTGAACAAAACGCCGTGGCCGCCCTGAAGCTGGCCGACCGCGCGGTGATCCTTGATACCGGTTCTGTGGTCTATGACGGGTCCGCAAAAGAGGTGCTCGAGGACGACAAGCTGCGCGCGCAGTATCTGGCCATCTGAGCCAGCCGCGCCCTGCCCGCGCGCCTGTCGCGCGGGCCAAAACAAACCCGAAATGACACTGACCAGAACGTAAGGGACAGTCATGACCAGCAAGACCTATCCACCATCCGCCAAAACCGTCGCCCGCGCGCACATCAATGCGGAAACCTACCGCGAGATGTATGCCGCCTCGGTTGCGGACCCCGATGCATTCTGGGGTGAACACGGCAAGCGGATCGACTGGATCAAGCCCTACACACGGGTCAAGGATACCACCTTTGAATTTGGCAAGGTCGATATCAACTGGTTCGCGGATGGCACGCTGAACGTGGCCGCCAACTGCGTTGACCGCCATCTGGAAACGCGCGCCGATCAGGTCGCGATCATCTGGGAACCCGATGATCCCGCCGACGAGGCGATGCATATCACCTATCGCCAGTTGCAGAACCGCGTCTGCCGCATGGCCAATATCCTCGAGGATTTGGGCGTGCGCAAAGGCGACCGTGTCGTGCTGTATTTGCCAATGATCCCCGAAGCGGCCTATGCGATGCTGGCCTGCGCGCGGATTGGTGCCGTGCATTCCATCGTCTTTGCCGGTTTCAGCCCCGACGCGCTGGGTGCGCGGATCAACGGCTGTGACGCCAAGGTGGTGATCACCGCCGACCACGCCCCGCGCGGTGGCCGGTCCACCCCGCTGAAATCCAACACCGATGCCGCCCTGCTGCACTGCAAGGACAGCGTGAAATGTCTGGTCGTCAAGCGCACCGGCGGACAGACCACATGGGTGCAGGACCGCGATTACGACTATAACGAGATGCTGCTTGAGGCGGATGACTATTGCAAACCCGCCGAGATGAACGCGGAAGACCCGCTGTTCATTCTTTACACATCCGGATCGACCGGACAGCCCAAGGGTGTTGTGCATACTTCGGGCGGGTATCTGACCTATGCGGCGATGACACACCAATACACCTTTGATTATCACGAAGGGGACGTATTCTGGTGCACCGCCGATGTGGGCTGGGTCACCGGCCACAGCTATATCATCTATGGGCCACTCGCGAACGGCGCGACAACGATCATGTTCGAAGGTGTGCCGACCTACCCCGATGCGGGTCGTTTCTGGGAGGTCTGCGCCAAGCATAAGGTCAACCAGTTCTATACCGCCCCCACCGCCATTCGTGCCCTTATGGGGGCTGGTAACGACTGGGTCGAAAAGCACGACCTGTCATCATTGCGCCTGCTGGGTTCCGTCGGCGAGCCGATCAACCCCGAAGCCTGGAACTGGTATAACGAAGTGGTCGGCAAGGGTAATTGTCCGATTGTCGATACCTTCTGGCAGACCGAAACCGGCGGCCATATGCTGACCCCCCTGCCCGGCGCGACGGCCCTGAAACCGGGGGCGGCGCAACAGCCGTTCTTTGGCGTGCAGCCGGTCGTGCTTGATCCGCAAACCGGCGAGGAAATCACCGGAAACGGCATCGAAGGCGTGCTGTGTATCAAGGATAGCTGGCCCGGTCAGATGCGCACCATCTGGGGCGATCACGAACGCTTCCAGAAAACCTATTTCGGGGACTACAAGGGCTACTACTTTTCCGGCGACGGGTGTCGGCGTGACGAAGATGGTGATTACTGGATCACTGGCCGCGTTGACGATGTGATCAACGTATCCGGCCACCGCATGGGCACCGCCGAGGTCGAAAGCGCGCTGGTCGCCCACGCCAAGGTCGCTGAAGCCGCCGTCGTCGGTTACCCGCACGACATCAAGGGCCAGGGCATCTATGCCTATGTGACCCTGATGAACGATCAGGCGCCTAGCGACGCGCTGCGCAAGGAACTCGAAGTCTGGGTGCGCACCGAAATCGGCCCGATCGCCAAGCCCGACCTGATCCAATGGGCACCGGGCCTGCCAAAAACCCGGTCCGGCAAGATCATGCGCCGCATCCTGCGCAAGATCGCCGAGGATGATTTCGGATCACTTGGCGACACTTCGACGCTGGCCGATCCCTCGGTCGTGGACGAACTGATCGAAAACCGCATGAACAAGCGCTGATCAGCGCACCAAACATCGCAAAAGGCCCGCCACTTCGCGGGCCTTTCGCCGTTAACCACGATGTGCGAAACCTGCGGATATTAACCCATTGGCAAGGGTTTCAGGGCAACACTACAGAGTGGTGGGGGCTTCGTCTGAAACGAGGCCCAAGATGGAACTTCAATCTGTAACCCAGTCATCTGCGACGGCTGCGCCGCGTCATGTGCCCGACCAACGTGCCGTGGCCGATGCGGCGGCAACACGCACCGATCCAAGCCCAGAAATTGCCCTGCCAATCCCGCCGGACAATGGCCAGCGCGGCGCCGTCAGCCAAGCCATGATGCCCGTCGAATCCGGTGTGCGCGCCGCCTTGATGCAGCCCGCTGAACGGGTGCTGAAACCCTATGGCGTGACGATCCTGCCGCAGTCGCAAACCGACGAGGCGATCACACAAACGACCGGTGATACAACGGCCGACGGGCCAGACGACCGCGCCTGACCTGCCTTTGGGTCATTTTCCCCGTCGCGGGTGCTTTCCACATGCCCGCGCTTGGCGTATAACCCGCCCACACGCGTGCGCCATCTGGCCTGCGCCAAAGGACCAAACGGGCAACAGGCCGGGGAATTTCATGACCAAAAAGACGACGCATGACGCAGATGTCAGCTTTATCGAAGCGCTTGCAGAACTGCTGCGCGCCAATGACCTTACCGAATTGCAGGTCAAACGCGACTACGGTGAAAACGACAGCCTGAATGTGCGGGTCAGCCGCCAGCAACCGCAACAGGTCGTCACACAGGTCGCCGCCGCCGCGGCACCAGCCGCCGCGGCCCCTGCCGCAGCTGCCCCTGCCGCCCCCGCCGCAGGCGAAGATCCGGCCAGCCACCCCGGCGCTGTCACATCGCCAATGGTTGGCACCTGCTATATGGCGGGCGAACCGGGGGCCGCGCCCTTTGTCTCGGTCGGCCAGTCCGTCAGCGAGGGCGACACGCTGATGATCATCGAAGCCATGAAAACCATGAACCACATCCCGGCACCAAAATCGGGCACCGTGAAACGGATCATGGTCGAAGACGGCGCACCCGTCGAATTCGGCGCCCCCTTGATGATCATCGAATAGGCGGGCGTGATGTTCGACAAAATCCTGATCGCAAACCGTGGTGAAATCGCGCTGCGCGTCATCCGCGCCTGCCGCGAAATGGGCATCCAGTCGGTCGCGGTGCATTCCACCGCCGACAGCGACGCAATGCATGTGCGTATGGCCGATGAATCGGTCTGCATCGGCCCGCCTTCGTCCACGCAGTCCTATCTGTCGATCCCGGCGATTATTTCCGCCTGCGAGATCACCGGGGCGCAGGCGATCCATCCCGGTTACGGCTTTTTGTCGGAAAACGCGAATTTCGTGCAGATCGTGCAGGATCATGACCTGACATTCATCGGCCCAACCGCCGATCACATCCGCACGATGGGCGACAAGATCACGGCCAAGGACACGATGAAGGCGCTTGGCGTGCCCTGCGTGCCCGGATCGGATGGGGGCGTTGCCTCGCTCGAGGAGGCCGAGAAGATCGGCAAGGACATCGGTTATCCGGTGATCATCAAGGCGACAGCGGGCGGCGGCGGCAAGGGCATGAAAGTGGCGCAAACCGCCAAAGACATGAAATCCGCCTTTCAGACGGCCCGCGCCGAGGGCAAGTCGAATTTTGGCAATGATGAAGTCTACATTGAAAAATACCTCACCACGCCGCGCCACATCGAAATTCAGGTTTTCGGCGATGGCAAGGGCCGCGCCGTGCACCTGGGGGAGCGCGATTGTTCCCTGCAACGGCGCCACCAAAAGGTATTCGAGGAGGCCCCCGGCCCCTCGATCACAGCCGAGGAACGCGCGCGCATCGGCAAGGTTTGCGCCGATGCGGTCGCCAAGATCAACTATATCGGTGCGGGCACGATCGAATTTCTTTACGAAAACGGCGAGTTTTACTTCATCGAGATGAACACGCGCCTGCAGGTCGAACACCCCGTGACCGAAGCCATTTTCGGTGTCGATCTTGTGCGTGAACAGATCCGCGTCGCCGAAGGGCTGCCGATGTCGTTCGGGCAAGACGACCTGACCATCAACGGGCACGCCATCGAGGTGCGGATCAACGCTGAAAAATTGCCGAATTTTTCGCCATGTCCCGGGAAAATCACCCAGTTTCACGCGCCCGGCGGCCTGGGTGTGCGGATGGATAGCGCGCTATATGATGGCTATTCCATCCCGCCCTATTACGACAGCCTGATCGGCAAGTTGATCGTGCATGGCCGCGACCGCCCCGAGGCCCTGGCCCGTCTGGCGCGCGCCCTGGGCGAATTGATCGTCGATGGGGTGGACACCACCGTGCCGCTGTTTCACGCGCTGTTGCAGGAACCGGCGGTGCTGTCAGGCGACTACAACATTCACTGGCTTGAACACTGGCTTGACGAAAACCTGCAAGCCTAGCGACATGGCGTTCGGGATATGCTGACCCCTGCGCTGCTGCTTAATGCCTATGCCAACGGGATATTCCCGATGGCCGAACATCAGGACGAAACCGAGGTGTTCTGGGTCGATCCGCGCCAACGCGGGGTGTTCGTGCTGGACCGGTTCCATATCTCGCGCTCGCTGGCCCGCGCGGTCCGACGCGGTGATTATACGGTCAGCGTCGACACCGATTTCGCAGGTGTCGTGGCCGCCTGCGCCGACCGGCCAACCACATGGATCAACCGCGAATTACTGGGGCTTTATGATGAATTGCACGCGCTTGGCCATGCGCATTCCCTCGAGGTGCATGATCTTGACGGCGCGCTGATTGGCGGCGTGTTCGGACTGACAATCGGCGGGGCCTTCTTTGGCGAAAGCATGTTTTCGCGCCGCGCGAACGGGTCAAAAATCGCGCTGGCCTATCTGGTGGATCGGCTGGTGCAGGGCGGGTTCACGCTGTTTGATACGCAATTCACCACGCCGCATCTGATCAGCCTTGGGGCGCAGGACATTCCGCGCGCGCAATATCACCGCGAACTGGCGCAAGCGATCAAACGACATGCGGATTTCACGGGCCCAAAGGTGCCTGACCCTCAGGGGGTATTGCAGCGCAACGCCCAGACGTCGTAGCGCGGATGGTCCATCGCGTTTAGCGCCGGAGCCGAGGCGATCATCCAGCCGCGAAAGGCCGGATCAGGCAGATCGCGATAGAAAACCGTCAGCAAAACAAAGGCATCACCTGACGGGTTGCCCGACGGAAAGCGGCATTCTTCCATCGTGATCTCAAGCAGGCCATGGCGCTTGGTTTCGCCCGCCATAAAGGCCAGATCACTGACAACGCCCGTGGTTTTGTCAAGCACGCGGATTTCGCCGCCATCGGCGTTGGTCGCTTGCTGGGCCGCGGCAGGCAGCGCAAACAGCGCAAAAACCAGCGCAAGGAGGCGGATCATTCCTGATTCCCCGACACGAATTTCATCAACAGCGAGATCAGGCTGACGGCCCCTTGGGTGTCTTCGATCACCGCGCCCTCGGCAAAGTAGTCAAACGACCCACCGGGCACGATTTCAACGAAGGTGCCGCCCAGCAGCCCTTCCGAGGCCACAACGGCCGCCGAGTCATCAGGCACGAGCACGTCGTTTTGCAAGGTAAACACGGTTTCGGCGCGGTAGGTGTCGGTGTTGAGGGTCATTCCCGTCACCGTGCCGATTTTCACGCCCGCAAGGCGCACATCGGTGCCAAGGCTGACCCCTTCGGCCGAACGAAAATTCGCCCGCAGGTCATAGCCAGCGGTGCTGCGCGAAAAACCGGTGGCCTGCGCGGCGTAGGCCAGGAATCCCAAGGCCAGCGCCAGAACGGCACCACCCACGATCACTTCTGTTGCATTTTCGCGCATCTCGCTCGCCTACTCGGGCCGCCAGGCCTCGTAATCGGCCCGGTCTTTTGGGGCGGCGCGGCGCAGCGACCCCGCAGGCGCATAGGCCGCATCGGTGCCGGTCATATTTGCGATATGCGGCTTTTCCCATGCCTTGTGCGGCAAGGGTTTGTCGGTGGGCGGTTCGTCCCATGTCTTGTGCAGCCAGCCATGCCAATCGGGATTGATGCGGCTACCTTCGATTTCACCGTTGAAAATGACCCACCGGCGGGAATCGTCACGGGTTTTGTAATAGATATTGCCCGCCTCATCTTCGCCCACCTTGACGCCCTTGCGCCACGTCCAGAGCTGGGTGCCAAGCGTCTGCCCGTCCCACCACGTAAAGATGCGCTTGATAAAGTTGAGAACGCCCATGCTCATGCTCCGATAAGGTTGGCTCTGTAATGCCGGATTCTACACGGAAGGTCCAGCGGTGTCGCGGGGCTGTGGCCGGTATGCCGTTACTTCGATTTCGATCAGATCCTGCGGGGTGATCAGGTTGCATTCGATCATTGTGGCCGCTGGCGGATTGTCGCCAAAGGTGGCGCGCAAGATGGGCCAGCAGGGTTCAAATGTGTCGCGGTCGGGCAGCATATAGGTAACGCGGACCACATCGGCAAAGCTGGCGTCCGCCTGCCCCAAGGCTTTTGCGATGATCCGCAAGGCATCGCGGCATTGATCAACCACGGTGTCGCCCGTGCCGCAGGTGCCGGCCACATGCACCCAATCCCCGGCCACCACGGCGCGGCAATAGCCGATTTTGTCTTCGTATTCGCCGCCCGAATGAATGCGCCTCATCGCCATTAGCCAGCGGTCGCCGCTTCCTTGGTCTTGCCTTCGTCGTGGATCATCAGCGGCGCGGCATCGGGGCCGACGGCCTCTTCGTTGACGACCACTTCGGTGACGCTGTCCATGCCGGGCAGGTCGAACATGGTATCCAGCAGGATGTCTTCCATAATTGACCGCAATCCGCGCGCGCCGGTCTTGCGTTCAATCGCGCGTTTGGCAATGGCGACCAGCGCGTCATCGGTGAACGTCAGCTTGGTGTCTTCCAGTTCGAACAGGCGCTGGTATTGCTTCACAAGTGCGTTTTTCGGCTGGGTCAGGATGGTGACAAGCGCATCTTCGTCCAGATCGGTCAGGGTCGCGATCACCGGAAGGCGGCCGACAAATTCGGGGATCAGCCCGAATTTCAACAGGTCTTCGGGCTCGAGATCGGTGAACACCTCGCCCACGCCGCGATCATCGACATCGCGCACATCCGCGCCAAAACCCATCGCGCTGCCCTTGCCGCGTGCGGAAATGATCTTGTCAAGCCCCGCAAAGGCGCCGCCGCAGACGAACAGGATATTGGTCGTGTCCACTTGCAGGAATTCCTGCTGGGGGTGCTTGCGCCCACCCTGCGGTGGCACTGAGGCAACCGTGCCTTCCATGATTTTCAGCAAGGCCTGCTGCACACCCTCGCCCGAGACATCACGGGTGATTGAGGGGTTGTCAGACTTGCGGGTGATCTTGTCGACCTCGTCGATATAGACGATGCCGCGTTGCGCGCGTTCAACGTTGTATTCCGAGGCCTGCAACAGTTTCAGGATGATGTTTTCAACGTCTTCGCCCACATAGCCGGCTTCGGTCAGCGTGGTGGCGTCGGCCATCGTGAAGGGCACGTCCAGAATCCGCGCCAGCGTTTGCGCCAGCAGCGTCTTGCCGCAGCCGGTGGGGCCGATCAGCATGATGTTGGATTTCGCCAGTTCAATGTCGGATTTTCCGGCGTGGTTCAGGCGTTTGTAGTGGTTATGCACCGCCACGGCGAGAACACGTTTCGCATGGGCCTGCCCGATCACGTAATCATCCAGCACATTGCAGATCTCAAGCGGTGTCGGCACGCCATCGGTCGCCTTGAGGCTGGATGATTTGGTTTCTTCGCGGATGATATCCATGCAAAGCTCAACGCATTCGTCACAGATGAATACGGTCGGGCCCGCGATCAGTTTGCGGACCTCGTGCTGACTCTTGCCACAAAAGCTACAGTAAAGCGTGTTTTTGCTGTCCGTGCCTGACGTATTCGCCATTGTTTAACCCCTTGGCGCTTGGCCTTTAGTGTGTCCCGCTCGCTGGTAAAACGGGCCGCTTGCCTGTGACAGTAAAACAGCCCGCCTTGGTCCACAACGCCAAAAGCGGCGCGAAGGCCTAGCTCTCGCTATCGTCAATCTTTGTGCGGTTCTCGACGATCTCGTCGATATGGCCCCAATCCTTGGCTTCTTGCGGGGTCATCCAGCTGTCACGATCCAGCGCCTTTTGCACCGCCTTCATGGTTTGGCCCGTGTGCTTGATATATAGCTTATACATCTGTTCACGGGTGCGTTCGATGTGGTTGGCACGGATCAGAATATCCGAGGCCATGCCCTGCGCCCCGCCCGAGGGCTGGTGCACCATGATTTCAGAGTTGGGCAGCGAAAAGCGCATGCCTTTTTCACCACCCACGGCAATCACCGACCCCATCGAGGCGGCCATACCACAGATCAGCGTGCTGACCTTGGGGCGGATGTATTGCATCGTGTCATAGATGCTCATCCCCGAATGCACAGCGCCGCCGGGGCTGTTGATATACATGCTGATCTCTTTTTTCGGGTTCTCCGCCTCGAGGTGCAGCAGCTGCGCCACGACAAGCTGCGACATGCCGTCATGGATCGGGCCGTTCACGAAAACGATCCGTTCCTTCAGCAAGCGCGAAAAGATGTCATAGGCGCGTTCGCCACGGCTGGTCTGTTCGACGACCATTGGCACAAGGTTCATGTAGGTTTCGACGGGGTCTTGCATATGGGCTGCCTCAATTTGGGGTGTCTTGTCGTTACGCCAGAATGGTTACCAGAGTCTTAGTGGTCCCGGTCGGGGGCTTCAAGGGCGCGCAGGCCAATCACCCCGCGCCGCGACAAGACACGCGCGTTGGCCAAACATTGGGCAGTTCAATGTGGTGCGCACCACCCATCAGGGTGCGCAACCGGTATCAGGGACAGGGGGCGACGATATAAGTGCCGTCACCGCGCGCATAGGCGCATTCCTGCGTGGCGCTGTTTTGTGCCACGATGGTCCCGGCCGCAGCACCTGTCAGTGCCGCGATCAGGCGCCAGTTGTCGTTCGCGTCAAACGCATCAGCGGTGATCAGCCCAACCGCGGCGCCCCCAGCGACCCCGACCACCGTGCGCTGTTCTGGCGTCAGGTTCTCGCAGGCTTGCAGGGACAGAAAGCCCGCACTGGCGAGCGTCAGTGTGATTGCAGTTTTCATGTCGTTTCTCCTTTGCTTTGCGCTATTTTCTGGTTGCGCTATGGGGCAGCCAACCGTGCAAGCGTCAAGCGCAGCACACGCAACGCCCGTCATGCTAGCGCGCCGACATGCGCGGGCATTGACATTGGTCAATCGGAGTTCGGCGCAGGCAAGGCACCGCGCGCGCCTTGCATCGTTGGCGCGTTGATGCGGCGCCCCTACGGTTCGCGCAGCGCCTCGCGCGAGCGATAAAGCGGCTTGGTCAGGTATTGCAGCACGGTCTTTTCGCCGGTGCGCAATTCAACGTCCGCCTGCATGCCGGGGCGGATCTCGATGCGCTGCTGGCGGGCCGACAGTTGCGATAGATTCACCCGCAGGGTCACGCGATAATGGGGCGGCAGGTTGGGGTTGTTTTCATCCTCGAAGGTATCGGCGGAAATAAACTGCACCTCACCGGGAAGACTGCCATAGATCGTGTAATCATAAGCGCTTAGCTTTATCGTCGCCTCTTGGCCCGGGATTACGTTGGCGATGTCCGAGGGTTTTACGCGCGCCTCGATGAACAGTTCCTCGTCCAGCGGGATGATCTGGAAAATCTCCTCGCCGGGGCGGATCACGCCGCCGATCGTCGTCACGCCAAGGCTGTTCACGACCCCGCGCATGGGTGCGGTGATGACGGTGCGGGCAAGCTGGTCTTGGGCAATCCGCAAATCCTGTCGCAGTTTCGCCAGTTCCTGCAAGGTCTCGGAAAACGCCGAGGCCCGTTCCAGTTCCGCTGTCGTGACCATTTCGTTATAGCGGTTCAGGGCATCCGAATGCGCCTTGCGCGCGCCGGTCACTTCGATCACGGCAACAATTTCGCGCGCCAGTAGATCTTCGAGCACGTCCAGTTCGCGGCGCGTCTCGCGCATCACGGCCTGCGCCCCTTCGGTGCGGCTCACGTAATCGGACTGACGGGCATTCAGCAGCGCGCGTTCGCTGGCAAGGATACCGGGGCTGCGCGCGGCAAGGTCGTCTGGAACTTCGAAATCAAACATACCTGCCATTTCCGCCTCAAGGCGTATGCGGCGGATGTCGCGGGCGTTGATCTGGTCTTGCAGGTCATCCACGGCCGTCACGAAACGGGTCGCATGCAGCCGTGCCAACACATCGCCAGTGTCAACAATATCGCCTGCGCTGACCAGCATTTCCGCCAGAATCCCGCCTTCCAGGTTCTGGACGATCTGCGGGCGCGACGAAGATACGACCGATCCGGGTGCGCGCACGATTTCATCAATCCACGCGAATTTGGCCCAGATCAGGAACAGCATGACGGTCGCCCCGACCAACCAGATAATCAGGCTGGGGCCGCGCATCTTGCCAGCAAATTCTGCATCGACTGTGGCCATCAGCCCGCCTTTTTCCTGGTCTGAAGATGGGCAAGCACCTGTTCGCGCGGGCCATCCACACTCAGGCGGCCGTTTTGCAGGATCAGCGTGCGTTCGGTCAGTTGCAGGATCGGCACGCGGTGGGTTGCAATGATCGCGGTGCGCCCCAGCAGCCATGTTTCAAGGCGGCTGACCAGCGTCTTTTCCAGCGTCTGGTCCAGCGCGGCGGTCGGTTCATCCAGCAGGCAAACGGCGGGGTCTTGCAGCCAAAGCCGCGCCCAACCAATGGATTGGCGCTGCCCGATCGACAACCCCTCGCCGCCATCGGCAATTTCAAGGTCCAGCCCCTTGGGGTGGTTGCGCACGAACTGGCCCAGCCCCGCAAAATCAAGCGCGGCGAACATGCGTTCATCGTCGCGTTCCAGCAAGGTCAGGTTCAGGTTTTCGCGCAGGGTTCCGCTGAACAGGCGCACCTCTTGGGACAGATAGCCGATACCACGGCGCAGATCGCGCGGCATCACCTGCCCCATGTCCACGCCATCAATCAGCACACGCCCGCTGGTCGGCTGGTAGATGCCCGACAGGATCTTCAGCAAGGTCGATTTGCCCGATCCGTTGCTGCCCAGGATCGCCACATGCTGGCCCGGCTTGATGGCCACGGCGGGAATATCAAGGGTCTGGCCGTTGTCGTCGCCATAGGAAAAGCCGATCTCGCGCAGCTCGAATGCGCCGCGTAGTTTTTCGCGGCGCAGATAGGTGCGGTCCTGCGATTGATCCTGCGGCGCGTGGGCGATGGTATCCAAAGCCTCGAGTGCGGCCTGCACATTGGACCAGCGCGCCAAGGTGGCGGCCAGTTGCGTCAGCGGCCCCAAGGTCCGACTGGTAAGAATGCCCACGGCGATGATCGTGCCAACGGTAAATGCGCCCGTGAACACCATATAGGTGCCAGCGACGACAGCGGCGACATAGGTCGCCTGCTGCACGCCTTGCGACCAGAAGGTCAGGGTGCTGGCCAGCTTGCGCTGTTCAGATGTGGCCAGCGACGACAGCGCCGTCACCTCGCCCCAGATGCGCTTGAAACGGTCCTCGCCGCGCTGCGCCTTGATGGTGTCGGCCTCGTAGATGACCTCGTGCAGTAGCTTGTTGGATTTCGCACTGGCCCCTTGGGTTTGCTGGGTCAGTGCGATCATCTTCTTTTGCAGAAAAAAACTGGGCAAAACCATCAAGACACCGCCCACGAACAGCACCCAGACGACATTGCCGCCAATGCTTGCCACAAGGGCCAGAAACAGCACGATAAATGGCAGATCGGTCAGGGTGCCGATGGTGGAGGCGGTGAAAAACTCGCGCACCGAGCCAAATTCGCGCACCGCCGAGAACAGACCCGACGGCGTTTGCCCGGGCTGGCCACGCCGCATCCCCAGCAGCCGATCCATCAACAGATTCTGCACCTGCAGCTCGATCCGCCGCCCTGCGCCATCCATCAGGCGGGCACGGGCAATGCGCAAAAACGCCTCGAGCAGCATCGCAAGGCCAGCGCCGATCGCCAGCACCCAAAGGGTCGCGGTGGACTGGTGCGGGATCACGCGGTCATAGACCTGCAGCGAAAACAGGGCCACGGCCACGGCCAGCAGGTTGGCCACGAACGACCCGAGCGCGACTTCGGCGATATGGCGGCGGAACTGGGTAATCTCGCCCCAGAACCAATGGGCCTGCTTGCCCTTTTTGGCGTGACGTTTGGCAAGGTCGGCGAGAGCCACATCGGCACGAATCACAATGCCGCTAAAGAACGGCTGGAAATCGGTGATCGGGACTTCGGCGCGGTTGTCCTTGCAGGTGGTGTCAAAGATCACGAGGCCATCGTCAGACTGCGACAGCACCAGCAGCACCTGCCCCGATGTCATTTCCGCCAAAGCGGGCCATTGATCGGGCGTCGGGTGGCTGATCGTGGCGACGCTGGTCACAAGCCCTGCCCCGCTTAGTGCCTTGGCGATGGCTTGGGGGGTGATCTTGTCATCGGCACCGACGGCCATGTCTTCCAGAAGGTCGGCGCGGATCACATCGGTGCCCAGCAACCCGGCATAGGTTGCCGCAAGATCGGCGCGGGTCTTGGACTTTTCGCTAAAGCGGTCGTCGGCCCTGGGGGCGGCGGCCACCGATGCTGACGTCACACCATTGGCCACCTCTGTGGCAGTGTCCTTTGGGGTGTCATTGCTCACACGTTTGATACGCCCGCCCTTGGTGGCGTTGATATCAAAGGCAAGGACAGGTCCGCTCATATCTGTTCCCCGTCGACCAGCGCGCCGCGCAGGGCTGCGATCTTCAGCTGAATACGGGCAATATCGTATTGCACGATCACGGCCTCGCGTTCGGTTCTGATCTTGTTTTCAAAGACGCCGACCACATCGGTGACCGGACGTCGGCCCGCGCGCATTTGTTGTTCAAACAGGTCGAAATTCGCGGCCGCCTGGGCGGCAAGGGACTGTGCCTGCGCCTGTTGGCGTTGCAGCGATGCAAGCTGGCCTTCCAGCGCGCGCAGGGCGCGGTTGCTGTCTTCACGGGCCTGACCGACGCGCGCGGCGCTGGCTTGTTCTTCGGCTGCGATGGCGCGCAGGTTCGCACCCATGCCAAAGCCGATGCCGTTGGGCGCGCCCACATTCAGACCGGCGCCGCTGCCCTCAGATCCGGCGGTGCCCGACAAGGTGACGCCGGGCAGGAAACCGGCGCGGGCGGCGCGCGCGCCCGCCAGGGCACGGATGCTTTCGGCCTCGGCCTTCATGACCGCCAGCGGATCGGCGGCGGGTTGCGGCGCGGCAATGCCAGACAGTCCGGTGACACCCGCAAGGGGCTGCGCCGACATGGCCGAAAGTTCGGACATGGCCGATTGTGCCGCCTCTTGGTCCGAGGCCAGATCGGCGCGCATCTGGTTCAGTTTTTGCTGCACAATCTGCAAATCGGCGCGATCATTGATGCCACCACGCACACGTTCGCCCATCACATATTCAAAGCGTTCCATGCGGGCCATTGCGGCGCTGTTGACGCCCGCGCGCGCCGTGGCGGCCTGCGCCGTCAGGTAAAGATCAAGCGCGGCCAGCACGCGGTCATTGGTGTCTTCGGCCAGCGCCACAGCGGCCACTTCGACATCGGCGGCGGCGAAATCGCGCTCGGCCCGTTTGCCGCCATTGTCAAACAGCACCTGATCGACGACCAGCGATGTGACGACCGCCCCAAGCGATGTCAGCGACACCTGCGGCCCAAGGGTCGGCAGCCAATTGCGCGAACGGGCCTCGGCGCGCAGGGTCGCGGCGCGCAATTCAGCCTCGGCGGCGCGGGAATTGGCAGCCAGCACCGCATCGGCAACTGACCGGAACGCACCATCTTGCAAGACCGAGCGACGGTTGAGCAGGCTTTCGATGATCTGCGACTGGCTGCCGTCCTGCATTTGCGCGTCCAGCGCGGCGTTAGGTTGGCTTGTGTTCTGGGCCGCTTCGTCAGCGCCACCAAGAAACCCGAAAGCCCCGCGCGTGACACCGGTGCCGCCATTCAGACAGGCCGGCAGTGTCAGCAGGGCCAGCAAAGCCACCGTTGTCATCCCGCCCTTTCGCACCTGTCCCACGCTTTACCCCGATACTCTTTTATTCTTGTTCTTGGGTCGTTCGGGGGGCGGTCCAGCACGCCGCCCCCGATCGTTTTAGTCACTAGTAAGTAACGTTGATGCCCTGCTCGATATAAAGCATGCCGTCCTCGTCACCCATCGTGTAGATGTCATAGGTGGTGCCTTCGACGGTGGTCGACGTGAAGGTGTTGTTCGCACCGATCGCGTTAACCTGATCGTCGCTGCCGCCGCGGACATAAAGGTCGTTGGTGTTATCGGACATCGCCTCAAGCTGGGCCGCCGTGATATTGAGCACGCTGGCCTCGTCAAAGGATAGATCAATCATGCTGATGTCATAATTGCCCAGATCACCACCCAAACTCACCGCAGCACTGCCACCGCCCTGATTGTCCACCTCGGTGACAACCAGCGTCGCGCCCGCGTTGCCGTTGGCGTCAGTTTCGGTGACGATCATATTGGTCCCATCTGACAGGGCGGTGTCAAAGCTGAACAACAGCTCGCTGCCCAGATCAAAACCCTCGCCCGCGGCGTGTGTTTGGGTCGCGTTGCCGTTGGCATCGATGGTGGCAACTGAAATCGCATTGTCACCATCCGCGACAAAGACGTTTTCCACCCCATCCGGCGTGATCGTCAGCTTGTCGATCACGGGGGCTTCGGGTGCCAGGGTGTCGACTACAAAGGTGTCGGTGATCGTGCTGGTGTTGCCCACGTGATCGGTCGCAAGGATCGACACGGTGGTTTCATATTCACCGGCGGGGATTTCGCCAGCGGCAAAGTTCACGGTCCAGTTTCCGTCAGCGGCAACTGTCGCGGCGCGCGTCCTGCCTTCAAAGGTAACCATGACGGTCGATCCCGCCTCGACCATCCCGTTGAGGGTGATGCCATCGCTGGCCTCGGCGGCGCTGACAACATCGTTGCCCTCCACAGGGCCATCGACCGTCAGCGTGCTGACGATCGTGTCGATATCGACGGTGGTGCTGATCGTTTCGACGTTGCCCGCCGGATCGGTCGCCGTGGCCGTGACGGCCACATCGCTGTATTCCCCGTTGGCAATCATCGCATCGGTAAAGGTCGCGCTCCACTGGCCGTTGCTGCCTGCCGTGACGGTGCGCGACGCGCCGCCCATCGTGACAACCACGGACGACCCCGGTTCAACTGTGCCCGTCAGGACAACACTGCCCGCCGCATCGGCAGCGCTGATGATCCCGTCGGCGGAAATGTCGCCACCGGCAAAGGCCAGATTATCGACCTGCGTATCCACTTTGACCACATCGGTGACTAGCTTGGTATTGCCTGCCGCATCGGTGATTTGCGCTGTGATATCAGCGTTATACGTGCCATTGTTAATCTCGTCGCTATAGTAGGTCGTGGACCATTGGCCGGTGGGGCCAGCAAGGGCGAAATGTTCCACCCCGTCCAGCGTCACGGTGACCATCAGGCCCGCCGTGGCGGTGCCGGAAATGACCACGCCGTCGCTTTCTTCGACAAAGTTGATGACATCATCGCCCTCGATCGGTGTCGCACTGAGCGCCAGATCGCCGGCGACGGTATCCACACGCACGCTTTCGCTCAGGCTGGATGTGTTGCCCGCCGCGTCGATGGCCGTGACGATCATTGTGGTCGTATAATCACCCGCAGGCAGGGTGCCCGCAGGATAAGTGACCGTCCAGTTGCCCGTCCCGTCAACGCTGGCGTTCATGTTCACATTGCCAAGTTTGACAGTCACGGTCGAGCCGGGCTCAACCGCCCCCGAAACAGTGATCGCCTGCCCGACTTCGTCAAAGTTGACCACACCATCGGCACCACCGATCTGATCGCCGGTGACATCAAGGGTATTGACGAATGTATCCATCGTGACGCTGCCGGTCGTGGTCGCCGTGTTGCCCGCCAGATCGGTCGCGCTGACCGAAACGGCCACGTCGGCTTCGCCCGTTGGCACGTAGCTTGCAGCGAAATCTGCCGCCCAGGCGCCACCGGCGCCCGCGACAACCGTTTGCGTCCCGGTGCCAAAGTTGACAACCACGGTCGCGCCCGGCTCGGCGGTGCCGCTCAAGGTCACGCCATCGGCATGTTCGACCGCATTGATCACGCCGTCCGCCCCTGCGTCCGGTCCACCAAAGGTAACGCTTGTTTCGGTATCAACCTCGAACGACATGGTCGTCGTGGCCGCGTTGCCATTGGCATCCGTTGCGACGGCTGTGGCTGTGGCGGTGTATTCACCGGCCGCCAATGCGCCCGCGGGCATGTCCACGCTCCAATTGCCAGCCGCGTCGACCGCCGCCGGAAGTGTGACCGCGCCAAGCGTGACCATGACGTTCGATCCGGCCTGCGCCGTGCCGTTCAGGGTAACGCCATTGCTTGCCTCGGACGCGTTGACGGTATTGTCGCCTTCGACCGCATCGCCCGAAAAGGCAACGCTGGTTTCGGTATCAATTTCGATGGTTTGCGTGATGCTGGTGGTGTTGCCATAGGGGTCGGTCGAACTCGCGGTGACCGCCAGATCATATTCGCCGCCTGCAACCACACCCGCGCCAACAACCAGTGTCCACGAGGTGCCCGTGACAACCGCGTCGTAATCGACGCCGTCGATTGTGACGACAACGCTTGAACCCGCCTCGGTCGTGCCGGTGAGGGTGAACCCATCGACCGCCTCGGCCGCATTGATGATACCGTCGCCTTCGACAGTGGATGTGTCAAAGCCAAGACCGGCAATGGTGTCCACGATCAGAACATCCGTGGCCGTGCCGCTACCGTTTTCGTTGGTGATCACGACCGAAACGTCGGTTTCATATTCCCCGGGGAGGATTTCCTGTGGGGAAAAGATCACCTCCCAGGTGCCATCATCGGCAACCGTGGTGGTTTGTGTGACGCCAGCAATCGTGACTGCGACAGTCGCGCCGACATCGCCTTCGCCGCCGATTTCAACGCCGTCGGCGTGATCCGCTTCGTTGACGAAATCGCCAGCACCCTCGGTGCCGCTCGTCAGGGTGACTGTGGGCGCAGGGTTTGACCCGCCACCGCCGCCACCCAGAATGACGCCACCACCGACGACCGCACCACCAAGACCAAGCGCCGACCCAATCCCACCGATCCCGCCCAGAAGCGGGGTCGCCAGCATGCCGACTTCGTCATCGCCGACTTCGTATACGGCTGCATCATAGGCATCTGCCAATTGCACTTCGGGGCCGCGCACGAAATACAGATCGTCGTCGGGGCTCCATTTGCCATACTCTGCCGCATCAACATACTGCGCCTGGTAAATACCGGTGCCATCAGACACCAGATCAACCTCGGCCAAGCGGCTACTGGAAGACACGAACAACCGGTTTTCAATCATGCCTTCGGGGGAAAAGAACCCCTCGATGGTGATGACCGAGCCGTCGATCAGGACCACATTCAATGCCTGCCCTTCACGGCTGTAGGACAGGATTTGACCCCGACTCAGGTTCAAGGAAACATCTTGCCCCGCCCCTACAACCACCGTCGAAGACGTGCCGCCTTCGCCGACAGAACCGCGTTCGATATTGCCCGCTGAATCACGGACAACGAAATCAATCGTTGACATATTACTCGCTCCGCCTCATCCGCGTGACTTTCCGCCACGCTTTTTTCATTACCAAGACGTTAACCGAGGTGATTCGCGTTTTCTAGGGGGAAAATCGCACCCAAACACAACAAATATGCGCCAAGGCCATATTTTGACTGTATTTTAGCCGGTCGGCGGGTCATCGGGTGGCGTTTTTTTTGCGCGCATGCGTTCCAGCGTCACGTTCATCACCGCCCCCAGCAAGATCAGATAGGCGCTGATATAAAGCCACATCAAAAGCGCGATCACCGCCCCGATTGACCCGTAGACTTCGTTATAGCTGCCGAAATTCGTGACATAGAGAGAGAACCCGGCCGAGGCCCCGAGCCATGCCAGCACCACCAGCAAGGCACCCGGTGTCAGCCACGACATGCGCGATCCTCGCCGGTTCGGTCCGTATCGGTAAAGCAGACCAAGTGCCGCCAAAAGTGACACAAGCGCAACAGTCCAGCGGATCACCTCAAGCAATTGTTCGGTTTCGGCCTGCAATGGCAGCAGCGCAATCGCGATGGGCGCGATCACCACCATGAACAGGGCGACGATGGCCATGCCGATCAGCGACACCGTCAGCAAGAGCGCCACAAGTGCGTGGCGCACCCCGCCCCGATTGGGGGTGCCAAAAATGGCGTTCAACCCCAGCACAAGCGCCGCCACACCGGCCCGCGCCGACCAGAGCGCGATCCCCAGTGATACCAAAGTGGCCCAGCCCAGCGTGCCGCTTTGGGTGTTCAGCAGGCCGGTCAACTGCGCCTCGAACAGTGAATAGGCCCCCGCGGGCATGAATTCGGCCAACAGTTCAAGCTGCGCATAAACCACCGTCGGGTCCGCCATCAGCCCGAAAATCGCGATCAACGCGGCCATCGCCGGAAACACCGCAAACAACCCGTAAAACGCGATCCCGGCAGAAATCAGCCCGACATTCTGTTCGCCCGCTGTATCCATCAGCGCGCGACCAAAGCGCCATACGCGGGGGAGCATACTAGTTTGCAAAGACCAGCAATTCCGGCAGACCGGTCAGGGGCGCCTCAAGCAGGCGCATGGCCGCGAGGCTGATCTGGCTGCCCGCGCCAACGACCCCGCCCGAGGGGCGCAGCTCGATGTTGATGGATTTTCCGTTGTCGGGATATTGAACGCGCCCTTGGATCACTTCGCCGACCAAGGGTGTTTTCAGCCAGATTCCGGGGTCGGTGGGTGATCCGAGCGATGCAATCGTGCTCCCTAACGCGCGTTCGCCCACATCTTGGGATGCGGACAGGGCCTCGGCGCGGTCCTCGGCGGTGGTGGTATCAAACTGGTCGACCGTGCGCGCCGTGGGTGGAGGGGGTGGTGTCGGATCAACGGCGGCAGGCTCAAGATCGGCGATTTCGGCGGCTGCATCGGCTACGGCGGCATCGACAGCCGCGTCGCCTGGCATCGCAAAAATCCCTTGCAACGAGGGGGAGGAACAGGCGCTTAACAGCAGCGCCAAAACGGGCACAAGTTTTTTCATGGCGCCAAGGTAGGGTGTCGCAATCGGGCTGACAATGGCTTGATGTGCCCTTGCGCGCACCCTTGCCCGGACTTAGGTTCTGCTCATGGACATGCCCCTGATTGACCCATTCGCCCGCGCGATCCGCTATTTGCGGGTCTCGGTGACGGACCGCTGTGATTTTCGCTGCGTCTATTGCATGTCCGAAAACATGACCTTCCTGCCGAAAAAAGACCTGCTGACCCTCGAAGAACTTGACCGGATGTGCAGCACCTTTATCGGCCTTGGCGTGGAAAAACTGCGCATCACCGGGGGCGAACCGCTTGTGCGGCGCGGGATCATGACGTTTTTCGACGCGATGTCGCGCCATCTGGACAGCGGCGCCCTCAAGGAACTGACGCTGACGACCAATGGCAGCCAGTTGGCGCGGTTTGCCGATGATCTGTTTGCCGCAGGGGTGCGCCGCGTGAATGTGTCGCTTGATACGCTGGATGAAGCGAAATTCGCCGAAATCACCCGCTGGGGCCGCCTGCGGCAGGTGCTGGAGGGCATTGATGCGGCGCAAAGGGCCGGTCTGCGGGTCAAGATCAATACCGTCGCGCTGAAAGGCTTTAACGAAGACGAGCTGTTTACCCTGCTAGACTGGTGCGCGACCCGCGATATGGACCTGACATTCATCGAGGTGATGCCGATGGGCGATATCGGCAACGAAGACCGGATCACGCAATACTGGTCACTTGATGACCTGCGCGCGCGTCTGGCGCAGCGGTTCGCGCTGACCGATCTGGCGCTGAATACCGGGGGGCCGGCGCGTTATATTTCGGTTGGGGAAACCGGCCAGAAAATTGGCCTGATCACCCCGATGACCCATAATTTCTGCGAAAGCTGTAACCGCGTGCGGATCACCTGCACCGGCGAGATTTATACCTGCCTTGGTCAGGACGGGCACAGCGATCTGCGCGCACCCCTGCGCGCATCGGACGACAACGCGCATCTTGAAAACGCGATCCGCGCCGCGATTGCCCTGAAACCCAAGGGCCACGACTTTGACTATTCACGCCAAAGCGTAGACGGGCAGGTCGCACGACACATGAGCCATACAGGCGGCTAGCCGCTAGCCCGGTTTTGTCGCCACGAGATCAATCAGGGCGGATTTACCGCTGTGGCCGCGCCCTTCCTGGACGTCGCGTTCATAGCTGGCGAGCCTGTCAATCCGCCAACCGGCAAAGGCATCGCGCAGCAGGGCGTCGGTATACATATTTGCTGCATGCGGCGGGCCGCCCGTGCCCAGCGCGACTTGTTCGGGGCGATAGCCGTGCAGAGCGATGCGCCCGCCTGCGCGCGTGGCCGCGCGCATATCTGCAAATTGCTGCACGCGCACGGCCGGATCGGCAAACTGGATAAAGATACCCACCACAAGATCAAATTGGCGCGACCAGTCCCATGCGGCCCAGTCCGAAACCGATGTCGCCAGCGTCACACCATGCTGCGTGGCCAAATCACGCGCCCGCGCCACAGCCGTCTGCGACAAGTCAAAGGATGTGACGGCGAGCCCAAGGCGGGCCAGGTGAACCGCATTGCGCCCCTCGCCGTCCGCGACACAGAGGGCAGTGCCACAATCAGACGCAACCCACGGATTTTCCACCAGAAATCCGGCAGGTTCGGTGCCAAACAAATAGTCGTCCTGCTGGCGATAACGATCTTCCCACATCACAAAGGCATCCGTTGTTCGGCGATGCCGACCCACCAGCTACAGCCTGCGGGGATCGCATCATCGTTGAAGTTGTATTCGGGGTGGTGGATTGGGGCGCTGTCACCGTTGCCAACCAGAATATAGGCACCGGGGCGTTCCTGCGCCATGAATGCAAAATCCTCGCCACCCATGACCAGAGGGGCATCATCGCACTGGCCCGACACGCTGCGCGCCACCTCGGCGGCAAACGCGGTCTGTTCTTCGGCGTTGACCATGACCGGATAGCCACGGCGGTAATCAACACGTGCGCGCGCGCCGAAAGCTTGCGCCGTGAGGGTCGCTATTTCCTGGACGCGGCGTTCGGCCATGTCCTGTATGTCGCTATCGAGCGTGCGCACCGTGCCGCGCAGATGCACCCGCTGGGGGATGACGTTGTGGGCTTTGGTGTCGGTCTCGAACGAAGTCACCGATACGACCAGTTGTTTCACCGGATCGGCGTTGCGGCTGGCGATGGTTTGCAGCGCGACAACGGTCTGCGCGGCGACGACCGTTGTATCAATCGCCTCATGAGGCTTGGCTGCATGGCCGCCCTTGCCCTCGATCGCGATGTCAAACTGATCGGCGGCGGCAAAGAACGGCCCCGGCCGGATTGCAAACTGCCCAAGCGGCACGCCGGGCCAGTTGTGCATGCCGTAGACCTCCGCGATGCCGAAACGCGCCATCATGCCATCATCGCACATCTCCTTGCCACCGCCGCCGCCCTCTTCGGCAGGTTGAAATATCACAATAACTGTGCCATCGAACTGCCTGGTTTCACACAAATATTTCGCAGCCCCCAGCAACATTGAGGTATGCCCGTCATGGCCGCAGGCATGCATCGCCCCGTCAACCTTGCTGGCATAATCCAGCCCCGTGGCCTCGTGGATGGGAAGCGCATCCATGTCGGCGCGCAAGCCTATGACCTTGCTCGATTTATTGCTTTTCCCCTTGATCACGCCACAGACACCCGTGCGGCCGATCCCGGTGACGATCTCGTCACAGCCAAAGGCGCGCAGTTTTTCGGCGACAATGGCGCTTGTGCGGTGGGTGTCGAACAGGATTTCGGGGTGCTCGTGCAGGTCGCGGCGCCACGCGGCGATGTCGGGCAGCAGTTCGGCAAAGCGGTTCTTGACGGGCATCTGGGGCCTCCGGTTAATTGGCATGATCCTGTCCCATTGCCGCCCCCGCCACAAGTGTCAGAGGTTGGGTCCGGTTTCCAGTTTCGATCCGTCCGAAAACCGCGACAGGCGAAAACGGCGCATGTCATGCCCCAGATCATCGCCCGCGACCATATCGGCCAGCACGCGGCCAAACCCGGGGCCAATACCAAAACCGTGGCCGCACATGCCCGTGGCAATGATCAGCCCGGGAATGGCATCGGCGCGATCCACGACAGGCACCATATCGGGCATTGAATCGATCATCCCCGCCCATGCCGATTTAATTGTGACCGCACCCGCATCGGGGAATGTCTGCGCGAACAGGCGCGCCAATTGGGCGACCTTGCGCGCGTTCGGGGCGGGATTCAGCACGCGCATTCTCTCAAATGGGGTCGCATCCGTGTCGGCCCATGTGCGCGCCGTGCCCCAGGCATCAGGGTATCCGCGCGGCGCGGCGGGGCGATAGGCGGTGCCCATTGGATCGGCCCAGATTTGCGGCAGGTAGCGGCGCAGGGCGCGAAAGGCATCCGGGCCGACGAACATCTCGTGAAAACCCTCGGGGGCAAGAGAATAGCCGCCGTCTTCGCGGCGGCGAAAGGCAAAGCGGTGATCGACCGCGCCGCCGTCATAGACCTGTGCCAGGGGTTCCGTCGCGGCCACGGTCGCGCGCACGGAAAGCTGCGGAATGTTGATCCCGTGGCGACGCAAAAACAGCGAGGACCACGCTCCACCCGCCAGCACGACCCTGTCGCAAGAAATCGTGCCCCGCTCGGTGACGACACCGCCGACCCGGCCCGCCGCCCTGTCCAGCCCGCGCGCGGCGCAGTTTTCCACGATCTGCACCCCGGCGCGGGCCGCCGCACGCGCCAAGGCCGGCACTGCGACCCAAGGTTCGGCGCGCATATCGCTGGCGGTCCACATCGCGCCCGCCCAGCTGTGCGCGGCGTCAGGAATTTTCGCGGCGACCTGCGCGCTGGTCAACAAAACGGTGTCCAGATCTTGGGCGCGGGCATGAGGCATCCATGCCGCGAACCGGTCCATTTCAGCGGCGTCTTTCGCCAGATAGAGCGTGCCGGTCTGGCGCAACCCGATTTCGGCCTGCACCTGCGGGTCAAGCGCGCGCCAGTGCTGATTGGCCTCGATCATCACCGGCAGTTCCGCCGGATCGCGCCCCTGTTGACGGATCCAGCCCCAGTTGCGGCTGGATTGTTCGCCCGCCACGCGGCCCTTCTCCAGCACAACAGCGCGCAGCCCTTTTTGTGCCGCAAACCACGCGGTCATGACCCCAATCACACCGCCACCGATCACCACAAGGTCAGCTGTGGCAGGCAGTTTCGCTGCGTGTTCAACGGGGCTGCTTTCAGAGATCGGAAAGGGTATGCACATAAGCCCGCCTAACGACGCCGGGTCGACAAAAAGAGCCAAAGCAACGCTATCAAACCAAAGGACAGACTCAACCCCAAGAGCATGGTCTTTTCGAATGGGTCAAGCGCGCTGGAATCGCCGTAATAAAACTGCGAGACGGCCGTCACGGTCGAAATAAATGACAAGCTCGTGAACAAAAGTCCAATAAAAGTAACGGAGCGGTTGAAGCGACTGGAGCGCCTTTCATTTCGTGCGCTTTGGGCGGTGCGCAGGTTCGCGATGTCGCGCTGTAGTCCTGACGTTTCCTCGTCAACGCGATAGTATACCATGTTCGCGTCGAACCATTCTTTTACATCATTGGGAAAGAAAGACCGGTATCTCGGCACACGCGCCAGATACACTCCTGTTTCCGATATGTATTTCAGCACCTCCCCGCTTGCGAGCGCAGGCGTCCCAAAATTTGAGGTCCGCAGTGCAAGGCTTGCCGCGTTTTGGCGATCGAATTCGAGCATCGTGCGTTGAACCTGCGGCAAACTAAATACCATGAGAGCGTCATAAATTTGGTCCATCGTCCGGTTCGGCGTGTCCCAGAGGTATATTGCGTTCAAAGGCTGCAGTTTGCTTACCGACACACGGGCAAGCTGATCATCAGCGTAATGGTTGAATCCACAAGTCTTGGCCTGTTTGCCCGAAACAAGGCTCGCCCATCGATTTGTATCATCAAGGATATGGGTACTACGCCATGCCATTTCCTCGCACATCAGGGATTGGTGCTGAGTCCATTCATTCAGATTGGCGTCATCTTGCGGCGATGGAACCAGGTTAAGCGGCCAAAGCGGGCCGGATTGGTAGGACACATTCGCCTCGAGCCAGCAAGCAACGGCGCGATACAACAACACATCGTTTGGTGAGGTCTGACCGACAATATGGGACAGCGAAATCAGGTCGTCCATCGTTGCGACGGGTGCGTCCGGTGCGAGTTCAAACGCCGTAAGGATTCGCAAGACGCCAAACTCGCCGATACTCGCCCAGACATCGCGCACCAATAGCCATTCAGGGATCGTGTGGCGAGTACCCAGAAACGAGCGCTGGTACTGATCCGCATCAATTGTCATGCAGATTTCCGGCTTGGGGTACCCAAAAAGATCATATGACTTTGGTGCAACATTTATGTCGAGTGCTTGGCCGACGATTTCGAATTGAGCGGGCCCCGCACGGTAGGTCTTAAGCTCCAACCCTACATATCCAAGGTCCACGGCGCGCATGGATACGATTTTGGTCGGCTTTTCCTGTGCCATAACAGTTCCTTGATTTTACAGATCGGGGCGATGAAATATGTTTGCTTGCCGTGACACAAGTCCTTTGGACAAGCCTAATGCATCGCCTTGCGAATACGCCGCACGCCCCACCAGACGGCTGCAATCACAAGCGGGGTGATCAGCGCCGTCAGCAATCCCTTGGACAGGTCCAAAGACGTGGCCAGCGGATAGATCATATAGGCCACGAGGTTCACGCCATAATAGCTGATCGCGACCACGCTCAGCCCTTCGACGGTGGTTTGCAGGCGCAACTGCATATCGGCGCGCCGGTCCATTGACGCCAGCAGCGCCTGACTTTGCGCCGAGCGTTCGACATCGACCCGCGTGCGCAACAGATCGCCCGCACGCAGGGCGCGGTCCGACATGGCTTGCAGGCGGGCCTGCGTTGACGCCACCGTGCGCATGGCCGGATCAAAGCGGCGCATCATGAATTCGGCGAATGTCTGACGCCCCATAAAGCGTTCTTCGCGCAGCACGGCGATACGCTGATTGACGATGGATTCGTAAGCCCCCGTTGCGGTAAAGCGAAAGCTTGAATTATGGACGATGCTTTCCAGCTCTGCGGCGATGCGCAGAAGGTCTGTCAACGTGTCCTCGGGGCGGGACGGTGTGCCCGACATATCACCGACCAGGGCGGTCAGACGATTGTCCATTTCACCCAGTCGCCCCCCCAGATCGCGCGCCCGCGCCAGCCCCAACATCGACATGGCCTTGTAGGTTTCAATCTCGCAGATACGCTGCACCACACGGCCCACGCGGCGGTCCCCCGCCCCGTCACGGGCAAAGACGGCGAAGCGCATGTGGCCCGCGGGATCAATCCGGAAATCCCCCGCGATAACCAGTTGGTCTTCAAGAACACGCGAAATCGCCAGGCTTTCGGGTACGAACCAATCGCGCACCTTGTCGGTGATCACGGCGTCGTCGCTTTCACGCTCGATGTGGATCAGGGCCGAGGTGATGCGCACACCGGGCGCCGCATCAAGCCAATCCGCCGGAAAAACGCCAAAGGTTGCGGCATCGAAAGGGCGGTCGCCGTTCCCCTCGCCAAACAGGGTGTAGGTCACGAATTCGGTGTGGCTTTCCCATTTCAGGAAATGCTTGCCCAATTGGCCGGAATAATGCGTGGCATCAGGCTGCGGATGGGCCGCGCCATAGCGATCCAGCAATGCCAGCAGATGCGCACGATCAAGGGCGCGATCACGCCCCGCGCCGTTTTGCGCAGGCTTGATCGCCAGATAGGCGGCGCGGCTGGGTGCCGCGACCGTCGGGAACGGGCGGGCGTGCAGTTCATTGGCCAAAAGGTAGCGCAAAGGGTGGTCGGCAATCGGCATCGGGCGTCCTGTCATGTCACGCCACCCTAGCTGAAAAGCGCGACCTGTAAACCAGAAAAACCTTTCGCGCACAAAGGGTTAGCGGCACACGATTGTATACCGCGCGCCGCCTTTTGTCAGATGACCATGACATCCAACGGCGGGAAGCCGTTGAATCCAACCGAAGAATACGCGCTGGTATAGGCACCGGTATTGCGGATCAGCACCCGATCACCGGCCTGCAATGACAGCGGCAACATCACAGGGCGCTTTTCGTAAAGCACATCGGCACTGTCGCAGGACGGGCCTGCCATGATGCAGGGGCCGGTTGCATCGCCATCACGGGACGTAATGAATTCATAGCGGATCGCCTCGCCCTCGGTTTCGGCAAGGCCGGAAAAGCGGCCGATATCCAGATAGACCCAGCGGTGCATGTCACGGGCCGACTTGCGACTGACCAGCAGGCATTCAGCCACGATCAATCCGGCTTCGGCAACCAGTCCGCGGCCGGGTTCGGCCATGACGCGGGCAACCTTGCCAAAGCGCGCATCGACCTGCGCCATCACACCGGCGGCATAGGCTGTCGGGGCCTCGATTGCTTCGCCATAAAAGGCAGGAAACCCACCGCCGATGTTCAGGACTGTCAGATCGTGACCGGCCGCAATCGCGGCGTGCCAGATCCCCGCCATCACATCCAGGGTCACGCCCCACATGGATGACTTGCGCGTCTGCGAGCCAACGTGGAACGAGAAACCCACCGGGCGCAACCCAATCGTGCGGGCATGATCCAGCAGGGCCAGCGCCATGTCGCGATCACAGCCGAATTTGCGTGACAGGGGCCAGTCGGCCTCGGAGGTCTCGACGATCAGGCGGATGTAAACCTGCGCGCCGGGGGCGTTGGCGGCGATCTTGTCCAACTCGGCCTCGGCGTCGGCGGCGAACAGGTCAATCCCTGCGGCATGGGCGAATGCGATATCGCCGGCGCGTTTCACGGTGTTGCCAAAGCTGATGTGCGCGGGGTGGGCCCCCAGCGACAGGCACAGCTCGATCTCGCCGCGCGAGGCTGCATCGAAATGGCTGCCCAGGGACACAAGGGTCGAAATGATCTCGCGGGTCGGGTTTGCCTTGACGGCATAGTGGATGTCGGCGTGGCCCAGACCGGCCTTCAACGCGCGATACTGTAACGCCACGCGGGACGCGTCGATCAACAGGGTTGGGCGATCAACCACAACAGTCGCGGCGAATGCCTCAAGACGCGAAGGAACAGGAACGGAAACGGACGCCAGGGCGTCAGCAAACTGCAGTGTCATGGTCATCTCCAATAAGACCCGGCCATATATGACCGCTCACTTCCAAAAGGAGACGTTACCGTCGCTGCATAAACACATCTAGGACCGAGGCCAGAGGCGCGTGCGTTGGCGTCTGTAGGGCGCATATCGGACCAAAGCGCGAGTCGTGCAAGAAAAAAATTCACCCCGTTTGAAAATAATCCCCGCACCCGTTTCATCTAGCCGCAAATACCTGCGGGGGTGAATTGGCGGCACGCCAAGAGGGGGCAAGGCCCCCACCCTGCCCGCCGCAGGCGTATGTCTTGCCAATATCATGCAGACCCCGCTATTTGCAGATCATGGCCACGATCCTGTTCAACAAACCCTTTGGCGTGCTGTGCCAGTTCACCGACACAGGCAGCCCGACGCAGCGCCCTACCCTGTCGGGGTTCGGGCTGCCATCCGGTGTTTACCCGGCGGGGCGGCTGGATCGCGACAGCGAAGGCCTGTTGGTGCTGACAGATGACGGGCGCGAACAGGCGCGTATCGCTGATCCCAGACACAAAATGGCGAAGACCTATCTGGTGCAGGTCGAAGGCGCGCCTGATGAGGACACCCTGGCGCCGCTGCGCAGCGGTATGACCCTCAAAGACGGTCCGACCCGCCCCGCCAAGGCCCGCCTGATCGCCCCACCCACCCTTTGGGCGCGCGACCCACCTGTGCGATTTCGCAAATCCGTGCCCGATACCTGGCTGGAAATCACCATCCGCGAAGGGCGCAACCGTCAGGTGCGGCGCATGTGCGCCGCCATTGGATTTCCCTGCCTGCGGTTGGTGCGCTGGCGGATTGGCGATTGGTCACTGGAGGGGTTAGGCCCCGGGGACTGGCGTAAGGTGGGTGAAAACCCACCCTAGTCAATCATCGGCAGCAGCTTGTCCAAACTCGCCTTGGCATCGCCATAGAACATCCGCGTGTTTTCCTTAAAGAACAGCGGGTTTTCGATGCCGGAATAGCCGGTGCCCTGCCCGCGTTTGGACACGAACACCTGCTTGGCTTTCCAACATTCCAGCACCGGCATTCCGGCGATGGGGCTGTTGGGATCATCCTGTGCGGCAGGGTTCACGATGTCGTTGGACCCGATCACGATAGCCACGTCGGTGTCGGGGAAATCAGCGTTGATTTCGTCCATTTCCATGACGATGTCATAGGGCACCTTGGCTTCGGCCAGCAGCACGTTCATGTGACCGGGCAAACGCCCCGCAACGGGGTGGATCGCAAAGCGCACGTTCTTGCCCTTGGCGCGCAGTTTGCGCACCAGTTCGGCGACGCCTTGCTGCGCTTGTGCCACGGCCATGCCGTAACCGGGGATGATGATAACGCTGTCGGCCTCGTTCAAGGCCGCGGCGACGCCGTCGGCCTCGATCGCGACCTGTTCGCCTTCGACTTCCATCTGCGGGCCGGATGTGCCGCCAAATCCGCCCAAAATCACCGACACGAAACTGCGGTTCATCGCCTTACACATGATGTAGGACAGGATCGCGCCGGACGAGCCGACAAGCGCCCCGACCACGATCAACAGGTCGTTGCCAAGGCTGAACCCGATCGCCGCCGCCGCCCAGCCCGAGTAGCTGTTGAGCATCGACACGACCACCGGCATATCAGCGCCACCAATCCCCATGATCAGGTGGTAGCCGATGAACAAGGCGGCCAACGTCATGATGAACAGCGGGAAAAATGCGCCCGTGTTGAAATACCAGATCAGGGCGAGGACCGAAATCACCGCCGCCGCCGCGTTCAGCATATGCCCGCCGGGCAGCTTTTTGGCAGCGCTGTCCACGCGGCCCGCCAGCTTGCCATAGGCGATGACAGAACCGGTGAATGTCACGGCACCGATAAAGACACCAAGGAACAATTCGACCCGCAGGATACTGATTTCCACGCCGTCCTTTTTCGCCAGCAGGGCGGCAAACCCTTCAAGCCCGGCACGTTCATCGCCACTCATCCCCAGCACGCGGGTCAGTTCGATATGGGCGATCAACCCGACAAAGACGGCCGCCAGACCGACCAGCGAGTGCATCGCCGCGACCAGTTCGGGCATTTGCGTCATCTGCACGCGGGTCGCCAGTTGATAGCCAATTGCACCGCCCCCCGCGATCAGCAGGATCGACAGCAGCCAATAGCCCGCCCCCGGACCGACCAGCGTGGCCGCCACGGCCAGCGCCATGCCAGCAATGCCATACCAGACCGCGCGTTTCGCGCTTTCCTGCCCCGAAAGACCGCCCAGCGAGAGGATGAAAAGAACCGCTGCGACCACATAAGCCGCTGTTGTGAAACCGAATTCCATTGATCCGCCCCCTTAGGATTTCTGAAACATGGCGAGCATCCGCCGTGTTACCAAGAAACCGCCAAAAATATTGATGCCCGTCATGAATACCGCCAAGGCTGCCAGCAGGATCACCAGGAACGACCCCGATCCGATCTGCATCAACGCGCCCAGAATGATGATCGAGCTGATCGCGTTGGTGACAGCCATCAGCGGGGTGTGCAGGCTGTGTGCCACGCCCCAGATGACCTGAAACCCGACGAACACGGCCAGCACGAAGACGATAAAGTGCTGCATGAAGCTGGCAGGTGCCACAAGGCCGACGCCCAGCAACAGCGCCGCGCCCACGGCCAGCAATGTGACCTGATTACGGGTTTGCGTCTTGAAGGCGGCGATTTCGTTGGCGCGCTTTTCCGCGGCGGTGAGTTCCTTTGCGGGCTCTTTCTTTTGCACCGCGATGGCCTGCACCTTGGGCGGTGGCGGCGGGAAGGTGATTTCGTTCTTATAGGCCACGGTCGCGCCGCGGATCACGTCATCTTCCATGTCGTGATTGATCTGCCCGTCCTTTTGGGGGGTCAGGTCGGTCATCATGTGGCGGATGTTCGTGGCATAAAGCGTGCTGGCCTGCGCGGCCATGCGCGAGGGGAAATCAGTGTAGCCGATAATCGTCACGCCGTTGTCGGTGACAATCTTTTCATCCGGCACGGTCAGCTTGCAATTGCCGCCCTTTTCTGCGGCCAGATCCACGATCACCGATCCGGGTTTCATCGCCTTGACCATGTCCTCGGTCCACAGCTCGGGCGCTTCGCGGTTGGGGATCAGGGCGGTGGTGATGACGATATCGACCTCGGGGGCCAGTTCGCGGAATTTAGCCAGTTGCGCTTCGCGGAACTCGGGCGACGAAACTGCGGCGTAACCGCCCGTGGCGGCGCCATCTTGCTGTTCTTCCTCGAAATCAAGGAATACGAACTGCGCGCCCATGCTTTCGACCTGTTCGGCCACTTCGGGGCGCACGTCGAACGCATAGGTGATCGCGCCAAGCGAGGTCGCGGTGCCGATCGCGGCCAGCCCGGCGACACCTGCGCCGACAACCAGAACCTTGGCCGGTGGCACCTTGCCCGCTGCGGTAATCTGGCCGGTAAAGAAACGGCCAAAGTTATTACCCGCCTCGATCACCGCGCGATAACCGGCGATATTGGCCATGCTCGACAGCGCGTCCATCTTTTGCGCGCGGCTGATGCGCGGCACCATTTCCATCGCGATGACATTGGCGCCCTTGGATTTGGCGGCCTTCATCCCGGCGTCATTGGCGGCGGGGTTGAAAAAGGAAATCAGCGTCTGCCCGTCGCGCAACCGCTTCATCTCGGTCGCATCGGGCTGGCGCACCTTGGCCACGATATCGGCGGCCTTCCACAGGGCGGCGGCGGTCTTTGCCACGGATACGCCTGCGTCCTTATAGGCCTTGTCGGAAAAACCCGCTGCGGCCCCTGCACCGGTCTCGATCACGCAGTCATAGCCGAGCTTTTGCAAATCCAGAGCCGAGGCCGGTGTCATTGCGACACGGTTCTCACCTTCATATGTTTCCTTTGGTGCACCGATTTTCACGGATCATCCCCCTTGGTGAAAGCAGTTAGGTTTGGTTAGCGGCTGGTTGGGCGATTCACAAGGCAAAGGCCGTGCAACAGGCTCCCTAAGCGCTAACAGCTGACGTTTTCCTTGCACATCCCCGCACTTAAACCCAGCGACGGGTCTTTTGGGTGTAGCGGTAAAACTCCTGGCGGAACTTGCTGCGCAGGCGGTTTTCCTCGGGGATGATAAAACGGCGCTCGATCACCCAGACAAAGACCGGCACCAGTGGCAGGGCCAATGGCGCGTCCCAGCGCAGGATCAGCCCCAGCAGGATCAGTGCATCCCCCAGATAGATCGGGTTGCGCGAGCGCTTGAATATGCCCGAAGTGACAAGGACATCCGCATCGCGGTGCGGAATGATGGTTGTGCGGCGCTTGCGCATTTCCGTGACCGCCAGCACCAGCAGGATCAGCCCACCACCGATCAGGATACCGCCCGCGAAATCGGACCAGGTGCCGCCGAATGACAAGCCCAAAGGCGCGGCCCGCCCGATGAACCACGTCACAACAGCCGCGGCCAAAAGCCAGACCGGGGGCATATCAATCCATTTCATCGCGGCATCCT
Source organism: Octadecabacter sp. SW4 (assembly GCF_008065155.1). NCBI lineage: Bacteria > Pseudomonadati > Pseudomonadota > Alphaproteobacteria > Rhodobacterales > Roseobacteraceae > Octadecabacter > Octadecabacter sp. SW4. The sequence goes on along the minus strand of NZ_CP042819.1, from coordinate 1,112,776 downwards.
ATTGCGTGGGGCAAGACCCACCTTACATGGACCTCCCGTAAGGTGGGTTTCAACCCACCCCCTATTCCCATTCCATTTCTTCGTAAACACGACCGGCGTTTTTGGTCGCGAGTTCCTCGAAGGTATCCAGCATCGCCCAGTTGGACTGGTCCACATAATAGGCATCTGTCAAATCCCCGCCCGCGTCGATATGTTCGCCGATCTTGGCGCGCAGATCGACCAGATAATCAAGCGTGTAGCGACGCACCTGTGCCAGATTGGTCGGGTGCCCGTGTCCGGGGATCACATAGGTCGGGGCCAGCGGTTCAAGCGCGGTCTCCCATGTTTCGATCCAGCAGCTTGTGCAGGTATCGGCAAAGATCGGCAGCATACGTTCGTGAAAGGCGATATCGCCTGCGATCATGATATCCCATTGCGGAATCCAGACCTGCGTATCACCCGGACCATGTGCCGGGCCAAGGTGCAGGATCTCGAATGTGACCTCGCCGATGGTCACATCATAGCGGTCCTCGAAGGACAGGTTGGGAATGACGACGCGGGTGCCCTCGGCGCGATCACGGTTATAGGCCTGCATCCCCTGCAGGATAAAAGCACCGTTTTCCGTCACCTCTTGGATGGCATCGACGTGCGCCAGAATATCAACGCCCAGATCCGCCCAATAGGAATTGCCCAGGATCGCGTGCCCCTGCCCGTTTTCGTTGATCACAAGGACAACGGGCTGGTCCGTCACCCGCTTGATTTCGTCGTGGAGTGCTGCGGCCAGTCGTGCCGAAGCGCCGCCGTTCACCACGACCACGCCCGCGCCCGTCACAACAAACGACAGGTTGTTGTTGTGGCCCGCGTTTTCATAGGTCGGCGGGGCGGTCGCGCCGATGGCGGTGAACACATGCGGGATCACCTCGACGGGGCTGTCGTAAAGTTCCGACTGCGGGTATTTGTCGGCGATTTCTTCATTGGCGAATGCGGGTGCAGCGCAGACCGCCAGCGCGACCGTGGTGGCGAATTTCCTCATGACGGATCCTCCGATGTGTCTCTAAACACATTCCATCAAGTGAATACGTTGTCAAATGCCATTGCACCGCCCCCTGTCTTGGCTAGGCTGTCGCCAACACCCGAAAGGACCAAGAATGCCGAGTGATTTCGCCGCGACCAAGGCCATGTTCCACCTGCCTGACGGGGTGATCTATCTGGACGGCAATTCGCTTGGCCCCCTGCCGCGCACGGCCACCGACAAGATGGCGCGTGTCATGCAGGACGAATGGGGCGAGATGCTGATCACCGGTTGGAACAAGGCCGGATGGATGGCCCAACCCACCATCGTGGGCGACCGGATTGCGCGGCTGATCGGGGCCGAGGCAGGCCATGTGGTGATGGGCGACACCCTGTCGATCAAGGTCTATCAGGCCTTGGCTTCGGCCCTGGAGCTGAACCCCGACCGCCGCGTCATCCTGTCTGACAGTGGCAACTTTCCGTCCGATTTGTATATGGCCGAAGGGCTGATCAAATCGTTGGGCCGCGGCCACGAATTGCGCGTGGTCGCCCCCGAGGACATCGCCAATGCGATCGACGAAACTGTCGCCGTGACCCTGATTACCGAAGTCGATTACCGCACCGGCCGCCTGCACGACATGACCGCGCTGACCGCCAAGGCACATGGTGCAGGCGCGCTGACGGTCTGGGATCTGGCGCATACGGCGGGGGCCACGCCAGTTGATCTGGCGGGAGCGGGCGCGGATTTCGCAGTGGGCTGCACCTATAAATACCTCAACGGGGGACCCGGCGCGCCTGCCTTTATCTATGTTGCCCCGCGCCACGCCGATCAGGTGCGCCCGGCCCTGTCGGGCTGGCTGGGCCATGACGCGCCCTTTGCCTTTGATCTGAATTATCGCCCCGGTGCCGGGATCGAACGGATGCGGGTCGGCACCCCGCCCGTCTTGGCGCTGGCAGCGCTGGAAAGCGCGCTCGATATCTGGGACATGACGGACATGGACGACGTGCGCGCCCAGTCGATTGCGCTGTGCGAGCGGTTCATCAGGGGGGTCGAGGCCGCCTGCCCGATGCTGACACTGGCCAGCCCGCGCGATGCGGCCCAGCGTGGGTCGCAGGTGTCGTTCAAATTCGCTGATGGATACGCCGCCATGCAGGCGCTGATCGCGCGCGGCGTGATTGGTGATTTCCGCGCGCCCGATATCATGCGGTTCGGGTTCACCCCGCTTTATATCGACGCCACAGATGTTGACGCGGCGGTCGCCGTGATCGCCGATGTGATGGGCAACAAACTGTGGGACACACCGGAATTTCACGCCCGTCAGGCCGTGACATGAGCACTGACGGCCCCTCGTGGTTCAGCCTTTGGCGCCGGATGGTGAACAGTGCGCGCGACATGAAATGTGGCGGTTAACCCCCTCTCTTGCTTCACGTTTCCCAACTCAAAGGCCAAAACCATGACCATTGACCCCGCCGATCACGGTGCGCAGATGTCGTTTGACGGGCGCATGTCCTATTCGGACTATCTGGGCCTGGATGCGATCCTGACGGCCCAGCGCCCTCTGTCGCATGCCCACGACGAGATGCTGTTCATCGTGCAGCACCAGACCTCGGAACTCTGGATGCGCCTGGCCATTCACGAACTGACGGCGGCGCGCGACCTGATGCTGGCAGGCACCCTGCGCCCCGCCTTCAAGATGCTGGCGCGGGTGACGCGGATCATGGAGCAGCTCAACAGCGCCTGGGACGTGTTGCGCACCATGACGCCCAGCGATTACACCGCCTTTCGCGCGGCTTTGGGCCAGTCGTCGGGGTTTCAGTCGGCGCAGTATCGCCAGATCGAATTCATGCTGGGCAACCGCAACGCCGCGATGCTGAAACCCCATGCGCACCGTGCTGATTTGACGGCGCTGCTAACGGCGGAATTGGCGCAGCCCTCGCTATATCATGTGGCTTTGCGGCGGCTGCATCAAACGATCCCGCTGCCCGATGCGGTGCTGTCGCGCCCGCTGGAACAGCCTCACGCGGAAAATGCTGATGTCATGGCCGCCTGGACCCGCGTTTATCAGGCCCCCGAGGATCACTGGGAGCTGTATGAACTTGCCGAAAAGCTGGTCGATCTTGAGGATTACTTTCGCCGCTGGCGGTTCAACCACGTCACAACCGTGGAACGGGTGATCGGCTTCAAGCGTGGCACGGGTGGCACGGGGGGCGTAGATTACCTGCGCCGGATGCTGGCAGTGGAATTGTTCCCCGAACTTTGGCACCTGCGCACCGATCTTTAGAGGCTGCCGTAAGGTCGCGCTGGCGCGGGCGCGCGGATGATCTAGGGTCCGGGAAAGTGACGACCTGAACGAGCCTACGCCATGTCCAAGACCCTGACGATCAACGGAACCTCCCATGATATCAACCTGCCAGATGACGTGCCCCTGCTCTGGGTGCTGCGCGATGAACTGGGGCTGACAGGCACGAAATTCGGCTGTGGCGTGGCCGCTTGCGGTGCCTGCACCGTGCATATCGACGGCGAAGCGGTGCGCAGTTGCCAGATCGCGCTGGCCGATGTCTGGGGCGACGTGGCGACCATCGAAAGCCTTGGCGAGCCTGACAACCTGTCGATCCTGCAACAGGCCTGGGTCGATCATCAGGTCGCGCAATGCGGTTACTGCCAGTCGGGGCAGATCATGCAGGCGGCGGCACTGCTGGCCGAAACCCCCGCCCCCACGGATAGCGACATTGATGCGGCAATGCAGGGCAATCTGTGCCGCTGTGGCACCTACCCACGTATTCGCGCCGCGATCCATGACGCCGCTGCCAAAATGCAAAGGGCCTGATATGGGACGCGCGAAAACGATCGCACGGCGCACGTTTCTGGTCGGGTCGGTCGCAATCGCGGGCGGGGTGGCGTTTGGCGTCTACCAAGCGCGCAAGACACCTGCCAACCCCCTAAAGCCCGGCCCGGGCGCGGCAACGCTGAACCCCTTTGTCCTGATCAATCAGGACGGTGTGACGATCATCGCCCCGCGCGCCGAGATGGGACAGGGTGTGCAGACGACGCTGGCCGCCCTTGTGGCCGAAGAACTGGACGTGGCTTGGCAGGATATCACCGTGCTGCACGGTCCACCCGCGCAGGCCTATTACAACGGCGCGCTGATCAGTGCCGCCCTGCCCTATCCTGACTACGATTTGACAGGTTTTCAGCGCGGCGTGGCCGACAATCTGGCCGTGATGGGCAAGATTTTGGGGTTGCAGGTCACCGGCGGCTCGACCTCGATGCGGGACGGGTTTGAAAAGCAGCGCCGCGCCGGGGCCAGTGCGCGCGAGGCGTTGAAACAGGCGGCGGCGGATCGGTTGGGCATTAATCCGGGCGATCTGCGCACCGAAAACGGGCGCGTCATTGCGCCCGATGGCACCGCGCTGACCTATCACGAACTGGCCGAGGATGCCGCCCTTCTGGACGTGCCCAAGGTTGAATTACGCCCTGTAAGCACTTGGAAATACGTTGGTAAATCCATGCCCCGCCTCGATATGGTTGGCAAGGTGACGGGCACCGCCCAATTCGGGATCGACACGGTAGCAGAGGGCATGGTTTTCGCCACCTTGCGGATGAACCCGCGTCTGGGAGCGGGCATGGTCCGATTTGACGCGAGTGCCGCGGAACGCATGGCCGGCGTGATCAAGGTCATCGATCTTGGCGGTGGCATTGCGGTTGTGGCACGCAACACCTGGCTGGCGTTTCAGGCGGCCGAAGCGGTCAAGATCGACTGGCAAGACGCACCCTACCCGCCCGAGAATGCCGCCCTGATGGAAGCAATCGCTGCCGCATTCGAGCAAAAGCCAGACTCGACCCTGCGCGATGACGGCGATGTGGACACGGTTGTCGATGGCACTGAAATCACGGCAGAATATCGCGCGCCCTGGCTGACCCACGCCACGATGGAACCGATGAATGCAACGGCCCATTTCACGGGTGACGCGCTGGAAATCTGGGCGGGCAATCAGGCGCCGATCGTCGTGCAACAAAAGACAGCCAAGATATGCGGGCTGGATCAGGATCAGGTGACGGTGCACACCCCGTTCATGGGCGGCGGTTTTGGGCGGCGGGGCGAAAGCGACTTTGCCACCTACGCCGCGCAGATCGCCAAAGAGATGCCGGGCACCCCCGTCAAGGTCACCTGGACCCGCGAAGAGGACATGCGCCACGACTTTTATCGCCCCGCCGCGATGGCACGGTTCCGTGGCGTGGTAAAGGACGGCGAGGCGCTGGTGCTCGAGGGCAGGATTGCCGCACCATCAACGACGCGGCAGGCGGCGCTGCGTATTTCCGGCATGGTCCCGCCCGGCAAGGACAAAGGCCTTGTGGAAGGGGCATTCGATCAACCCTACGGCATCCCGAATTTCCGCATATCAGGTCATATCGCCGATTTGTCGGTACCGATCGGCTATTGGCGCTCGGTCGGGTATTCCTACAACGGGTTCTTTTTTGACAGTTTCATTGATGAAATGGCCCATGCTGCGGGGCGCGACCCGTTGGAATTTCGCTTGCAACTGATCGCGCGCGAACATGGCCCTTCGGCTGGGTGCCTTAGGGCTGTGGCGGAAATGTGCGAATGGACGGGGCAGACGGCAGGCAATGTCGGGCGCGGCGTCGGGTTCACCTATTCGTTCGGAACGCCCGTGGCGCAGGTGGTCGAAGTCGTTGATGAAGCTGGCGAAATTCGCATCCGCAAGGTCTGGATCGCCTGCGATGTCGGCACCGCACTTGATCCCCGCAATATCGCGGCGCAGATGATGGGCGGCGCGATTTTCGGCCTGTCTGCCGCAGCGGGCGAAGAAATCAGCTTTGCCGGTGGTGAAGTGCAGCAATGGAACTATCCCGATTACGATCTGCTGCGGATGCATAATGCGCCCGAGGTCGCGGTGCGCGTGCTGGAAACCAACCCCCATCTGGGTGGCGTTGGCGAACCCGGCACACCGCCTGCAATGCCCGCTTTGGCCAACGCGTTGTTCGATCTGACAGGCATGCGGGCGCGCAGCCTGCCGCTGTCCAAATCCTTCCCGCTTAAGTTGTGACAGGTCAAAAATACTACAAAAGTGCTTGAAAAAATGGCTGTGGCACCGCGAATATTCCCCGCTAATGCGTTGATAAAAATATATAAATTTACGATCTCATTGTGACCATAATCTAACCCCGATTTTCTCATTTTCGCACCGCACTCCTGCCACGCTGGCCACGTAGCAAGGCGCAAAGCGTTGTCATGGATAAAACCGTGACGGCAAGCACGAGCAGGAGATAACGAGTATGCCGACACCAATGTTTCTGAGTTGGGCATCGCAGGGAAGCGATGAACAATCTGTTGCCGGTGGTTTTACCCAAAATGCCGGCGGCGTGAACGTCACCGTCAGCTATGCCGACGACGGGCTTGGCAACCAGTTCGACATCGAAACATCGGTGACGCAATACGTTGGCGCGGGCGAACCGATGGCAACCAATTCGGCTGTGGAAATTCGCGGCGATGCCGGGACCGGTGACACCTCTACGACCACAATCGACTTTGGTTCGGTATCAGGTGCGGGATACAGCAGCGAAGTCGAGAACGTCATTTTTCGCCTGAATGACCTTGATAACAACTCATGGACCGACCTGCTGACCGTGCGCGCCTATGATGCGAACGGCAATCAGATCGACGTGACCCTGACCTATCAGGGCAGTTCGCAAACTGGCACGGACCCAAGCCTTACAGGCACCGGCGGCAATGTGACATCGGCATCGAGTGCTGGGTCGGTTCTGGTGGAAATTGCGGGCCCTGTTGCCTATTTCGAGGTAGATTACGGCAATGACGGCACCGGCGCGCAGGCGCTCTGGATGACCGATGTGCATTTCGACGCAATCGAACTGGACGGCACCGTCGAAGGATCGGCGGGCGACGACCTGATTGATGGCACCTATATTCTGGACCCTGATGGCGACAAAACCGACGATGGCGACGCGATCCTGCCCGGTCATTCCGGCGACGACGACCTGATCGAAGCCTACGGCGGCAACGACACTGTTGTTGCGGGGGCGGGCAACGACACCGTTTATGCCGGCACAGGGGCCGATACCGTATATGGCGGCACCGGCAACGATTCCGTCTTTGGCGAGGCTGGTAGTGACATCCTTGAGGGTGGCGCAGGGAACGATACCCTTTATGGCGGCGCGGGCGCGGACACCCTGACGGGCGATTCCGGCAATGACACGCTTGATGGTGGCACCGGGTCTGATCGTTTCAGCGTCAGCGACGACCACGACAGCGGCACCATCATCGGTGGCGAAGATCTGGGTGACGGCGATATCGATACAGTCGATTTTGGCAATAATACCAGCACGCAGGGCGTCACGATTACCGCCACCGGCGACGAGGCGGGCACCTATGCCTATGACGGCACCACGGCCTCGGGCACCTTTTCCGAGATTGAAGCGATCGTCGGGACCGATTATGCCGATACCATTGACATGTCCGCCGATGGCAGCGGCATGGATATCGATGGCGAAGCAGGCGCGGATACGCTGACCGGTGGTAGCGGTGACGACACCATCAGCCTTGGCGAAGACAGCCCCGGTGTCACGGATGGCGACGCCGATGTGGTCGTTCTGACAGACGGTTTCGGCAACGACACGATCACCAATATCGACGCCCCGACCCCCAATGGTGATGGCACCTTTACGGGGATCGACACATTTGATGTGACCGGCCTGACCGACGGGACCGACCCCGTCAATGTCTGGGACGTGAGTGTGACTGACGATGGCGGCGGCAATGCCGTTCTGTCTTTCCCCAACGGCGAAAGCGTCACGCTGATCGGTATCAGCCCCGTTGATGCCGATGACCCGTTCTATCTGAACGCGCTGGGTATTCCGCTGTCGGACGGCACGGTCGAAGGCACGGCAGGCGCTGATACCATCAACGCCGCCTACACCGGTGACCCGGACGGCGACTTGGTCGATGCGGGCGATGCAATCCTGCCCGGTGACACGGGCGATGACGACCTGATTTATGGCTACGGCGGCAATGACTCGATCACGTCGGGTGCGGGCGACGATGAAGTCTATGGCGGCGCGGACAGTGATATCATTTCGACAGGTGCCGGCGCGGATACCGCCTATGGCGGCGCGGGTGACGACCAAATCGACGGCGGCGCGGGCAACGACGCGCTTTATGGTGGCGACGACTCTGACAGCTTTGCCTGGACGAGTGGCGATGGGTCCGACAGCATTGATGGCGGCGCGGGTGGGGCCGACTTTGACTATCTGCTGGCCGATGGTGCGACTGATGATCTGACGCTGGACCTCAGCGCGGGCGATCCCGCCAATGGCGAGGACGGCACGCTAACCGATGGCACCGATACCGTGGATTTCAGCGAGATCGAGATTGTCGCGCTTGGATCGGGTGATGACAGCGTGATCGGGTCAAGTGGCGGCGATACGGTCGATGCCGGAAACGGGGCCGATACGCTGGACATGGGTGCGGGCGATGATCTGGTAAATCTGGGATCACAAACGCTGATGGGCACCGGCGGTCCGGTCACGACATACGATGGCGTTGCCGACACCTATGTCTTTTCAGACGGCGATGGCAACGACGACATTTATGGCTTTGAACCACCCTCGGCTGATGGCGATGGCACCTTTACCGGCACCGATCAACTGGATGTCAGCGGGCTGACCGACGCAAGCGGCAACCCTGTCAACGTCCATGATGTGACGGTCAGCGATGACGGGCTGGGCAATGCCGTTCTGACATTCCCCAACGGCGAAAGCCTGACGCTGATCGATATTCCCGCAGCCGATGCGACGGATCTGCACTACCTCAACGCGATCGGTATCCCGCTCAGCGATGGGACAGTCAGCGGCACCGCAGGTGCGGATACGATCGATGGGTCTTATGTCGGCGATCTTGATGGCGACATGGTCGATGATGGTGACGCAATTCTGGCAGGCGATACCGGTGACGACGACCTGATCGAAGCGGGCGCGGGCGACGACACCGTCATTGCGGGCGCAGGCGATGATGAAATCTATGGCGGCGCGGACAACGACCAGCTGAACGGTGGCGACGGCAATGATCTGGTCGACGGCGGAACCGGGTCTGACACGATCGTCTTGAATGACGGGTTCGGCACCGACACCATCGTCGGCGGTGAAGACACAGGCCCCGTCGATATTGACGTGGTCGATGCTGGCGCCATGACGGCTGATACCACGCTGAACTTTACCGGCGACGAAGCCGGCACGCTGAGCGACGGAACAAACACCGCCAGTTTCTCGGAAGTCGAGCTTTTCACCCTTGGGTCGGGCAACGATACGGTCGTTGGCGGGGTCGGAAACGAGATCGTCTATGGCGGTGCCGGTGACGACACCATGTCTGGCGGGCTTGGTGCGGATACGCTGTCAGGTGGCGCAGATAACGACACCATCACCTTTGCCGAAGGGGATTCAATTTCGGGCGGCGCGGGCGACGATCTGTTCGTTCTTGAGGATCTGGGCGAATTGTCCAACGGCACGATCACCATTGACGGTGGCTCGGAAACCGGTGGCGACACCTTGCAACTGGGCAGCCTCGCCAACCTGACACAGGCGGTCAAGGATACCTTCGTCGATGACGGCTCGGGCAGCTACAGCGGCTCGGTCACGCTGGATGATGGCACGATCCTGAATTTCTCGGAGATCGAGAATATCATCTGCTTTACCCCCGGCACCCGCATCGCAACACCGCATGGCGCACGTCCGATTGAAACGCTGAAAGTGGACGATATGATCGTCACGCGCGACCACGGGTTGCAGCCGATCCGCTGGATCGAGGCGCGCACCGTGCCTGCCGTGGACAGCTTGGCGCCCGTGCGCATCCGCCGCGGCGTAGTTACCGGGCTGGACCGCGATATCCTCGTGTCACCGCAGCACCGGATGATGTTTCAGGGCTACCGCGCCGAGTTGTTGTTTGGCGAAAGCGAAGTCCTGGTCGCCGCCACCCATCTGGTGGACGGTGTTGATGTCACCCGGGACGCGGGCGGCGAGGTGACCTATATCCACATGCTGTTTGATACCCACGAGGTGATCTATGCCGAAGGGGCCGCGACCGAAAGCTTCCACCCCGGCGACATGGGTATGGCAGCCGTGTCAGACGCGGCGCGCGCAGAATTATTCGCGATTTTCCCCGCGCTGCGCAGCAACATCAACGGCTATGGCCCGACCGCGCGCCGCTGCCTGAAACACCACGAGGCGAAACTGATCCGCGCCTAGGACAGCCATTTCGCGTAATCACTGACCAGCAGGTGGGTCGGGGCTTCGTCCTCGTCCACCTGCGCGAAACGGCCAATGGGTTCGCGAAAGATATTGTCGGTTTCATCGTCGTTGACGGTGCTGACCTCGCCGATCAGCACATCGCCCCCCTCGCCCCAGAATGCGTGCCAGTCACCAGGCATCAGCGTCACGCTTTCACCCGGTGCCAGTTTCAACTTTTCTCCGGGTGCGAAATCGCGGCGCAAGCCATCACACCAGACCGTGCCACCGGCGGTTTCGTCAAAATTTCCATCCGTGTCCGAGCCATAAAGCGCGACCACAAGGGTTGCACCGCCACGATTGATGATATCCTCGGCCTTGATCACGTGGGTGTGCATCGGCGAGAGCTGATCCTGCTTTGAAATCAACAGCTTTTCAGCATAGCACATGCCGCCACCCCGTTGCAGATCGGCCAGGCGACCGTTGCGCAGGGTGAACAGGAACAGCCCCATTTCATCATAGCGCCCTGCCCCGTAATCGGTGATATCCCAGCCATTGCGCGCGCTGATCACAGCCTGCGCCTGTTCTGCGCGGGCCTTGAATTCATCCGGCGTCCAATAGGCCCAAGGTGGGAGGACAAACCCGTAAGAGCGGATCATCGCATCCGCTTCGGCCATGATGGCATTGATACGTGAACGTTTCATTGCAGCCCCCGAAGTGTTTGCGCAAACATGCCCGCCAGCGCGCGCAACCGCAAGAGCGGATCAGGCAACAAGGCGGGCCATTTCGCGCGCAAGAGCGGCCCAGTCAGTGTATTCCTTGTCCGCGCTCGTATCGACGGTTTCGTCTCTTTCGGCGGCAATCCGGCGCATGGCCCAGGCGCGAAAGAAATCGTATTCGCTGAACCGGAAGGCACCGGCGACGTTCAGGGTGCGCGCAGGGGTCCAGCCGGTTTCCTCCTCGAAGCGGGCGATGCATTTGTGCAGGCCTTTCCAGTCTTCTTCGTCGTTGCCCGCCGCCGTCAGGGACACGGCCAGAAACACCGCGTCCATTTCCCCAAGCTTTTCCGCGTGGGCTTCGGCCAGATCGTGCAGGTCTTTCTGAAAGCCGCCCGCGTGCAGCGACCCAGCCAGAACCGCGCGATCGAAACGGGCCAAATCCAATGGTTCGGCGTCTTGTGCGGGGATCAGTTCAACGCTGTGACCCTTGTTGACAAGGTAGTCACTGCAATAACGGGCGATCTTGCGGGTTTGCCCGTCGGTGGTTGCGTAAGCGATGAGGATTTTCATTGTGGCACTCCTTTTCGGTGCCAATGTATCCGCGCGCGGATGTAGTGACTTTGCGCGCAATCAATGAACCTAAAAAAGCGCATCTTCCTAAATTGATTCTAACAAAGATATCCTCGCGTAACGACATAGACCCCCTATCATAAAGCGGTGGTTCGCACCTGACGCGGTTTGATGCCGCTCCTTTGATAGCATTTACTGCAACAAAGGAGATGAACTATGGGACTGAAACGAACGGATGAATTCCGGCAAGATGCGGTGCGGATTGCGCTCACCAGCGGGCTGACGCGGAAACAGGTTGCTGATGATCTGGGTGTTGGGCTGTCGACGCTGAACAAGTGGATCACGGCGCACCGGGACACTGATGTGGTGTCGAAAGAGGATTTGAACCTCGCCCAAGAGAATGACCGACTTCGGCGTGAGAACCGCATTCTCAAGGAGGAGAGGGAGATCTTAAAAAAAGCAACGCAGTTCTTCGCGGGCCAAAAGCCATGAGGTTTAGGTTCATCGAAGAACACACTGGGGCTTTCGAAACGGCGCGTCTCTGCAAAGTCATGGATGTCAGTTCACGTGGTTTGCGTGCGTTCCGCAACCGCCCTGCCAGCCGCAGGCAACGGTCTGATATGGTGACGTTGGCGCACATCAAGGAACAGTCCCGTCTCAGTCTTGGAAGCTATGGTCGCCCACGAATGACAGAAGAGCTGAAGGAGATCGGCTTGGATGTTGGCCACCGCCGTGTTGGCAGATTGATGCGCCAGAACGGCATATCAGTGGTGAGAACCCGCAAACACAAGGTCACGACCGATAGCGACCACAAGTTCAACATTGCGCCGAACCTGCTGGATCGTGACTTCGCAGCGGATCAACCAAACCAGAAATGGGCAGGCGACATCAGCTACGTCTGGACCCGTGAGGGCTGGTTGTATCTGGCATTCGACCATTGTCCTCGGACCAATGGCGGACAAGGTCTCATTCCTGGACCTGCATTCAAGGCGCGTCATTGGCTGGGCGGTCAGCAATCGGATGAAGCGTGACCTGGCGATCCGGGCACTGAAGATGGCGATTGCGTTCCGGTCACCACCCGAAGGTTGCACCCACCACACAGACCGCGGCAGCCAATATTGTTCTCACGATTACCAGAAGATTCTGCGCCAGCATGGCTTCAAAGTGTCCATGAGCGGCAAGGGTAATTGTTACGACAACGCTGCCGTCGAAACGTTCTTCAAAACCATCAAGGCTGAACTGATCTGGCGGCATCCTTGGGAGACAAGACGAAAAGCTGAGATGGCAATCTTTGAATACATCAATGGCTTCTACAATCCGCGCCGCCGTCACTCAGCACTGGGTTGGAAAAGTCCGGTCGCCTTCGAACGGAAGGTGGCTTAAACGAGCACCGGGGGCGGCATCAAACCGTGACAGGTCCAGTTGCCCTATCTGACATCCACGGGTGGCTATGTCCTCGATAAGGTCGAAGGTCTGGCCATCGCAGAAAATGGCACGATGTGGGTTTCCACGGACAACGACGGTGTAGATGACCATTCGGGTGAGACGATGTTCTTCCCTGTCACCATGGAATAACGTTTCGCGCTACGACGTCGTCGGGCCCCGCCGCACTTTGCGCGCGGGGCTCGTTGTTTTCGCCTTTGAAGGCTCGCACCCCTCTTGGAAAAAGGGACCCCAACCGCTGAACAGAGCACGTCGGGTTTGAGGCATCCAAGTGCAAGCAGCTTCGGCAGACTGAGATCGGCATTTTTTGGGGCTGCGGTAAATATACTCTATCCACCAGATACCGCGATTCGCTGCCCAAACGGCAAAATGAGAGCAGCCATAGATTGGAAAGGATTTGACATCCGCCAAGCTGGTACCCTGCGAGATTAGTCCCCAGCACTGAAATGGCAGTTTTGTTTGTCGGCTTGACAGTCAATTTGAATGGCCGTTTTGGTGAAACCTGTTGCGCTAAGTGACCTTCGGCGCATCAACCGCGAGCAAATGCTGCATCAGCAATAGCCGCAGCTGCAAAAGGCCGCATTGTCGCGCGCACCGGACACTGATCCAGACCACACCCAAGGTTTGGGATGGGTGACAGTTGCATGCGGTTTGATCCAGTATCGCGCGACACCGCCCGATTGTGGGTTTCAAAAGATTCTACCGCATAGAGGACATCGTCTTCGACGTTCTTCGACGTTCTTCGGGGCGGTTAATGTTACCGCGCAGCCCAAGCCCGCGCCGCATCGCCAAAGGCCGCGAACAACGGGCGCGATACCGGATCATTGGCCGCGTTCCATTCCGGATGCCATTGCACGGAGAGGGTGAAACCCGGTGCGTCCTTGACATAGATCGCCTCGGGGGTGCCATCGGGCGCGTAACCGTCGATCACGACCCCTGCTCCAGCGGTCTTGATGCCCTGCCCATGCAGGGTATTGGTCATCACCTTTTGCGCGCCCAGAAGGCGGTGAAACGGGCCGTTTTCAGCCAAAGTCACCACGTGGCGCAGGGCAAATTTTTCCGCGAGCGTGCCATCGGGCGGCATACGATGGTTGTCGCGTCCGGGCAGGTCACGGATTTCGGGATAAAGGGTGCCGCCCATCGCGACATTGACCTCTTGAAACCCGCGGCAGACACCGAAAATCGGCTGACCGCGAGCCACGCAGGCGCGCACCAGTGGCAGGACAACTGCATCGCGACCACGATCAAAATCGCCGTGGGCCGGTGTTTCGACCTCGCCGTATTCTTCGGGATGCACATTCGGGCGCCCGCCGGTCAGCAGGAACCCGTCGCAAACCGAAAGCAATTCATCAACGCTCACCAGCGACGGATCGGATGGCACAAGCAGCGGGAGGCAATCCGCGACCTGCGCAATTGCACAGGAATTCATCGTGCCGCCGACATGGGTCGGATAGTCGTCGTTGATCAGATAGCTGTTGGAAATAATGCCGATGACGGGGCGGGACATGCTGGGCCTCATTGTTGGAACCTGTCGTAACCGCAGTTTGATGCGGTGAAAAGCCCCTCAGATTTCGCCGACCAGACCTGCTGCGGCGATCCCCGCCATGGCGGCGACCGCGTCATTGTCGCTTGTGTCACCCGTCACCCCGACGGCGCCAATCACTGCGCCGCGCTTGTCGCGCACCAATACGCCGCCCGGCACGGGGATCACCTGACCGCCATAGACCCCGTTCACGGCGGCCATGAAGTAGGGTTGCTGTTCGGCCCGCGCCATCTGCGCTGTCCCCGCCATGCCCAGCATCACTGCGCCATATGCCTTGCCGTGGGCAATCGCAAAACGGCCCGGTGCGGCGCCATCTTCGCGCTCGAACCCCTTGACGTGGCCACCGGCGTCAAGCACGACAACCGACAGGGGTTTCAGCCCCATCTCGCGCCCTTTTGCCAGCGCCTTTCGCAGGATCATGCGGGTCTTGGTGAGCGAAATTTCGGCCATGAGGTCTCCTTTGCGGCGTGGGTCAAGACCCACCTTACGAAGGAAACCCGCAACTTGTAAGGTGGGTTTTAACCCACCCCCTCCGAGGCCTTGAGCGCCAAGCGATGCTTGTGCAGCAGCGGTTCGGTGTAACCAGACGGCTGGTTGCGCCCTTCAAGAACCAGATCAAGCGCCGCCCTGAAGGCATGTCCATCAAACCCGGGGGCCATCGGCTGATAGGCCGGATCGCCCGCGTTCTGCGCATCGACAACAGCAGCCATTTTCTGCATAGCGTCCGTGATCTGGTCGCGCGTCACAACCCCGTGGTGCAGCCAATTTGCGAGCGCCTGCGCCGAAATCCGGCAGGTCGCACGGTCTTCCATCAGCCCCACGTCGTGGATGTCGGGCACCTTGGAGCACCCCACCCCGCTATCAATCCAGCGCACCACATAGCCAAGGATGCCTTGGGCATTGTTTTCAAGCTCTTGTGTGATCTCAGCGGTCGAAAAATTACGCCCTGTCGCCACCGGAATCGTCAACAAATCAGCCAATGTGCCCCGTGCGCCGCCCGCCGTGATGTCGTCCTGACGGGCAAAAACATCGACCTTGTGATAATGTGTCGCATGCAGCGTCGCGGCGGTGGGTGACGGCACCCATGCACAATTCGCACCCGCCTTGGGGTGCGCGATTTTCGCGGCCAGCATATCGTGCATCAGGTCTGGCATGGCCCACATCCCCTTGCCGATCTGCGCTCGCCCCTGCAAACCGCAGGCCAACCCGATATCGACGTTGCGGTCCTCATAGGCGGCGATCCACGCGGCGTTCTTCATTTCGCCCTTGGGCACCATCGGGCCCGCTTCCATGCTGGTGTGGATTTCATCGCCCGTGCGATCAAGAAAGCCGGTGTTGATGAACGCCACGCGCGATTTCGCCGCGCGGATGCATTCGCGCAGGTTCACGGATGTGCGCCGTTCCTCGTCCATGATACCCAGCTTGACGGTATTGGCAGGCAGACCAAGAGCGATTTCGACAGCCGTGAAAATCTCGTCGGCAAAGGCGACTTCCTCGGGCCCGTGCATCTTGGGTTTAACGACATAAACCGAGCCTTTTGCGGAATTTCCGCCGTCGCGCTGCAAATCATGCATTGCGATCAGGGTGGTGACCATCGCATCCATCAGCCCCTCGCCAATCTCCAGACCCTCCCGGTCGAGAATGGCCGGGTTGGTCATCAGATGGCCAACGTTGCGCACCAGCATCAGGGCGCGGGTCTTGACCCGCATTACGCTGCCGTCGGGGGCGGTAATGTCGCGGTCCTCGTGCAGGGCGCGGGTAAAGGTCTTGCCGTTCTTGGTGACCTCTTCGGCGAGATCACCCTTCATCAGGCCCAGCCAGTTGCCATAGGCCAGCACCTTGTCGGCGGCGTCGACGGCGGCCACGGAATCCTCGCAGTCCATGATTGCGGACATGGCCGATTCAACGCGAATGTCGGAAATGCCGGCGCGGTCCTGTTTCGCGATCGGAGCATCGGCGTCCATGACGATTTCGATCAACAGATGATTGACACGCAAGAAGACTGACGAGGCTGTGGCGCCCGCAAACTGACCGGGATCTTGTAAGGTGGGTTGCAACCCACCCTTGCTGGCCGAGACAGAGGTGATATCGGCCCATGATCCGTTTGCGAGCGGGGCAACCTCATCCAGATGCGCCCGCCCCCAGGCAATCACCCGCGCGCCGCGCGCTGTGTCATAGCCCTTGCCGGTTGGCAGATCGCCCAAGGCATCCGTGCCATAAAGCGCGTCATACAGGCTCCCCCAACGGGCATTCGCGGCGTTCAGCGCAAAGCGCGCGTTCATGATCGGCACAACCAGTTGCGGGCCGGGAATGACCGCAATCTCGGGATCGACATTGGCGGTATCGATGCTGAAATCCGGGCCTTCGGGCACGATATAGTCGATCTCGCGCAGGAAATCGGTATAGGTGGCGGCGTCATGGGGCTGGCCTCGGCGGGCGACATGCCAGGCGTCAATCTTAGCCTGGATATCTTCGCGTTTGGCCAGCAAGGCGCGGTTTTTGGGGCCAAGATCATGCACGAGGTTTGACAACCCCTGCCAGAACTGATCGGGGGTCACACCGGTGCCCGGCAAGGCCTGATCGTTCACGAAGGCTGCCAATTCGCTGGCAACTTGAAGGCCAAAAAAGTCTTGCCGCCTGGTCATGTCGTTGTCCTCATGGATTCTGTATACCTTGGCACACATACTCAAACGCCCGCGCTTGGGCAACGCGATTGGGCGCGTGTATTGTTGCGTTTCGCCATCAGGTTTCTTCGGCTTTTTTGAAAGACCGGCGAGCGGCGCGACAGCGCGCACTGCAATAGCGCAGCTCGTCCCAGACCCTGGCCCATTTGCGCCGCCAGGTGAACGGCCGCCCGCAGACCGCGCAGGCCTTGGACGGAAGATCGGATTTGCGCAGGGGTTTGGCCATGATCCAGACCTAGCGCGGCACGCGGCAGGTCAACCCTTGCGGGTCAGAACGCGCCCGCCTACCGTCCGGCATGAGTAGCAAGAGGTTCCCATGAAAGACGCCGCCCCGCAGACCATTTTTCTGGCCGATTACACGCCGTTCCCCTGGCTGATCGACGCTGTGTCGCTGGAGTTTCACCTGTCGCCCGACAAGACGCGGGTAATCAGCAAAATCGTGTTTCGCCCCAACCCTGCCAGCAAAGGCGGCGAATTTTTCTTGCATGGTGAACATGTTACGCTGATCTGGGCAAAGATTGACGGTGCAACCATAACCCCGACCGTGACCGACAAGGGGCTGACCTGCGCCGTGCCGGATGGTGCCTTTACATGGGAGGCCGAGGTCGAAATTGCCCCTGCGACCAACACCGCACTCGAGGGGCTATACATGTCATCTGGCATGTATTGCACCCAATGCGAGGCCGAGGGGTTTCGCCGCATCACCTATTATCCAGACCGCCCCGATGTGATGGCCGTTTTCACGGTGCGGGTTGAAAGCGCCCTGCCGGTGCTTTTGTCCAATGGCGATCTCGTGGCGCAGGGGGACGGGTTTGCGCAATGGCACGATCCCTGGCCCAAACCGGCCTATCTGTTTGCGCTGGTGGCGGGTGACCTGATCGCCACCAGCGACAACTTCACAACGATGGAGGGACGCAACGTCGCGCTCAATATCTGGGTGCGCCCGGGGGATGAGGGGAAATGCGCCTTTGGTCTTGAGGCGCTCAAATCCGCGATGGCATGGGATGAACAGGTCTACGGGTGCGCCTATGACTTGGACATTTTCAACATCGTAGCCGTAGACGACTTCAATGCTGGCGCGATGGAGAACAAGGGATTGAACATTTTCAACTCCGCGCTGATTTTGGCCTCACCCGCGACATCGACCGATCGCGACTTCGAACGGATCGAGGCGGTGATCGCGCACGAGTATTTCCACAACTGGACCGGCAACCGGATCACCTGCCGCGACTGGTTCCAGCTTTGCCTCAAGGAAGGGCTGACGGTGTTTCGCGACCAGCAATTCACCGGCGATATGCGCGGCCATGCCGTAAAACGGATCGAGGATGCGATCTTGCTGCGCGCGCGCCAGTTCCGCGAGGATAACGGCCCGCTGGCCCATCCGGTGCGGCCTGAAAGTTTCGTCGAGATCAACAATTTTTACACCGTCACGGTCTATGAAAAAGGCGCCGAACTGATCGGTATGTTGAAACGGCTGGTGGGCGATGATGCCTATGCGCGCGCGCTTGATCTTTACTTCACCCGCCACGACGGTGACGCAGCGACGATCGAAGACTGGTTGGCGGTTTTCACAGAGGCCACAGGCCGCGATCTGACCCAGTTCAAGCGCTGGTATGCGCAGGCGGGCACGCCGCGTGTGACCGTTCTGGATGACTTTAAGGATGGCACCTATACCATTCATTTTGAACAGAAAACAAACCCAACGCCAGGGCAGGACGAAAAGCTGCCGCAGGTCATCCCGATTGCTGTGGGGCTGCTGAACCCTGACGGGTCCGAAGCTGTTGCTACGCGCATTCTGGAAATGACCCAAGACCGTCAAAGTTTTGCTTTTACCGGGCTGGATTCGCGCCCGATCCCGTCGATCCTGCGTGATTTTTCCGCCCCCGTGATCCTCGAGCGTGACACCACGATGAACGAGCGCGCCTTTCTGCTGGCCCGTGACACAGACCCGTTCAACAGATGGGACGCCGGGCGCGAACTGGCTCGCGCCGTGCTGCGGGGGATCGTTACCGCCGGCACCCCTGCGCCGCGCGCCTATCTTGATGGATTGGCTGCCGTGCTGCGCGATGACAGCCTTGATCCGGCGTTTCGCGCGCTGGTGTTGTCGCTCCCGAGTGAGGATGACACCGCGCAGGCCTTGTCAGAGGCAGGCCAGACGCCGGACCCCTTGGCGATCTACCATGCGCACGAGGCTTTGCGCGTGCAGATTGCCCAGCATCTGCAAGACATGCTACCGCGTATTTATGCGCAAAATCAGGTGGGTGGCCCCTATTCACCCGATGCCGTTGCGGCTGGCAAACGCGCGCTTGGCAATGCGGTTCTGGCATATCTGGCGCGCCTTGATGGCGGCATGCAGGCTGCACAACAATATGACAGCGCCGCTAACATGACCCAGCAACTTGCGGCTTTTTCCTGCCTTTTAGCCATTGGCAAAGGCGTGGATCAGGTGCAGGCATTCTATGATCAATGGCAGGATGACCGGCTGGTGATGGACAAGTGGTTCGCGCTACAAATCGCCAACGCCGCCCCAGAAGTAGCCGTGCAAACTGCCAAGGCGCTGACCCAACACGCGTTGTTTGACTGGCGCAATCCCAACCGATTCCGGTCGGTGTTTGGCGCGCTTGCCGGGAACGCGGCGGGGTTTCATGTGGCCAGTGGTGCAGGGTATGATCTGCTGGCCGACTGGCTGATCAGGTTGGACCCGGCCAATCCGCAAACCGCTGCCCGTATGACAGCTGCCTTCGAGACATGGCGCCGCTATGGGCCGGACCGTCAGGCCGGGATGCGCACCGCCCTTGACCGGATCAGGCAAACCAAGGGATTATCACCCGACACGGGCGAAATGGTCGCGCGTATTTTGGGTTAGATATGCCTTGTAAACATATGAAATATGGCCACTTCTTGGCGTCCCGCCGCAGCCGATCCGACGCATGACCTATACCTTCACGCGATCAGGCCGGAGCCTGCCCACCGCGCTGATCCTACTGGCGATCTGGCTGGTGGTCCTATGGGCGGTGATCGTGATCGCGCTGGCGTGGTGGATCGCGGCGGCAGTGCTTGTGTTCACCCTGCCCGCGATCTGGGATCTGGTCAGCAATCGGCAAAGCCACATCGGCCTTGATGACACGGGCTTATATTGGCAATCGGGCAAACATGGCGGGACGATCCCCTTGCGCGATATCGCCAAGGTGCGGATCGACCGCCGCCTTGATCTGTCCTACCGGATTGCAGCTGTGATGGTGGACGGGCGCAAGCGGCGACTGCCCCCCGACACGCAACCGCCCGTGGATGAATTCGAGGCCGCCTTGAACGCCAAAGGTATAAAGACCGAACGCAATCCATTTTCATTGCTGGGGGTTTAGCCGCCAAGACCCGCTGGGCGCAGGCGCGGACGAATCGATTCCAGCGGCACGCAATATGATTGTTGGCGGGTCCATGCCGACATCTCCGCGATCTTGCCACGGTTCGTCATCGGCCCCCAATCGGCTGCCACCCCGCGCCAGCGCCCGTCATTGACGGCCACGGCGCGGTCTCGCGGCACGGTCACGGCCATGATGCGGGCGGCGCATGACAGGTTGTCTTCGGGGTCGGTCAGTGCGTCACCGGTGCGGGCGCGGCAACCATAGCGGCGCGCGGTATCGGGGTAGATTTGCAACAGGCCGAACCACAGGTTTCCACCCCCCACCGCATCGGGGCGATAGGTGCTTTCGTGTTTCGCCAGCGCCGACATCATTCCGGCCCAAAAAGCGCGGCGCAATTCGGGTGGATTTTCAGCATAGGCAGGGCACCAGGCCGCAATGTCGCGCGGCACGGTTGTTTCAAGGGACTGACCGTGCATCGCGATTGCCGACATGGCCGCCCGCGTCCAGAGCGCGCCATCGGGGCGAAAATCCCAACGCGCGCGGGGCTGAAACGCGGCGCGCGCGACAGGGCGCACCGAAGGCGGCGCGGTTTCGATCACGACCGGATAGCGCAGCATATATGCGGGGCGCATGACCGGGCGGACCGCGGACAGGCGCGCACGCGCGGCTGCGATGCGTAATTCAACGGCATCGGCGCGTGACAGGGGGCGAACAGGCGCTTGCGGGGACGATTGTGCCACAGCGGACACCCCCAATAGCACTGCGAAAATCCCCCCCAGGATGATCTGCTTGGCGAACATGAGCGGCAGACTGCACTGTTTTGCCATGCGCAGGCAAGAAAAATCGCGCACTCTCGGTGGTTTGCAACCCATCCTTAAGGTTTGCAGTAGGATTGCGCAGAGATCCACGAACGCATATCTTCGCGTTTTCTGGCGCTTTGGAACGGGCCCCAATCGGCGGCCAGTCCACCGCCACCTGCCGCCACGACCCCGTCACGCGGCACCGTGACGGCGGCGATCCGAACAGCGCAGGACAGATTTGCCGCTCCGTCCTGCAGGGCTGCCCCCGATCCGGCCGCACAGCCATAGCCACGCGCCGTGGCCGGGGCGATCTGCACAAGGCCGAACCAGCGCCCGCCGCCGCCCACAGCCGCTGGATTCCAGGTGCTTTCGTGTTTGGCCAGCGTGCTGAGCATGCCCGCCCAAAAGGCTGCGCGCTGATCTTCGTCCGCGTCAGGATATGCGGGGCACCAGGCCGCAATATCGCCAGGCGCCAGCGACAAGAGCGGCGAACCATGTGTTTCCAGCGCCGCAAAGGTTGCGGCGGTCCATTCATCGCTTTGCGCCTTGTCATCCCAACGCATCGCTGCCGGGATGGGATCGACTGTCGGATCGGCGATGGGGGTCGCGGCCTCGCTACAGGCCGAGACAAGCACCGAAAGGGCCGTCAAAAGAATCAGGGAACGTGCAGAAAATGCCATGATTTCCAACCGTGGGCTGTTACTGATCCCGTCAGATGCAAAGGAATCCGGCGCTGCGTCCAGCCCACCACCTGCGCGGCGGGCCGATTTGGGCGGGTTGGCGCGCATCAACGCCTTGAAGCTCTGCGCGCGAACCCCTATTCAATCTGCGTTGACGCCCAAAGGAACGCCCCATGCTTGACCTGACTTATGACGCGCCCAAACCCAAGGTAATCGCCGGGGCAAAGCACGATTGGGAACTTGTGATCGGCCTCGAAGTTCATGCCCAGGTCGCCACCGCAGCGAAACTGTTTTCCGGTGCCTCGACCCTCTTCGGGGCCGAACCCAATTCCAACGTCGCGTTCGTGGATGCGGGCATGCCCGGAATGTTGCCCGTGATCAACGAAGGCTGCGTGGAACAGGCCGTGCGCACGGGGCTGGGGCTGAAGGCGCAGATCAACCTGTTATCGGCCTTTGACCGCAAAAACTATTTCTACCCCGACCTGCCGCAGGGCTATCAGATTTCCCAGCTTTACCAGCCAATTGTTGGCGAAGGTGAAGTGCTGGTGGAAATGGGCAACGGGCTGGCCCGCCTTGTGCGGATCGAACGCATCCACCTTGAACAGGACGCGGGCAAATCCATTCATGACATGGACCCGAATATGTCCTTTGTCGATCTGAACCGCACCGGTGTTGCCCTGATGGAGATCGTCAGCCGCCCCGATATTCGCGGCGCGGACGAGGCGGCGGCCTATGTTTTGAAACTGCGCCAGATCCTGC
Source organism: Octadecabacter sp. SW4 (assembly GCF_008065155.1). Taxonomy (NCBI): domain Bacteria; kingdom Pseudomonadati; phylum Pseudomonadota; class Alphaproteobacteria; order Rhodobacterales; family Roseobacteraceae; genus Octadecabacter; species Octadecabacter sp. SW4. Next base: position 1,089,973 of record NZ_CP042819.1, on the reverse strand, counting down.
GTTACTTGGGCACCTGCGATGGCAACATGCAGAACGGCAACATGCGCGCGGATGTGAACGTATCGGTCTGCCGCCCCGGAGATTACGAAAAATATCAGGCGACGCAGGATTTCGGCCATCTTGGCACGCGCTGCGAGATCAAGAACATGAACTCGACCCGGTTCATCCAGATGGCGATTGATCACGAGGCACGCCGCCAGATCGCCATTCTGGAAGACGGCGGTGAAATCGTTCAGGAAACCCGCCTATATGACGCGGACAAGAACGAAACACGTTCGATGCGATCCAAGGAAGAAGCGCATGATTATCGCTATTTCCCCGATCCTGATCTGTTGCCGCTGGAAATTGAACAGGCATGGGTTGATGATATCGCCGCGTCCCTGCCCGAACTGCCGGATGCGAAAAAGGCCCGCTTCATCGCCGATTTCGGCCTGTCCGATTATGACGCAAGCGTCCTGACCGCCGAAACAGCCAATGCCGCCTTTTTTGAACAGGTGGCCGCGGGGCGCGATGGCAAGCTGGCCGCGAACTGGGTGATCAACGAATTGTTCGGTCGCCTGAAAAAGGACGACCGCGATATCACCGACAGCCCCGTGTCCCCTGACCAGTTGGGCAAGATCGTCGGGCTGATCACATCGGGCGATATTTCCGGCAAGATCGCCAAGGACCTGTTCGAAATCGTCTACACCGAAGGCGGCGACCCCGAAACGCTGGTTGCAGACCGTGGCATGAAGCAAGTGACCGACACCGGCGCGATCGAGGCGGCGGTGGACGCGGTGATTGCCGACAACCCCGCGCAGGTCGAAAAGGCCAAGGCGAACCCGAAACTCGCAGGCTGGTTCGTCGGTCAGGTGATGAAAGCCACGGGCGGCAAGGCCAATCCGGCCGCCGTCAACCAACTGATCAGCGCCAAGCTGGGTCTTTGAGCAGGCAGCCGTGACCGTTTGGCGCGCCAACTTACCCTAGACGCACCGCCCCGTGCGCCCTACATAGTTGCCCGGACCCAATGGCAGCCTGATGCTGCCGTTAACCAATTGGAGTTGAGAATGAAGATTTTGAAAACCGCCGCTGCTTTCACAGTGATCGCCGGGTCAGCCTTTGCCGATGCGCATATCTCGGGCGACGCTGCAAGCGGCGAAACCTTGTTCGCGCGCCAGTGTGTTGCCTGTCACGTTGTGGCGAATGCAGAGGGCGACGTGCTTGCTGGCCGTAACGCCAAGACGGGCCCCAACCTTTTCGGGATCGCGGGCCGCGCGCCTGGTTCGGTCGAAGGTTTCCGCTATGGTGACGCGATCATCGCTGCGGGCGAAGGCGGTGCCGTATTCGACGAGACCACATTCGTGGCCTATTCCATGGACCCCACCGGATGGCTGCGCGAAGTGACCGGCGATGCACGTGCACGGTCCAAGATGTCGTTCAGAGTGCGCAGCGACAGCGATGCGGCTGATATCTATGCCTATCTTGCCTCTTTTGAGGACGCCGAAGACGACGACGACATGGACGACGACAACGACGACGCAACCACCGAATAGGTTAGCGGATACGACATCTGGGGCCGTCCCGCATCCGGGGCGGCCTTTCTTGTGGTTTTCAGGTTTTTCCAGGCAGTCGTTGGAATTGGCTGGCGCAGTTGATAAGTTAGTGCAGCCCATCAAAGGATTCTGCCATGACCACCTATGCCTACAAAGTTGTGCCCGCCCCCACCAAGGGCCAGCGCGCCAAAGGCGTCAAGACACGCGAGGGACGCTTTGCCAATGCGCTTGAGGTGGTGATGAATGAACTTGGCGCGCAAGGGTGGGAATACCAGCGCACCGACACGCTGCCTTGCGAAGAACGTGCCGGACTGACGGGACGCACGACCACGTTTCAAAACATGCTTGTGTTTCGCCGCGCAATCGAAGCCGAGGCCGCCCCTGCGCCGCGCGAACTTGACCCCGCACCGGTCGCCCTTGCCGCGCCAGCGCCAGCGATCGCCAAGCCTGAAGAACGCGCGCCCGAGGACGCGACAGAAACTGAGTCTGGGTCCGCAGCCCAAGACGATCCGCCCAAGGACAACGTCAACGCCGACCCCACGCCCGAAAAGCAGCAAAGCACAGGCGTTGCCGCCGAATAATCAGCCGAATAATCAGATGAATTCGATGCTGAGGGCGTGAATGCGCCCGATGATCCCATCACCAAGGGCGGCGTGGACGGCGCGATGGCGGGCTATGCGCGATTTATCGGCCAGTGAGGGCACGGAAATCACGATCCGCCAATGGCTTTCGCCCGACCCGTCATCGCCCGCATGGCCCGCGTGCATGTGGCTTTCGTTAATGACCTCAAGCGTGGTTGGCGCCAGTGCACCGTTCAACGCGGTGCGAATTTCTTGTGCAAGCCCCATTATTTTTCCCTTTGCCCCTTCAATCTGCTGACACACGGCTTAAACTCATGCGTCCGAGTCGAAAAGGTAAGACATACAAATGGCCAAAAGCGATCCCTTCGGTTTCGACATGTCTGTGTCGAGCTCAAAAAAGAAAAACCCGCGTGGACGGCGTGGAATGTCGGGGGCCTCGGAAACGTCCACCCGGGTGTGCGACCATCCGGGCTGCGAGGAATCGGGCAAATACCGCGCGCCAAAATCACCGGACATTCTGGATGACTACTATTGGTTCTGTAAGGACCATGCGCGCGAGTATAATCTGAAGTGGAACTTTTTTGACGGCTCCACCGAAAAGGAATACCTGGAACAGGTCGACAAGGACCGCGTGTGGGAACGCGAAACCAAACCCTTTGGCAAGAAATCCGAAGAACAGCGCGCATGGGCCCGCCTGGGTGTTGACGACCCGCATCAGGTTCTGGGCCAGAACGCCACCCAGAACCCGGGCAAATCCGTCACCGGATCCACCCGCAAGCTGCCCCCGACGGAACGGCGCGCGATTGATATTCTGGAAGCCAAGGATCACTGGACCAAGACCGAAATTCGCAAGGCCTACAAATCGCTGATCAAGGTGCTGCACCCCGACATGAATGGCGGCGACCGCTCGCAAGAGGAACAACTGGCCGAAGTGGTCTGGGCCTGGGATCAGATCAAATCAAGCCGTCACTTTACCAATTAATTCACGCGGCCTGCCATACGCAGACGCTGTGATGACCTGCGCAGGGGCATCGGCGGCACCGGAGCGACAAAGATCGATTCCCGCTCGATGTGCCAGCGGGTCAGCAGCGCATGCACCGACAGCAGGTTGGCAAACCACAGCATCGCAAGCAACGGCGCGCTGGTCAGCGTCACCCCAAGGGTGAACGGCCCGAACATCGTGCCGTAAAACGGCAGCGCCAGCGTGCCGGCAATCAGCGCACCGACAAAACTGACCCAGATCATACCAAAGAGCGCCTGATAGATCCCGCGAAACCCTGGCTGGCCCATTCTGTCACCCGCCAGAAACAGGGCCGCAGCCGCGCCGATCCCGCCGCTGACCACGATCCAGAGGTCATACCACGTCAGCCCCGCGCCAAGCACGCGCGCGCCATACATCCGCGTCACTGTCAGGAACGCGAACCCTGCGCCAAACAGCGCGACGGCAATATAGGCAAGCGCGCGGGCGCGTTCACCTTCGGTCGGGATTTGACGATTACGCCAGCGCTTGCGCATAAGGGCTCCGTTGTGATTTCCGTCCGCAATGCCAAGCGAAGGTGGCATCAACGTGGCATCAGGGCGCTGGATGGGAAATGCTCTGTTTCCGTTCCGAGGACAGGCGCGGCAGATAAAGGCGTAAAATAAGGTGGGTGCAGGCCATCAATGCCAGCCAAACCGACAATAATAACGGGAACTGTACAAGGTAAGCGACAACCGTTGCCGCCCCCATCACCGTGCCAATCCCGGCCATCAGAAACGTCCCGCCAAGCGCCCCTCCCAAGATCGTCGTCATCACTGCGCCGCCCAACGCCCAAAACCAACCCGCAGGTCCGGCCCGACCGAAAGACCATGTGCACAACGCGCCCGCCAGTGCTGCCCCCGGGAATGCGACAAGCGGCACGAGCCACCCCTGCCCCGGCAACCATTCGGCGCGCATCGTGGGGGTTGCGCGAATGACCTCCATGACAACGCCGACGCAACCGCCCGTCAGCCCGATCAACAGCGCTGCCAGCAGCACCCGTTTCTTTTGATATGTCATACCGTCCCTTTCCATTCGCATTTTCCCTTGGCTAGCAGGGCAAATGCAAAGGGGCGGCGCACGATCTGTGCAGCCGCCCCGAAAGGTCGTGCAGGTTTTCAGTAAATCAGGCGGCGCGGAAGACCAGCGACGCCCCGTTCAGGCAGTGGCGTTTGCCCGTGGGCGCGGGGCCATCATCAAAGATATGCCCAAGGTGGCTCCCGCAACGCCGACAGTGGCATTCGGTGCGGGTGACGAAAAGCCTGCGGTCAGGCTTGGTGCCGATTGCACCCGGCAGGCTGGCGTAAAAACTGGGCCAACCGGTGCCGCTGTCGTATTTCGTTTCGCTGGAATAAAGCGGCAGATCACAGCCCCGGCAGACATAGGTGCCTGCATCATACAGTTTGTCCAACGGGCTGGAAAACGCCCGCTCGGTGGCGTCTTCGCGCATGACGCGGTATTGCAGATCGGTCAGCATCGCGCGCCATTCGGCCTCGGTGCGGGTCACCTCGAAGGATTGGGCAAATGCCGCCGCAGGCGCAAAAGGCGCGGCCAGAGCGGCAAGGGCAAATGTGCGGCGTTTCATGTATTTCTCCTCTCTTTCGGAATTTAACAAAATGCGCCGCCCCGGGGACAGACAAAGTGGGGCGGCGCACGATCATGTGATGGTCAGGTGATAGCGCCCTTGCTTATTGCTTGGGCAGCAACACGCGGTCGATCACATGGATAACACCGTTGGACTGTTTGACATCGGCGATGGTGACGGTGGCCAGACGGCCGTTTTCATCCGTCAACGTAATGTCGTCACCGTCCATTTCGGCCGTCAATGTGCAGCCGCCCAGGGTCTCGACGGGGTATGCGCCACCTTCATCGGCGATCATCCCTGCAATCGCGCCCGACATCGCGTCGCCACCAACCACATGGCAGGTCAGGATTTGCGTCAACTGCGCCTTGTTTTCATCCATCATCAAGGCCCCGAGCGTTTCATCGGAAATCATCCCGAAGGCTTCGTCGGTGGGGGCAAAGACGGTGAACGGGCCATCGCCCTGCAGCGTTTCAACCAGACCGGCCTGCGCAACGGCAGCAACGAGCGTGGTGTGGATCGGCGAATTCATCGCGTTGGCGATGATATCCATCTCGGCCATCATTTCGGCACCACCGACCATCGGATTGGCGGCGTGGGCCTCGGCAAAGGCCATACCGGCCAGTGTCAGGGATGTGGTGGCGGCAAGAACTGTTGTGCGGATCATAGTGTCTCTCCTGTGGTTGTTTCGGGCGGTTTTGCCCGAATTACCCCGAAGACACGGGGCCGCGCTGACAGGAGTTTCAGATTAGCTGATCACAGGGCCGTGATCGAGCCAACGGCCAGCACATCACCGGTAGGCGCGCCAGTGGGCGAGCCGCCCAGGGGTTCATCACTGATCGCCAGAACCCCACCATCAAGGGCGGCCACCAGATCAGCGGGCACGATGATATCGCCCGTGGCCGCATCGGGCAGAACGCCCAGCGATACCGGCGCGTTGTCCCCGGCAATCAGCCACAGTTCCAGCACGCGGCCATCGCGGGCCGCACCTGCCGCGCGATTGATGCGCAGGGTGCGCGAGGTGTCGTCAAAGCTGGCGGTGACAACCAGGCTGTGATCCTCGGCGGCGATGTCGGCCGTGTATGTCGGCCCGGGTGCGGGTGCCAAAAGCCCCAGATTGACAACGGCAAACAGGAACAACGCCGCCGCCGCAGCCCCCAGCAGGGCCGGCATCACGCCGATGCGCTGCCACAGGCTGCGCGGTTTGCCAAACAGCACCGTATCAATGGCCGTCTTGGCCGACACCGGCGGCACGACGGGCGCGATCCCATCGGTCACCGCCGAAAAGGCCGTGGCCCAATCGGCGTATTCATCGCGCAGATCGGGGTTGGTTGACATGGCCTCTTCGAACGCGCGCGCTTGAGCATCGTCAAGCAGCCCAAGGGCATACTCGGCGGCCAGAATGCGGCCTTCTTCCATGTCAAACGGTTGTGTCATGTGGACAGACATTCCCTTAGTTTCAACAGACTGCGGCGCAGCCATGTGCGGATCGTATTCAGGGGCTGGGCATAGCGATCGGCCAACTCCTGATAGGTTTCCCCTTCCAGATAGGCGCGGCGCACGGCCTCGGCCCGGTCGGGGGGCAGTTCTTTCATGCAGGCGGCCACGCGCCCGGCCTCGTCCGACGCAATCGCCAAATCCTCGGGGCCGGGCGCGGCGTCGGGTATTTCAGCGGCTTCATCCATGCCTGCTCCGCGATCACGGCGCGCGCGCAGGCGGTCTATCGCGTGGTTGCGCGACAGGGTAATCAGCCATGTCATCGGGCTGAACCCATTGATCTGATAGCGGTCGGCCTTGTTCCATATCTTGACATAAACCTCCTGCAAGGCATCCTCGGCCTCGGCGCGATTACCCAAGACACGCAGGCAAATGCCAAAAAGTTTCGCCGACGTCGCCGCATAGAGCGCATCAAAGGCCGCACGTTCGCCAAGGGCGACGCGGGCGATCAGGTGTTCGATGTCTTGCGGTGTGGTCACGCGCCGCTCCTTCAAGGGGTAACATCGCGCATCCGGCGCAAAAGGCAACACCCCCCTTCCCCTTGCAGGCCAGCGCGATATGTTGCATCCCGAAACCACGCGCATCCCGAAGATTTGAAAGGCACCTGTGATGGCCGACGGCAACACCGACATGCATGCAAAACCCACCGAGGATTTCTCGGTCCGCGAGGTGTTCGGCATCGACACCGACATGAAAATCAAAGGCTTTGCCGAACCCAGTGACCGTGTGCCCGTCATTGATCCGACCTACAAGTTCGATCCCGATACGACGTTGGCGATCCTTGCCGGCTATGGCTATAACCGCCGCGTCATGGTGCAGGGCTACCACGGCACCGGCAAATCCACGCATATCGAACAGGTCGGCGCGCGGCTGAACTGGCCCACGGTGCGCGTGAACCTTGATAGCCACATCAGCCGGATTGACCTGATCGGCAAGGACGCGATCAAGCTGCGCGATGGCAAGCAGATCACCGAATTCCACGAAGGCATCCTGCCTTGGGCGCTGCGCAACCCTGTGGCGCTGGTGTTTGATGAATATGACGCGGGCCGCGCCGATGTGATGTTCGTGATCCAGCGCGTGCTGGAAACCGATGGCAAACTGACCCTGATGGACCAGAACGAGATCATCACGCCGCACAAATACTTCCGCCTGTTCGCCACCGCCAACACCGTGGGTCTGGGCGACACTACGGGCCTTTATCACGGCACCCAGCAGATCAACCAGGCGCAGATGGACCGCTGGTCGCTGGTCGCGACGCTGAACTATCTGTCCCATGACGCCGAAACCGCGATTGTGCTGTCCAAGGCGCCGACGTTCAACACCGACAAGGGCCGCAAGACGGTATCACAGATGGTGACTGTGGCCGACCTGACGCGCACCGCGTTCATGAATGGCGATCTGTCCACCGTGATGTCGCCGCGCACCGTGATCGCATGGGCCGAAAACGCACGAATTTTCCAGGACGTCGGCTATGCCTTCCGTTTAAGCTTCCTGAACAAATGCGACGAATTGGAGCGCCAGACTGTGGCGGAATTCTACCAGCGCTGTTTTGACGAGGAACTGCCGGAAAGTGCGGCGAGCTTGAGCCTTGGTTAATCGTAAGCTGGGTCAGGACCCAGCTTACCCGTTGAATGGCGGATGATGTGAACAAACCAACCGACAACCCTGCTGATCCGTTCAAAAAGGCCCTCGCCGAGGCGACCAAGGTCATGGCGGACGATCCTGAACTGACGGTCAGCTATTCGGTTGATCCGGCGGGGCAGACGGCGGAAACGATCCGCCTGCCGCAGGTGACACGCCGTATGACCCGCGACGAGGTGCTGTTGGCCCGTGGCACCGCAGATGCATTTGCCCTGCGCCACAAATTCCACGACCCCAAGATCGCCGCGAAATACATGCCCCAGGGGCAGATGGCCCGCGACCTTTACGATGCGATGGAAACCGCGCGGGTCGAGGCCGTGGGCGCGCGCCATATGCCCGGCACGGCTGGCAATATCGACGCCAAGATCGGCAACGAGGCCGCGCGCAAGGGCTATGACCAGATCCGCGACAAGGCCGAAGCACCACTGGCCACCGCCGCTGGCTACCTGATCCGCCATCTGGCCACGGGCCGCGATCTCCCCAAGGGCGCCGACAATATCATGGGCCTGTGGCGCGACTTTATCGAGGGTCAGGCGGGCGGCACGCTGAATGCTTTGGAAGACACCCTTGGCGACCAGCAGGCCTTTGCCAAATTCGTCCGCCAGATGATCGAGGATCTGGGGTATGGCGACCAGTTGGGCGACGACCCTGACAGCGGTGACGACGAAGATCAGGCCGATCAAAGCCAAGAGGAAGAAGAACAGCCCGACAGCACCGGCGATGATGATGGCGAGGACGAAGAAGCCGAGGCCAGCCCCGAACAGTCGCAAGACGAACAGCAGGACGCATCCCAGGCGCAGGTGTCGATGGATGACCTTGCCGATGAGGAAATGGCCGACGAGACCGAAATGCCCGAGGGCGAAGCGCCTCTTGATCCGCCTGCCCCCCAGCCAGTGTCGGATGCCGACCCGAACTATGCCGTCTACAAATCTGATTTCGATGAAGAAATTGGTGCCGAGGACTTGGCCGAACCGGCAGAACTGGAACGGCTGCGCGCCTATCTGGATCAGCAGCTCGAACCCTTGAAGGGGGCCGTGTCGCGCCTTGCCAATAAGTTGCAGCGCCGCCTTCAGGCGCAGCAAAACCGGTCTTGGGAATTTGACCGCGAGGAAGGGATACTGGACGCAGGCCGCCTTGCCCGTGTGGTTGCAAACCCGACGACACCCCTGTCTTTCAAGGTCGAAAAGGACACCGAATTTCGCGATACCTGCGTGACGTTGCTGCTGGATAACTCCGGTTCGATGCGGGGTCGTCCGATTTCGATTGCAGCGATCTGTGCGGATGTTCTGGCCCGCACGCTGGAACGCTGTCAGGTCAAGGTCGAGATTTTGGGTTTCACCACCCGCGCATGGAAGGGTGGCTCAAGCCGCGAGGCGTGGTTGGCCGATGGTCGTCCGCAACAGCCCGGTCGCCTCAACGATCTGCGCCATATCATCTACAAAAGTGCCGATGCCCCGTGGCGGCGCGCCCGCGACAATCTGGGCCTGATGATGAAAGAGGGCCTGCTGAAGGAAAACATCGACGGCGAGGCGCTGGAATGGGCGCACCGGCGCATGGCTGCGCGCCGCGAGGCCCGCAAGGTGCTGATGGTGATCAGCGATGGCGCGCCGGTAGACGATTCAACTTTGTCCGTTAACCCCGCGAATTATCTGGAAAAACACCTGCGCGACGTGATCGCGCTGGTCGAGAAACGCAAGATGGTGGAACTGATCGCGATTGGCATCGGCCATGACGTGACCCGCTATTATGACCGCGCCGTGACGATCACAGATGTGGAACAACTGGCCGGCGCGATGACCGAACAACTGGCGTCACTGTTTGACAGCGACCCACGCAAACGCGCACGCGTTCTGGGAATGAAAAAGGTCGGTTAGCCGGGGTCAGATCACGCCAATGCGACAGAGTATTATCTTGAAATCAGGGCTGATTTGGCTAAATTGAATAGAAGGGGCAGAAGGAGAATTCGATGGCGACCAAAGGACAGCACGTCGTTCCCAACGGGGGACGGTGGAGTGTGCGCAAGGCTGGGTCAGACCGCGCCTCGAATACCTACGAGACACAAGGCGAGGCGATTGAAGTTGCACGCGAACGCGCCCGCAACCAACATACCGAGCTTTATATTCATGGCCGTGATGGCCGTATTCGCGCACGCGACAGCTATGGCCGAGACCCCTATCCTCCCAAAGGCTAGGGATGCATGAATTTGACCGCAACGTCTTTATCAACTGCCCATTCGATGAAGACTTTGCGCCGCTCCTTCAGGCGATCATCTTTACAGTTATGACCCTCGGCCTTGAGCCGCGACTGGCCACGGAACGGAACGACTCTGGTGAAACGCGTCTGGACAAGATCAAGGAATTGATCGAACAGAGCCGCTTTTCGATCCACGATCTTAGCCGCTGCATTGCCCAGAAAAAGGGCGAGATGTTCCGGTTGAACATGCCTTTTGAGTTGGGGATTGATTATGGCTGTCGCCAATATCTTGGCGGTGATCACCTTGGAAAACGTTTCCTGATCCTCGAAGAGGAACGCTATCGCTTTCAGGCAGCGCTGTCAGATATTTCAGGGTCGGACATCAAGGCGCATGCAGGCGACTATGAAAAGGCGATCCGAATTGTGCGCGACTGGTTGCGCAGTGAAGCCGAGATCAAAGCCCCCGGTCCTGCGGCGCTTCTTGGACAGTATGTAACCTTTCAAGAATGGCATTACGAGCGCCTGCTTGACGAAGGTTACAGCGACGACGACATTCAGGAATACCCGACCTTTGAATTGCTGGAGTCGATCCGAATCTGGATTTCCCAGGGCAAGCCAGTGCAATACCTACGCCCAAAATCACCCCACCGAGGTTAGCCATGTTCCAGACCTTTGCCGACAGCGCCTCTCCAAAACAAGGTCCGCCGCGTCTTGCGGCGTTGCGCGCGGCGATGGCGGCGCAGCGGGTGCAGGGGTTTCTGGTGCCCCGCGCCGATGCCCATCAGGGGGAATACGTTGCCCCCGGCGATGCCCGCCTTGCTTGGCTGACGGGCTTTACCGGATCGGCGGGGTTTGCCTGTGTCCTGCCTAATGTCGCGGGGGTGTTCATCGACGGGCGCTACCGTGTGCAGGTGCGCGATCAGGTGGCCGATGTGTTCACGCCCGTGCATTGGCCCGAAGTGAAGCTGGCCGACTGGCTGAGTGACCACCTGGGTGACGGTGCCAAAATCGGGTTTGATCCGTGGCTGCATACCACGCGCGAGATCGACGCCCTGCGCAAGGATCTTGCCACCACGGCCATCCAGATTGTCGCGACCACCAATCTTGTCGATGAAATCTGGGATGATCGCCCTGCCCCACCCGGTGCCGCCTTTACCGCCTACCCCGATGATCTGGCTGGAAAATCCCACGCGACCAAACGCGCCGAGATTGCAGAAGCCCTGACCAAGGCCGGGGCAACGTCGGCTGTGCTGACCCTGCCTGACAGCATCGCCTGGCTGCTCAATATTCGTGGCACGGATGTGGAGCGCAACCCGGTTCCGCAGGCCTTTGCCGTGGTTCATGCCAGTGGTCAGGTTGATCTGTTCGCGCGCGCGGGCAAGGCGGACGGGATTGCGCAACACCTTGGGCCAGACGTGAACGTGCAAGATGAGGGCGCTTTTCTAGGCGCGCTGGCGGCCCTGCAAGGCCCCGTGCAGATTGACCCGAAATCGGCGCCGCAGATCGTGGCCGATACGCTGGAACAGGCGGGGACCAAGGTGATCCACAGGGATGATCCCTGCCTTCTGCCCAAGGCGATCAAGACCGTGGCGGAAATCGCCGGGGCGCGCGCGGCCCATCTGCGTGACGGTGCGGCAATGGTAAATTTCCTGGCCTGGCTCGACGCAAAGGCGCCAAAGGGCGGCCTGACGGAAATTGATGTGGTCAAGGCACTGGAAGGGTTCCGCCGCGCCACCAACGCGCTGCTGGACATCAGTTTTGAAACGATCAGCGGCGCGGGCGAACACGGCGCGATCGTGCATTACCGTGTGACTGACTCTACGAACCGCCCTGTGCGCCCGGGCGAAGTGTTGCTGGTCGACAGCGGCGGCCAATATATCGACGGCACCACGGATATCACCCGCACAATGGCTATTGGCGCGCCCACGAAGGACCAGCGCGCCTGTTTCACACGGGTCTTGCAGGGGATGATCGCGATCAGCCGCGCGCGCTTTCCGACGGGCGTGACGGGTGCGCATCTGGACGCTTTGGCGCGCTATCCGCTGTGGCTGGCGGGGCAGGATTACGACCACGGCACCGGTCACGGCGTCGGTGCCTACCTGAGCGTTCACGAAGGTCCGCAAGGCATTTCGCGCCGCGCCGCGCCTGTGCCGCTGGAACCGGGCATGATCCTGTCAAACGAGCCGGGCTATTACCGCGAGGGTGAATTTGGCATCCGCATCGAGAACCTGATCACGGTGGTGGATGCGCCCGCCCTAAAAGGGGGCGACGACCGCGCGATGCTGGCCTTTGACACCCTCACCTATGTGCCGATTGATCGCCGTCTGATCGACGCGGCGATGCTGACGCTGGACGAGCGCGCCTGGCTTGATGACTATCACGCCAAGACACTGACCCTGATTGGCCCGCGCGTGGATGGTGCGGCATTTGCGTGGCTCGACAAGGCCTGTGCGCCCCTGTAATCAATGCGCAACAGCATTCGGGGGACCCATGAGCGACCATATCAAGATCAGGCCTGCAAAAGGCACCTTTGTCGTGCGTGCTGGCGGGGCCGTTCTGGGGGAAACCATCCGCGCGCTGGAACTGACCGAGGGCAGCTATCCCGCCGTGGTCTATATCCCGCGCGAGGATATCGCGATGGCGTTCCTTGATCCGTCAGACACCACGTCCTCCTGCCCCCATAAGGGGCTGGCAACATATTTTGATATCGAAGCCAAAAGCGGCACGATCAAGGATGCGGCCTGGTCCTACGAGGCCCCGCATGCGGACGTGGCCGCAATCGCCGGCCACCTGGCGTTTTATGGCAACAAGGTCGCGGTCGAACAGATCTAGGAATGTTCTTCGGCTGACCTGTCAGCCAAGGCGCGGTTCATTGCCCGCAGCGCATCGACCTGAAACAATGCACCCCAAAGCTCGGGCGGGCTGTCTTCGCCCCCCAGTGTCACCACCGGAATATAGGTCGCATTGGTCGCCTCAAAAATCGGCATGGCCTGTTCCAGCGTGGCGTTACCGTCGATATAGGTGCCTTCCCCGATCAAGTCCCAACAGCGGTCCTCGGGGCGGCGCGTTTGGCATCTTTGGCGCGCATGACCGATGCGACCTTGAAAGTAGCCAGCAAATAGGCCTGCGGACCAGCGGCCAGACGAATGCCCTGCCGTTCCAGCATGGTCAAAAAGAATGAACGATCCACAAGTCGCGACGACAGCGAGGTCGACATCGATACCGCCACCATCACCGCCAGCCCGGTTTGCCAATCCCCGGTCATTTCAAACACGATCAGTGTCGTGGAAATCGGCGCGCCCAACACGGCCGCCGCCACCGCCCCCATGCCCGCCAGCGCATAAAGTGTCTGTTCACCTGACACGTCGGGAAAGATCGACGTGGCGACAATGCCAAAGGCCAGCCCCGTCAGCGCCCCGACCAACAACGAGGGCGAGAATATCCCCCCGCCCATGCGCCCGCCCATGGTGATCGCCACGGCGATGATCTTGAGGCAGACAAAAATAACCGCCTCCTGGAACAGCAACTGCCCGGTCAAAGCTTCGGATGTCGTCCCGTAGCCGACGCCAATGATATGCGGGAAATAGATCGCCAACCCGCCCAGCAAGGCCCCCGCCACCGCTGGGCGCAGCCCCCGTGGCAACCCGGTGCGGTCCTGCACGTAATTGGCGATATCATCGGCCCAGAAAATCGCCCGCATCAAGATCACGGCGACCAGCCCGCACAGCAGGCCCAGTAACAAAAAGGCGGGGAGTTCGACATAGAACGACAGCGTATTGCCCACAGGCAGGATAAATTCGGTAACATCGCCAAGCGCCATGCGACTGATGATCGTGCCGGTGACGCTTGCAATCACGATGGGCGCAAAGGCGTGCACGGCAAAGTGGCGCAGGATCACCTCGAGCGCGAAAAGCGCCCCCGCGATGGGGGCGTTGAAACTGGCAGACACGGCGGCGGCCACAGCGCAGCCCAACAGATCGCGCCCGGTAATCCCGTCAGCGCGGATCAGGCGGCAGATCATCGTCGAAACCACGGCCGCGAGATGCACAACCGGACCTTCGCGCCCCGTCGATCCCCCCGATGACAGGGTGATAAAGCTGGCAAGTGCTGACACGGCACCGCGCCGCACCTCGACCCGACCATCATTCAGGGCCGCGCCTTCGATCACATCGGCAACTGAGCGCACCCGCGCATCATCGGTAAAGCGGTCCAGCAGAATACCAACCACCAGCCCGCCGCTAATCGGGATGGCCAGCACCCAATACCACTCCAGCGAGGCCGCGAAATTGTGCAGGCGGGTCACATCGTTGGTGCCGTAAAGCAGCGCTTGCAGCCTTTCGATGCCAAAACGAAACAACACCGCCGCAACGCCTGCCGCGATCCCGATGACAAGCGCGATGAACCAGAACTGTATCTGCGAGGGGCCGCGCGTGCGCACCAGGTGCCACCCATCGGACAAGGAATTGCGCAGTTCGGCCCGCGCCCGCACCATCCAGTGTTCGTTCTGCTTGGCCATTGATCCCCTTGCCCGTCCCGACGGTTTGGCGCCTAGCATGGCCGTATCACACCAAAGGGCAAGGGGGATGCGGTGTGAAACGGTCATATCTTTGCCCGATTGGCGCGGCGCAGAGATTTGTTCGCTTTTTCCGATTGCTAGCGTTAGAATGACCCTAGGGAAGTGAATGCTGCTAAAATGACTTCTGACCGCGACACACCAAAAGACGATCCCGATGATAGCGGGGTGATTGATCGCCTTTACGAGGTGGCGGTCAATCCGATGCGCTATGAGGAATTGCTGGACCACTGGGAAGCGATGATCGCCCCGCAGCGCGCCGCGACCGCCAACGATAGCGGCGCGCCAGCCCTTGGGGTTGATGCGTTCACCGGGCATTTTCTGCGCGCGGACAAGGTGCTGGACCGCTTTATCGCTGAATCACAAAACGACACGCCACAGGCGATGATTGCCCAGATCCGGCAGACGGCGGCGCTGGCTGTGGATAAGTCCCTGCGCCTGATTGCCGTCAACGCTGCGGCGGCGCAGGTGTTTGGTGTGACCAGCGGCGCGCATCTGCGTGAATTACCGCTGGCGGCGGGCGAAGCGGCGATGCTGACCGCACAGGCCGACCGGTTGATCAATGGCAACGCGCATGAACCGGTGATTCTGAGGTTGCGGATGGCCGAAACTGACCGGCTGATGGTCGTGCACCTACGGTTCGTGACCCCCGCGGACCAGCCTCCTTTCGTGATCCTGCTCAGCTCGCAAGTGCAATGGCCTGCCGCCTTTGGCGATATGCTGCACACCGCTTTTGATCTGTCGCCCGCCGAAATCGAGGTGGTGCGCGCCCTGACCCTTGGCCAATCCCTGAGCGATATCGCGGATGCGCGCGAGCGCAGCATTGATACGATCCGCGCGCAGTTGAAATCGGTGATGGGCAAGACCGAAACGCGCAGCCAGTCCGAACTGGTGCGCCTGACCCTTTCTACGATGGACATCGCCCAGTTTTCCGAGGATGCAGCGGCGCGCACGTCGGAAACATCTCAGGGCTTTGATACGCTTGAACCGCGCCCGTTCCAGACAATGAAAACGGCCGATGGGCGCCGCCTTGACTATCTGATCCTTGGCGATCCGGCGGGCAAGCCCTGTTTTTTCTTTCCGCTGGATTACGGGCTGGTGCGCTGGCCCGCCAGTGCCGAGGCCGAGGCCGCGCGCCGGGGCATCAAGATTATCGTGCCGGTGCGGCCCGGGTATGGGCAGTCGACCCCGCTGCCCAAGGGTGTGCCCTATGTGGTGCAACTGGCCGATGACATGCGCGCGCTGCTTGATCATCTGGGGATTGACCGCCTGCCGCTGGTCACTTTGGGCGGCGACAGTTTCATCGCCATCGCCTTTCACGCCGCCTATCCCGAACGGCTGACGGGATTGATCTGTTGTGCGGGTGTACTGCCCCTCACGCGGGCCGAACAATACGAACGCATGGACAAATGGCACCGCTTTATTCTGGCGGGCGCGCGCTATACGCCGCACCTGCTGCCGTTCATGGTCAAGGCGGGGTTTGCCCTTGCGCGCAAGCTGGGCAAGCGCGGTTTCGTCAATGCCGTTTACGGCAAATCGCCGGCGGATGTGGCGACCTTTGGGATCGAGGAAGTCTACGAGGCAATCGTCTGTGGTTCCGAAGTCGCGCTATCAGAGGGGCATTCGGCCCATGATGCGTTCTCGCGCGAGGTGATCGCCCATGAGACCACGAACTGGGCGGCCGAAGTCGCGGCGCTGCGCGGCTCGGTGCCGGTGATATTCCTGAACGGGTTGCAAGACCCGCAGGTGCCGCCCGCGACCCTGGCCGAGTATCAAAACGATCACGACTGGATCGATTTTCGTATCTATCCGGACGCCGGGCAGTTGCTGTTTTTCCTGAAATGGCGCGATGTCCTGCCTTTAATCGAGGAATTTCAAGAGGGTTAACCGTGGCTTACCCCAAATGGGGTAAGACGCCCCGCATGCCAATGTGGTATGATTTTTATCATAGAGACGCTGCTTTTTCCAAACCGCCGAAAGGCATCAGAATAGATTTTCACCGTGCCGCGTGAAGGTGAGTGGTCACAACGCACATTTTCAGAACAGCCGCTTGTGCGGCGCAATGACAGGCCGGATGGTGGCAATGGCACAAACGTATTCCCGTGCAAAACACCGTCCGGCCGTTCTTGTTTGTCGGCGATGGGGACGCGCTGAACTGGTCGCGATGGGCTGCGATATCCCCGTCACGGTGTTGCAGCGTTTGTCAGGCATCCATAAGGGCGCGGGCCGCCGCGCGGGCCTCGTCGGTGATGCGATCACCCGACAACATGCGCGCGATTTCGTCGATCCGCGCGGGAGCATCGAGCGCCACGACAGTTGACAGTGTGACGCTGTCGTCCTGCTGCTTTTCCACCCGCCAGTGATGCCCGCCAAAGGCCGCAACCTGCGGCGAATGGGTCACCACAAGCACCTGCCCGCCCTGCGCCAGATCGGCCAATCGCCGCCCCACCGCATCGGCCGTAGCCCCGCCAACGCCGCGGTCAATTTCATCAAAAATCAGCGTGAGGTTGCTGTCCTCGCCCGTCAGGCAGACCTTGAGGGCCAGCAAGAACCGGCTCAGTTCCCCGCCCGACGCGATTTTGCCAAGCGGCCCCGCAGGCGCGCCCGGGTTGGTGGCGACCGTGAACGACACCTCGTCGGTGCCGTCGGGTCCGGCATCGGCGGCTGTGATTTCTGTTGCGAAAACAGCGCGTTCCATCTTGAGGGGCGCGAGTTCCGTCGCCATCGCACGATCCAGACGGGATGCGGCGGCGCGGCGCGCATCGCCCAGCGTTTGCGCCGCCTTGTCGTATGTCGCCCGCGCCTGCACAACCGCCTGCGTCAATGCCGCCAGATCCGCCGCACCGCTGTCCAGGACCGTCAGGCGCGCGCGCAACCCATCGGCAAAACCGCCCAGATCGTCGGGCAACACGTCATGTTTGCGCGCCAAAGCACGGATCGCAAACAGGCGCTCTTCGCAATCTTCCAGTTCGTGCGGGTTGAAGGCCAGCGCGTCCAGACAGGCCTCGACCCCCTGCTGTGCGGCGTCCAGATCAAGCAGCACCCGTTCCAAGGCGGCCATCGGCGCGTCCAACTGTCCTTCGGCGCGATCTGCAACGCCGCCAAGCCAGCGTGAGGCATCGGTGATCATCCCTTCGGCCCCTTGCAGGCCAAGGGCCTCGCGGGCGCGGGCGATATCCTCGCGGATTTTCTCGGCCGCTTGCATCAGGCGGCGTTCGCCGTCCAGTTTTGCTTCTTCGCCCGGTTCGGGGGCCAATTTGTCCAGTTCGGCGACCGCGTGACGCAGATAATCTTCTTCGGCGCGGGCCTCGGCGAGTCTGCCTTCGGCGGCACCCAGCGCCTTTTGCGCGGCGGTCAAGGCCCGCCATGCCGTGCGCGTTGCTGCCAGCAAGGGGGCGTTGGCCGCGAAATCATCCAGCAACTGGCGATGGCCGCGCGGGTTCAGCAAGCCGCGATCATCGTTCTGGCCATGCAATTCGATCAAGGTATCGGACAAGGCGCGCAGCACCTCGCCACTTACCCTGCGGTCATTGACCCAGGCAGTCTTGCGCCCGTCAGTCGTGTTGATGCGGCGCAGGATCAGCTCAGCTTCGGCTGCGATCCCGGCGTCTTGCAGCACATCATGGGCGGCGTGACCTGCGGGCAAATCGAACACCGCTGTCACTTCACCCTGATCGGCCCCGGCGCGCACAAGTTCGGCGCGCCCGCGCCAACCCAGCACAAACCCCAATGAATCCAGTAAGATAGATTTTCCGGCCCCGGTTTCACCGGTCAGCACATTCAGCCCCGGCTGAAAGGCAAGATCCAACCGGTCAATGATCAACATGTCGCGGATTTCAAGGTGACGCAGCATAGGAAACCGTCAGCTGGAGTTTTGCCTCACCACCCGTTAAAGCCATTCGCCCCGCACCACCTGACGGTAGATCGCCGACAGCCAGTTATCGCCGATGTCGCGCGCCTCGAGGCCACGTCCGGTCAGCAGCGCATAGCCCTCCTGATACCATTCGGTCGATTGGTAGTTGTAACCCAGAATGGCCCCTGCGGTCTGCGCCTCGTCCGTCAGGCCCAGCGACAGATAACTTTCGATCAGACGATACAGCGCCTCGGCGGTGTGGGTGGTCGTCTGAAAATCCTCGACCACGATGCGGAAGCGGTTGATCGCGGCGGCATAGTGACCCCGACGCAGATAATAGCGCCCGATCTCCATTTCCTTGGCGGCCAGATGGTCAAAGGCCAGATCGAATTTCAGGATCGAGGAGCGCGCGTATTCACTGTCGGGATAGCGTTCGATCACGACGCGCAGGGCTTGTAGCGCCTGAAAGGTCAGTCCCTGGTCGCGGCCCACTTCGTCAATCTGGTCGTAATAGGACAGGGCCAGCAGATACTGGGCATATGCCGCGTCCTCATCGGCGGGATAGAAGTCGATGTAACGCTGCGCGGCGGCGCGGCTGTTGGGATAGTCGCGGTCGCGATGATACGAGAACGCCTGCATGATCAGCGCGCGTTTGGCCCATTCGCTATAGGGATAAAGCCGTTCAATTTCACCAAAGTAAAAGGCGGCATCATCGGCCTGCCCACGTTCCAGTTCATATTCGCCGCGCTGGAAAATTTCCTCGGCCGTGTAATTATCAAGGGCGCCGGGCGCGCGCGTATCAAGACCGCCACATGCCGCCACGAAAGTCATGGCAAGCAAGGCTGCACCCAAGAGAACCCGCGACTTTGACAAACTGCTGCGACCTGACATCAAGACGCCCCCGATTAGGATCCTGTGAGGGTCATGTGCCCTCCTCTTGTTATTGGTCTAGCATAGAAAAATCGGGGGCAAAATGCCTTTTGCACCCTTTGGCGCATCCAAGCCCTAGGCGACAGCGTAAAGATCGGCGCGGCTGACACCCACGCCGGGCAAACGCGCAGCACTAGCGGCGTCCACCGTGACCCAGCGCCAGGCATCAGGCGTATCGAACAACGCGCGCAACAGGCGGTTTGTCATGGCGTGACCGGCACGCACACCGGTATAGCGGCCAAGAATCGGCGCGCCGGCGGTATAAAGATCGCCCAATGCATCCAGCATCTTATGGCGCACGGCTTCGTCCTTATGGCGCAAACCGCCGGGGCTGAGGATGGCATCGCCATCCACCACGACCGCGTTTTCATAGGTGCCGCCCAGGGCCAGCCCGTTGGCATGCATCGCGTCCACATCCGCCTTGCGGCAAAAGGTGCGGCTGTCGCACAGTTCGCGCACAAAGGTGCCGTTGGCCATGTTCAGCGCCTTGGCCTGATGGCCAATGGCCGCATCGTCAAAATCGATGGCAAAGTCGATTTGCAGGCTGGTCGCGGGATCAAAGCGGGCGATGCTGCCATCGCGCACAACCTCGATCGGGGTCAGAATTTCGATGGCGCGCAGCGGGCTGGACTGCGCCAGAATGCCCGCATCGACAAAGGCGCGCACAAAGGCGGCGGCGCTGCCGTCCATGATCGGCACCTCGGCGCTGTCGATATCAATGCGCGCGTTGGTGATACCGCAGCCGGCCAGCGCGGCCATCACATGTTCGATGGTCGACACGACGACGCCGTCACCGTTTTCAATCCGTGTATTCAGCGGCGAAACGATCACATGGTGCCATAGCGCGGGTATCACGGGGTTACGCCCCAAAATATCCGTGCGGCAAAATACGACCCCGGTGCTGGCCAGCGCAGGGCGCACGGTCATCGTCACAGGACGGCCTGAATGAAGGCCGACGCCTTGAAACGTAACTGATTTGTTCAACGTAGACTGCACAGAGTCGTCCCTTAGCTTTTTGTTGACCATCAGGTAAGGCGTGGCGCGCCGATGCTCAACTCACACTTTGCAACGTTCTGAAACATCCCCGTAACAGGCGCGCGGAATGCCGCCCGCGCCTGCACAAAGCGTTGTTTTAAAAGAAAAAGGGCCGCATCACAGCGGCCCTTCCATTGTCAAAATGTGACGCGTTTTAGTTCGCCTGACGGCGCAGGAAGGCGGGAATTTCGATCCGTTCCTGTTCCGGGTCAGCGGCTGGCTCCTCGCGCAGGGCCGTGACTTGCGGCTGCGGGCGGGCCTCGGCCTGCTGTTCAGCGGCGTGGCCGGTCATGCGATTGATCAGCGAATTGATCCCGAAACGCGGCTTTTCCTCGGCGTCCAACGGTGCTGCGGCGGCAGGTGCTGCATGCGCGGGACGGGGCGCTTGGCGCTGTTCGGCCGCGGCCTTCAGGCGGGCCATTGTCTCGGGCGAGGGTGTGCCAGCGGCAGGCGCGCGGGGCGCGACAAAGGTTTCAGGCTCGGCCTCGAAGCTGGGTTCGGGGCGGGGCTGATAGGCGGGTTCAGGCAGACCGTCATCGGCAGCGACCTCTTCCTGCACGGGTTCAAAGATGTCCTCGGCCTGTTCGGCGGCGGTGTATTGCTCGTCATCAAACAGGTCTTGCGCGGGTGCCTCGGCGGCGCCTTCTTCAACCCGGGCAGCGACAGGCGCTGGCGCAGGTGTTTCAACATGGTCTTCGGCGGCGACATGCTGTGCCAGCGGCTGCGCCATCGTGCGGCGCGGCACGGGCATGGCTGTCTGGCTGGTCACAGCATCGATTCCTGTGGCCACGACGGATACGCGCATCCGGCCTTCCATGCCGGTATCCAGCGTCGAGCCGACGATGATATTGGCATCGGGATCGACCTTTTCGCGAATCTTGTTGGCGGCTTCGTCAAGTTCGAACAGCGTCAGATCGTAGCCGCCGGTGATGTTGATGAGCACGCCGCGCGCGCCTTCGAGGCTGATTTCGTCGAGAAGCGGGTTGGCGATGGCCTTTTCGGCGGCCTGCACGGCGCGGTCCTGCCCTTCGGCTTCGCCAGTGCCCATCATCGCCTTGCCCATCTCGTCCATCACGGCGCGAACATCGGCGAAATCAAGGTTGATCAGGCCGGGGCGAACCATCAGATCGGTCACACCCTTGACGCCTTGGTAAAGAACATCATCGGCCAGCGCGAATGCTTCGGTGAAGGTGGTGTTTTCCGTCGCCATCCGAAACAGGTTCTGGTTGGGAATGATGATCAGCGTATCGACGACCTTTTGCAGGGCTTCGATGCCCTCATCGGCCTGCGCCATGCGCTTGCCGCCTTCAAACTGGAACGGCTTGGTGACGACGCCGACGGTCAGCACGCCCAATTCGCGGGCGGCCTGGGCGATGATGGGCGCAGCACCTGTTCCAGTGCCCCCGCCCATGCCCGCGGTGATGAAACACATATGCGCACCGGCCAGATGATCGACGATCTGTTCGATGCTTTCTTCGGCGGCGGCGGCCCCGACTGTCGCGCGGGCGCCTGCCCCCAGACCTTCGGTGACTTTGACACCCATCTGGATTTTCGCATCCGAGCGTGACTGCTGAAGCGCCTGTGCGTCGGTGTTGGCAACGACAAACTCAACCCCCTCGAGCGCTTGCTCGATCATGTTGTTCACCGCGTTGCCACCTGCACCGCCAACACCGAATACGGTAATGCGGGGCTTCAGTTCTTCCTGCCCGGGCATGGAAAGGTTCAATGTCATTGCTCTGTCCGCCTGTTTGTTGGCCCGTCCCATTGGGCAAATTCACCTATATTTCGCCGATCCTAGCGGGATAGGTCCGGATCGTCACGGAAAAAACACAATTCAACCGCAAAATGTGGCCCTAAACTGTGCGTTTTCCGCCGGATTTCGGGCAATCGGCAATATCTTGCGTATTACCAGTTGTCCTTAAACCATTTCACCGCCCGTTTCAGCGAACGCGCGGGGTATTTTTCGGCGGGAATCTCGAAGTCCCACCATTCGTCTTGTGGATTTGCCGCAAACAGCGACAGACCGACCGCGCTGGCGAATGCCGGACCGGTCGCGGCCTGTGGCAATCCATGCACGCGCAGCGGGCGGCCAAGGCGCACCTGCTGGCCCAAAATCTTGCTCGCCAGGCCATCAAGGCCCGGGATTTGGCTGGCACCGCCCGTCAGCACGATTTGCTGGCCGGGCAGATGTTCAAACCCTGCCGCATCAAGCCGCACGCGGACTTCCTCGAAGATTTCCTCGACCCGTGGGCGCATGATGCCGATCAGTTCGGCCCGGCTTACAGTGCGACGGTCATGTTCCCAATCGCCCGTGTCGCCGCCAATCTCGATCATTTCGCGGTCGTCCATGCCAGTGGCGACAACCCCGCCGTAGAATGTCTTGATCCGCTCCGCAGTGGCCATCGGCACCTGCAGGCCCATCGAAATGTCGCTGGTCACATGTTCACCCCCCATGCGCACCGCATCGGAATAGATCATGTGTTTCTTGATAAAGACCGAAATACCGGTCGATCCACCACCCAGATCGATACAGGCCGCGCCAAGTTCCTGTTCGTCTTCGACCAGCGCGGAAATCCCCGACACATAGGCCGAGGACGCAAGGCCGGCGAGTTCAAGGTCGCAGCGGTTGATGCAATACAGAAGGTTCTGGATCGCCGAGGCTTCGACCGTCAAAAGGTGCAGGTCGGTGGACAGGCGCTGGCCGATCTGGCCACGCGGATCGCCCATGCCGGTGCGGTTATCAAGCGCGAAGTTCACAGGCTGGGCATGCAGCACCTCGCGCCCCTCGCCATAATCAGGGAGATCGCAGGCGGCGAGCACGCGACCGATGTCGCCCTCGGACACCAGGCCGCCGGCCAGGTCAATCGCGCCGTCCAACCCATATGAGCGCGGACGCGCACCCGACAGGCAGGCAATCACGTGATCCACACGCACGTTGGCCATTTTCTGCGCGGCCTGCAGGGCGGTGCGAATCGCGCGTTCGGTCTCTGACATGGCCTCGACCTCACCAAAGCGCACGCCGCGCGACCTTGTCGTGGCGGCTCCGATCACCCGGAACGACGACTGCCCGGCCATCGACCCGACACCATCGCTGTCGCGGAACCGTTCGGGACCGTCAAAGCGTAGCACAAGGCATGCGATCTTTGACGTGCCCACGTCCAGAATGGCGATCACGCCGCGTTGCATGGCTGCTTGTCGCATGTTGCGCATCGCGCGCTGGCTTTGATACAGCTCTTTCATCATTCACTCATTCCCCATCGGTCATATTAATGCGGCGCATTTCTGTCACCGCCGGTTCATTCAAGCGCACGGTCGGACGATCCGGGTTGCGCATATCCACAATGGCAACGTCCCGTTCCAGCATGTCCTGGGCCTGTGACAGCGCCACGACCCGTTCAAAGGCGCGCACAGGGTCATCCGTGGGCAAAAGTATGCGCTGATCACGGTCCAGCACGATGTCCCAGCGCCGCTCGCCCATCCGCATCACGGCCCGCATCCGCGGCGCAAGCGGACCAGCGGCGCGATAAAGCTGCAAACCCTCGGCCAGTTGTTCGCGCGCGCCGTCACCGGCGATCAGCGGCAGATCGGCGCGATCGGCGCGGAAATACAGCGGCCCGACGATCTGCCCATCGACGTCAATCAGGCGCAGCCCCTCGGACTGGCGCCAGACGGCAACCGGGATTCGCTGCACGATATCCACCTGCAAAATCCCGCCCGGGCGCACCCGTAGCGCGGTCTCGGCGACGGCGTTGAGCGCTTCGACGGTCTCGCGCATCTCTTCGAGGTCCAGATCAAAGGAAGAAATCGGAAATTCGATCGGCAAGACTTCGCGGACTTGCCGGGCAAGTGCATCATCCGCCCCGTCCACGGCCATCATCTGCACCATGAATTCAGGACGTTGTTGAATGCTGTCCACAACCTGCGCGTATTTTTCGGCAATGATTGCGCGATTGTTTTCGTGAATGACCCAGAACCCAAGCGCGAACACCACGACCCCGACCGGCAGGCCGACCTTGATCATGCGCCGGAACAGCGGTGTCAGCATCAGGCGCTGATAACGATAGCCCCAGCGCGAAGGGGCGGGATCGCGGCGAAGGCCGGGTTTCAGCGCGCGCATGAGGCGTCCTCCACCATCCAGCGGCACATATCAGGAAAGGATATCCCGCAATGGGCGGCCTGTTCGGGGGAGAGGGATGTGGGTGTCATCCCCGGTTGGGTGTTGGTTTCCAGCAGGATCAACCCGTCCAGACCACGGGCTTCATCCCAGCGGTAGTCCGTGCGGCTGACACCACGACAGCCCAAGGCGTCATGGGCGCGCAGGGCATAATCCATGCAGGCGTCAAAAATATCCTTGGGCAGGTCGGCGGGAAGAACATGGCGCGACCCGCCTTCTTTATATTTGGCGTCATAGTCATACCAGCCATCGGTCAGGATATCCGTCACCGTCAGGGCGCGGTCGCCCATCACGGTCACGGTCAACTCGCGGCCGGGCACATAGGTTTCGACCATCACCGTGTCAGGCATGGTGTCGTCCAACTGCGGCGGACCGTTGGCGGCGTCATGGACCAGATAGATGCCGACGCTGCTGCCCTCGTTATTGGGTTTGACCACATAGGGGGGTGGCATCACGTGACGCGCGCGCACATCGCCGCGCGCCGCCAGCACGCTGTTGACCACAGGCAGTCCAGCCGCACGAAACGCCGCCTTGGACCTTTCCTTGTCCATCGCCAGGGCCGAGGCCAGCACACCGGAATGGGTATAGGGGATGCACATCCACTCCAGCACGCCCTGCACACAACCGTCTTCGCCCCAGCGGCCATGCAGGGCGTTGAACACGACATCGGGTTTGATATCAGCCAGACGCATAGCAAGATCGTGGCCCGCATCGACCTCGATCACGTCACATCCTGCTTTCACCAAGGCAGCCGCACATTCGCGACCTGAACTGAGCGACACCTCGCGCTCCGCGGAAGGGCCACCCATCAATACTACCACCTTGGGATTTGTCCTGCTCGACATTCCCACTCGCGCCTTACATGCGAACCTTTTGCGGTTCGTCTTTGTTGTGCCCCTGCCTGGGCATGACCATTTTGGCCGGATTATTCGTCTTTAGTGTCTTTGCAATCAGCGGCCGGTTCTCCGACCCGCATAATTTCCCATTCTAACGTGATACCGCTTGAATCGTAAACCTTTTTTCGGACCTCTTCGCCTAATCCTTCCAGATCGGCGGCGGTCGCGCCGCCAGCGTTGGTCAGAAAATTGGAATGTTTGGTATTCATCACCGCCCCACCGCGCGCCGCGCCGCGCATTCCCGCGTCATCAATCACCTTCCAGGCCTTGAGATCGTGGGTATCATCAGCCGCGCCTGTGCTGCTGAATCCGGCGGGGTTGCGAAAGGTGCTGCCTGCCGTGCGGTCCTTGGTGGGTTGGGTTTCGTCACGTTTCGCCAGTTGGTCCGCCATGCGCTGTTCCAGCCTCGCCGGGTCGCCCGCCGGGGCGTTCAGCACGGCCCCCGTGATCACCGCGCCATCGGGCAGGGTGGACTGGCGATAGCCAAGCGCCAGCGCGTCGGCGGGCAGTTCTGTGACCGTCCCGTCACGCAAGACCACGGTCACGCTTTCCAGCACATCGGCCATATAACTGCCGTAACACCCCGCATTCATCCGCACAGCCCCGCCAATTGTGCCGGGGATCGTGCGCAGAAATGTCAAATCCAACCCTTCCGCCGCCGCCTTGCGGGCGACATGGGCGTCCAGGGCTGCCGCCCCTGCCCGCACCCGCGTGCCGTCAAACGCAATGGCGTTAAAGCCGCGGCCCATGCGCACAACCACCGCACGCACACCACCATCACGCACAATCAGGTTACTGCCGACACCCATGGCAAACACCGCGATGGCAGGATCAAGGGCGGCCAGAAACTGCGCCAGATCATCCTGATCGGCCGGCTGGAACAGCCAGTCCGCAGGCCCGCCCACACGCATCCACGTCAGATCGGCCAAGGGGCGGTTCGGGGTCAGCGTGCCGCGCACGGCCGGAAGATCAGTCGTCATTCAATCGCTCAATCATTTTGCGCTGCCTGTGATAGCCGCCAATGACGCCGCCGACCAGCGCGCCGACAAGAACAGGTGTAATGACGAACAATGCAATCAGGATTTGCGCAACGCCAGCGTATTGCCCCGTGGACTGCGTGCCGGAAACAAAGCTGATCAGATACCCCACAGCGGCCAGCCCCGCGAAAATCCAGACGCTCTTGTAGCCGATGATCCGCCCGACCCCGTAGGCCGCAAGCCCACCAATGATAAAAAAGGCGATCGGATAGACGATGGGATCCATACGGCACCCCTAGGCGTTAACGGCCGGATTGGCCCGATTTGCGCCTATGATCGCAAATCCCGCGGTCGGTGTCACGATGATCAGGGTAAAAATGAGGGTGGCCACCCCGCCAGCCACGTCGATTGCCATGCCGATCATGACGATCTGGCCCACTACGCCCCCTCGCCGTTGTTCAGTTGACGCCGCATCCAGCGCCCCAGATAGATCACCGGCCAGCGCAGCACAGAGGCACCCGCCGCCAACACCAACAGCCCCAGCCAGGGCCCGTTTTCATAGGTGACGAAGCCGACCAGCGGAACACCAATCGCGATCAGAACATAGGCGCGCCGCCAATGGTTGTCGCGGCTGGGCACCATCGCTAACAGGTTTGCGACAATGAACCAGAGAAAGGCGAGGATCATGGATATGCTCATTTCGGGATCTCCGGCCTTTCACCGCGCGCGCGGCGGAACAGGTAAATCAACGGGTTTCGAAACATCGACCCGAAAGCAGCAAAGGCCAGGGCCGAGACCCACCAGCCATGAATCAAGCCGATCCAGATGATCAACACAGGGGCCGCGATCAACAGCGCCAGCCCCGGCACCATCTGCCAGCGCATGGGCAGGAAGGCAACCACGGTCGCGGCCAGCACCCAGAACGACGACACAATGATGGCAGTGCTCATAAGAACCCCCGCAGGATCAAGCGCCGCAGCGGTGACGCAAACCCAAGACCGCCGCCCATCACGGCCAGTGCCGCCGCGCCTTCGGCCGGGTTCTGCTGCATATGGAGCAGCAAAAGAACGGTCGCGGCGAGGGCAAAGGCAAACATCATCCGGCGCAACAGTCTGGTGACGGCCAAAAGCCCGGTCAGAACGACTGCCGCAGCGATGATATAGGCCCAGCTCATGTGTTTGCCTTCAGGGCCGCAGGTAAACCGTTGGCCCAGGTGCTGATCGTGCCGGCCCCCAGGCAGACGACCATATCGCCTGGTTTGGCGGTGTCGCGGACCAGTTGCGCCAGTGCGGCCTCATCGGGGACGGCGCGGGCGTCGCGGTGGCCCGCCTGAATGAGGCCCTGCACCAGATCATCGCGGCTTGCGCCCGGAATGGGATCTTCGCCAGCGGCGTAAATATCAGCGATTCCAACCACATCTGCGTCATTGAAACAGGTGCAGAAGTCATCGAACAGGTTGTGCAAACGGCTGTAGCGGTGCGGTTGATGCACGGCGATCACCCGCCCCTCGCTCGATTGGCGCGCGGCCTTGAGCACGGCGGCAATTTCCGTCGGGTGATGGCCGTAGTCGTCAATGATCGTCACGCCGTCAACTTCGCCCACTTTGGTGAAGCGGCGGTTAACCCCGCCAAAACCGGCCAGCGCGGCACGGATTTCGTCCAGTTTCATCCCCAGATGGCGCGCCACGGCCACGGCAGACAGAGCATTGCTGACATTGTGATCGCCGGGCATGGGCAGCGTACAGCCCTTGATCACCGCCCCTTCGTTTTGCAGGACGATGTCGAAATGCGCCACGCCGCCCTTGTAGTGCACCCCTTGGGCACGCACGTCGGCCTGCGCATTGAACCCGTAAGTGACCACGCGGCGGTCGGTGATCTTGGCGACCAGCGCCTGCACATCGTGATCATCGGTGCAGCAGACGGCCAGCCCGTAGAACGGAATGTTGGACACGAAATCAAGAAAGCCGCGATGCAGGTTTTCTTCGGTGCCCCAGTGCTCCATGTGTTCGGGGTCGATATTGGTGACAATCGCGATCGTCGCGGGCAAGCGGTTGAAGGTGCCGTCGGACTCGTCCGCCTCGACCACCATCCATTCGCCCTGCCCCATCCGCGCATTGGACCCGTAAGCATGGATGATCCCGCCGTTGATCACGGTCGGGTCAAAATGCCCCGCGACCATCAGTTCGGCCATCATCGTTGTGGTGGTCGTCTTGCCGTGGGTGCCCGCAACGGCGATGTTGGATTTCAGGCGCATCAGTTCGGCAAGCATTTCGGCACGGCGCACCACCGGAAGGCCACGGCGGCGGGCCTCGTCCAGTTCGGGATTGCCCGGCTTGATGGCGCTTGAAATCACCACCACTTCGGCAGCGTCCAGATTTTCGGCGCGCTGGCCTTCGAATATCAGCGCGCCGTTCCGGGCCAGACGGTCGGTGATTTTCGAGGTCTTGAGGTCGGACCCCTGCACCACATACCCATGGTTGAGCAGCACTTCGGCGATGCCCGACATGCCAATGCCGCCGATTCCGACAAAATGGATCGGGCCAACGTCGAGGGGAAGTTTGGTTGCTGCGTTCATGCCTCGTCTTTCGTGTTTTCGGTGTCGGGGGCGGCCAGGCCAGCGACGTCATCAATCAGCGCCACAAGTCGGTCAGTTGCGTCTGGCACACCACAGGACAGGGCGGCATTCGCCATCGTTGTTGCCACATCCGGCTGGCCCAAGACGCTGGCGATCTGTTGGCTGAGGCTGTCGACCTCAAGCTGGGTTTCAGGGACCAGAATGGCCGCGTCTGCATCCGCCAGCTGGCGGGCATTGGCGGTTTGGTGATCGCCCGTCGCGGCGGCATAAGGCACAAGGATCGCGGGGCGGCCGATGATGCTGATATCGGCCACGCTGCTCGCGCCTGCGCGGCTGATCACCAGCTGCGCATCGGCCATACGGCTGGGGACATCGGTGAAAAAGGTGTCCACGTCGGCGGCGATACATTCATCGGCGTAATAGGTCGCGACACGCATCAGGTCTTCGTCGCGCGCCTGATGGGCGACACGGACGTTGCGGCGGATATTTTCGGGCAGGGCGCTGATTGCAGGCGGGACGATATCGGACAGGATACGTGCGCCCTGACTGCCACCCATCACGAGGATCGACATGGGATAATCACCCGGCGGAATATAGCCCGCGCCTGCACGGTCCAGCACCGCGGCGCGCACCGGGTTGCCGGTGTGGATGCCGGTCACCCCATCGGGCAAAGTGGTCGGCCATGTGCCACAAGCGACCGTGTTCACGCGCTTGGCGAACAGACGGTTCACGCGGCCCAACACGCCGTTTTGTTCGTGGATCATTACCGGCACGCGCAGCACCCAGGCGGCGGTGACAGCAGGGATGCTGGGGTAGCCGCCAAAGCCCACGACAACGGCGGGGCGGTCGCGAAAGGTGCGCCAGATCGCCGCAAAAACGCCGCCCAGTATCCGGAACGGCACGGCCAGTTTGGCACCCGCGCCGCCGCGCGCAAAGGTGGCGCTGCGCACCTGCTTGATGGCGACGGCACTGGGGAATGCGCCTGTGTAGCGCGCGCCGCGCTTGTCCGTGGACAGGGTCACGCGCCAGCCTTTGGCCAGCATCGCCTCGGCGACGGCCTGGGCGGGAAACATGTGACCGCCGGTGCCACCGGCGGCGATGACGATCAGGGGCGCGTCCTTCATGGTGCCATCGGCGCGTGGGTCGTGACCCACGTTACCTTGCCCCGTAAGGTGGGTCGTGACCCACGCCCGCCAGACCGCATTTTACCGCCCCCGCCGCATCAGGATATCGCCGATTTCGCCTTGCGGGCGGGTGCGGGTAAAGGCCAGCAACATGCCCACGGCAATCCCCGACGCGATCACCGAACTGCCGCCGTAGCTGACAAACGGGAGGGTCATGCCCTTGGCGGGCAAAAGACGCACGGCCACGGCCATGTTGATCATCGCCTGCACGCCAAAGATGCAGGCCAGCCCCGTTCCCGCCAGGCGGATGAACGGATCGCGTTCCTTCATCAGCCGCATCAGCGACCGCACGACAATCGTCGTATAAAGCGCGATGATCAGCAGGACGCAGATCAGCCCGTATTCTTCGGCCGCCACGGCGATGATGAAATCCGTGTGCGCATCAGGCAGCGACCATTTCACCTGCCCCTCGCCGACGCCGACGCCGAAAAAGCCGCCCTCGCGGATCGCGTCGGTGGCGTAGCCCAGCTGCGTTCTGGGGTCCAGGTCGGGCGAGAGGAACCCGTCGATACGGCGGGCAAAGTGTTCGGATGTGGCATAGAAAAACATACCCGCAAACACGACCATGCCAGCCAGCACCAACAGCAGCAAAATCGGCGCGCCAGCCACGAAATACATCACACCCCAGGCAAACAGCACAAGCGCGGCCTGTCCGAAATCAGGCTGCATCGCCAGAAATCCGACGATCACAATCACAAGGAAAAACGAATAGGACTTGCCCGGAGGGCCGCCCAATTCCTGTGACGCGGCCATGAACCACGCCGCCACGACCACAAAGCCGGGCTTGAGAAACTCCGATGGCTGGACCGAGGCGAACCCGAGCGAATACCAGCGCACAGCGCCCTTGCCATAGTCGGTGCCAAACACCGGCAAAAGAATCAATGCGACGAATGCCGCCATGAACCCCAGCACCGCCAAGCGCCGCACCAACTGCGGCGACAGCATCGAGGTGATGAACATCGCGATGATGGCAATGCCGCCGAAAAACGCCTGTCTTTGCACGTAATAGAACGGCTCCAGCCCATTTCTGGCGGCCAGGGGCGGCGACGAGGCCAGCCCCAGCAACAGCCCGATCCCGAACAGGACCAGAACACAGGACAGGGTCCAGCGATCAATTGTGCGCCACCAGCGCGGAAGAACAGGATCGCCTGCGCGAACGGGCACTGCCCCGAATACCATCTCGGTCATTTGGATACCGCCAACTTGCCTCAACATCGCCCGTTTGCCGGGTCTGATTGCAACCCTAACGGCAAATGCCCAGCGTTTCCAGAGAAATAAGGTGTAAGGTGCGTTGAAACGCACATTACCATACCTCTTGCGCTTGGGGGCGTTCCAAGGCACCCCACGCGCATGGAATGTGAAACGCTCATTATCGGGGCCGGAGCGGCAGGCATGATGGCCGCCGCCCATGCGGGGCGCGGTGTCGTGGTGATCGATCACGCCAAATCCGCAGGCGAGAAAATCCGTATTTCCGGCGGCGGGCGCTGCAACTTTACCAATATAGGCTGCGGGGCGGCGCATTTCCTATCGCGGAACCCGCATTTCGCCAAATCGGCGCTGACACGCTATAGCCAGTGGGATTTCCTTGATCTGATCGCGCGGCATGCCATTCCGTGGCACGAAAAGACGCTGGGCCAGTTGTTTTGTGATAATTCCGCCAAGGATATCATCGCGATGTTGCAGGCCGAAATGGCCGCGGTAGGCGCGCAGTTGCGACTGCGCACATCGCTGCTGGATCTTGCGAAAACCGACAGCGGGTTTCGCGCCGTGATCAAACAGGACGGCACGCTGCACACCCTGACCCCGCGCCACGTAATCGTTGCCTGCGGCGGTAAATCCATCCCCAAGATGGGCGCGACGGGCCTTGCCTATGATATCGCCCGCCAATTCGGGCTGGCAGTGACGGATACGCGCGCCGCCCTTGTGCCCTTTACCTTTTCCGACAATCCCTTCGCGCCGCTGTCGGGCCTTGCCACACCCGTGCGCGCAAGGGCCGATGGCCCGCCCTTTGACGAGGCGATGTTGTTTACCCATCGCGGGCTATCGGGCCCGGCGATGCTGCAAATCTCGAGCTACTGGACTGACGGCGCGCCGATCAATGTCAACCTGATCCCCGATGGTGCGTTGTTTGACACCCTGCGCGACCAGCGGCAGGTCGCGGGCCGCAAGGCGCTGAAAACAGTGCTGGCCCAGCATCTGCCCGCGCGGCTGGTGGACTACCTTGCCCCGGCCCTGCCCCTTGATGGCAATCTTGCCGATGCAAGTGATGCGCTGCTGCGCGACCTGTGCGACCGGCTGGAAAACTGGGAACTGCGCCCCACCGGCACCGAAGGCTATCGCACCGCCGAAGTGACCCTTGGCGGGGTGGATACCGAAGGGCTGTCATCCCAAACGATGGAGGCCAAGACCGTGCCGGGCCTTTATTTCATTGGCGAAGCTGTGGATGTGACGGGCTGGCTGGGGGGCTATAATTTCCAGTGGGCATGGTCGTCAGGCTGGGCCGTAGGCGTGGCGATTGCGGGCAACAGCAAATAGCCTTTGACTGATTGGCTGGCGACACGGCAGGCCGGATTTCTGCTTTGGGCCCACTTTGATCGATGCTACGGCAAGCGCCAATGGCTTCGATCCACAGGAAAGCCGCGATTGGTTGAAGAACGGATCGCATGTTGTCGCATCGACTGGAATTTCGCGGCGCCGCCAATGCACACCGCACCACCGGCTGGCGCTGCGCGTCCTCTGTCCCGGACCCGTTGACCTTCCGCTCCGCCGACAGAAAAGGCTTGAGCGCACGCCGCCAGATTTGCTGCAAGCCAAACGTTGCGCGCTTGGCCTTGCTCGCCATTTGACCAGCGTCACCGCAGGCGTCGTTCAACTGACCGCTTGACCGGACCCTGACGATCATCTTGACGCAAACCGTTTGAACCTGATGCCCAGGCGCAGGCCGATGCCAACGATCAAGGTCACAAGACCGCCCAGCGCCAAGCTCCATTTGGCGGTCGTCCACTGGTCGGCCGTCAACACCATCGCTGGTGTCAAAGCATCCGGCCCGGTCCGTAACATCTCGGCTATTGCGAAGTTTTCCAGGTAATCCACCACGACAAATGTCAGCGAAAGTGTGCCGATTGCAAGTCCCGAAAAACCGGGGAAAAGCCTGCGATAGGACATGAACAAGACGGCACCCAAGAGGGGAGGGAAAATCATGTCAAGCCAAAGCTGCCACCCGAGGTATAGCGAAACGCCCTCTTCGCCAATTACAACCAAGAAGCGTTGCGCTTCGTCAAAGGAATAGCCTGTGAACCGCATGTCAAGCAGGCGTAATCCCCCGGCCAATTCTTCAATCCGCGGAGCGGTCCAAAAGTTCATCGCAAACCACGCTGCAAGCATGCCGACGAAGACGACCCAGAACATCCGCGGCATCTCGGCCTCCTTTTGTGTCATGCGTCGGCGGGCGTCTCTCTGGCTTCTGGCGGCCGCCGGAAGGGCTGTTGTCACCTAGACTTCCGTGACCAGGTCACCAAACGGGAGTCGTGTCCGCGCGCTGAGCAAGCCTTCTGGTGTGCCGCGCCCCGCACAGACGACCATTGTGACCTCCGCGGTTGACGGCAGCCCCAGTAACGCAGCAATGCCACGTTTATCGACGCCACTCATCGGACAGGATTCGTATCCATGCGCCGCAAGCGACAGCATCAGGTTTTCCGCCGCAAGGGCCGCCTGGATGTGGCCGTAAATGCGGTGGTCCGCCCGTGTGACAGGCTCGTGCACGGTCGGCACACTTTTCCCTCGATACCAAAACATGAGTCGACGTTTGAGGTTGTGAAAGCCGAAGCGATCCGTCTTCATCAGCATCGGAACGATCTTTTCGTAATAGTCGCGGACCGCCCCCTGGAGCGGTTTTTGGCCATTCTCGGTCATGATGTCAGTCAGTTTTTTCAGATGGGATTTCCAAAGATCGACGCGAGAGACGATGACCACCAACTCCCCCGCCGTCGTGGCACCCGGTTGATCAAGACAGAGTTCGGCAAGTCGCGTTTGCTTACCTTTGTCGCGCACCCAGTAGAGCTCATAGCTCTGAAGGTTTGACGCACTGGGCGCCAGGATCGCGTCGCGAAGACAATCGCGCATGGTGCCTTCGGGTATTGGTTCACCGTCGAATTTGCGAATGGCCCGCCGTCCCTGAACGGTCTTCTTGAATCCAGGCAGCGCGGACGTCTCGAATGATGGGTTCGGGCGCTCATCCTTTTGGACAACTACTTTGTCCAGAGCGCCCATTTCACTAAGCGGGTTGGGCCTTCCGGGCATCGACGTTCCTCCATCCTTGGGGGCATTTGATAGTCAAATGATACACCCAACCAAGCAAGGCACATTGATCGGCGTCAACGCTGGAAATCCCGCTATCTGTTAGAATTGACTGATCAAGAAATCCTGATGGAGAAGATTTATGGAGAATTCTGAAGCCTATCGGTCAGCGAAGGAACGTGTTGAAGTCAAGATGGGATTCTACACGCATTTGTCGGTCTATGTTGCCGTCATTCTGTTCCTCGCGGTTATCAATTTCATGACCTCCGCAGGCACAATCTGGTTCCACTGGCCAATGTTTGGCTGGGGTATCGCTGTGGTAATCCATGCCGCGTTTGTCTTTGTGTTTCCAGGTCGGTTCACCGTGACCGAAAAGATGATCGAGAAAGAAATGGGCAAATCCCGAGCGCGTCCTTGACGGTATTCGTCGTCCTGATCGCCTCGCGAATTGGACGGGTCTGATCTTATCAAAGGGGCACATCATGCCCGTCACACAGACAGCAGCATCAAACCCGATCCTTCTTGTAGGCGACCTGACCTATGAAGCGGGTTTGATTGAACAGGGCGTTGTGGCCGGGATGGGCAACAAGGGAACATCGCCTGCCATATTCGAAAAAGTCCGCCGGTTGAAAGAGCCCCTGCCCGGCCTTGTGATCGTGGACTCTCATGACCCGCGCGCCGGGGCGCCCTTTTGCACGCGACGGGCCGCCTGTTTGACATCGATAAGGAAAAGCGATGACTGTGATACACCCAAATCTTGCGCTGCTGGAACAACTCGATCGTCGCAATATGGCGGCATCGGCTCATCTGTTCGCCGAAGACGCCGTCCTTCACTATTTCAATCCAAACCTGCCTGACTTGCAGGGCGACCATGTAGGGCCAGAGGGCATCCGCGCGTTCTTTGCGGCACTTGCCAAGAAGTCGCATGGCACGTTTCGGATTGAGCCGGTGTCGGCGGTGCCCGTCGGCAAGGAGTTGGTCGTCGTTCAGTCCCGAAATTCGCTGACCTTCGATGACCGAACGGTCACGGTCGATGTGGTGGTGGTTTGGCGCATCATGGACGGTCGGATTGTTGAGGTTTGGGACATCGTGCCCAGTCAGCCAACGGAGGTTAAGAATGGCACAGACTAATGACAAGGAATGGGACGCAATCGTAATCGGCTCGGGCATGGGGGGCATGACCGCGGCGGCCGCACTGTCCAAAACGGGCCACAAGGTCTTGCTCCTTGAGCAGTACAAAACCTTGGGCGGTCTCACCCACAGCTTCTCTCGTGAGGGCTTTTCCTGGGACGTCGGCATCCACTATCTTGGCTGTCTTGCCCCAGAGGACCGGGAGCGGGGGATGCTTGATTGGCTGACGCATACACCCATGGAATTCGAACCCCTGGGGGCGGTCTATGACAACTTGCATCTTGGGGATACCCCGCCGCTACGGCTTTCACGCCCGTTCGAGGCCCATGAACGCGACCTCAAGGACCGGTTTCCCGATGAGTCTGAGGCCATCGAAGCCTGGATCGCCGCGCTGCGCGAAGGCCGTGAGATCATGAATACAATCGCTTCGACGCGGGCTTTGCCCGAATTCGCTGGTGACATGATCGATTGGTGGAACCACCGCGCCATCAACAAGTGGTGCAAACGCACGACAAAAGAAGTCGCTGAAAGTCTGACACAAAACCCGGATCTGATCGCGGCATTTACCGCGCAGTGGGGAGATTTCGGCGGCCGCCCCCACAAGGCGAGCTTTGCGATGCACGCATTGATCTCCGGGTCTTATCTGCAAAGCGGTGCCTGGTATCCGGTGGGCGGTGGCAAGGCGTTTGCCGACCACCTGATCCCGACAATTACCGAAAACGGTGGCGAGGCCCGCGCGGGCGTCAGGGTTGAAACGCTGCTGGTGGAGGACGACAAGGTCGTTGGCGTACGCACATCTGATGGGGAAGACATCCGGTCGGACGTTGTCATTTCCAATATCGGTGTGCGCGAGACGATCAATAACCTGCTTCCCTCGGATTGCGGCGCCAAGGACTGGATCGACGAAATCCAGGCCTTGCCCGCCTCGATTGCCCATTTCAGCCTGTTTTTCGGTTTCCAGGGCGACATCGAGAAAGCCGGCGCCACACGGTCAAACCATTGGATTTACCCGACGCGGGAAATCGATGCGGTGTGGGCGGATGCACCCGCAGGCGATCCGCCTGGGTTCTTTGTCTCCTTTGCCTCCTTGAAAGACCCAAGCCACGATCCGGGCCCCAAGCAGAAATATGCGGGCGAAATGGTCTGCTGGACAGACTGGAGCGCGGTCGCCCGGTGGGCGGACCTTCCGTCGGGCCAGCGGGGCAAGGAATACAAAGCTTTCAAAAAGCAGGTCGAGGACAAGATGTTCGCGCTCTTCAAGGCGAACTTTCCCGAGCTGGCGGACCTGGTGGTGTTGCGCGAACTGTCGACACCCTTGGCGACGGCATCGATTACCGGCCACCACGAAGGCCGCTTCTACGGGCTGGATGGGACGCCTGAGCGAGTCTTGAGCGATGCACTGAGGGCAAAAACCCCGATAGAGGGGCTCTATCTTTCGGGGCAAGATGTGGTCAGCCAGGGCATTCAAGGCGCGCTCTGGGGCGGGATCTTGTGCGCCGCGAGCATCGACCCGAGAGTTTTCAAGCAACTGCGCGGTTGAAAACAACCACATCTACCCCGTTACATCGGCGGAAACGGCTTCCCGTCCCGGGTGCTGTTCATTGCCGCTGCGAGGTGCCAGAAAAAGCCGCTTGAGCAAGTATCGCGAACTGGCGCTATGCCCCGCATCTATCCAGTTTGTCAAAAGTGTTTGGAAAGGCAGTGTAATCCCAGATCAGCCGTCCGTGGATCGCGCGAATGCGGCTGGAGAGCCCTGCTCATTTGTCAGAGTGTGGCAAAGGTCAGTCGTGTCTCGCACTCTTGCCTGCGTTCTTCGAAAGCCTGCGCCTCGGATTTCAGCCAAGCGACCGCCCTTGGCAGCGGGTCCGCCGCTTGACTACGTTTGACCAAGAGGTAGTCGTCCCGGCCTTCAAGGACGGGCCCCGGCACACGGAGAAGACGACCGTCGGCGAGGTGTGTTTCTGCGCTGATGTTGTCCCCGACCGCTACGCCAGGCCCCTGCGCCGCAGCTTCAATGGGTAGACCGCAACGATGAAAGGCGAGGTGGCGCGCACTGTCCGGGTAGGGCAGTGATGCGGCGTTGAGCAGCGTGCGCCACCAGACATCATCGCGGTCATGCGGCAATCTGTGATCCGACGCTTCGGCAAGGCTGTCATGTTCAGGTTCGGCGACGCGACAGCGAAGACCCTTGGCCTTTAGAGCACTTGGCGCTTGTAACCCTGGAAATCCATTGCGCCCATAGGACTGCAATATCAGTATCTGCTGGCAGGCGGCGCGGAATGTCCGCGTGCCTGCCCAACTTGCGGTGGACAGCCAGGTTAGCGATCACCGCCGAAGTGACCCTTGGCGGGGTTGATACCGATGGGCTGTCATCCCAAACGATGGAGGCCAAGACCGTGCCGGGCCTTTATTTCATTGGCGAAGCTGTGGATGTAACGGGCCGGCTGGGGGGCTATAATTTCCAGTGGGCATGGTCGTCAGGCTGGGCCGCAGGCGTGGCGATTGCGGGCCGAACAGGCAACCGCACGTAATCGTTTCTTGTTCACCCGTTTTCGCTGTCGGTGAACGTCGGCATTGAGCCCATTGCGACAGATGCTGCTCAGTGCATGAATGTCCACTCCAGCGATCATGGCTGACGAAACTTCTTAACCTGATTTGGCTTCAAGTCAGAATGAATCTGAAAGCAAAGCTCACATCGACATGAAGGTTTCAGAGTTTCCTGTCCCATAGGAGCCGTTTGCCTATACTTCCGGCAAACGCTTGGATGGTTCTGCTATAAATGGGATTTGCCAATACAACAGTAGTAATCAGCGATAACGGCACAACGAGGGCGGACCGCCAATGGAGCGAGAGGGGCCCATATCTCGTAATCGCTTCTTGAAAGATCAAAACGAAAAATCCATGAATCACGAATATGGCCAGGCTATTCTGGCCGATTGTTGACAAAAAGCCTCGTTTGGTTGGAATACAGGCAAGGAAGGCTATCAAGCTTGCGAAACTGGCGATCAGTAGAGCTGCTCTGGTGAGCGTTCCAAACAAGGTATCAACCCCTAGGCGCGCGTATGTGAACGAACCGTAGAGCCATCCCTTTTCCAAGCCCCACAATTTAATAGTCACAGCTGCCACACCCAAGAACGCGACGGCCAAATACCATCGGGTTGAAAGGATTTGTGAAACTGTAATAGCACGCTGCCCGTAAAGAATGCCGCCAACAAAGAATGGCAAAAAGGTCAGAGTTCGCATGATACTAAATTGGTAGCCGTCGCCGGGGTAAAACCCACCGATGATTGCGACTGCAATCGACATGACAAACGCGTATCTCACCGTGACAATCAGTGGGGTCAACAATGTCCAAAATATGAGGGATAGTAGAAACCACAAAACCCAATATGGCTGGAACAGGCCCACCACCCTTTCACCGTTGATGATGCTAATTGGGACCACATAGGCCAACTGAAACATCACGAGTATAATACCGAATTTTAGAACGCGCGTCCGATGCCCCTCTTGTTTGGTGGTCATCCCTACCAAAAAGATGAACGCAGGCATATGAAACATATAAATTGCCGTAAGAAACAAGCTGAGATACCGGTCCCCCCAGCCATTGATCGCCTCTAGGTAATGCCCGAGCACAACTAATAAAATGAGCACGCCTTTGGCATTGTCTATTCTAGGGTCTCGCATGTAGGTGCCTAACTCGCCGCAAAGTGAAGCAGCTACATTTTTATATGAATTTTCCGTCGTGGGGTTCGCACGTGTTGCCTTCTGGTGGCTCTCAGTCGACTGCTTCGTTTTGGAAAACACCCCGTCGATACGACCCGCAAATTTTGACCAGTAGGTGCTCGGATTGTCCGTAAAGGCAACACCAAATCTAAACTGACCTTGGCGGAAGTGTAGCACACGGCCGCTTCGTCCCTCAAAGCAGACGAAGCGCTGAATCGTCTGGCTACTCCCCCAACGCTGCGCGCACCTGTGCGATGAAGTCATCGCCGCGTTTTTCGAAGCTGTCGTATTGATCAAAACTTGCCGCGGCGGGGGCCAGCAGCACGGTGTCGCCGTCCTGCGCTTCGGCCACGGCGCGGGTCACGGCTGTGCTCATATCGCCGCAAACCTCGGCCTCGACTCCACGCAGTTGCAGGGCAAAACCGGCTGCCTCGCGGCCGATCACATAGGCTTTGACGACCGACCCCACATGCGGCAACAGCCCGTCCAGCCCGCCTTCCTTTTCCAGACCACCGCAAATCCAGCGGATATTCTTGAACGCCTGCAAGGCCTTGGCGGCACTGTCCACATTCGTGGCCTTGCTGTCGTTCACATAGGCCACGCCGCCCTGTTCGGCGACGCGTTGGCTGCGGTGGGGCAAGCCGCCAAAGCTGTGCAGCGCGCTTTCAATCAGTTTTGGCCCAAGCCCCAGCGTGCGACAGGCCGCGTAGGCGGCGCAGGCATTCTGATGGTTGTGTGCGCCGGGCAGGCCGGTGATATCGCGCAGGTCAATCGCGCCGACCTGACGGCCCTTGCGCCATTCAGCCAGAAACCCCTTGCGTGCAAAGACGTTCCAGCCGCTTCCCGACAATTTTTGCCCCGATGAGATGCGGATCACCCGATCATCCCCTGCCCCTTCGGAAAGTTGGTTGGCCAGATAGCCGCCCTCGGGTTCGTCCACGCCGATCACCGCGCGATCCGGCCCGCCTTCGGCAAACAAGCGGCGTTTGGCGGCAAAATACCCCCCCGGCCCTGCGTGGCGGTCCAGATGATCCGGCGACAGGTTGGTGAACACGGCCACATCCGGTGTCAGGGCGCGGGCCAGATCGGTCTGATAGCTGGACAGCTCCAGCACGATCACCTCGCCGTCATGGGCAGGGTCGATATCAAGCACGCCGCGGCCGATATTGCCAGCGAGTTGCGCAGGGCGGCCCGCCTCGCTCAGGATGTGGTGGATCAGGGCCGAGGTGGTCGATTTGCCATTGCTGCCGGTGATGGCGATGACCTGTGGCGTGCGCTCGAAATTGTCCCACTCCTGCGTGGCAAAGCTGCGGAAAAAGAGGCCGATATCATTGTCGACCGGCACACCGGCGGCCCAGGCAGCGGCGATGGCAGGATGCGGGGCGGGATAAAGATGGGGGATGCCGGGGCTGGTGATCAGCGCGGCGACGTCGTCAAGCGCGCCATGTTTGGTCAGGTCGGCAACGGTGAACCCTTCGCCCGCGGCCGTGTCGCGCGCCTGCTGGCCATCGTCCCAGACAATCGGCCTGGCGCCCCCGGCGGCAAGCGCGCGCGCCGTGGCAAGGCCCGAACGGCCAAGGCCCAGAACTGCCACGGTCTGGCCTGAATACCCCTGCACTGGAATCATCTGAAGCGCCCCTTGATGTCAGCGGGCAGAGTGCCGTTCTTGGGCCCGCGGCGCAAGGCGGCAAGCGGGTTGAAATGGGCCGCGCACGCAAGCAAGGCCGCAGGCCGCCGCGCACCCTGGCGGTGGAATTGCCGGACAAGCCCCCGCAAGATGCGGTATCAACCCACGCCCCTAGCGCACCTTCAGCGTGGCCAGTCCGACCATCGCCAGAATAAGCGCGATGATCCAGAAACGGATCACGATCTGCGGTTCGGCCCAGCCCTTTTTCTCGTAGTGATGATGGATCGGCGCCATCAAGAACACACGCTTGCCGGTCCATTTGAAATAAAAGACCTGGATGATGACAGACAATGCCTCGACCACGAACAGACCGCCAACGATCGCCAGAACGATCTCGTGTTTCGCGGCCACGGCGATAGCACCCAATGCGCCCCCCAAGGCCAGCGAACCAGTATCGCCCATGAACACGGCGGCAGGCGGCGCGTTATACCACAGGAACCCCAGCCCGCCACCGATCAACCCGGCGGTAAAGATCAGCAACTCGCCAGTGCCCGGAACATAATGCAGACCCAGATCGTCGGTGAAATCGACGCGTCCGACCACATAGGCGATCACGCCCAGGGTGGCGGCAGCGATCATCACCGGCATGATCGCAAGACCGTCCAGACCATCGGTCAGGTTCACGGCATTGGCCGCACCGACGATCACGATAATCGAAAACGGCACGAACAGGATGCCAAGGTTCAGCAGCAAGTCCTTGAATACCGGAAAGGCGAGCTGATTGGCCAGCCCGGCGGGGTGATACTGCGCCGCCCAATACCCGGCCACCCCTGCGATCACGAAACCCAGCAAAAGCCGCACCCGCCCCGATACGCCGGCCGTGGTTTGCTTGGACACCTTTGCGTAATCATCGGCAAAACCGATCATCGCGAATGACATGGTCACAAACAGCACCATCCACATGAATGGGTTGTCCCAGCGCGCCCATAGCAAGGTCGCGCTCAGCACTGCCCCCACGATCAACAAACCGCCCATCGTCGGTGTGCCCGCCTTGACGAAGTGCCCTTCGGGGCCATCGTCGCGGATCGGCTGGCCCTTGCCCTGACGGCGGCGCAGCACATTGATCAGGGGCGGCCCAAACACGAAGCCAAACAGCAACGCGGTGATAAAGGCACCCCCCGCGCGAAAGGTGATATAACTGAAGAGGTTGAAAAAATCGCCCCCGTCGGACAGGGCGGTTAGCCAATAAAACATATGCTCAGACCTCTTTTTCGTTACGGGGTGTGCGATGCCCCAGTTTGCGGATGGCGTCAACGACCAGACTGATCTTACTGCCCTTTGATCCTTTGACGAGGACCACATCGCCCGCGTCCACCAACCCTTTTGCCATCTCGGCCAGTTCCGCCGCCGTGTCGCACCACCGCCCGCGCTTGCCCTCGGGCAGCGCATCGTGAAGGTGGCGCATCCGTGGACCGGCACAATGGATCAGATCGACCTGTGCAAGCGCTGGATCGTCAACCAATGCGGCATGCATCGCCATCTCGTCCGGCCCAAGTTCCAGCATGTCGCCAAGCACCGCAATCCGCCGCCCCTTGATAATTTGTCCAACGTTATCAACAGGGACAGAGGCGGCGAGAACTTCAAGCGCCGCGGCCATAGATGTAGGATTGGCGTTAAAAGCATCGTCAAACAGCGCCAACGTGTCGTCGGTGCTGGCTGGATCAAGCGTGACCGTTTCCAGCGTGCCGCGCCCTGCGGGTGGTGCCCATGAGGCGATATCCATCGCCGCCGCGACCGGATCAGCGCCCAGGGCTTCGGCGACGGCCAGAACGCCCAGCCCGTTCATCGCGAAATGGCGGCCTGCCGTGGTCAGCTTGAACAGGAACGCATCGCCATGCGCCTCGGCCTGGACGACGGTGCTTCCGGCGGCAAGGCGGACCTGTTTCATGTGCCAGTCAGGGGCCATTTGCCCGAAACGGATCACCTTGGCCCC
The DNA here is from genome assembly GCF_008065155.1 of Octadecabacter sp. SW4. NCBI lineage: Bacteria > Pseudomonadati > Pseudomonadota > Alphaproteobacteria > Rhodobacterales > Roseobacteraceae > Octadecabacter > Octadecabacter sp. SW4. Next base: position 1,046,963 of record NZ_CP042819.1, on the reverse strand, counting down.
GCGTTTGGCGGCGTAATGAAGCAAGATCGGCGCGGTGTCGATATCGGCGTTCAGCACGGCAACCCCATCGGCGACCAAGCCATCCATGATCGCGGCTTTTTCGCGCGCGATCCCTTCGATACTATCAAAAGCCTCGAGATGGGCGGCGGCAACGGTTGTGATCATCGCGACATGCGGGCGGGCCATCCGCGCAAGCGGGGATATTTCGCCCGGGTTGCTCATCCCGATTTCGATCACCGCGAATTGCGTGTCCTGCGGCATTCGCGCCAGTGTCAGCGGCACGCCCCAATGGTTGTTGTAGCTTGCCTCGGCGGCGTGGGTTTTTCCCTGCCGCTCCAATACGATGCGAAGCATTTCCTTGGTCGATGTCTTGCCGACCGATCCGGTGATCGCGGCGACTTTGGCGCCTGTGCGTGCGCGTGCCGCAACACCCAAGCCCACGAGGGCCGTCAGCACGTCAGGGACGATCAGCAGCGGCGCGTCGCTGGCAACACCATCGGGGCGATGCGTCACAAGGGCGGCGGCGGCCCCTTTTTCCAGCGCAGTTGCAACAAAATCATGGCCGTCTCGCACATCCCTAAGCGCCACGAACAAATCACCGGGCTGAAGGGTGCGCGTGTCGATGGATACGCCGCTCGCCTGCCAATCGCGGATCAGTTTGCCGCCCGTGGCAGCCACAGCTTCGCGCGATGTCCAAAGCGCCATCAGATTCTCCCGTCCAGGGCAGCCACGGCCACGCTGGCCTGTTCGGCATCATCAAAGGGCAGCACATCGTCACCGACGATCTGCCCGCTTTCGTGGCCCTTGCCCGCGATCAACAGCGCATCACCGGGTTGCAATGCATCGACGCCGCGCAGGATCGCTTCGGCGCGGTCGCCCACCTCGATCGCATCGGGACAGCCAAGCATCACGGCCGCACGGATCGTCGCGGGATCTTCCGAGCGGGGATTGTCATCGGTGACAAAGACCACATCGGCGTTCTCAGCCGCAGCCTGCCCCATCAAGGGGCGTTTGGTGGCATCTCGGTCCCCACCCGCACCGACGATGGCAATCAGGCGCCCCATCACATGCGGGCGCATCGCCTGCAGGGCGGTGGAAATAGCATCGGGCGTATGTGCGTAATCGACAAAAACGGACGCACCATTGTCGCGGGTTGCGGCCAGTTGCATGCGACCGCGCACAGTGCTCAGGTGCGGCAGGGTGTCGAACACTTCGGCCGGGTCGCCACCTGCGGCAATCACCAGTCCGGCGGCCAATAGCACGTTGTCAGCCTGAAAGTCGCCAATCAGGTTCAGACGGGTCACATGGGTGCGGCCCTGCCAGTCAAAGCGCACTTCCTGCCCGGTGGCGTCCATGCGCTGGCCCAACAGGCGCAGGCGGGCATCGGCGGATCGGCCAACGCCGATCACCTCTTGCCCGCGTTCTTCGGCGATTTGCGCGACAAGCGGCCCCTTGGGGTCGTCAAGGTTGATCACGGCCACGCCATCGTCAGGCAAAATGCGCGTGAACAGCCCCATCTTGGCGTCAAAATAGGCCTCGAATGTGTGGTGATAATCAAGGTGGTCCTGGGTGAAATTGGTGAAACCGGCAGCGGCCAGCACCACCCCGTCCAGACGGCGTTGTTCCAAACCGTGGCTTGAGGCTTCCATCGCCACATGGGTCACGCCCGCGCCGCTGGCCTGCGCCATGACCCGGTGCAGGGTGATCGGTTCCGGCGTGGTATGTTTCAGCGGATGGGTCCAGGCACCTTCGACGCCCGTGGTGCCAAGATTAACGGCCATCAACCCCATCTCCACCCAGATCTGGCGGGCGAATGTGCTAACGGATGTCTTGCCGTTCGTGCCCGTCACGGCGATCACGGTGTCGGGATGCGGCCCAAACCACAGCGACGCGGTTTGCGCCAACGCCTGGCGCGGGTCCTGAGCGACGATCAGGGCGGCGTCACTATTGGCCAGTTCGGCCGCGGCAATCTCGGCACCCTGCGCATCCGTAAGGATCGCGCCCGCCCCCATCTGCAAGGCAAACTTGATGAATTCACCGCCGTGGACCCGCGCACCGGGAAGGGCCGCGAACAAGACGCCGGTCCGCACCTCGCGGCTATCGACGGTCAGTCCGGTGATCTGCGCCTCGCGCCCGGCGCGCGCAGTCAGGCCCAACGCGGCCAGCGATGATGTCTTGTGATCCGGTGCCGCGCGATTGCCCATGTGTTCCCACCCTAGTTCGCGGTGAGTGTTACACCTACCGGCGAGGCGGTTTCAACGTCTGGTCGCATCCCCAGCAGCGGGGCGACGCGACGGATCATTTCCGCAGCCACGGGAACGGCTGTCCAACCGGCGGTGCGCCGCGTCTCGCCCAGCGCATCAATCGAGGGTTCGTCGAGCATCACGATCAGCACATATTGCGGATCTGCGGCGGGAAAGACGGATGCAAACGTCGCGATGACCTTGTCGTCGTAATAGCCGCCCCCCCGCTCCAGCGGTTTGTCAGCCGTGCCGGTCTTGCCACCCACCTGGTAGCCTGCGACATCGCCAAATGACGCGGTGCCACGCGTCACGACCCCGCGCAGCATATCAACGGCCTGGCGCGACACGCTTTCGCTGATCACACGCGGGCCGATTTGTGGCCTGTCCTGACGCAACAAGGTCGGGCGCACCAGCGTCCCGCCATTGACGATGGTGGAATAGGCGGCGGCCAGATTCATCGGCGACGTGGACAGCCCGTGACCATAGGAAATCGTCATCGTTGACAGTTCCGACCAGTTGGGCGGCGTGAGCGGCCTGCCGGTGCGGGCTTCCGAGAGTTCAAGAGGCGTGGCGTCCATCAGGCCAAGGCTGCGCAGGAATGGCTCCTGGCGTTCGCCACCGACCATCATGGCGATGCGCGCTGTGCCGATATTTGACGATTTCACGATCACATCTGTGGCGGATAGTTGCGCCCCGTAATTGCTGAAATCGCGGATGCTAAAGCGGCCCCATCTGAGCGGGCCACGCGTGTCGATCATCGTCGCTGGGTCGATCAGATCCAGCTCAAGGGCCTGGGCGATGGCGAATATCTTGAAGACGGAACCAAGTTCGTAGACCCCCTGCACCGCGCGGTTGAACAGCGGGCTGTCAGACTGATTTCCTTCCAGCAAGACGCGCGGGCGGTTGTTTGGATCGAAATCGGGCAGCGAAACCAGGCTGATCACCTCGCCCGTGCGAACGTCCATCAACACCGAGGTCGCGCCTTTGGCGTTCATCAACATCATGCCGCCTTGCAAGACCCGTTCACTTGCGGCCTGCACGGTCAGGTCGATCGACAGTTCCAGCGGGGCGCCTTCGTTGGCTGGATCGCGCAGGAATTCGTCAAAGGTGCGTTCGACACCGGCCACGCCGATCACCTCGGCGGAGTGGACACCTTCGCGCCCGTAAGAGGCCCCGCCCAGAATATGGGCGGCGACCGATCCGTTGGGATAAAGCCGCATTTCGCGCGGGCCAAACAGCAACCCGGGATCTCCGATATCGTGCACCGCCTGCATCTGTTCGGGACTGACCTGGCGACGAACCCACACGAAACGGCGCCCGCTTGTAAAATCCTTGAGCAGGGTTTCGCCGTCCAGATCGGGAAAGATCGCGGCCAGTTCAATGGCGGCGCGTGCAGGATCGACCATGTCGGGAACCTGCGCATATACCGAATAGGTCGCCAGGTTTGTCGCAAGTATGCGGCCATTTCTGTCAACAATATCAGCGCGCTGACCAATAATCGGGTTGCCGTTTACGGCGGTGCGGGGTTCTTCGGGCACCGAGGAGGCAAGCGCGCCCATGCGCAGACCCACCACCAGAAAGGCGCAGAAAAACAACACGCCCATCACCAGCAGGCGTCCCTCGGCACGGGTGCGGGCGCGGTCGCGCATGGCCTCGTGGCGCAGGCGCAGGTTTTCGGCCTCGATCGCGGCGGGATTTTCCCCGTTGGCGCGGGCCTTGAGAATACGGGCAAGCGGGCGCAGTGGTGTGCGGATCATTCGATGTCTCCCGGGGCATTGTCGCTGCTGACTTCAATCGGGTCGATAATCGGGCCAAGCGGCAAGGCCGGATATGCGATCTGTTCGATCCGCCCAAAGGCATCGGGCATCAGGGGCAAGAGGCCCAGCCGGTCAAAGTTAAGTTCGGTGAGATCGCGCAGACGGTCGGGGCGGTTCAGATAGGCCCATTCCGCGCGCAAGACGTTCAACCTTTCGTAGGCTGCGCCGATATCAGTATTCAGGTCGCGCACCTCGCGCAGGCTTTGCTGGGTGCGGTAGTTTTCCTGATAGGCCCAAAAGGCCAGCCCCATCACACCCAGAATGGAACACACAAACAGAAATCCACGCATCAGCCTTCCCCCTTCAACATTGGCATCCCCAGATCAGACCGATCAACCACGCCTGCGGGGGCATCGTTGCGGCGTGCAATACGCAGCTTTGCCGATCGCGCGCGCGGGTTTTCCGCCAGTTCCTGATCGTCGGGCCCGATGGCCTTGCGGTTGATCACCTCGAAAGCCGGGGCTTCGCGTTCGACGACGGGGGCGTAACGATTGGCGTTGCCACCCCCGCCAGAACGGGCCTGAAGAAACCGTTTCACCATGCGGTCCTCGACGCTGTGAAAGGTCACGACGGCCAAAAGGCCACCGGCGCGCAGGGCACGCTCGGCAGCCATCAAACCTTCGGCCAACTCGCCATACTCGTTATTCACGGCAATCCGCAGCGCCTGAAAGCTGCGGGTCGCGGGGTGGCTTTGGCCCGGTTTGGCGCGGGGCAAGCAGCCCTCCACCAGGCGGGCCAGTTTGCCGGTCGTGGTGATCGGTGCCTCGTTGCGGGCGCGGACAAAGGCGGCCGCGATCCGTCGGCTGGCGCGTTCTTCGCCATAACGGAACAGGATATCGGCGATATCGTCCTCGGCATAGGTGTTGACGATATCGGCGGCACTTGGCCCCTCTTGCGACATGCGCATGTCCAGCGGGCCGTCCTTCATGAAGGAAAAGCCGCGTTCGGCCAGATCAAGCTGCATCGAGCTGACCCCAAGATCGAGCACCACACCATCAAGGTCGTGGCCGTATTCATCCAGTTTCGAAAAGGTGCCCTGCACCATCTCAAGCCGGTCGCCGTATTGGCCCGCCCAAGGCGCGGCCATGTCAAAGGCAAGCGGATCACGGTCCACCGCAATGACCTTGTCCGCGCCATTGTCCAACAATGCGCGGGTGTAGCCGCCGGCACCGAACGTGCCATCCAGCCACACACCCGACAAGGGCGAGACGGCCTTGATAATCGGGCGCAACAGCACGGGGATGTGGGGGGTGACGGTGGCAGCCGACATCATCATTCTCCGTCCGGCCCGTCTATGAGGCTGAGCGGATCAAAATCATCAGGCAATTCCGCCAGCCAGGCATCGGTTTCAGCGTTTTCGATCGCTTCGTAGGTGGCGGCGTTCCAGATTTCGAAATATTCGCCCATCGCGACCATGACAGCCTCGCCCTCCAGCCCGATTTGCTGGCGCAGGCGCTGGGGCAAGACGATGCGCCCGTCTTTATCAACCTCTGTGTCCCATGATTTGCCAAGCAACATCCGGCTGGCCTGCTTGCGTTTGATGCTGCCGCGGGGAAGCTTGCGAATACCCTCTTCGATCTGGGCCATCGCATCGATGGTATAGGCTTGCAGGCAGTTTTTCAGGTGTGGACCATGCAAAACGACCATGCGGGGATTGGGGGCTTCGGGGCAACGCGGGTCGCCATCGGTGAGCACAGCGCGAAAATCGGCCGGGATCGACATGCGCCCCTTGCCGTCAACCTTCTGGTTGAATTCGCCTCTGAAACTCAGAACCACTGTCCCGCGGCCTCGCTACTTTCCCCCGAAAAACTCTGTTTGAAAAGGAAACGGCGGATTGATCTGCTGCCACTGATCAATCCGCCGCCCTCGTCCCGCTGCCGGGATGTCCAGCTGCGCGCGCCACCTGGGGGGATGTCTGCTCGCTCGCGCGCCGGATCTCTTTGTTCGGTATATGGGTGCCTGTATGAAACCTGACCTTGCGGTCGGTGGGGTCGTTTGGTGCCCCGTATTGTCTGCCCGTCTACCGTAGGAAGTTTGTGACATGGGAAATCATGGGAAGCAAAGGTTTTTTTGAAAAATTTGGTCCACATGTTGTTTTTAGGCCCCTCTCAACACAACAACTAGTAGATGAATATCAGCCTTTAACACGAATTGTGGCGGTAGTTATTGCGGTGAAACACAACATATAGTGCTTCTCCGGATCACCCAAAAAGTTCCAGACTTTCCCGATGTTTTCCGGATTTTTATCCTGTATTGCTCGCCTGGTGGGGCAATTAGCAGATCAGACCATGGGATTCCTGCGGAAATTTCCTGATCCTCCCAGAATCTCGGGTCTGTGATTCGCAGATCACAGGCCGGTTCCAGAGTTTCCCATCAATACCGACAGATTAGACGAAACGGGGCGGACATCCCTGCCCGCCCCCCAAACTCTCGTCTCGGAGAAAGGTGCTAGCCCATACCACCCGCGATCAGGCGGCGCGCCAATGCGCCATAGGCATCGGCCATCGCACTGTCGCCAGTGGCAATCGGTGTGCCTGCGTCCCCCGCAAGGCGGGTCTCCAGATCAATCGGCAGCGCCCCAAGGAACGGCACGCCAATCGCGGCGGCCTCTTTCTCGACCCCGCCGTGGCCAAACAGATGCGCCTCGTGCCCGCAATTGGGACATATATATGTGGACATGTTTTCGATCAGACCCAGGACAGGCGTCTTGAGCGTGTTGAACATATCAAGCGCCTTGCGGGCATCCAGCAGCGCCACGTCCTGCGGCGTGCTGACCACAATCGCGCCGGTCAGGTGGGTTTTCTGACACAGGGTCAGTTGCACATCGCCGGTGCCCGGCGGCAGATCGACAAGCAGCACATCCAGTTCGCCCCATTCGACCTGCGTGAGCATCTGCTGCAACGCGCCCATCAGCATGGGGCCACGCCAGACCACCGCCTTGGCCGGATCGACCATCAGGCCAATCGACATCATCGTGACACCATGCGCCTGCAACGGGATGATCGTTTTGCCATCGGGGGAGGCGGGGCGTTTGGTGACACCCATCATGCGCGGTTGGGACGGGCCATATATATCGGCGTCCAGCAGGCCGACACGCCGCCCTTCGCGCGCCAAAGCCACAGCCAGATTGGACGACACGGTTGATTTACCGACGCCGCCCTTGCCCGAGCCGATGGCGATGATCCGGTCCACGCCCGCGACCCGCTCCGGGCCAGCCTGCGGTTTCGGGTGGCCACCGATTTTCAGGCTGGGCGGTGCGGCGGGTTTGGCGGCGGGGCCGTGTGCGGTCAGGATCACCGAAACCGACTGAACACCATCAAGCGCAGCCACGGCCGCCTGGGCTGCCGCGCGCACGGGTTCCATGCGTTGTGCGTCTTCGGGGGTCGGCGCTTCGATGACGAATCGCACCGCCTGCCCGTCAATCGTCAGGGCGCGCAGCATGTCGCGCGACATCAAATCGCCACCATCGGGCAGGGTAACACGCGCCAGCGCCATGTGGATAAGTTTGGGGGTAACAGCCATGAGAGGCCTCCGGAGTTTTCGAACTGCTTAAACTTGCGCCACCATGTGCCAAGCGCAAGGCAAAGTGCAAGGCGACGCTGGGTCAATGCCTAAAATTTAACCAACATGCTGATTTCACAAAACTTTTACTATGCGTTCGCTGCATAGCAGCATTGACCAATCGGCGTATTGTGCAGGTGCAGCAATCGCCTATGTTTGTTCTCGAGAGCGCTAACATCGCTTGGAGCGGGAAACGCCCGCACAACCAACGCTGCCGAGCAGCAGCATGAAAGAAGAGAGATACACTATGGCACACGCTTCCGATATCCGCGTCGCCGGTTTTGACTTTGGCCGTTTCGCCGCACTGCGCGAAACACTGGCAACCCGCTTCGCAAACTACCGCACCTACCGCGCGACAATGAACGAATTGGCCGACCTGAGCGACCGCGAACTGGCCGATCTGGGTCTGGCACGCGCAAACCTGCGCGCGGTGGCCTACGAGGCCGCTTACGGCAAGTAATTCAAGGTTTTAAGCGCTCCCACCTCCTCCCTTCAGGGCGCGCTTAATCGTGGTGGTTTGGTCTTCCTCCTCCCTGACCGGCCACCAAGACTGACGCGGCGGCATCACCTCCTCCCGATGTCGCCGCATCACCCAATACCGCGGCGCTTTCTCCTCCCAGAGCGGCCCGCAAGACGAAAATGCGCTGATCCACCTCCTCCCGGAAAGGCGCGTTTGATGGTTCGGTCTTCCTCCTCCCTGACCGGATCGTCACATCTGAAGCGGCGGCATCACCTCCTCCCGATGTCGCCGCATCACCCCAATACCGTAATGGGTCGTTCGCCCTCCTCCCTGAACGATCCTGCGCTAAGAATGGCGATGCCCACCTCCTCCCGGGCGTCGCCATTTTTTTGTGGTCGATGGGAAAGCGCATCCCGGGCGGCGCCCCCATTACGCTGGTGATTGGACCGGGCTTTGCGCATAACCTCGTCGGATGACATTTGACCTTCTTTCAGCGCTGATCGTATTCGCCGTGGTCAGTTCGATCACGCCGGGCCCCAACAACCTGATGCTGATGGCATCGGGGGCCAATTTCGGCCTGCGCCGGACAATCCCGCATATGCTGGGAATATCGCTGGGGCATGGGTTCATGGGGTTCTTGCTGGGAATCGGGCTGATCGCGGTGTTTCGCGCCTATCCGGTGATCAAGCAGAGCATGCTGGTGATCTGTTCGCTGTATCTTGCTTATCTGGCGTGGAAAATCGCCAATGCCGCTGCGCCCAAGGACGCGCAGGCTGACGGGAAACCGCTGACATTCCTGCAGGCGGCGGCGTTTCAGTGGGTCAACCCCAAGGCCGTTTACATGGCGATCACGGCGCAGACCTATTATGCGCCGGGTGAATCAGGCTGGCGGGGCGCCTTGGTTGTTGCGGTGGTGTTTGCGCTGGTCAACCTGCCGTCGGTGTCGATCTGGGCCTGGGGCGGGACACAGGTGCGCCGCTGGCTGGCGACCCCGTCACGCCTGCGGGCGTTCAACTGGACGATGGCGGCGGCGTTGATGGCCACGCTGATCCCGATCCTGGCCTAGGCAGGCCGCGCCAAAGCGCGCTATTTTCCAGACGCGCCTGTCAGGCAGCCTTTTGCGCATCAAATTCGTCAGCCAGCGCAAGCAGCAACGCGCGCGAGGCGTCGGGTTCGTCCACATCCTCAAAGATCGGCTTGGTGGTAATATCGCGCAGCCGTCCGCTCATCCGCTTGTCGACAAACTTCAAGACACGTTTGGGCAGGAATCCAGCGGCAACACGGGCCCTCACCCATGCCTCGAGCAGGGACGGGATATCGCCATCCTCGGGCTTGCACCATGTGTGTTCGAACTGGGTCATGATGAAATCAAGGATCTGCGGGTCGATATGGCGGCGATCCTCTTTGAAGGGCGCGCGGAACACATCCATGATCAGTTCAAAGCTGGGCCAGTAGAACAGATGCCCGTCGTCCTTATATTCGCGCATCACTTCGTCGATGGCGACACGCAGCACCGATTTCGAGACCGAATTGGCGGTGATGCAGCTGGTATCGCGAAAGGTGGCGATCAGCGGGATCGGCGATAGCGTCATGATCACCTTGGCGTCGGGGCGATGCTTGCGGATCAACTGGTAGATCGCGGCAATATTGTCGCGGTTTTCCTCGACCGTCGAGACACGGAACAGGTGGCGTTCAGGGTCAAACGCTTCTTTCGGGACGGTGCGCCAGAACACGTTGTCGGTCTGCGCATCATACCAGATTTCGGACAGACCAAAGGTCAGGATGAACACATCCGTGTCGTCAAACAGCGCCTTGGTTTGCAGGCGCACATTTTCGTCATAGCCGTAGACTTCCTTGTCGTAGCCATGCCAGAGATCTTCGTCAAAGCTGCGATTTTCCCAAGCCCATTCAAACTGTTGGCGGATCACAAAGGAATTGACCATGCCTTCGCCGATACGCACCACATAGGCATCCTGGGCGTCGGGATCTTCGGCGCTGACGCGGTAGTTCCGCTTGCCCAGCCATTTCGAGATATTGGCGGCAAAACAAGACCCGAACGCGGTGATTTTCGTGTTTCCGTCAATCGCTGGCGTTTCTGGCGCCCAGCCGTCGATCACGTGATTGGCAGCGGCCGTATGGGCGACCATCTTGGGGTTGTCGGGGTTGCGTTTGGGGCGCGGGCCACGGAACCACGGGGAGTGGCGCGCCTTCGCATCGCCGTCCTTGTCATGATAAACCGCCTTCATCCGGTTGAACTGCTGCAGTTCCATCTGGCTTTTGGGCGTGGCGGGTTTGGTCATTTTTGCCTGCTTTTTCTTCTTGGTCATTGTGCGCCCGCGTCCCTTTCAAATCCGTGAACAGAGATTCTGGGTGATTGTTTCCATTTTGTAAATAATACGACGAATTTGGCAGAAATGGGGCATATGGCGAAAAAGTAGCGCCTTACGCGGAACTTCGGCAATTTGGCGCAAAAGCAAGGGGTGTCACGATGGGCGCGATCGCAAATTTCTGGCTATTTTGCGCGGGCATTGCCGCTGGCATCACCGCGCTGGTCCACATCATCGCCTGCGGGCGCGAAATTACCGCCCCCCCCTTCTTGCCGCGCACGAAATGCATTCCGTTGCGAAATACACCAATTATTACTGCTGGCACCTTGTGTCGATCACCCTGATCGCCATGTGCGCGGGGCTAATCTGGCCCGCCTATGACCCGACACAATCAGGGCTGGCCGTGATGTGGGTCGTGATCGCAGCGCTGTTTTGCCTGTGGAGCCTGCTGCTGATCACGTCGAAAAAACAGCCGTTCCTGCTGATGCCGCAATGGTCGCTTTTTGCAGTCATCGCGGGCTTGGGGCTGACGGGCCTATTTGCGGGTTGAACGCATGCCTTTGACCTTGGTCAAAGATAGATCCGCAACAGGCGCATTATAACTGTTTGTTGTATAAATAATCACGGCCCAGCGAGCCCCAACCCTCCAGCACTTAGTGGCACAAGCAACATTTGCTTGGTCGTTGGCTGTTGATTTCCTTCAACAAACTTCGTGCGGATTAAGTGAGTTTGATCTTCGTCACGCCAAGCATAGCGATAGCAAGTATCGTTAGCCTGTTCGCGTGCAAAAAGTGGGAGCATTTGTTGAAACACACCGTCCGTGACTCGTCGCACGTTTGAACGGTCAAACCTGAACGCCAATGTTGGGCCAGAGTAGATTTCGCGGATGCCGGCAGCGCTATTCTGCATGCATAAAAAATCTCCATCCCAGATCATCTGAACCAAAACAACCCGATGCTCGTAATCGCCAACAGGGTTGGCGAAGAGAGCAAAAACACTTTCATTTCCAAACTGGTTATAAGCTTCGCCCCACGCACACGAACCGTCTAAGGTCGTTTCTACATCCCCACAAACTGCGTTCACCGCGAAAATGGTTTCAAGTTCTTGTTTCGAAAGAAAACCATCATCTCGACAGCCCGACAAAGCCAGCAGCGACACCAATACAATTAAAAATTTCATAAACATCCCCCTAAAACGGCACATCATCCGCCTTGTCGGCGGCCACGATAAACCGCGCGACGACCTTTTTGGTGCCAGCGCGGTCAAATTCGACTTCAAGCTTGTCGGTGTCAATCGCTATGATTTCACCGTAGCCGAATTTCTGGTGGAACACGCGGTCGCCAACCGTAAAGGACGCGACGGCGTCCAGATCAATCGTGACGCCGCGCGGCGCAGGTTGGCTGCGCGTCTGGCTGCGTTCCTGCAGGCGTTTCCATCCGGGCGAATTGTAGACATTCGCACTGGCCGCGCGGTCGTGCAGGTGCGATTGCACAGGTGCGGCCGCCCCATACCCCCCACCATAAAGGCCCGGCGGGGTCAGCACCTCGACGTGCTGTTCGGGCAATTCATCAATGAAACGGCTGGGCAGCGCCGATTGCCATTGGCCATAAACGCGCCGGTTCGCGGCAAACGAAATGGTGCAGATTTCCTCGGCTCGGGTGATGCCCACATAGGCAAGACGGCGTTCTTCCTCGAGCCCCTTGAGCCCGCTTTCATCCATTGAGCGTTGACTGGGAAACAGCCCATCCTCCCAGCCGGGCAGGAACACGGCAGGAAATTCCAGACCCTTGGCCGCGTGCAGCGTCATGATGCTGACTTTTTCGCCCTGCTCTTCGGTTTCGTTGTCCATGATCAGGCTGACATGTTCCAGAAACCCTTGCAGGTTTTCAAAGTTTTCCAAGGCCTTGACCAGTTCCTTGAGGTTCTCGAGCCGCCCCGGCGCTTCGGGTGTTTTGTCGGCCTGCCAGAAACCGGTGTAGCCGGATTCATCCAGGATCATCTCGGCCAGTTCGACGTGGGTGTCAGCCTCCTCGCGCACCTGGCGGTGCCAGCGGTCCAGCCCCTGCACCAATTCGCCCAGTGCCGCGCCACCCTTGCCCTTGATCAGCCCGCCTTCGACGCACAGGCGCGCGCCGTCGACCAGATTGACGCCGTTAGATCGTGCCGTCATCTGGATCGTCTGCACGGCCTTGTCACCCAAGCCCCGTTTGGGCGTATTGACGATCCGTTCAAAGGCCAGATCGTCGTCCTGGCTGACGGCAAGGCGGAAATAGGCCATCGCATCGCGAATCTCGAGCCGTTCATAGAACCGTGGCCCGCCGATCACGCGGTAGGGCAGGCCGATGGTCAGAAAACGATCCTCGAACGCGCGCATCTGGTGGGAGGCGCGCACAAGGATCGCCATGCTATCAAGGCCCATCTGCGCACGGCCACGGGTGCCGCTTTGCATCGCCTCAATCTCGTCACCGATCCAGCGGGCCTCTTCCTCGCCATCCCAGTGGCCGATCAGGCGGACCTGTTCGCCGTCGTCGCCGTCGGTAAACAGTGTCTTGCCCAGCCGGTTCGTGTTGGCCGCAATCACCCCGCCCGCAGCGCCCAGAATATGCCCGGTCGAGCGGTAGTTCTGTTCCAGCCGGACCACATGCGCGCCCGGAAAATCCTTTTCGAACCGCAGGATATTGCCCACTTCGGCCCCGCGCCAGCCATAGATCGACTGATCATCGTCACCGACGCAACAGATGTTTTTATGCCCGCCCGCCAACAGCCGCAGCCACAAATACTGCGCCACGTTGGTATCCTGATATTCATCCACGAGGATATATCTGAACCAGCGTTGATACTGTGTCAGCAGGTCGTCGTTGGTCTGGAAAATCGTCACCACATGCAGCAGCAGATCGCCGAAATCGCAGGCATTCAGGGTTTTCAGCCGGGCCTGGTAGGCGGCGTAAATCTCGACCCCTTTGCCGTCATAGGCACTGCTTTCCGAGACAGGCACATTGGCGGGGGTCCACGCCTTGTTCTTCCAACTGTCGATGATCCCCGCCAGAAGACGCGCGGGCCAGCGTTTGTCGTCGATGTTTTCCGCCCGCACCAATTGCTTCAGCAGGCGCAGCTGGTCATCGCTGTCCAGAATGGTGAAATTGCTTTTCAACCCCACAAGTTCCGCGTGGCGGCGCAGCAGTTTGGCACAGATCGAATGAAAGGTGCCCAGCCAGGGCATTCCTTCAACGGCCTCGCCCAAAAGCGCACCGACGCGGTTTTTCATCTCGCGCGCGGCCTTGTTGGTAAAGGTCACGGCCAAAATTTCATTGGGCCGCGCGGTGCCCGTGGTCAGCAAATGCGCGATCCGGCAGGTCAGCGCCTTGGTCTTGCCCGTGCCGGCCCCTGCCAGCATCAAGACCGGGCCATCCAGCACCTGAACCGCCTCGCTTTGGGCGGGGTTCAGCCCGTCCAGATAGGGGGCCGCAGGGCGGGCCATCGCCCGTTGCGACAGGGGAATCGCGGCGGCTTCAAAGGCGTCATCATCGGAAAAACTGCTCATGACGCGCAATCTAGCGCAAGGGCGCGCTCAAGAAAAGCCAATGTTCGCCCTCTGTTCGCATCTTGCGCAAAGTGGCGTAATGGCTAGCCTGCATCTTGGATGCAACGGACGACAGGGACTATGTGAATTGGCTGATCTGCACACGAGATACCCCGCGATCAGCGACCTGAAGCGCGCCGCGCGCCGCCGGATTCCGCATTTCGTCTGGGAGTATCTGGACAGCGCGACCGGCGCGGAATCCGTGCCCCGCCGCAACCGTGCCGCCTTGGACGATGTGAGCCTGCGCCCGTCGATCCTGCATGGCGAATTGACGCCGGACACTGCCAAGACCTTTCTGGACCGCCCTTATCCGCTGCCTTTTGGGGTGGCCCCAGTGGGGATGTCGGGCCTGATCTGGCCGGATGCCGAACGGCTGTTGGCGGCGTCCGCCACGCAAGCGGGGCTGCCCTATACCCTGTCCACCGTGGCAACGCAGACACCCGAGGATGTCGGCCCGCTTGTGGCCGGGCATGGTTGGTTCCAGATCTATCCGCCGCGCGATCCGGCAATCCGTGCGGATATGTTGGAACGGGCCCGCGACGGCGGCTTTGACACGCTGGTGCTGACGGTTGATGTGCCCGCCCCCTCGCGGCGTGAACGTCAGACGCGGGGCGGTTTGGTGCAGCCGCCCCGGCTGACCCCGCGCCTTTTGGCGCAGGTCGCGCGCTGCCCCGTTTGGGCGGCAGGCACGCTTCGCCACGGCATGCCGCGGATGCGATTGATCGACGGCTATGCGGGTGACCTGGCAAAATCCGGCACCCTGCCCTCCAATGCCCATGTGGGCTATTTGCTGCGCACCTCGCCCGATTGGGATTACCTGCGGGCGCTGCGCGACGCATGGGACGGCAAGATGATCATCAAGGGCGTGCTGAACGCCGATGATGCTGCGCGGTTGGGGGATACGGGCGTCGATGCACTTTGGGTGTCCAACCATGCGGGGCGCCAGTTTGACGGCGCGCCCGCGACGATCAATGCCCTGCCCGCTATCCGCGCGGCAACCTCCCTGCCGCTGATCATGGATAGTGGCATTGCCGGCGGTCTGGACATTCTGCGCGCGCTTGCACAGGGCGCCGATTTCGTCATGCTGGGGCGGGCATGGCATTATGCCTTGGGGGCCTTGGGTGCGGATGGGCCGGCGCATCTGATCGATCTGTTGCGCGCGGACATGGTCGCCAACATGCACCAGATCGGCGCGGCGGGGCTGGCTGATCTGCCTTCATGCCTCGCCCAGCCAGACTGTTAGCGGTAACAATTCCTGCGAAGTTCCTGTTTACATGGGATAGAAAACCCTCATAAATGCTGCAACTGCACAATAAGCCGGAGAACCTGCCGTGGCCGACTTCCAGAAAATCCTGATTGCCAACCGTGGCGAAATTGCCATTCGCGTGATGCGCGCCGCCAACGAGATGGGCAAAAAGACGGTTGCCGTTTTCGCCGAGGAGGACAAGCTGGGCCTGCACCGGTTCAAGGCAGACGAGGCCTATCGCATCGGTGAAGGGCTGGGGCCGGTCGCCGCTTATCTGAGCATTGACGAGATCATCCGCGTTGCCAAGATGTCGGGCGCGGATGCGATCCACCCGGGCTATGGGTTGCTGTCGGAAAACCCCGATTTCGTGGATGCCTGCACGGCAGCCGGTATCACCTTTATCGGCCCCAAGGCGGAAACCATGCGCCAATTGGGCGACAAGGCAAGCGCGCGCCGCGTTGCAATCGCAGCGGGCGTGCCGGTGATCCCCGCCACCCAAGTGCTGGGAGATGACATGGCCGCGATCCGAAAAGAGGCGGCCGAGGTCGGCTATCCGCTGATGCTCAAGGCGTCGTGGGGCGGCGGTGGACGGGGCATGCGCCCGATCATGTCCGAGGACGAACTGGAAGAAAAAGTGCTGGAGGGGCGGCGCGAGGCCGAGGCCGCCTTTGGCAACGGCGAAGGTTACCTGGAGAAGATGATCATGCGCGCGCGCCACGTCGAGGTGCAGATCCTGGGCGACAGTTTTGGCGAGATTTACCACCTTTACGAGCGCGATTGTTCCGTCCAGCGGCGCAACCAGAAGGTCGTGGAACGCGCGCCCGCGCCGTATCTTAGCGAAACCCAGCGCGAAACGATCTGTAGTCTGGGCAGGAAAATCTGCAAGCACGTGAATTACGAATGCGCCGGCACCGTCGAATTCCTGATGGATATGGAAAGCGGCGAGTTTTACTTTATCGAGGTGAATCCCCGCGTACAGGTGGAACATACCGTCACCGAAGAAGTGACCGGCATTGACATCGTGCGGGCGCAAATCCTGATCGCCGAAGGAAAATCCCTGATCGAGGCCACCGGAGCGGCCAGCCAGTATGACGTGAAACTGGACGGCCACGCCCTGCAATGCCGTGTGACGACCGAAGACCCCAGCAACAATTTCATCCCTGACTACGGCCGCATCCAGATGTATCGCAGCGCCACGGGAATGGGCATCCGGCTTGATGGTGGCACGGCCTATAGCGGCGCGGTGATCACGCGCTATTACGACAGCTTGCTGACCAAGGTGACCGCCTGGGCCCCAACCCCGGAGGCAGCGATTGCACGTATGGATCGCGCCCTGCGCGAATTTCGCATTCGCGGGGTCAGCACCAATATCGCCTTTGTGGAAAATCTGCTCAAGCACCCAACGTTTCTGAACAACGAATACCACACCAAATTCATCGACGAGACGCCGGAGTTGTTCGATTTCAAGAAACGCCGCGACCGCGCGACGAAGATCCTGACCTATGTGGCTGATATTTCAGTCAACGGGCATCCCGAAACCGCCGGGCGCACCCTGCCCCATGCGGACCTGAAATTGCCCAAGGCGCCTGTGCCCTATGTGGAAAACACCACCCCCGGAACACGCCAGATCCTTGACCAGTTCGGCCCCGAGGCCGTGGCCGACTGGATGCGCGAGCAAAAGCAACTGTTGATTACCGACACAACCATGCGTGACGGGCACCAATCCCTGCTGGCCACGCGGATGCGCAGCATCGACATGATCCGCGTGGCCCCCACCTATGCGGCCAATATGCATCAGCTGTTCAGCGTCGAATGTTGGGGCGGGGCCACGTTTGATGTGGCGTATCGGTTCTTGCAGGAATGTCCGTGGCAGCGCCTGCGCGACATCCGCGAAAAGATGCCCAACATCATGACACAAATGCTGCTGCGCGCCAGCAACGGGGTGGGCTACACCAATTATCCCGACAACGTCGTGCAGGAATTTGTCCGTCAGGCGGCGGCATCGGGCGTTGATGTATTCCGCGTCTTTGACAGCCTGAACTGGGTGGAAAACATGCGCGTGGCGATGGACGCGGTGATTGACGCGAACAAGGTCTGCGAAGGCACGATTTGCTACACCGGTGACATGCTTGACCCCGACCGGTCCAAATATGACCTGAAATACTACATCGGCATGGCCAAGGAGATGGAAAAGGCCGGCGCGCATGTGCTGGGCCTGAAAGACATGGCCGGATTGATGAAGTCAGGCACGGCCACGGCCCTGATCACGGCGCTGAAAAACGAGGTCGGCCTGCCGATCCATTTCCACACCCACGACACCAGCGGCGCGGCGATCTCGACGGTGCTTGCGGCCTCGGCCGCCGGTGTGGATTGTGTCGATGCGGCGATGGACAGCTTTTCGGGCAACACTTCACAGCCCACGCTTGGGTCAATCGTCGAATCGCTGAAATTTTCGGACCGTGACACCGGCCTTGATATCGGCGCGATCCGCGAGATTTCCAATTATTTTGAACAGGTGCGCGGCCATTACGCCGCCTTTGAAAGCGGGCTGCAAGCCCCCGCATCCGAGGTCTATCTGCACGAAATGCCCGGCGGGCAGTTTACCAACCTCAAGGCGCAGGCGCGCAGTCTGGGGCTGGAAGAGCGCTGGCACGAGGTCGCGCAGACCTATGCGGACGTCAACCAGATGTTCGGCGATATCGTCAAGGTCACGCCCTCGTCCAAGGTGGTTGGCGACATGGCCCTGATGATGGTCGCTCAGGGGCTGACCCGCGCGCAGGTCGAAGACCCCGCCGTTGACGTCGCCTTTCCCGATAGCGTGATCGACATGATGCGCGGCAATCTGGGCCAGCCTCCGGGCGGGTTCCCCGACGGGATCGTCAAGAAGGTGCTGAAAGGCGAAAAGCCAAATCTGGACCGGCCCGGCAAACATCTGCCGCCCGCCGATCTGAATGCGGCGCGCAAAGAACTGGCGGCGAAATTCCCCGAAACCAGTTTTGATGACGAGGATCTAAACGGATATCTGATGTATCCCAAGGTCTTTACCGATTACGCCGCGCGCCACGAAACCTATGGCCCCGTGCGCACCCTGCCCACAAGGACGTTCTTTTACGGGATGGAACCGGGCGAGGAAAT
Organism: Octadecabacter sp. SW4; assembly: GCF_008065155.1. Taxonomy (NCBI): domain Bacteria; kingdom Pseudomonadati; phylum Pseudomonadota; class Alphaproteobacteria; order Rhodobacterales; family Roseobacteraceae; genus Octadecabacter; species Octadecabacter sp. SW4. Next base: position 1,028,594 of record NZ_CP042819.1, on the reverse strand, counting down.
CACCGCCGAGATCGATCCGGGCAAGACACTGGAAATTCGTCTGCAAGCGATGAGCGAGACCAACGAGGATGGCGAGGTCAAGGTGTTCTTTGAACTGAACGGCCAGCCACGCACGATCCGCGTGCCCAACCGTCTCGTCAAAGCCACAACCGCCCAGCGCCCCAAGGCCGAAGCGGGTAACGACAACCACATCGGCGCGCCCATGCCCGGTGTCGTCGCCAGCGTGGCGGCATCCGTTGGCAAAGAGGTCAAGAAAGGCGACCTGCTGCTGACCATCGAGGCGATGAAAATGGAAACCGGCATCCACGCCGAACGCGACGCGGTGGTCAAGGCCGTGCATGTGTCAGCGGGCGGGCAGATCGACGCCAAGGATCTGTTGGTGGAGTTGGAGTGATGCGACTAGGCAAGTGGATCGCCATCTGCGGCAATCTGTTTTGCCTCGCTCAAAAGTAGTTTCAGCGAGTTCTCGTCAATCACCCATTCGAACGTGTGAATGCGCGGCCAATACCTGTCAAATAGTTGAACGGCGGTCGCTCCTTGTGTGAATTCTGCGACCAGTCGCAGGAGGAAACTTTCGTTGGTCATTAGACTTATTCCTTTGTTGGTGCCCAAGTCTGCTTCCCAACTTGGTTTCGTCCAATGCACGCACTATTCGGCCAATGCCCGCAGCCAAGTCTTGGCGAAGAAACAACATTTATTTCAATCGCTTAAGCTTAATCCTGGCACCTCGCCCGCCCCGTGGGGGCGGTTCGGGCGCTGCCATTGCCCTTGGGCAATGGAAAAGAAGGGTTAAGTGTGTCAGCGTCCGAACATGCACCTCGCGCTCCTGTCCCTCCTCGTGCCCGACTATGACGCGGGGATCTCGTTTTTTGTCGACATCATGGGCTGGGAATTGTTGGAAGACACCGACCTGGGCGGCGGCAAGCGCTGGGTCAGGGTCGCGCCCGCGGGGGCGCAGACAGCGTTCCTGCTGGCCCGCGCCGTGGGTGATCAGGCCGCGTTCATTGGCAAACAGGGCGGCGGGCGGGTCTGGCTGTTTCTCCAGACCGAGGACTTTGCCCGCGATCACGTCGCACTGCAGGCCAAGGGCGTGGCATTCGAGGAAGCGCCGCGCCAGGAACCCTATGGCACCGTCGCCGTGTTCCGCGACCCCTTTGGCAACTGCTGGGATTTGATCCAGTTCGCGCGCTAAGTCCGCCCGTCAATCATAATTGACGCCGCCCGCCCGATCCAACAGGGTGGTCCGACCAGTTCAAAGAAAGGTCTTCTCATGTCCACGCTTCCCACCCGCATGTCCGGCTTTGTGCTGACGGGCCACGGCGGCCCCGAAATGCTGGAATGGCGCGAAGATTTGCCAGTGCCACAGGCAGAGGCGGGCGAAGTGGTGATCAAGGTGGCGGCCTCGGCGGTGAACAACACCGATATCAACACGCGGATTGGCTGGTATTCGCGGGACGTGACGACGGCCACGGATGCGGTCACGGGTACCGTGGACAGCGCCGCCAGCTGGTCGGGGGCGGCGTTGAATCTCCCGCTGATCCAGGGCGCGGACTGTTGCGGCCATATCGTTGCCGTCGGTGCTGGAATCGATGCCGCGCGGATTGGCGAACGGGTGCTGGTGCGGGCCATGTCATCGCGCACCCGTGCCGACGGAACGATGACGATCGCGACGTTCGGGTCCGAATGCAACGGTGGCTTTGCGCAATTCACCAAGGCCCCGTCGCATGACGCACTCGCCGTGCAGTCGGATCTGAGCGACATTGAACTAGCCGCGCTGCCTTGCGCGTTCTCCACCGCCGAGGGCATGTTGCAGCGCGCCGCTGTGCAGGCCGAAAACGTGTTGATCACAGGGGCCTCGGGCGGCGTCGGGGCGGCCGCGGTGCAATTGGCACATCTGCGCGGGGCCAGGGTGACGGCCGTGACCCAAGGCAGCAAGGCGGAGGCGGTGATGGCACTGGGCGCGCACGCCACGCTGGACCGCGATGCGGTGCCCCCTGCCGACAGCTTTGATGTGGTGCTTGATCTTGTGGGTGGCCCGGCATTTCCGGCGCTGCTGGATGGCCTGAAAGCTGGCGGGCGTTATGTGACATCAGGCGCGATTGCGGGACCGATCGTGCCACTTGACCTGCGCACGCTTTACCTCAAGGATTTGACGCTGTTCGGGTCAACCCATCAGCCTGATAATATCTTTGAAGACCTTATCCGTATCGTCGAAAGGGGTGCATTGCGCCCCGCGATTGCCGCGACATACCGGTTGCGCGACCTGCCCGCCGCCCAGGCTGCCTTTGCCGCAAAGACCCATGTTGGCAAGATTTGCCTGACTGTCGCCGGTGCCGCCCCGTGATGGGCTGTGCTGCGCCTTGTGAGGGTTGCCCATTATGGTGACGGGCTGTGATCATGTTGCAAACAACGGAAAGGTGGTGCCGATGATCCAAGTGATGCTGAACGTTGAAGCGGCCTATTTCGCATCGCTTTTGCCCGACAACCCCGTGCCAATAGACTGGGAATAGCCATGCACAAGGTTCTTGTCATGACCGATCTGCATATCCGCAGTGCGGGCGAAACCATCATCGGCCTGGATCCGCTGACGCGTCTGCGCTGCGCGCTTGAACATGCGCTGGCCCGTCACGCGGATGCGGCGGCAATGGTGCTGATGGGCGACCTGACCCATTCGGGCAAAGCCAGCGAATATGCGCGACTGGCCGACGCCTTGAACGATCTACCCGTTCCGCTGATCCCGATGATCGGCAATCATGATGTGCGGGCCGCGTTTCGGGATGCCTTTCCCACCGCGCCTGATGCGGATGGCTTTGTGCAGGCGGTCACCGATATCGGCACGCACCGGTTGATCACGCTTGATACGCGCAACGGCCTGATGGGGCATCGCGCCCATGCGGGGCAAATCTGCGCCACGCGACTGGCGTTTCTGCGCGAAGCCCTGATCGGGGCCAACGGGCGGGTGCCGCTGGTGTTTTCCCATCATCCGCCGATGGATATCGGCCTGCCCGGCATGGATGGCATTCGCATCCTGAGCGGCGAGACGGATATGCTGGCGCTGCTTGCCACGCACCGCGCGCATCTGTTTTGCGGTCATGTGCATCGCACGATTTCCGGCAGCACGCGCGGCGTGCCCTTTACCCTGTTCAAAAGCACCTGCCATCAGGCCCCGCTTGATCTGCGCAGCCACGATTCAACGATTTCCGTCGATGAACCGGGCGCTTATGGCGTCTTGCTTTTGACCGACGAAGGGGTCGTGGCCCATTCCGAAGATGTTGGCCTGAATGGGCAGATATTCACCGGTCCCGATGCCCTGCCCGATGGCGAGCCCTTGTAAGTGGCGCAGGCGTCGATAAGTATCACGCGAACCTTGGGGCCTGCACATGATTGACCTGCTTTCCGATCCCGCCGTCTGGGCGTCGTTCCTGACGCTGACCCTGCTTGAAATCGTCTTGGGCGTTGATAACGTGATCTTTATTTCGATCGCGGCGTCCAAATTACCTAAGGGAAAACGCGCCGTCGCGCGGTTTTACGGGCTGATGGGCGCGCTGGTGCTACGCATCGCCCTGTTGTTTTCGATCACATGGATCATCGGCTTGACGGCCCCCGCCTTTACCATTTTCAGCTGGGTCGTGTCCTGGCGCGATATCATCCTGATCGCGGGCGGATTGTTCCTGATCTACAAGGCCAGCACCGAGATTTTCGACGAGGTCGAAGGCGAAGATCTGCACACCACACCCGAACGTGTCGTCGGCGCGACCCTGCTGTCGGTTGTTGTGCAAATCATGATCCTTGATCTGGTTTTTTCCTTCGATAGCGTGATTACCGCTGTGGGCATCGCCGACCACCTCGAAGTGATGATTGCCGCCGTTGTTATCGCGATCATCGTGATGATGGTGGCCGCCACGCCGATCGCCAATTTTGTCGAAAACCACCCCAGCACCAAAATGCTGGCGCTGGCATTTCTGGTCATGGTTGGCATGGCGCTGGTCGCGGACGGCTTTCAAGCCCATGTGGAACGTGGCTTTATTTACGCGGCGATGGTTTTTGCCGGAGCGGTTGAAGGGCTCAACCTGCTGCGGCAACGAAAGCGGCGGCAACAGGCGGAAAAAGTCGGCTAGAATCTGAAATAGGGTCTTGCAGTGGCCCGCGCGCAAATATAGATCAGCGGCACGAAACCGGTGCGGGCGTAGCTCAGGGGTAGAGCATAACCTTGCCAAGGTTAGGGTCGAGAGTTCGAATCTCTTCGCCCGCTCCAGTTTCGTTAATCCCCTTCGTCTTTGATCAGAACGTCCGCCGACACGCGCAAATCGCGCAATGGCCGCACGATGCGGATCGATTCCGCATAAAGCGGGTGCGCCTTGAAGGCCGCCATCTGCGCGGCATCGGCAAATTCACCGTAAACCACGAAATCGACTTGCGGCCCAGGAATGTCATCGGTCTGCAAATTGCGCCCGACATGCAGCTTTAGCGCATGGGGATTGGCACGCAGGATGTCGAGGCCGGCAAAAATCGTGTCGCGATCATCGGGGTCGCGGGCTGTGAAAAAGACCGTGTGGCGGATCATCTGTCATCGCCAATCACCGGCACATGCCCGCCTGCGGTTTCAGGCAGCACGCCAATCAGGCGCGGATCATCGGCGACTTCGATCTGGCGGCGCACCGCCTTAAACCCGCTGCGAAGATAGAACCCGAGGGCGGCATGGTGATCAATCGAACAGGTGTGCACATGTAAGCGGCTGATGCCCGCATCCCATGCCAGTGCTGTGGCCTGTTCCATCATCCAGCGCCCCGCGCCCTGCCCGATCAACGCGGGATCAATCCCGAAGTAGGCCAGCTCGCAAGCGCCACCCTCGCGAAAATCCAGTTCCAGCAGGCCCATATCCGCGCCGTCTTTGGTCAGCGCGCAAACGTGGACGTCAGGGTCTTGCAGGATCGCGGTCAGCTTTGCGTCATCCATCACAAGGCGCGAAAACCACAGCCAATCATCCGCACCGACACGGCGAAACAGCGCGCGATACCATGCCAGATCGGGGCTTGGCACGCGGCGCAGCGCCAGACCTGCCACATCGGGAATATCGCGCGGGGCAGGCCGCGCGCGCATTTCAAGGTGCGTCACGACCATCGCGATCTTGCCTGCGGGCACATCGTGGAAACCGTTTTCAAGGGCCATGCGGCGCATCTTTCGTCTGATTAAACACGCGGTAAGGCTGGCATGCACGTCACAGGGGTTCAATCGCGAAATCTGGTGGCTTGGCGTGGTGCGTTGCCGCGCCTATAAGCGGGGCAACCCACTACGGAGGATCCCATGCGGACCGCAAAAATCAGCCGCAAAACGGCAGAGACAGATATCAGCGTCGAGGTGAACCTTGACGGGACCGGCAGCTATGATTGCCAGACCGGTGTCGGGTTTTTTGACCATATGCTGGACCAACTGTCGCGCCACTCGCTGATTGATATCACCGCGCGGGCGCAGGGCGACCTGCACATCGACGATCACCACACTGTCGAAGACGTTGGCATCGCGCTGGGTCAGGCGCTGGCGCAGGCGTTGGGCGACAAAAAGGGCATCCGGCGCTATGGCGAATGCCATCTGGCGATGGATGACGCGCAGGTGCGTTGCGCGCTGGACCTGTCCGCGCGCCCCTATCTGATCTGCAATCTTGACCTCCCCACGGCCAAGATCGGCAGCTTTGACACGGAACTGGTGCAAGAGTTTTTTCAGGCGCTGGCCACGCATGGCGGCATCACGCTGCACATTGATCGGTTGCACGGGTTCAACAGCCACCACATCGCCGAGGCGGCCTTCAAGGCGGTCGCGCGGGCGTTGCGTAGCGCCGTGGAGGTTGATCCACGCAAGGGCGATGCGATTCCATCGACCAAGGGTGCCTTGTGACCCCGGGCGCAGGAAAAGCCGTATGAAAACCGTGCTTGTTGATTACGACTCCGGCAATTTGCACTCCGCGCAAAAGGCGTTTGAACGCATGGCGCGCGAGGTAGACGGCGGCGAGGTGATCGTGTCGGGCCTGCCCGAGGTGATCGCCGCCGCCGACCGGATCGTGCTGCCCGGTGACGGGGCCTTTCCCCATTGCCACGGTGAACTGCACGGTATTTCCGGCCTTGCCGAAGCGATTATCGACGCCGTGGAAAACCGCGCCGTGCCCTTTTTCGGGATTTGTGTGGGCATGCAGATGCTGGCCGAAGTGGGCCACGAATATCAGGACACCCCCGGTTTCGGCTGGATCGGCGGCTCGATCGACAAGATCACGCCGAATGATCCCGCCCTGCCCGTCCCGCATATGGGCTGGAACGATCTGGTGATTGATGCGGCCCACCCGGTGCTGGACGGGATTACATCCGGCGATCACGCCTATTTTGTGCATTCCTACGCGATGACGGTCAGTGACCCTGCCCAGCGCCTTGCCCATTGTGACTATGGCGGCGATGTCACGGCGATTGTCGGGCGCGACAACATCATCGGCGCACAGTTCCACCCCGAAAAAAGCCAGTCCGCCGGTCTGCGGATGATCGCCAATTTTCTGCGCTGGCGGCCATGAAAAAACCCGCGCCTGACCAAACAGGCGCGGGTTTGTTCTAGTCAGATCAGTGAGTTACTGGCGCGTCCAGGTGCCACCGTCACGGCAAATGCCCAGCACACAGCCCGACACCGACAGCGTGTCGCCATTCAACTGCAGACGCGAGTTGTAGGTCTTGTCGCGATCCGGCGACCAGACCTTGCCGCGATACGCGCCACCACCTTGGGCAACGGTTTCCGAGATGATCTGGCGGCCCACATTGGGTGACGCCATTTCATTGCCGCTGGAATCAAAGGCGCGGATCAGGGTGCCGCACAGGGTCGATCCACAGGGGGCCACCTGAATCAATCCGCTGTTGCCGTTGTCATCAGGCACCGTGCGCCACATGCCTTCCAGCGGGTCGGCAAATGCGGCCCCCGCCAGTGCAACTGCGGCAACCATGCCAAGGATAATCTTCTTCATCTTGGTCTCCTCCCAAAGAACTGGGGTGACATTGCGCCGCACAGGCGATTCCACGCAACACTAACGTTGGGTCGCGTTGCATCCGGCCCGCCGCCGTGCATAAACACGCACGACATAAAAAGGGCCGCCCATATGATCCTCTACCCCGCGATTGACCTCAAAGACGGCCAAGCCGTGCGCCTTGTGCATGGCGATATGAACCAGACAACGGTTTTCAACGACGATCCGGCGGCGCAGGCACGCGCCTTTGTCGCTGCGGGCTGCGAATGGCTGCATCTGGTGGACCTGAACGGCGCATTCGCGGGCGAACCCGTGAACGCCGCCCCGGTCGAGGCAATTTTGGCCGCCTGCCCCGTGCCCGCGCAACTGGGCGGTGGCATCCGCGACATGGCCACGATTGAACGCTGGCTGACCCGCGGTTTGGCGCGCGTGATCCTTGGGACGGTGGCTGTCGAAAACCCCGCGCTGGTGCGACAGGCTGCTGCGGCCTTCCCCGGTCAGGTCGCCGTGGGGATTGATGCCCGGGGCGGCTTCGTCGCCACCAAAGGCTGGGCGACCGAAACCGACGTGCAAGTGACCGACCTGGCCAAATCCTTTGAAGACGCTGGCGTGGCCGCGATCATCTACACCGACATCCTGCGTGACGGTGCGATGCAAGGCCCCAATATCACCGCGACCGAGGCATTGGCCCGCGCCGTCGATATCCCCGTGATCGCATCGGGCGGCGTGTCGTCGCTGGCCGATCTTATCGCCCTGCGCGACACAGGCGTCATTTCCGGCGCAATTTCGGGACGCGCGCTTTATGACGGGGCGATTGATCTGGGCGCGGCGCTGGCGGCGTTGCGCGGCTAGCACCGACGGATCCACGCCCGATTGCCTTAGGCGTGCGGGGCCGCTAAACCGCTGATATGTTAAAGACCCGCATCATTCCCTGTCTAGACGTCGCCGAAGGGCGCACCGTCAAAGGTGTCAATTTCGTCGATCTGATCGACGCGGGCGATCCTGTGGAACAGGCCAAGGCCTATGACGCCGCGGGTGCGGATGAACTTTGTTTTCTCGACATCAAGGCGACCCACGAAAACCGTGGCACGATGTTCGATCTGGCGACGCGCACGGCCGAACATTGCTTTATGCCGCTGACCATCGGCGGGGGCGTGCGCAGCCATCACGATGTGCGGGATCTGTTGCTTGCGGGGGCTGACAAGGTCAGCTTCAATTCTGCCGCTGTGGCCGACCCGAATGTCATCACCGAAGCCGCGCTGCGGTTCGGCTCGCAATGTATCGTCTGCGCGATTGACGCCAAAACCGTCAGTCCCGGCAAATGGGAAATCTTTACCCATGGCGGGCGTAAACCCACCGGTATCGACGCCGTGGAATTTGCCCGCACGGTGGCCGAACGCGGCGCGGGTGAAATCCTGCTGACCTCGATGGATCGGGATGGCACGAAATCCGGTTTCAACCTCGCGCTGACGCGCGCTGTGGCCGATGCAGTGAATATCCCGGTGATCGCATCGGGCGGCGTCGGCACGCTTGATCACCTTGTCGAGGGGGTGACCAAAGGCGGTGCCAGCGCCGTGCTTGCCGCCTCGATCTTTCACTTTGGCACCTACACAATCGCACAGGCCAAGGCCCATATGGCCGCCGCCGGACTCCCCATGAGGATGACATGAGCCTGACAGATCTTGCCGCCACGATCGCTGCCCGCGCTGATGCCGACCCCGATACCAGCTGGACAGCGCGCCTTTTGGCCAACCCCGACAAGGCCGCGGAAAAATTTGGCGAAGAAGCCGTTGAGGCCATCATCGAAGCCGTCAAAGGCGACCGTGCGGCGCTGACGGCCGAAGCCGCGGATGCGCTTTATCACCTGTTGGTCATGTGTGCCGCGCGCGATGTGTCACTGGCCGATATCGAAGCCGAACTGGCCAAACGCCAATCCCAAAGCGGAATCAGCGAAAAGGCATCGCGCCCCTGATTTCTTCTGTTCAAAATAACTCGGATTTTCGCCGGTTAACCCAAACGCAGTCGTGGAATTTCGATCGCCGGACAGCGATCCTGAATCACCGTGACACCGCGCGCCTGCGCCTTTTGTGCCGCCGCATCGTCGCGCACATCCAACTGCGTCCAGATCACATCCAGATCGGGCCAGCGCGCCAGTGCGGCCTCGACGATCCCAGCAACCGCGTCCGAGCGGCGAAAGATATCGACCATATCCACGTCGAACGGAATCTCGGCCAGCCCCGCATACACCGTTTCACCCAGATGCGTCTGTCCCTCCAGACCGGGGTTCACCGGCACAACGCGATATCCGCGTGATTGCAGGAACCTGGCGACACCGTGACTGGCGCGCGCGGGCTTGTTGGAAAACCCGACCACGGCGATCGTTTTCACGCGGGTCAGAACATCACGGATCAGATCATCAGAATACATCATCCCCCTATAGCCGCATAAAAAAGCGCCCGGAAGGGGATCCGGGCGCAAGGTATGGAACGAGGGACAGTGAAATGAAGCAGCAGGTTCCAGCTGCGTGCCTCTGATCCTAGATTTAGGGGCTGAGCGGCCACTTAAAAGAGGATGTAAGATAATTGTGAACAGGCCGTTAAGGGCACAGGAAATTCTAGGCTTCCAGCACTTTTGGCCAGTTTGCATCCGCCAGCGCGATATTCTCGGCAATCTCGGGGCGCCATTGCGCCCGCACGGAAATCGAATAATTCAGATATAATTTCCCAGCGTGCAGGGTCCAGGCCTCGGGATCGGTGCTGGCGGTATAGCCGCGTGACACCGCATAGGCGCAATAACCCCCGTATTGCGGGGCATATCCCATCGGATCGGCCTCGAAGGCGGCCATATTGGGCGCGCTGGCAAACTGCCAGATCGCACCCTTCCACATCAGTTGATGATCCGGCGATCCGGCAACGGGGCCATTGCCGGCAAAATAGGCCACTGGATCAATGCCGCGGATCGCAAGACCATCATCGGCAAAGGTTTCAGGCGTCGCGGCCATGACAGAGGGCGCCATCAACGCGCCAACAGGGGTCAGGGCGGCAAGGGCCAACAGGGAACGGCGAGTCAGCATGGGTCACACTCCGGTTGCTCGGGTTGATCCCAAGATGCGCGTTTGGATCGTGCCGCAAAAGCCCCCTGACACAAGTGTGACGGGGCGTGGGCAAATGTTTCAGTCAAAGATGTCGTCGACAACGTCCCATAGCTCGGACAGGGCCTTGTGCGCCAACCCTTTGCGTTTCTTACTCTTTTTGACCGACTTACGCCTCTTGCGCGGCGCCGGTTTGGGGCGTTTTGCGGGCGCCGGACGGGCGAGCGTCGCCGCAGGCGCGGTGGCCTGCGTCGGGCTGATCGGTAACATTTTCAGGTTGTGCAGCGGCGCGCCACAGCTTGCACAGGACAGCTCGTGGCGCTGCTCTCCGGTCAGAACCAGCGCGGCGCGGGTGCCGCAATAACAACAGGTTGCAATCTTTCGCAGCGGCAATCGGGCCTCCTATGCTCCTCTGGAGGCATATAGGGCTACGGCGGCCGCATTCGAGACATTCAGCGAACCAAAACCACCCACGGCATCAATCCGCACCAGGGCGTCGCAGGTTTCCTTGGTCTTGTCGCGCAATCCCGGCCCTTCGGCCCCCAACACCAGCGCGACGGCACGGTCGTGTTTGCCCGCCAGGGCGGTGTTGATGTCCTGATCCCCCTCGCCATCCAGGCCCAGCACCAGATAGCCCATCGATTTCAGGGTCTCCATCGCCTCTGCCAGATTGCGCACCCGCAGATAAGGCTGGCGTTCCAGCGCGCCACTGGCGGTTTTGGCCAATGCGCCGGTTTCGGGGGCCGCATGGCGCTGCATGGAAATGACCGCCCGCGCGCCAAAAACTTCGGCCGAACGCAGGATGGCACCCACGTTATGGGGGTCCGTCACACGGTCCAGCAAGACAACGCGCGGGGGCACACCATCGGCGCCGCCAACGCAGCGTTCCTCTAGTGACCCCCAGTTCAGCGGCTTGACCTCCAACGCCGCGCCCTGATGCACCGATTGCGGATCAATCGGGGCCGTGAACTTGCGCGGATCGGCCATTTCTGGCGTCATCCCGCTGGCCGCGACCGCGTCCTCCAGCTTGCCCAGCGCGTTCAGCGTGGTGATCAGGCGCAGTTTTTCGCGGCTCGGGTTCAAAAGCGCATCGCGCACCGCGTGCAGCCCGAACAACCAGATCGTTTCAGCCGCCGCGGCGCGCTTGTCACGTTCCTTTTCAACAACCCACTTTGGCTTTTTCATCGCATCTCTCCTGTTGCACCGCACCTAATCGACACCACCCGAAATAACCAGACAGCTTGTGGGGGCGTGGGTTGAAACCCACCTTACAGGGGGTCCGCGTCGGGTGGATTTCAATCCACGCGCCCTTTGTCACGATTTCAATCATTTGCGTATTGACGCCTCGCACGCCCAAGGGTATCCCGCCCGCCAGTGGGCGACAGGCCGCAAGGTGTGGCAGGGGACTGTAACTCCCTCGCGGAGACGCACGCCTGGTTCGATTCCAGGGTCGCCCACCATTACGCTATAGCGTTGATTTTCCTTATTTTTATGGCTACACTCCCCCGCACGGGGCCAGATTTAGCCACAAATGTTGAGGATTTAGCCACATGTCTTCGAAGAGAGCGCCAACTAAGGTCAAATATCTGAAGGACAACAATGGCTCATGGGCATACCGTCGCAGGGTACCGGAACGCCATCACTCTACGCTGGGTTTCAAGACGTGGAACAAGCCCTGTGGTAAAGTTCCCTATCCAGATGCGGTCGTTAAAGTCGCTGGGTGGACAAAAGAACATGACGAACTGATAGCGCAACTCGACGACCCAAAAATCGCAGCAGGCGTACGAGAAGTGACTATTTCTGGCAAATGGGAGAGAACGGCCCATGCAATGCGATACGCTCTCGAAGACTATGTTAGAGACCCTGAGGCACGGATGCATTTGCGCGACGAAGATGGGAATATCGTTGATACGTTCGATGCACTACCTAGTCCTTGGGTGACGGCAAGGGAATTCACTCTTGAAGCCGATGAGAATTCGGACCCAGTGCAGCGACTGGTTGTCTATCGAATAATCAAGAACACATATTTCGATCCCATCGTGGTGCCGCCGACCGATCCGGATGAGCGTGATCAGTATGACGCTGCCAAGCGGATGCTGGAACGTCGGATCGCTGATCTAAACGGAGACCCCAATACAATCAGCGTGGTATCGGAGAAGGCGTTTGATTTTGCCCGCATCAAAACCCAGGTCAGAAAAAAATATCGTCGAAGCATCCAGCAGTTGATCGACCATGCAGGTGATATTCCCCTGCCCCACTTGACCGGAGCCAAACTGCGTGAGTTCCGAGAAGCCAAAACAGGATCGATGAAAGCATCATCCGTCCAATCCGTATTTACCCCGATCAGGACGATGATGAAGTTCGCCGTCGAAAACGAGATCATCGAGAACAATCCGATGCCCGACGTATCCATGCCACGGGAAACACGGTCAGTTTGTCCGTCGTCAGGGTTTTTGGAACCAATGGCAGCTTAAACTAAGTGAGAGTTTGGCTCATCTGGTTGGTTTCATTATGCGGCGTGCTGTCGGTGATGCAAGCGCCGCGCTTCGAGTGTCTTTCGTTTGATCCTTTCCCTTTGTTTTAGAATGGCTTTGTCACGGCCAAAGTAGACGTCGGCGGGTGTGACGTTGTTGATGCTCTCGTGATACCGCTGATGATTGTAGTGGTCGACGAAGGCTTCGATTTGAGCTTCAAGATCACCCGGCAGGAAGTAGTTTTCCAGCAGGATGCGGTTCTTTAAAGTCTGATGCCAACGCTCGATCTTGCCTTGGGTTTGCGGATGGTATGGCGCGCCGCGAGAATGCTTCATGCCTTTGTCCTGCAACCATTCCGCCAGATCTCCAGAGACGTAACTCGATCCGTTGTCGCTGAGCAGACGTGGCTTGTGAACGACGTGAACTTGGTCGCAGCCGGATGCTTGCAATGCGAGGTCAAGCGTATCGGTAACGTCTTCAGCCCGCATGTTGGTGCAGAGCTTCCAGGAGACGATGTAGCGGCTGTAGTCGTCGAGGACAGTGCTGAGATAGAACCAACCCCATCCCAGAACCTTGATGTAGGTGAAGTCTGTTTGCCAAAGCTGGTTGATCGCAGTTGTTTTGTCTTTGAACTCGCTGGCTGCCTTGATGACGATGAAGGCCGGGCTAGTGATTAGATCATGCGCCTTTAGCACCCGATACACTGTGGATTCTGAGACAAAATAGCGCTCCTGATCCGTGAACGTCACCGCCAACTCGCGCGGTGACAGTTCCGTTTCCTGCAAGGCGAAGTCGACAACCTTGCGCTTCACCTCGTCAGGCACGCGGTTCCAAACGTGCTTGGGCTTGGGGGATTGATCCTGCAATCCGGCCTCACCGCGCTGCAGGTACCGATCGTACCAACGGTAGAACGTCGTGCGTGGGATACCCAGCTTGGCCAGTGTCAGACGCGCCGACAGATGGCTGCCCTCAACCAAACGAATGATCTCCAGCTTCTCTGATGCAGGATACCTCATTCGTGGTCGCCCCCATCGCCTGTCATGCTTTTTTTGAGAAGACGCAATTCGAGCGTCTGTTCCGCGACAACCTCTTTGAGATCCTTGGCCTCACGGCGCAGTTCTTTGACCTCATCGGTGTTTGCAGCCCGCGCAGTGTCGCCTGCCAGACGCCGCTTACCGGCTTCCATGAAGTCCTTGGACCACTTGTAGTAAATGCCTTGCGATATGCCTTCACGGCGGCACAGCTCTGCAATGCTGTCCTCGCCACGCAGCCCATCCAGTACGATCCTGATCTTCTCTTCGGATGAATAATGCTTGCGCGTGGCGCGCTTGATGTCTTTGACGATCTTCTCGCCAGGGCTCTTCGTTGTCTTTCTCATCGTCCACTCCTCAGTGGCTACGATGAGCAACAAACACTCTCTTAGCAAATACGCCTAATTGGACCCATAAGCGCTGACGTCAGACACTGGTGGTTACACCCAAGGCAACAACGCGGATTTCGATGCCGAACTGGCCATCGACACCGTGCAGCTATGGGCCTTCCTCGAAGCCACGCAATCAGACGAACTTGAAAAGCTGAAAAGCTATATGGACTGGAAAGATCGGGTGCTTCAGCGCCTCAGCAATAAGATCAAGAAGGACGGTTTGTTGACGATCCTAAAGAAGGGACTCAGCGTCGATCATGCCCACCTGAAGCTGCTCTATCGACTACCCTACAACACCAAGACCCCCGAGGTGACGCGGCTGTTCGAGGCCAACATCTTCTCGGTCACCCGGCAGGTCAATTTCTCGACCACCGACAGCAACCCGTCGGTCGATATGGTGCTGCTCATCAACGGTCTACCCATTGTGTCCATGGAGTTAAAACAGCCGTGGAAGGGCCAGAATGTCTCTCACGCCCGAAAGCAGTACCAAAGCCGCGACCACCGTGAACCGCTGTTCCAGTTCGGTCGCTGCCTGGTGCATTTCGCCCTCGATACGGATGAGGTGTTTATGGCCACCAAGCTGTCGGGCAAGAGCACCTATTTCCTGCCCTTCAACAGGGGCGACGGCCACGGCAAGGGCAACCCAATCAACCCCACCGGCCACAAGACAGCATATCTGTGGGACGAGGTGCTGACCCGGCACAGTCTGACCAATATCATTGAACACTTCGCCAAGCTGGTGGAGGAAGAAGACCCCGACACCGGCCAGAAGAAAAAGACTCTGTTCTTCCCACGGTACCACCAGTTGGATGTCGTGCGGCAGGTGCTGACCGATGTGAAGGCCCATGGTGTCGGACAGCGCTATCTGATCCAACATTCGGCGGGGTCAGGTAAGTCGAACTCGATCACATGGCTCGGGTACCAGTTGATCGAGACCTATGACGCGGTTGGGGAGCAGAATCTATTCGATAGCGTGATCGTGGTGACCGACCGCCGCGTGCTGGACAAGCAGTTGAAGGACAACATCCGGGCGTTTTCCGAGGTGAAAAACGTCGTCGCCCATGCATACAATTCGTCTGAACTGAAAACCGCATTGGAGAACGGCAAGAAGCTGATCATCACGACGATCCAAAAGTTCCCGTTCATCCTGGATGGCATCGCCGATCTTTCCGACCGGAAGTTTGCAGTAATCATCGACGAAGCGCATTCTTCCCAATCGGGCAGTGCTGCCGATAAGATGAACGAGGCCATCAGTGGTGGTGGTGACGAGGAAGAACCGGAAGACTTGCAGGACAAAATTCTCGCCGCGATGGAAGCCCGCAAAATGGGTACCAATGCATCGTTCTTTGCCTTCACCGCGACACCCAAGAACACCACGCTGGAACGGTTCGGTCGTCAGAACAGCGATGGCAAGTTTGTACCATTTCATCTGTATTCGATGAAGCAGGCGATTGAGGAAGGCTTCATCCTCGATGTGTTAAAGAACTACACGACCTACAAAAGCTATTACGAGCTTCAAAAATCAGTCGATGAAAACCCCGAGTTCAATACCAAGAAGGCGCAGGGGAAACTGCGGGCCTACGTCGAGGCTGATCCCACAACGATCAAGACCAAAGCTGGTATCATGCTCGAACACTTCGAGAGCAACGTTGTTCGGCCCAAGAAGCTGAAGGGCAAAGCCAAGGCCATGGTGGTTACCCGGAACATAGAGTCCGCCATCCGGTACTACCTGGCCCTGAGGGACGCCCTGCGGGCCGCTGGGAGCCCGTACAAGCCCCTGGTGGCGTTCACTGGCAAGAAGATGATTGATGGGGTGGAGCACGCTGAGGATACGCTGAACGGCTTCCCAGGGCGTGATATCACGAAGGAGTTCAAGACGGACCAGTACCGTATTCTGGTCGTCGCCAACAAATTCCTGACAGGGTTCGACGAACCCATGCTGACCACGATGTATGTGGACAAAAAGTTACAACATGTGCTGGCCGTACAAGCGTTGTCGCGGCTGAACCGCAGCAACAACAAATTGGGTAAAGAAGAGACCTTCATCCTCGATTTCCACAACACGGTGGAAGACATCAAGGATGCGTTCGACCCGTTCTACACCTCGACGGCCTTGAGCGAACCCACCGATGTGAACGTACTACACGACCTGAAAGACGCGCTGGATGATACGGGCATTTATGACTGGCCCGAGGTTGTGGAGTTCAACGAGAAGTTCTTTGCATCCGTCGACGCGGACCAGTTGTCACCGCTGCTCGACTCGGTTGCTGAACGGTTTGATGAGGTTGATGAGGACCAAAAGCCTGATATCAAGATCAAGGCTAAGCAGTTCGTGAAAATCTACGCCCAAGTGGCCTGCATCATTCCGTTCACCAACGCGAATTGGGAGATGCTGCACTGGTTCTTGAAGTTCCTGATCCCCAAGCTGAAGGTCAAAGACCCAGACCAGGATGAAATCAACGGCCTGCTCGAAAGCGTAGACCTGACCACTTATGGAGTAGAGCGCGTCAAGATCGGGTACACCATTGGACTAGACGACTCAGATAGTGAGTTGGAACCACCAAACCCGAACCCTCGCAGTGCCCATGATGACCCGGAAAAGGACCCTCTCGATCTGATCATCGCCGCGTTCAATGAACGATACTTTACCGGTTGGGATGCAACGCCAGAAGAACAACGGGTGAAGCTGGTTAACATCCTGAAACACGCCATGGCCGACCCTGCCTTCCAAGATAAGGTCGTTGGTAACCCCGATGAACAAAACCGTCGGATCGCGAGTGAGGCACTATTTGAGAAGGCGATGCGCAGTGAACGTCGTCGTGAAATCGATCTGTACAAGAAGTATGCGTCAGATGATGATTTCAAGAAGGGTATGCACGATGCGTTGCTACGAATGATGGAGCATGTGCTCAAGGATAGTGGAGCCAATCAATCACGTCCCGGATAAGGATCAGAGTTACGGCACCAGAATTGTTGATGGCCAATACCCAACCGACTATGAACCTTGGGCCCAACCCATATACGCTTAATGTTCAACAACAGGCTCCATATTTAGACACAAATCTTCATAATTTAGACACACAGTCGGAAAAATTCACCCACTACGAACTCATAAGTAATTAATAATATTAACTTAATCATAATCTTAATATCCACGCCAACACCGATTCCAGGGTCGCCCACCACTTTCCAGACATTGACCCACTGCCGTCACCACCCAACAAGGCACGGATGGAGAATGCGGGTTTTCTGCGCGGTCGGCATTTTTGTGGACGCGCGTGCCCGCAAAAGGTCAGGCCGCGCGATGGGAGGTGGCCGCTTTCGCCCCGCCCCTGTCATTCATGTTGAATGATCACCGACAAAAAGTCTTCATCGCTTGTGACGACGGTGTGATGGCCTTTGCCGTGCTTGTCTTCCATGTGCCAAACATCCCCCGGGCCGATGTCCCTGAACGCGCCGTCGCTGGCGGTCACGCGCACTGAACCGGCAAGACAGACAAGTTTTTGCGCAACAGGCGTTGGATGTATCGGTTCGTCCCACCCTGCGCGCAGTCGCAGAAACATGGTTTGCCTGGCGGTTTCCGGCGTTGAGATTTCAATGGCCTTGGCGGGTGGCGCAAAGGTCCGTTCCCGAAGTTCCACGTCAACGTCTTGCCAATGGCTCTCGCCTTGGGCGTCTGAATAAAGCCGATGAAATCTCATGTTCAAATCCCTTCTGCGCGCGCAGCGTTCCTGTTCGTGGGCGGCGGCAAATGTTGGTTCAGTTTGCGGAAAACTGCAAACCGGGATTTGGGTCCGGGATCGGCCCGTCCGGAAACCGGAAGTCGATGATTTCCCGAGCCGAGATTTCAAAAAATCGTCTGGCATTTCATGTTCCGGAAAAATCTTTTGCCGACTCCGAGTTTCCAGAAATCAGTCAGTTAAGGTTAAGCGGCCTGCGGCATGCAAGTAATCCGGCCTTTCGATTTCTGACAGGCTCACACTGGCCGATGCGGGTTCGGTCATTTCTCAAAACTCGTCTGGATAGACCGACATCAGCATTTGCATGCCATATTCGCTGTCACAGGCACCTGCCGCGATCATCTCGCTGACGATCTTGCGACGCGCGACGTCATGAACCGGGGCACTGTCGTCATGCTTTGGCGCGGCCTTCCGTGCGGGCCAGGTGAGACGCGGAAAAGAGGAAAAGAACAGGGCGGTCATGTTTGGTCTCCTTCGTTGTGCTGAATACAGATTACGGGTGGGAAAGTTCTGCTGGTATCCGTCACGGTGCCGTGCTGATATGCAATAATGCAGAGCCAGTTCAGGGATTGGGGCGACGTGCGCGTGTTTCTCGCGGTGATGCGCGAGGGGTCGACGCTTGCGGCCTCGCGACATTTGGGGATCAACCAGACCACCGTCGCGCGGCGCATCGACGTTCTTGAACACGTCCTTGACGTGACCCTGTTTGACAGAACCACGCGCGGAGTGGTTCCGACAGAACATGCGACCGCCCTTTTGCCTTATGCCGAATCCCTCGAACAGGCCGCCCTTGCGTTTGAGGCGGAAGCCGCGAGGGGAAAGACCAGCGCGCCGATCCGTATCACCTCCGTTGGCGACAAGACGTTTGGCAATATCGGCCAGGTGGTCGCCGATTTTGTCGCGGAAAATCCAGGTGTGAATTTTGAATTCATTTTTTCGGAGCGATATATAGACCTGACCAAGGGAGAGGCCGATATCGCCCTGCGCATGACACCGGCGATCTCGGACGACAGGTTGATTGCGCGAAAAGTCGGCCAGACGTATTGGACCTATTATGCCGCGCGCACCTATGCTGACAAACATGCGCTGCCCGATGCGTTTAGCAAAGATATGGAAGATCACCGCGTTCATCTGCTGGACCATTTCCCCAGCGAGCGCCGCAATATTATCCGGTGCGCGACAGTCAATGACCTGATGATGGCAATCGAAACCGGACAGGGTATTGGCCCGTTCCCGGTGCATGTCGGCGACGCAAACCCGAACCTTGTCCGCTGCTTTGATCCACCACCCAACGCGGAACTGCCAGTCTGGTTGATCACATCACCGGCTGCACACAAACGCCCCGAAATTCGCCGCTTTGCCGCCTTTGCTGCGCCGCGGATTGCCCGCAACCTCAAGACTATGGGCTAGGGTCAGATCGACCGCCCGTTCCGTTACCGCCACGCGGTCGGAGAGCGTTTTCAGGCGCGCACCGCATCGAACGATCCGTTGCTGCTGTCGCGCCATGAAAACCGCGCGCGGGATGGGCCGAGGTGTGATATGGTTAGACCGATTTCCAGTTAGGTCAGTGCCATGTCTCACGATTTGCACCTTCTTGTCGGCACTACAAAGGGGCTGTTCATTGTGCATGGCGGCACGGATCGCAACGGCTGGGATGTGACGGGGCCGCTGTGTGATGGCTGGCCGATCAATCACGTGGCTGGATGCGCGCGGACCGGGCATCTCTGGGCCGCAGGCGGGGGTGATTTTCACGGGGCCGGCGTTTGGCATTCACAGGATCGGGGGCAGACATGGGCGCTGACCCGCCTGACGCGCGGTGCGATGGATCAATGGGCCGCGAACGACCCCGATTTCGCGGCGATAGTCGGATGGGACGACACGCCCCTGCCCTTTGGCGACGATTTTGCCCAAATCTGGTCGCTGTCCTTCGCGCATGGCAGGCTTTATGCAGGCACCAAACCGGCAGGGCTTGTGGCCAGCGCGGACATGGGGGCCACTTGGGAAAAAATCCCGGGGCTGACAGATCACCCATCGGCCAAGGACTGGCAGGGCGGTGCGGCGGGTCTGGTCCTGCACAGCATCGTGCACCACCCCGAGGATGCGCAAAAGATCTGGGTCGGGATTTCCGCCGCTGGGGTTTTCGCTACCGAAGATGGCGGCAAGACTTGGGACAGGCGCAACCGTCTGTCCAACGCCGAAAGCTGTGGGCATCACGACCATCCGGCAGCGCCACGCGACGGGGAAACCGGACACTGCGTGCATAATATGATGCGCGCGCCGGGGCATGCGGACCTGCTGTATCAGCAAAACCACCATGGGGTCTGGCGGTCGCCTGATGGCGGGCGCAGTTGGGATGACATTACAGCGGGCCTGCCTTCGACCTTTGGTTTTCCGATCCGGGTGCATCCGCGCGACGGGGCGACGATCTGGACGATACCACTTAATGGCGACATGGCGGGCCGTTTTCCGCCTGACGCCGCCGCCGCAGTCTGGCGTAGTCGCGACGGCGGGCAAACCTGGGCGGCGCAGCGCGCGGGCCTGCCACAAAAGGCGTGCTTTTTCACTGTCCTGCGTCAGGCGATGGCGGGTGATACGCGCGACCCTGCCGGCCTTTATTTCACGACGAACAGCGGGTCGGTGTTTGCAAGTCTGGATGAGGGCGAACAGTGGCGCGAGGTCGCGCGCCACCTGCCCACTGCGCTGTGTCTCGAAGCTGTCGATTTCACCTGACGCCTAGGGAATCAGCACCTCGTTGCGGTTGAACTGAGCAAAATCTGTCGTGCCATCGTCATAGGTAATTTCGATATAGATGCTCTGCACCGAATCCGGCGGCAAGGTGACGTAAGGCAGGAATGTCGCCACATCGATCATCGCGTTGGGCGTGGCAAATTCGGTGTTGCAGGGTTCCATCAGCAGCGATGTGTCGGCCGGTTCTCCGTTGATCCCGTAACGCACGTCCCATAAACCGCAGCGCCAACTTAGCAGATGTGTAAAGTAAACAAGGTCTTGCCCCTCGTAGAGCCGCACCGCGACCCAGTTCGACTTGGTCATGGCCAAGATCGGACGCACTTCGAGGGCGGTCGTATATTTGCCCGTGGGCACCTGCGGTTCGGGTTCGCGCCCTTCCAGCCCATCGCCCGAACCTTCTTCGATCACAAGTTCGGGGACCATTTCGGCGACTTCGGTGCCGTTGGTGTCAGGCACGGGTTCGATTCCAAGGGCGATCCCGATCACAAAAGGCAGGAATAATTCAAACACGTGCAAATCTCCTCTCGGCACGGCTTTTGCCGCAGGGTTTCTCAATCTATACTGCCCCGAAATATATGAGGACAGGGCGAGTATGGCGCGAAAGGCGAAAACAGGCCAGCGTTTCAATATCATGGTTATTGGCCAGAACGGGCGGCTGCAATACGAGGCACTGTTGTTCGCGGCGTCGCTGCGCGCCTGTGCCCCCGCGTTCGCCGGGCGTCTGATCATCGCCGAACCCCAGCCCGGACCGCTGTGGAAGGGCGAGACCCGCATCACCGGCGATGTGCGCGCCGCCCTCGAGGAGATGGGCGCCGAGATCATACCATTCGACTCTGTTCATTTCGGCCAGGATTATCCCTATGGCAACAAGATCGAAGGGTTGTCGACCCTACCCGCAGGTGAGCCCTTTGTGTTCTTTGACACGGACACGTTGATCACCGGTGATATCACAAAAGTGCAATTCGACTTCGCCCGCCCTGCCGCATCCATGCGCCGCACCGGCACCTGGCCCGAGGAAGAGCTTTACTGGCCGGGCTATACGAAAACCTGGAAGTCGCTTTATGACAAGTTCGGGTTGGAGTTCGACAGCACGCTGGACCTGTCCCAACCGGATGAATACTGGGAGCGCTATCTTTATTTCAACGCAGGTTGGTTCTTTGGCACGGATCCCGTGGCGTTCCGTGATCGGTTCATGGAATACGCCCTCGCGATCCGTGATGACCGGCCCGAAGAACTGGTGCTGCAATCGCTTGATCCCTGGCTGGATCAGGTCACCCTGCCGTTGGTGATCCATTCGCTTGGCGGTGGCCGGCCCGGGCCGGAACTGGACGGGCTGGACGGTGATGTGACCTGCCACTACCGGATGCTGCCGCTGCTTTATGCCCGCGAGAGCGATCATGTTGTGCAGGTTCTTGAGGCTGTCGCCGCACCGAACAAGGTCAAGAAATTGCTGAAAAACTATGAGCCGTTCAAACGGATGATCTATCAAAAACGCGGCGAAAAGGTGCGTGCGCTGTTTGATCAAAACGACATGCCCCCGCGCGAACGCCAAGTCCGCAACATGATCAAGAAGAACGGGTTTTGGATGCGGTAATGACCGGGACGGGTGCTGCGCACACGCGATTTTTTGATGAGGGGCGCTGCCCCTCAAACACCCCGAGGTATTTCCGGCAAGATGAAACTAGGCACGCTTGAAGATATCAGCGTTGTCTGCCAATCCTTTGATTTCGATTGGGTTTCCTGACGGGTCGCGGAAAAACATCGTCCATTGTTCGCCGGGTTCACCCCGGAAACGCACCGAAGGCGCGACGATGAAATCCGTGTTGAGGCTGGTTAGCCTGTCTGCAAGCGCCTGCCAGTCACCCAATGGCAGCACGATCCCGAAGTGCGGCATCGGCACCATGTGATCGCCGACCTTGCCCGTTGCCGCCGTGGCCATCGGTTCGCCCAGGTGCAGACTCAGTTGGTGACCGAAAAAGTCGAAATCGACCCAGGTCGCCGTGCTGCGCCCCTCGCGCGCGCCCATGTGACCGGAATAAAAGTCGCGCGCGGCGTCAAGATCGCGAACATTAAAGGCCAGATGGAATGGATGTGGCATGTGTTTTTCCTTATTCCCGTGTCGCGCGTTGAGGTAGCGCAGCTTTCCCCTTAAACCTAGCGGCAAGCAACATCAGGGAGAAGACCTATGACCGACACGCCGACACTTGGTTTCGACACGCTGCAAATTCACGCGGGCGCGAACCCCGACCCCGCAACCGGTGCCCGTCAGGTGCCGATTTACCAAACCACGGCCTATGTGTTTCGCGACGCCGATCATGCGGCAAAGCTGTTTAACCTTGAAGAGGTCGGCTATATTTATTCGCGCCTGACCAACCCCACCGTGTCGGCCCTGGCCGAGCGGATCTGTGCGCTTGAAGGCGGCGTTGGTGCCGTGTGCTGTTCAAGCGGACACGCGGCGCAGATCATGGCGCTGTTCCCGTTGATGGGGCCGGGCAAGAACATCGTCGCCTCGACCCGTCTTTATGGTGGCACGATCACGCAGTTCAGCCAGACCATCAAACGCTTTGGCTGGTCCGCCACTTTCGTCGATTTCGACGATCTGGATGCAGTGAAGGCGGCGATTGACGATGACACCCGTGCCATCTTCGGCGAGGCGATTGCCAATCCGGGCGGGTATATCATGGATGTGCGTGCGGTGGCCGATATTGCCGACGCGGCGGGAATTCCGCTGATTATCGACAACACCACGGCCACGCCATACCTGTGCCGCCCGATTGATCTGGGCGCGACTCTGGTTGTGCATTCCACGACCAAATATCTGACAGGCAATGGCACCGTTACCGGTGGATGTGTGGTGGATTCGGGCAAGTTCGACTGGACCGCGAGCGACAAGTTCCCGTCCCTGTCAGCGCCCGAGCCAGCCTATCACGGGTTGAACTTTGGCGAGGCACTTGGGCCGATGGCCTTTACCTTTCATTCCATCGCGATTGGTCTGCGTGATCTTGGGATGACGATGAACCCGCAGGCGGCGCATTACACCTTGCTGGGTATCGAAACCCTGTCGCTGCGCATGGATCGCCACGTGCAGAACGCACAGGCCGTGGCCAAATGGCTTGAGGCGGACCCGCGTGTGGATTACGTGACCTACGCGGGGCTGGAAAGCTCGCCCTACTTTGCCCGGGTCAAGGATGTCTGCCCCAAGGGCGCGGGCGCGCTGTTCACCTTTGCCGTGAAGGGCGGATATGACGCCTGCGTCAAACTGGTCGATAACCTTGAGATTTTCAGCCATGTGGCCAACCTTGGGGACACCCGCAGCCTGATCATCCATTCGGCCAGCACGACCCACCGCCAGTTGTCGCCTGAACAACAAGAAGCCGCAGGTGCCGGCCCGAATGTTGTCCGCCTGTCGATCGGCATTGAAAGCGTTGACGATCTGATTGCCGATCTGGATCAGGCCCTGACCAAGGCAACCGCCTGAGCCATCATCGGGGGGCTGCGCTGTGGCCCCCCAGACCCGCTTAAAAGTCACAAAAAGGCACGCGGGCGCTTGGACTTGGCGGAAACCTGCTATAGCTTTGCGGCAACGCAGGGGGGTGCTTTTCCCCCACCCATCGGGATGATACAGCCGGGCAATGACGCCGAATTTCGCACTTTCACTTACATTCGAAGGCATCCGCCTGCTGCACCGCGTGCAGGATGGCTGGCACATGGTGGGTGAAGTTGCGCTGGATGTTGATGATCTGGGCGCGGCCCTTGCCCAATTGCGGGCGCAAGCGCTGACCATCGAACCGGGCGGATTGCGCACCAAGCTGTTGATTCCAAACGAGCAAATAAAATACCTCGCGCTTGACTCGACCCGCGTCGAAATGGACGATGTGCTGGCGGCGCTGGATGGCGCGACCCCCTATGCGGTGGCCGATCTGGCGGTCGATTTCACCAAGGGCGGCGGGCGCACCTACGTGGCCGCAGTCGCGCGCGAAACCCTGGACGAGGCGGCAAGTTTCGCAACCGAACACAACTTTGAACCGGTGTGTTTTGCTGCGGTGCCCGAAGCGTTCACTTTCGTCGGCGAGGCTTTTTTTGGCGCGCTTGACGGCTTTGACGTCCAGCGTGACGAAGACCCGGTGGTTGTGATCGGCGTTGCCGACGTTGGGGCGGCAAAGCCTGATCCCGCACCCGACGCCATTGCCGAACCCGAGGAAGTCGCCGCGCCGGAACCCGAAAAAGTGGCAGCGCCGGACCCTGCGCCTGACGCAACGCCGGATGCTGCCGCTGACACTGCGCCGCCCACCAAGCCAGCGCCCGATATCGCGCCAAGCGATCCGTCGGACATGTTCGAAGAACTTACGCTGGCCGCATCCGCGCCGGACGACACCGCAGATATTGACCTTGCCGACGAGACGCCCGCACCGGCTGGCGAGCCGGTCTTTGCGGCCCGTCCGCGCGCACCTCTTGCGGCACCGGCCAGCGATGCGCCAACCCCCAAGGCACCACCCGTCTTTGCGCCCGCCCGTGCCGCGAAACCGGCGAACGAGACCCGCATGGACCCGCCGCCGCTGGCCGTGCCGCAGGGTAAGAACACCAGTCCCATG
Source organism: Octadecabacter sp. SW4 (assembly GCF_008065155.1). Classification (NCBI taxonomy): domain Bacteria; kingdom Pseudomonadati; phylum Pseudomonadota; class Alphaproteobacteria; order Rhodobacterales; family Roseobacteraceae; genus Octadecabacter; species Octadecabacter sp. SW4. The sequence continues at coordinate 1,003,532 of NZ_CP042819.1, read as the reverse complement.
CCCGCGCTTGCGGGCGTCAAGGTTGGCGATCGCAATGGCGTGGCGGCACCGGTGACGCCCTTGCGCGCAGAGACGCCCGATCCCGCCGACGCCCCCGCCGTGACAGGTGTGGCGCAAACTGCGGTGCCGGACGCCGAGGTGCAGCATTTTGAAGCGATTGTGCCCACTCACACGCCTGCGCAAGCCCCAGAGGAGACGCCGGAACCAGCCCCCCTCGCCGCCCCTGCCCGCGCGCCCGATACTGACATACCCGACAAACCCGGTCTGTTTCGCAGCCGCCGCAAGGAACGCGCCGAAAAGCCGCAAACAGCCCCGGCCGCGGCACAATCGGACGAACAAAGCCAGATGACCGTTTTTGGTGCGCGCAAGCCCGCCAAGGCAAAATCCACGACAGTCGTCGGCGGCAAGCCCCGTTTTCTTGGCTTGATCCTGACGGCGGTATTGCTGTTGTTCCTGATCGCCGTTGCCGCATTTGCCGCCATTATCTCAGAGGACGGGCTGGCAGGCTGGTTCAACCGTGGCACTGTTGAAACGGCGGCCACTGATCCGGTTGCACAGCCTGCCACCCCCCCGACATTGATCCGGCATCGGGGGTGGCCGCGCTGGACGATGGCACCGCTTTGGGGCAGGGCGGCACAGATGACGCAGTGACGCCCGACGCCCCCGACTTCGCGCTGATGGGAGAGGTCCTGAGCCCCGCCGAAGCTCAGCGAATCTATGCCGCCACAGGCGTTTGGCAAAGGGCACCACGCAGTCCCCAAACACCGCGCACCGATGTGATTGGCGCTTTGACTGTTGCTGCAACGCAGCCCATCACGCGCCAACAAACACCTGAAATTCCTGACTTTTCGATGGCCGCGCGTGATGGCTCGATGCTTGCGCCCGTCAATCCACCCCCGCCCGGCACCGATTTCCCGCGCGATGAACGCGGCCTGGTTCTGGCCACGCCCGAGGGAACGTTGACGCCGGACGGGATCGTGTTGATCGCGGGCAGCCCATCTGTCTTGCCGCCCGTGCGTCCGGGCACCATCGCCCCGCAAGTGGCCGCCGCACCCGAAACCAGACCCGAGACCACGCCCCAAGCCGCGCCCGCGTTCGTATCCGCCGCGCCGAGCGAGGTCACACTGCGTCCTCGTCTGCGCCCACAAAGCGATGCGGCTGTCGCACCTGAGGCAACGCCCGATACTGCACCGGAAACTGCGCTTGAATCTGAGCCAGACGCGGCTCCCGGGGCTGTCACAGAAGAACCGGCGCCAGCGGGCGGTATCGCCTTGACCGCCCTGCGCCCGCTGCCCCGCCCCGGCGGGCTTGCGCCCGTTGCCGCCCCCGTGCCCGAACCTGATCCGCGCCTGTCGGGGTTCCGCCCCCGTTTGCGCCCTGATGGTCTGGTCCCCGCAGCCGCGCCCGAACCAGAACCCGAAGTCGAACCCGCAGTCCCGACCGCCGCTGAACCGCCAACCTTGCAAATCGCCCCCGAAGTGGCCGCCGCCATTGCCGCTGCGCAATCCGCCCAAGCCGGACCGCCGCCCAGCATGATCGTTAATGCGACGCCGCTGGCGATCACCGCCTCGCTGCGTCCTGATATGCGCCCACGCAATTTCTCGCGGGTTGTATCGCGCGCGCGCGAAAACCAGACCCGCGTGGCGCAACAAGTGGCCGCCGTTGTGCCGCGAACCGTCGCGCCAAGCGGGCCGACGTCTGGCGGGGTGGCACGGGCCGCGACACTGGAGGGCGCGATCAACCTGCACAACATCAACCTGATCGGTGTTTTTGGCACCCCTGATGCGCGCCGCGCACTAGTGCGGTTGGACAATGGCCGCCTTGTGCGCGTCGGTGTGGGTGATCGTCTGGATGGCGGGCGCGTGCAGGCCATCGGCGATAGCACGTTGAACTATACAGTAAGAGGGCGCACATTTCAGCTGCAAATGCCCAGCGGCTGACCACTCTACCGCTTTTACACTGAGGGCCGATGCGTTGCACTGGCGCGCCCCTTAACCGACAAGGCCCAATGGAAAGTTTCCTGTTCCAAGCAACGATCTATCTTGGCGCTGCGGTGATCGCGGTGCCTTTGGCTGCGCGCCTCGGGCTTGGCTCGGTGCTTGGCTATTTGTTGGCCGGGATCGTGATCGGCCCCGTGCTTGGTCTTGTGGGCACCGAGACGGTGGATTTGCAGCATTTCGCTGAATTTGGCGTGGTAATGATGCTGTTCCTGATCGGGCTGGAGCTTGAACCGCGCGCGCTTTGGGATATGCGGCACCGGCTGGTCGGCCTTGGCGGCGCGCAGATCGGTCTGACAACGGCCCTGATCATGGCGGCGGGCATGTTTCTTGGCCTCGCATGGCCCACCGCGCTGGCTGTCGGGATGATCTTTGCGCTGTCGTCAACGGCGATCGTTTTGCAGACCCTTTCGGAAAAGGGATTGATGCAGACCGGTGGCGGACGTTCGACGTTTTCGGTGCTGCTGACGCAGGATATTGCAGTAATCCCGATGCTGGCGCTTTTGCCGCTGCTGGTCATTTCCGCGCCTGTCGCGTTTGCGCCGGACGGATCGATGCAGCTCGTGACGGAAGACCAACACGCGTCTGCCGCAAGCGAGGGGGCGCTGAGCCTTGTAGAGGGTCTGCCCGGATGGGGCGTTACGCTTGTGACGCTGGGCGCGGTGGCCGTGATCATTCTGGCCGGCATATTTCTGACCCGACCGGTGTTTCGCTATATCCACCACGCCCGCCTGCGCGAAATGTATACGGCGCTGGCCCTGTTGATGGTGGTCTCGATTGCCGTGCTGATGGGCATGGTTGGCCTGTCGCCCGCCTTGGGCACGTTTCTGGCGGGGGTCGTTCTGGCCAACTCGGAGTTCCGCCACGAGCTGGAAAGCGACCTTGAACCCTTCAAGGGGCTGTTGCTGGGGCTGTTCTTTATCACTGTCGGGGCGGGTATCAATTTTGCCGTTCTATTCGGTGACCCGGCGCGTATTCTGGGGCTGACGGCGGGCGTGATCGTTACTAAGGGTGCGGTGCTCTATCTACTGGCCCGCCTGTTCAAATTACACGGGCGCGACCGCTGGTTGTTCACGCTGGGCCTCGCGCAGGCAGGTGAATTCGGCTTTGTGCTGATCTCTTTTTCGCTACAGCAAGGTGTGCTGGGCCAAGGCCTGTCCGAGACCCTGTTGCTGGTCGTTGCCCTTTCGATGCTGGTCACGCCACTGTTGTTCATTGTCTTTGAATTGCTGAGCCGGAACATGACTGGCGATCAGGATCATCCCGCGGATGAAATAGACGAGGTCGGACAGGTGATCATCGCCGGAATCGGGCGCTTTGGGCAGGTCGTGAACCGGCTTGTGCAGGCTTCGGGCTTTAGCACAGTGGTAATCGACAACAATCTGACGACAGTGCAGACCATGCGCACCTTTGGCTTCAAGGGGTTCTTTGGCGATCCGACCCGCCCCGATCTGTTACACGCCGCCGGGCTGGACGACGCGACGGTGCTGGTCGTCGCCCTTGACGATCGCGCGGCCTCTTTGCGGTTGGTGAGATATGCCCGCAAGGAGCGCCCCGATTTGCACATCGTCGCGCGCGCCCATGACCGCATTCATGTTTATGAACTCTATCAGGCCGGTGCAGATGACATCGTGCGCGAAATGTTTGACAGTTCGCTGCGCGCAGGCCGCTATGTGCTTGAAAATATGGGTCTTTCTGAATTCGAGGCGAATGAGGCCGAAATGGCGTTCTACCATCAGGATCGCGCATCGCTGCGCGATCTGGCCGAATTGTGGAAGCCGGATGTGCCGATCGAACAGAACGCGGCCTATGTGGCCCGCGCGCGCGAGATGAACAAGGCGCTTGAGACCGAACTGACCGCGAAACTTGATGATGAAAAGGTCAAAAGGGGCGCCGCTGGCGGGCGCCCCAAGGCCTAACCCGCGGCTACACCTGCCTCGGCAAAGGTGGCCATGCCGGAATGGCAGGCCACCGCCCCCTTGAGGATACCAATCGCCAGTGCCGCGCCCGACCCTTCGCCAAGGCGCAAGCCAAGTTGCAGCAGTGGTTCCTTGTCGATCTTGGCGAGCAAAGCCGCATGCGCCCCTTCCGCGCTTTGATGCCCCGCAACCGCGTGATCCAGCGCGCCCGCCTGCGCCTGCGCCAAAGTTGCGGCGGCAGCGGTGCAGATGAACCCGTCAAGGATTACCGGGATGCGCTGCGCGCGCGCGGCGGCAATTGCCCCGGCCATCGCCGCAAGCTCGCGCCCGCCAAGGCAACGCAGGGCCGCAAGCGGGTCTTTGGCCGCGCTTGGGTTCGCGGCCAACCCGCGCGCAACCACATCGGTCTTGCGGGCAAGGCCTGCATCATCGACGCCAGTGCCGCGCCCCGTCCAGTCAGCCGGGTCACCGCCAAACAACGCCGTTGCGATGGCGGCGGCGGATGTGGTGTTGCCGATTCCCATTTCGCCCGTCACCAGTAGATCGGCTGCCGGATCAACCGCCTCCCAACCGGTGCGCAGCGCCGCGATCACCTCGTCCTCGGACATTGCGGGACCGGCGGTGAAATCGGCGGTGGGCGCGTCAAGCGACAGGGCATGCACGTCCATGCGCGCACCGAAGGCTTTGGAAAGCTGGTTGATCGCGGCACCGCCGTGTTCGAAATTGGCGACCATCTGCACCGTCACTTCGGGCGGAAAGGCCGATACACCCTGCGCGCAGACGCCGTGATTACCTGCGAAAACAATCACTTGCGGGTTTCTGATTTCCGGCGTCTCGGTGCCGCGCCACGCGCCATACCAGATCGCAAGGTCTTCAAGCCGCCCCAGCGCACCCGGCGGTTTGGTAAGCTGACCATTGCGGGCCGCAGCCCCCGCGCGGGCGGTTTCATCGGCGGCGGGTGCAGCAGCAAGGGTCGCGCGAAATTCGTCCAATGTGGTAAAGGGGGCTGGCATTTTTGTCCTCGCTCTGATCATTCTGGCCCCTGTCTAACGCCTTGGCCGCCTGTGAAAAGCCTCGAAAGGTCATCTTGATGCGCAATGCCGACATTTCGCACACACGCCCGTTGATGACGGCGCAGGACGTGCCTGCAGCACTGGGTTTGCTGACCCGGCTGCCGGTGCGGATCGACATAGATCGCGCCACGGCACGCGGCGCGGCGGCGGCTTGGGCCTTTCCGCTTGCGGGCGTTGTCGTGGCGGGAATTACCGCGCTGATCGGCGCGTTTGCCCTTTGGGTTGGCACGCCCGTCATGATCGTCGCCGGTCTGATCCTTGCCGTGCAGATCGTTGTCACCGGGGCGATGCACGAAGACGGGCTGGCCGACAGCGCTGACGGATTGTGGGGCGGTTGGGAGATCGCCCGCCGCCTTGAGATCATGAAGGACAGCGCGATTGGCACCTACGGCGTTCTGGCATTGGGGGTGTCGCTGTTGCTGCGGTGGGCGGCACTGGTTGCGATCCTGTCGGCGGGGTTTCTTTGGGCGCCGCTGATCGTTGTTGCCACTGTCAGCCGCGCGCCGATGGTGACGATGATGGCGGCCCTGCCCAATGCGCGCGCCGGTGGTCTGAGCCAAAGCGTCGGTCGCCCGAGCGGCGCGACAGCTGCCCTTGCCGGCCTGATCGCGCTGGCGGTTACGGTGGTATTCTTACCGTGGTCGGCCTTTGCGGTGCTCTTGGTCGTGGCCCTGGCGGGGATCGCTTGCGCCGTGATCGCGATGGCCAAGATCAAAGGCCAGACCGGCGACATTCTGGGCGCGACCCAACAAATCTGTGAAATTGCCGCCTTGACCGTATTGGCCGCACATCTGGGTTAGCAGCACTGCGCCGCCGTCAGGTCCGCGCGCCCGCGGTGCGGCCCCATATCGCGGGACACCAAAGTGCCATCCACAAGACGTGTAGCCATCACGCGGGTCCAGTCGGCATTGGCGGTGATCATCTCGATCACGCCGTTGCAATCGCGCAAGCCCCCGCCGATATCGCTTTCGCCGATGCGGTGGTTGGTCAGGCCCGGGGTTTGCGCCACAAATGTCAGCGCGCCGTCAGCGTAACGCCAGACCCGCAGGATGCGCGCCAGATGCGGGCGGTCGATATAGGCAACCTCAATCGCCCCGTCGCCGTCCAGATCAGCCGCACCGATGGGCGCAAGCCAGCGGTTGGTCTGGCCAATGTAGGGGGTCGCAGCCACCACGCCATTTTCATCGTAAAGCGCAAGCCGCGCGCCTTGGGCGATCGAGGTTTCGACTGTCATCACAACCACATCCCCATCGGGCAGGGTCACAAGGCGCGGCGCGATATCCTCGAATACATGGGTTTCAGGAAGCCGCAGGGTGATCTCGCGCCCCCCGACATCCATTTCCAGCGCGCCCCATTCCACAGCATCGCCAAGCACGCCGTGATCGTAACGGGTTGTCGGTTCACTGTAGCGCGCGGCGGTGATCGGTTCGGCACCCGCCAAAACGGGCCAAAGGGCCAGGGCAAGTGCACACAACCGCATCAGATCTGCTTTTCGGGCATCTGCACGCGCAAACCATCCAGCGCATCCGTCACCTTCAGCTGGCACGTCAGGCGCGAGCGGTCGGGATCGGGTTCATAGGCGAAATCAAGCATGTCTTCTTCCATCGGGTCCTTGGCGGGCAGCTTTTCGACCCAGGCCGGATCAACATAAACGTGGCAGGTGGAACAGGCGCAGGCGCCGCCGCAATCGGCCTCGATCCCCGGAATGCCGTTGTCGCGCGCGCCCTCCATCACGGTCAGCCCGTTGGCAACCTCGACGATGTGTTCCTTGCCGCCATGTTCGACGTAGGTGATTTTTGCCATGTGTTTCGCCCCTTTGCGATCCGCAATTTCTGTTGGCCTCTATTTAGGGTGCGCGCCACGGCCCTGCCAGCCCCAAAATGGTGTTGTGTGGGCTGGATGCGACAGGCTGTCGAGGTTGTGAACAGATGACTAGGCCGCGCACGGGTTTTGCGCTATCAAGCTTCAAGCGGGCGCAAGACCCATAAGGCAGAGCAGATGACCAAGCCGTTCCGAATTCTGGCTCCGATTGCGGGGGCGCTGGTGCTTGCTGCCTGCGTCGCGCCCGCGAATGTGCCTGATGAAACACCGATCACAACCGATGGCGCGGGGCGCTGTTTTGCGCAGGAAACCACGCCTGCGGTGATCGAAACCGTGACCGAACAGATCATCGTGCAGCCCGCCGTGCTGGACAGCGACGGAACGGTGCGCAGCCCTGCGGCGTTTCGCACGGTCACGCGCCAGCGCATTTTGCGTGAACGCCGCGAGGTTGAATTTGAAACGCTGTGCCCGGATGCGCTGACACCGCAATTCGTGGCCTCGGTGCAGCGTGCCTTGGGCGCGCGCGGGTTTTACCGTGGCGAAATCACTGGTGTGCTGGATGCGCGCACGGGGCGCGCAATCCAGACTTACCAGCGCCAGAACGGCGGCCATGACCTACCGGTTCTGGATATCGAAACCGCGCGGGGCCTGGGCCTTGTGGCCCTCTCCAGCGCGGTCTTGAACGCCGAGGGTTAAGCGGCCAGGCGCACGAAGTGCGGCTGCCCGTCCGAGGTGCGTTGCGGGGTCACGCCTGCATCGTTCAAGCTGACGGTGATCCGGCGGCGCAGGGACGAAAAGCTGTCAAAACGCACCACATCAACCGGTTCATCCAATTTGATCGTCAGCCGTGTCAGCCCTGCGTGCGCGGCAATCGCCAGCACGGTGCCCGCGACATCCTGGCCAAGGTAGCGCCCGGCGATCCGCGCCCCAAGGGTCAGTGGCGCAGGTGCGTTGGCGCGCTGCGCAAGCGCGGCAAGCGTGTTCCAGTCGCGCTGTCCCATCTGATGGGCCAGCATTTCAAGCGCTTGCGAATGGGTCGTGTCGTGGCCGCGCTTGGTCAGGTCTGCGCGCAAACGGCGGGCCTGATCCTTAAGGGTCGCAATGGTATTGGTCTGCATATTATCAGCCTTTTCAACGTGACGTTGGACCAGTGATCGGGGCTCGCATTGCCGGTCTGCCAACAATGTCTGTTGAAAGCCGTGGGATCGTGGCGGAATTTCACCATCCCCAAGGGGGGCGAGCGGCAGGCATTCCGAACCTGTGAGCGTAGATAGGTGTGGTGGGGCGATGCGTCAAGGTTTGGGGCCTTGCACGGAATCAAGGCACGCGCGGCATGAACCTGCAAAATTTGCGTCACTCGCCAAACAAAAAGGGCGCCCCGCGGGACGCCCTTTGTGCGGTGGTCAAAACAGTCTTACTCCAGGCCAAGCGCCACGAAGCGTGGATCACCGCCGCGCCGGATCAGCAGCAGGATCGACTTGCGCCCTGCTTCCTCGGCTTCGACGATACGCGCCTCAAGATCGCCCAGCGTGGCGACCTTTTGCTGGCCCGCTTCGGTGATCAGATCGCCGGCAAGGATACCTTTTTCTGCCGCTTCGCTATCGGCCGCAACATCCGTCACCACAAGACCGTCACCTTTGCCAAGCTGATATTCCTGCACAAGGTCCGGTGTGACTTCGGACAGGGTCATGCCCATCAGATCGGTCATGGCGGGTTCCATCGCTTCGGGCTGAGGGTCGGTGCCCGCCGCTTCGGCGGTTTCACGGCGGCCCAGCACGACGGTCAGGTCTTCCATTTCGCCTGCGCGCAGCACCTGGACGGGGACAGATTTGCCAACCGGCGAATTGCCGACGATGGTGACCAACTCGCGCGTATCCGCAATTTCGGTGCCGTCAAACATCAAGATCACGTCGCCCGACAACATACCCGCATCTTCGGCGGGGCCGGTCGGCACATCAGTGACCATCGCGCCGCGCGCCATATCCAGCCCTTCGATGGCTTCGACCATATCGGGGGTGACGTCCTGAATGCGCACGCCCAGCCAGCCGCGCCGCGTTTCACCAAACTCGCGCAGCTGATCGACCACATTGACCACCACAGCCGAGGACATGGCAAAGCCAATGCCGATGCTGCCACCGTTGGGCGACAGGATGGCGGTGTTCACGCCGATGACTTCGCCGTCCATATTGAACAGCGGCCCACCCGAGTTGCCGCGGTTGATTGCGGCATCGGTCTGGATGTAATCATCGTAAGTGCCTGACAATGCACGGTTACGCGCCGAAACGATTCCGGCGCTGACCGAAAAGCCCTGCCCCAGCGGGTTGCCCATCGCCATGACCCAATCGCCGACACGCGCGCCCGCGCCATTGCTGTCTCCAAAAACAACGAAAGGCAGGTCGGTTGCATCGACCTTGAGCAGGGCAAGGTCGGTATTGGGGTCTGTGCCGATAATTTCCGCGGGCAATTCCTGACCCGAGAAAAATTCAATCATGATTTCGTCTGAATCGACGATCACGTGGTTATTGGTGACGATATACCCGTCAGCAGAAATCACGAAACCCGATCCAAGAGCCGAGGAACGGCGCGGCGCGCCATCCTGACGATCCTCGAAATCGCGAAAGAAATCCTCGAACGGGGAGCCTTCGGGAACGATCCCCTGCGGGCCGGTGCGCCCTGCCACCACGGTGGTCGTGGTGATGTTCACAACCGCCGGGCTGACCATTTCGGCAAGATCGGCGAAGGTCGCCGGTCGCTCCTGGGCGAAGCCTGGCGCGACTTGTGCCGCCAGAACCGCAAGGCCAAGCATCAGCGCAGCCAGAGCGCGGATCATGGTAGTGTAACGAGAAGATTGAACTGCGATCGCCTTAGAATTCACGGGGATCTCCTTGGTATTGGACTGGTGCCGCTGCTGCGGCCATTGCTATGATCATCTATGTAGTATGCGCAGCGCGCAACTCAAACCTTGTGCACGGCCTGTCACTGCGATGTGAACAGATCGATGCCCAGCGCGGATGCGAACCAGACCAGCGCCAGCCCGGTGACAAGCGCCAGCGCCCCGGCTACGCGCCGTGCCTCGATGGGCATGTTGCGCAGGGCGGCAAGCATATCTTCGACGAGTGAAGGGGCCAGCACATAGACCAGCCCCTCTACGATCAAAACCAACCCGAGGGCCAGAAGCACGACGGCCATTGGCCCGCCTATTGCGCCGCTGGCGCACCAGAAGGCGAACGCAGGTAGTCAAAGAACTCGTTATCGGGGCTCAGGACAAGACGTGTGTTCCCCTCCGACAAAGCGCCACGATAGGCCTCGAGCGAGCGGTAGAACTGGAAGAATTCCTGGTCCTGACCAAAGGCATCGGCGAAAATCGCGTTGCGTTCCGCGTCTGCTTCACCCTGGGCGATACGCGCCAGACGTTCGGCGTCGGATTCAAGCTCGATCACGGTCCGGTCGGCCTGCGCACGGATACGCTGCGCGGCTTCGCGGCCACGGGCGCGTTCGTCTTCGGCCTCGCGTTCACGTTCCGACACCATGCGGCGGAAGGTTTCCGCCAGGTTTTCCGTCGGCAGGTCGGTGCGTTTGAGGCGCACGTCAATGACCGTCAGACCCAGCGAATTGGCTTCGGCAATGGCGCCGTTGCGAATGCGCAGCATCAGCGCGGTCCGGTCGGTGGACAAGATATCGCCGGAACTGACCGAACCCAGAACTTCGCGGGTTTTATCGCGCAGGATTTGCTCAAGACGGTTATCGGCCATTGCAATCGAGGCCTCACCGCCCGCGCCTGTGGCTTGACGGAATTGTTCCACATCGGAAATCCGGTAGCGGGCAAAGGCGTCGATGATCAAGCGGCGGTCATCATTGGGGATGACTTCCTGGGCTTCCATGTCGATGGAAATGATCCGGTCATCATAGGTGATTACCTGATCAATGATCGGAATGCGCAGGCCGATACCCGGGTCTTCCTTGATCTGGACCACACGGCCAAAGCGCAGCACAAGCGCCTTTTCACGTTCATCCACGATAAAGATCGAACTTAGCCCGGCTGCGATCAGGATCACGATAAGCGGCAGAATAAAGACTGACTTGTTCATTAGTTTGCCCCCCCTGTGGCTGGACGACGGATGGTATCAAGCGGCAGATATGGCACTGCCCCTCCTGCCCCGCCGTTATCATCCAGCAGGATGATGTCGGATCGGCCGTAAACTTCCTGCACCATCTCGAGATAAAGGCGCTGACGGGTCACGTCTGGGGCCTTGGTGTATTCTTCGAGAACGCTGATAAAGCGCGCGGCCTCACCCTGCGCTTCGTTGACGACGCGGGCACGATAACCTTCGGCGGCTTCAAGAATTTGCGCGGCATTACCACGCGCACCCGCCGTCACACGGTTGGCATAGGCGTCGGCCTGGTTCTGCAGTTGGATACGTTCCTGTTCAGCATCCTGCACGTCGCGGAAAGCATCCAAAGGCGAGGTCAGACGTTGCTGCCCGTCGATATCGATAACCTGCACCTGCGTTGCAGGCGGATCGGCCTGGTCAAGGTTGATACGCACGATGTTCACGCCGCTGTCATAGCTATCAAGGGTGGCCTGGGTCAGCTCGTGCAGGCGATCACGGATCACGCCACGTTCGCGGTTCAGGTTGGCCAATTCAGAGGTGGCGATAATTTCGCGCATGGCCGATTCTGCCACAGCCGCGATGGTTTCCTCGGGATCGGCTAGGTTGAACAGGAACCTGTCAGGCGAGGTAATATTCCACACCACCTGAAAGTCGATATCGACGATGTTTTCATCACCGGTCAGCATCAGGCCGATGTCCGCCTCAAGCTGGCTTTGCACAAGACGGCTGTCGCTGAGCTGTGCGGGCACCTCTTCTTCGCCGATCTCGATCACGCGTTCCTGTGAAACATTGACGATTTCGCGGGTGATAATCGGCCAGGGGGCAAAGTTCAGACCCGGTTCGCCGATGCAGGGCTCGTTACATTCGCCAAAAAGCAGCTCGACCGATTTTTGTTCGGGACGGATCGTGTAGAACGACGACAGCCCCCAAAGCACGACCAGCGCAAGAACCCCAAGGCCAACCATGCCACGGGTGATTTGCGGACCACCGGCGCCACCGCCGGCGCCGCCGCCGTTGTTGCCACCGCGACCGCCGCCCATCAAAACGCGCAGCTGTTCGCGGCCCTTGTTCATCAACTCGTCGATTTCGGGAATTTGGGGTGGTTCACCGGGACGGCGTCCGCGATTGCCGCCTTGACGGTCGCGATCGTCGTCGCCACCTGACCCGTTATTGCCTCCGCCCCCCAGGGGCCACCATTGTTTCCAGCCATTACGCCTGTTCATCCCTTTTTGCTCGGCCCGACTTAGGGCGTCATGTTCAATCTGTGTAGTTTCTAGCGGATTTCAAGCGCTCCGCACAGGTTCTCGCATCGTCACCAATTCTTCCGAGATCGTCGGATGCACGGCAACGGTGCGATCAAAGTCTTCTTTGGTGGCCCCCATCTTGATCGCGATGCCCACCAGCTGGATCATTTCGCCCGCCTGGGGGCTGACAATGTGACAGCCCAGCACTTTGCGGGTCGCCTTGGAGACCACCAGTTTCATCAGCACGCGGTCGGTGCGTCCGGCAAAGGATTGCTGCATCGGCTTGAACGAGGTGCAGTAGATGTCCACCGGCTCGATCTCGCGGGCGGCTTCCTCGGACAGGCCCACGGTGCCCATTTCCGGCTGCGTAAAGATCGCGCTGGGGACCAGTTTGTGGTCAACCTTGGTCGGATTACCCTGAAACACCGTCTCGACAAAGGCCATCGCCTCGCGGATCGCCACCGGTGTCAGTTGCACGCGGTTGGTCACATCACCGATCGCAAAGATCGAGGGCACCTTGGTTTGCGAATAGTCATCCACCACGATTTGTCCCTGACGGCCCAGTTCAACACCGGCTTCGGCCAGCCCCATGCCGTCGGTATTGGGGGCGCGGCCCGTGGCGAACATCACATGATCAAAAGTGCCTTCGGTGCCATTTGTCGCCTTGATCCAGACGCCAGCGTCGCGCTTTTCCATCTCGAATACGTTGGTGCCAAGGTGAAGATCGACGCCGCGTTGCTGCATCTCTTCGCTGACCAGCCCGCGGGCCTCGTCATCAAAACCGCGCAGGATTTGCGCGCCGCGATAGAACTGCGTCACCGCCACACCCAACCCGTGCAGAATACAGGCAAATTCACAGGCGATATAACCACCGCCGACAATCAGAATGGATTTGGGCAGCGCGTCGAGATTAAAGATATCGTTGCTGGAAATCCCCAGCTCGGCGCCCTTCATGTCAGGCGGTTGCGGGCGTGCGCCGGTGGCGATCAGAATATGTTTGGCCGATTTGGTGCTGCCATCGGTGAATTTGACGGTGTGTGGATCGGCCAGCGTTGCGCGGCTGTCGACGATTTCAACGCCCGACCCGTCCAGCAGGCGGCGATACACATCTTCCAGCCGGTCAAGTTCGGCGTGCAGTTTGCCGCGAAACCGGGTCCAGTCAAACTGCCCGTCTTCCACGTCCCAGCCATAGGCGCGCGCGTCAGCAAACATTTCGTGGTATTCGGATGCAAAGACCATCAGTTTCTTGGGCACACAGCCGCGGATCACGCAGGTGCCACCCATGCGGTATTCTTCGGCCAGTGCCACCTTGGCCCCCGTCGCGGCGGCCACGCGCGCCGCGCGCACGCCCCCCGAACCGCCACCAATTACGAAAAGGTCATAGTCAAAGTCGGTCATGGGTCGGCCTTTGGGAAAAACGATCATGCAGCATAGATCATAAGGCGCGGCGGAATGCCAGCACAGGCGCGGTAAATTTGCGCCCTCAGATGCGCGGAGCCTGATGCGCCGAATCAGGGCGGGCCGGACAGAATTCAACGCACAGGGCCGCACTATCCGTTCTGTGGGCCATCACGTCATCGCGACGATCCCCGGGCGGGTTTGCCCACGTCGCCGCCCCACACCGCACCAGTTGGATTGAGAAGCCGTCGTTTAGCGTGACGCCGGTTTCGTCAAAGCGTCAGTCGCACAGAGTTTGCGCAAGTCAACGTCGACCGGCGGACGCTACGGCAAAGTTCCATGCGTTTACAGATCGCTGAACAGGTTTTCGGATTCCACAAATTCGATCTGGCTTTCTTCGATCGTGCCCTGATTGATGTCACGCACCTCGACGCGGCCATCGCCGTGGCCGATCACGACGGCGTCACAGATATCGATGAACAGCCCGTTTTCCACCACGCCGGGAATCTGATTGAGCACAAGGCTGAGCTGGCGGGCGTTGCCGATCCGGTTGAGGTGCAAATCAATGATATGGTTGCCCTCGTCGGTGATAAACGGATGGTCGCCGTTCATGCGCAGGCTGGTGGTGCGTCCCAGCACATCCATCCCGATCAGCGTTTCCTCGAGCAGGGTTTTCGTGGTCTGCCAGCCAAAGGGGATCACCTCGACGGGCAAGGGGAATGCGCCCAGCGTTTCAACCTGCTTGCCGATATCGGCGATGACGACCATCTGGTCGCTGGCCGTCGCCACGATCTTTTCCTGGAGATGCGCGCCGCCGCCGCCCTTGATCAGGTTGAGGTTGCCGTCATATTCATCGGCCCCGTCGATGGTCAGGTCCAGCCACTTGGCCTCGTCCAGTGAAATCACCTCGATCCCGACTTCGCGCGCCATCTGGGCTGTGCGGCTGGACGTTGGCACGCCCTTGATGCGCAGCCCGTCGTTCTGCACCATCTCGCCCAGACATTTGACCAGCCAGGCGGCGGTGCTGCCGGTGCCAAGCCCCACGCGCATCCCGTCCTCGACAAAGTCGGTGGCACGTTTGGCGGCGGCGAATTTCGCCTTGTCGATGGGCGAGAGATCATAGGTCATGGGGCAGCTCCACTGTGGCAGGTGTGGGGGTTATAAGGCCGGAACGCGAGCCGCGCGACCCCAGAAATGCGGATAGCGATGACGGAAGCTGTGGGGACGATGGATGAATTTGTTCCAAAGCTGCATCTGCCACGCGCGAACGACCGCAATGAGCCGCAGTCGTTAATCCGCACGGATTTTGAATGTAGGGGTCCTTCCGTTATAGTTCCGGTAAAATAGCGAAGATAAGGGATCTCAAATGAAAATTCTCATAACTGGCGCTGGCACCGGGCTCGGACGTTTAACCGCGATAGAATTGGCGGAACGGGGCCACGATATCTTGGCTGGCGTTATTTCAACGACCCAAGCAGCTAGTTTTGAGAAACTTAACCGAATAACGCCGATCAAGCTGGATATCACAAACGCCGACGATCGCGCGCAAGCGGCGGAGTTCGCGGCGGATGTATTGGTCAATAACGCCGGCGTCAGTCAACTCGGCCCGCTTGCGCTTATGCCGATGGACCGCGCACGGCAGGTTTTCGAAGTGAACGTGTTTGGTACACTCGCGATGACGCAGGCCTGCGTTCCTGCGATGACGGCGCGTGGATCGGGGCGCATACTATTTGTCTCCTCGATTGCCGGTGTAAGCGCCGGGGCAATGGCAGGGCCCTATGCAATGTCAAAACATGCCATGCAGGCGATGGGGGCGAGCTTGCGCGAAGAACTGGCACCCCAAGGTATTGACGTTGTGTTGGCTAACCCCGGTCCTCATGCGACCGGCTTCAATGACCGGATGTTCGACAGTCTGGACGAGTGGCTGACTGGAGCCGCCGAAGAAACTTACAGGCCGTTTGTTCAGGCGTTGTCGAACGCCGTAACCGTCGGCCAGTTGGATCCGGCCGATGCAGCCAGCCAATTGGCCGATTTGTGCGAAGCAGAAACGACTGAACTTATCAACCCGATCCCCCCGAGCCTATTCTAATATCTGAGGGAGCCGGGGTTTCTCAGCGGTGTCAACGCCATCAGACCCGAAAAACGCGTTCGAATCGTCACCTGACCTGAACGTCCGCCTTATCCGCCTAGCGGCCATGTCCCTTTTGGTGCAATTCCCCCTGAACGGTCGTTTTCGCGCTGCGATTCATTCGGGCATGGCGTAATCTTGCGCCATGACCAGCAGCCTGCGCCTTCACTATGCCCCTGACAACGCCTCGCTTTGTGTTCGGCTGGCGCTGGATACTGTGGGCGCGCCGTTTGACACCGTGTTAGTGGATCGCGCCGCGCGGGGGCAGAAATCGCCACGATTTCTGGCGCTCAATCCCAACGGATTGATTCCGGTGCTTGAAACCCCCGACGGCGTGTTGTTCGAAACCGGTGCAATCTTGCTGTGGCTGGCCGATCGCCACGCCGGGTTGCTGCCTGAACGCGGGTCAGATCGTGCGGCCGCGCTGAAATGGCTGTTCTGGCTGTCCAATACCCTGCACCCCGCCTGCCGGATGCTGTTCTACCCTGACCAACATATCAGCGGTGACACAACCGCCCTGCGCGCGACCACCCGCGCGCGCATTTGCGCCCAGCTTGATATCCTGAATGCCGCGCCTGATGCGCCTTGGCTTGATGGGTTGGGGCGCGACGCGCGCCAGCCAAGTGCACCCGCCTGCTACCTGGCCCCGATACTGCGCTGGTTGGCACTTTATGGCGGCGACACCGCGTGGTTTGATCTGGCGCGCACCCCGCGCCTGCTTGCCTTTGCCCGCGCGGCTGATAGATGGCCCGCAACCACCCTTGTCCAAACCGCCGAAGGGCTTGGCCCCACGCCTATGTCTGCCCCCCGCCCCCCGCAACCCCCCGAAGGAAGTGCAATCTGATGTTCCTCTCAGTCTTTGATATGTTCAAAGTGGGCGTAGGCCCGTCGTCCAGTCATACGATCGGACCGATGGTCGCCGCCGCGCGGTTTCTGGATCATTTGCGCGCGCAGCCCTTCAAGGTGGCCCGTTTGCATGCCTCGCTGCACGGCTCGCTGGCGTTCACCGGCGTGGGCCATGCCACTGATCGCGCGGTGATCCTTGGCCTCGCCGGATTTCGCGCCGACGATTATGACGCCGACAAGGCCGAGGCCGAGCTGGCGCGCATCAAGGCGGAAGGGGTCGTGGAACCCGATGGCCTGAGCCGTCTGATTTTTGCCCCCGCCGACGATCTGGAATTCGACTATGGCCCGGCCCTGCCCGGCCATGCCAACGGGCTGATCCTGCGCGGGCGCGATGCGCAGGGCGATACGATCACCGAAGTCACTTATTATTCCATCGGTGGCGGGTTCGTTCTGACAGCCGAAGAACTGGCCGCGGGCAAGGATACCGACGATGGCCCACCGGTGCCGTTTCCCTTCACGAGCGCGCGCGAAATGCTTGATATGGCCGCTGAATCCGGCCTGAGCATCGCCGACATGAAGCGCGAAAATGAACATTCCCGCAACGGGTCCGGCCATGTCAGCAAGGGTTTGGCGCGCATCTGGGACGTGATGAACGCCTGTATTGATCGCGGTCTGACCACGGATGGCATCCTGCCCGGGGGCTTGCACGTCAAACGCCGCGCCAAGGCGATCCACGATGCGCTGCAGGCGGAACGCGGCATGAACCTGAATGCGCCGCACACCATCAACGACTGGATGTCGACCTATGCGATGGCCGTAAACGAAGAAAACGCCGCCGGCGGGCAGGTCGTGACCGCCCCGACAAATGGCGCAGCGGGGGTGGTGCCGGCAACGATCCGCTATTGGCTGGACCATGTGCCGGGTGCTGCGCCCTCGAAAATCCCCGATTTCCTGCTGACGGCGGCGGCGATTGGCGGGCTGGTGAAATTCAACGCCTCGATCAGCGGGGCCGAAGCGGGCTGTCAGGCCGAAGTGGGCAGCGCCGCCGCGATGGCTGCGGCCGGTCTGTGCGCCGTCATGGGCGGCACCCCGGAACAGATTGAAAACGCAGCTGAAATTGCACTGGAGCATCATCTGGGCATGACCTGCGATCCGGTGCGCGGGCTGGTGCAGGTGCCCTGTATCGAACGCAACGGCCTTGGCGCGATCAAGGCGGTATCGGCCGCGAGCCTGTCTTTGCGCGGGGATGGCACGCACCTTGTGCCGCTCGACGCCGCAATTGAAACCATGCGCCAGACCGGCGCCGATATGTCCGAGAAATACAAGGAAACCGCGCTGGGCGGCTTGGCGGTGAATGTGCCGAATTGTTAAGGGAGTGTTACGGCGCCCGGCGAGGGGAGCTGAAACCGTGATCGGTTTGCTCACCCATGCGTGTCGCCCCCAAGCTAGACCTGTCGCGTTCACCCGCCTAAATGCGCGACCATGACTGTCGCAATAACCCCTGCTGCTGACGCGGATCGCGTGCTGCCCGGTATCGTTTTGATGCTGGGGTTTTGCGTGTTTGCGCCGATGCTGGATGTGGCGGCCAAACTTGCCGCCGCGACCCTGCCCGTTGGCCAGATCACCGCCGCGCGTTTCATTGTGCAGGCGGTGCTGATGTTGCCGCTTTGTCTGGCGATGGGTCTGGGGCTGCGCCTGCCCGTCCGTCTGTGGGGGATCATCACGGCGCGCGCACTTTTGCTGATCCTCTCGACTTATCTTTTTATCGCGGCGATAGCGATCATGCCACTGGCCGACGCATTGGCGATTGTCTTTGTCGAGCCGTTTATCATCCTGATCTTTGCCAAACTCTATTTCGGCGATGAAGTCGGCCCCCGCCGGATCGGGGCCGCTGCCGTGGGTTTTGCAGGTGTATTGCTGGTGATCCAGCCCAGCTTTGCCGAATTTGGCGCGGTCGCATTGTTGCCGCTGGGCACGGCCTTCAGCTTTGCCGCCTATATGCTGGTCACGCGCGGGTTGTCGCGCCGGATGCATCCCGTGGCGATGCAGTATCATACGGCTGTGGTGGCCAGCCTGATCTGCATTCCGGTGATCTGGCTGGCGGACGGGCGCGGCTGGGCCACCCTTGATCCGGTGATGCCGCAGGGCGTTGTCTGGCTATGGCTGGTTGGCGTGGGGATCTTTGCCGCCCTCAGCCATCTGATGATGACCTATGCGTTGAAATTTGCCCCCTCGGCCACGCTCGCGCCGCTGCACTACCTTGAAATCGTCATGGCGGCGCTGCTGGGCTATCTGGTGTTCCAGGATTTCCCCGACACGCTGACCCTGATCGGCATTTCGGTGATCATCGGATCGGGGCTTTATGTGATCCATCGCGAACGGGTTAACGCCCGCGCGCCGCTGGTAACGCAAAGCCCGCCAGCGGCGGCGATTTAAGGGGGATTGGCAGAATAGACGCAACCGGCGCACATTTGCCAAGCCCGACCTCCCCCGTGGGAGGGCTTTCCCGCAACGCCTGGCACGCTTGGCAGTCAGGTCATTCTGCCCAACACCCGTCACGCGCAATTCCACGGCCCTCCCGAGGTCGGGCTTGGCGCATGTAGCGTGATACCGTTGTCGGAACGGGGTCGCCCCGCTAGCCTTCGCGGATGACCACCGACCGTCCTTTTCTTGGAATCCTCTTGATGCTTGGCTTCTGTGTCCTTGCACCCTTGGGAGATTCATTGGCCAAGGTCTTGGGCGATACGGTAGCGCTGGGTCAGTTGATCTTGGCTCGGTTCGGGGTGCAGGCGGTGATCCTTGTGCCTTTGGTTGTGGTCATGGGCGGCACCCTGCGCATGACACGCCGGATTGCCGCGCTGACGGCCCTGCGCACGGTGCTGCACATGGTCGGAATCGGGGCGATGTTCACGTCCCTGCGGTTCCTGCCATTGGCCGATGCCATCGCGATTGCCTTTGTCATGCCCTTCATCATGCTGCTGCTGGGGAAATACGTGCTGGGCGAGGATGTTGGCCCACATCGGTTGATCGCCTGCGTGATCGGATTTGCAGGCACCCTGCTGGTGGTGCAGCCGAACTTTGCGCAGGTCGGCGCGCCAGCCCTTTTGCCCCTGCTGGTGGCTGTCGTGTTTGCCCTGTTCATGCTGGTCACCCGCCAGATCGCCAGGGAAGTTGACCCGATTACATTGCAGGCCAATAGCGGGTTGTTGGCGCTGGTGATCCTGCTGCCGCTACTGGCCGTGTTTGCGCAGGTGCCTGCTCTGTCCCTCGCCCTACCCGTGGGGAATGAGTGGTCGTTGCTGGCGCTGCTGGGCATCCTGGGCACGCTGGCGCATCTGGTGATGACATGGAGCCTGCGCTTTGCCCCTTCGGCCACGCTTGCACCGATGCAATATCTGGAGATTCCGATTGCGACCGTGATTGGCTGGCTGATCTTTCGCGATCTGCCCAACGGGCTGGCGGCACTTGGCATTGCCGTCACGATCGCGGCGGGGCTCTACGTTATCCTGCGCGAACAGCGGTTATCGCGGCTACCAGCGCCGCCTGTGGCAGAGTGATCAACAGCGGCCCCATCGCATGAATATCAACCTGTGGCGCGGTGGTTTCGTTTGAAATGCTGGCGGCGCGGACGGGGTGCAGGGCGGTGTCCCGGATCTCCCAGCGCAGGCCTTTCGTGTCGACCCGCGCATCCGCCAAGGGCATCAGCGACAGGCGGGTGGCAACGGGCAGATCAAGGGTGATCTTGCTGTGCGGCACCAGAAAACTGATATCATCCGGTCCGATCAGGATCACCGGGCGGTCGCGGTGGCGCGCCATCGTGTTGAGCGCGGACAGAGTATGGTCAAGCCGCCCGCCGGTGAACCCCACCGCGAGAATCACGGGCGCCGCGATTCGGGTCAGGCATTTCTCAAAATCGGTGGTATCTTGTTCGCCGACGTGGTGCATTACCTTGGAAAACGCCGCCCTGGCCTTATTTGTCAGGCTATCAAGGTCGCCGATCACCGCCAGGGGTGCCTGCACATGCCCCACAAGCGCGTTCCCGCCACCATCGGCGGCCACAAGCGATGGCGCATGTTTTAACGCCAAAGTAAGGTCGTCCGCGTTAAACACACCCGCGCCGACCAATGTCACTGGTTCGGATTTGTGAACAACAGGGCGCGTCATGAAGGATTAACCACCATTCGGGAAACATTCCTTAGTTTGGTCACGAAATAATACCCCTATTAACGCGGTCTTGTTCCGGATTGCGAACCAATTGATGGTAAAAAGATTGTCGCTGGGATTGGGAGAAAGCGAGCACACAATGGTTGAATCAAGCAAGATTCTTACCGTTTCTTACGGCACTTTCTCGTGCACGTTGGAGGGATTTGACGATTCCTTCACCACGATGAAAGCGATTGCGGAATATTTCCGCGATCTGGCGAGTGAAGATCGGTATTTCGGGGCAGAGCCCCCAACACCCGACGCCGAAATGTTGGCGCGGATTGCCCAGCGCGAGATTGCGCGCCCGGTTCAGGCCCGAAGCGACGAAAGCGGCATCGTGCTGCGCGCTGCCGGTGCCTTGGCCGCGCCAGCGGAATCCCCGACACCTGCCCACCCGGCAGCGTCGGATCATGACACTTCAGACACCGATGCGCCTGCGACGGCAGATGCAGCCGGGAACGCCCCCGAACCCGAGGCCGAGGCGGATCACAGCGATCCTGCCTCAGTGCTCGTGGCTGACGGTTCGGAGGCGGCAATTTCAACGCCCGAGACGGAAGACATGGCCGAGGACGCAGCAGCGCAAGCCGCCCCGCGCCCCGCAGTGCCAAGCCACCCCGATGCCGACAGCGTTGCCGCCAAACTGCAGCGCATCCGCGCCGTGGTCGGGTCGGGCAACAGTGACGGCGAAACGGCCGACTATGCCGAAGACCTGCATGCGCCAAATGTGGCTGACGTTGATTCCATCGCCGCGTTTGACAGTGATATGGATGATGCCGACGACATGAATGCGGTGGACGAATCCGCCGCTATGGACGTGTCCGATGACATTGATGATGACTTGGAAGACGTCGCCGAAACCGCAGATGAAACACCTGCGGGTGATGACGATACCCTTGCCGCCATCATGGCGCAGTCCGGCGCCGATGATACCGTCGAGCCCGCGCAAGACGTGGATACATCCGACGATGTTGACGCCGATGACGCGACGGACGGCGACGACCTTGTCGCGCGTTTCGTGGCCGGCGATTCCGACGATGACGAGAGCGTCGATGACATGGGCAGCGCTGAGGACGAGGATGAAAACGCCCCGATCCAACCGCGTGTAATGCGCATGAAACGCGCGGCCTTCGACGCCGCCGTGCAAGCTGGCGCGCTTGAAGAGGATGTTGACGACGACGCGGGCGCGGACGTCGCTGATATGGCCGATTATGACGACGAGATCGAGGACGATATCGCCATCGCCGCATCCTTGGCGGATCTTGACGGCGCCGATGATGTCGATATCGCCGATGGCGACGACGACCCGCTTTCAGCCGAGGAAGAAGCCGCGCTGATGGAAGAGTTGGCCGAAGTTGAGCGCGAAACCGCCGCGCAAGACTCCGCTGCCGAGGCCCCCCCGCGACGCGCCGTGGCCGCGCGATCCTGTCGGAAACGGTTGACGAGGACGAGGCTGCGATGTCGCGGATCATGGATCAGACCGACGCCGAACTGGCCGAACCTGAAAGCAGCCGCCGCCGCCAGGCCATTTCGCAACTCAAGGCCGCCGTGGCCGCGACCGAAGCCGCGCGCGCTTTGGGCGAAGATAAAGACGACGATGGCGAGGCTGAAAACGCGTTCCGCGAAGACCTGGATCAGGTTGTGCGCCCACGCCGCGCCACACGCGGTGACGCACATACCGAACGGCCCCGTCCGGCACCGCTGAAACTGGTTGCGTCGCAACGTGTCGATGCGCCCAAGCCAGCAAGTGATGGTCCGGTGACCCCGGTCCGGCCGCGTCGCGTGGCCACGGCTGTGACAACCGCCCCGGCTGACGCGGATTCATTCGCTGAATTTGCTGAAAACATGGGGGCAAGCGCCTTGCCTGACCTGCTGGAAGCCGCCGCAGCCTACACCGCCTTCGTGGAAGGGGCCGAGGAATTCTCGCGTCCACAGATTATGAAGAAGGTGCGCGAACTCGACCCCGAGGAGTTCAACCGTGAAGACGGCTTGCGTTCGTTCGGCACCTTGCTGCGCGAAGGGCGGATCAGCAAGATCAGCAACGGCCGTTTTCAGGTGTCCGACCAAACCCGGTTCCACCCGGAACGGCGCAGCGCCGCAGGATAAGTGCGACTAACTATAAACATGAAAAGGCGGGGATAATCTCCCCGCCTTTTATGCGTTCTGGTGTCTGGGCCAATCAGTGTTCGTGCGGATCGTTTTCCGCATCGGCCTGGGTCGCGTGAACCGTTCCATGACGGTGATCAGGCGGGCCATAGATCGCATAAAGCTTGATCGGTTCGTCGCCGATGTTGGTGATGTTGTGCCATGTTCCGGCCGGAACGAAGACAGCAAAATCAGCTTCCACTTCGCGCTCGAAATTCAGATCCGCTTTGCTGGGGCCCATCTGCACTCGGCCCTTCCCCTGTTCAAGGCGCAGGAACTGATCATGGGTTTCATGCACTTCCATGCCGATATCGCCGCCCAAGGGGATCGACATCAGCGTCAGCTGGATGTTTTTGCCTGTCCAACGTGTCGTGCGAAAGTTCGGATTCTCGCGCGTATCCTTCTCGATATCCAAGACATGGGGGGCCGCGCCGTAATCGGTTGTGTCGGTCATGCTCTCTCCTTTCATGGTTCGTGATGTAACGCATGAGGTATGGAGTAGCGGCCTGCGTTCAATTGGGCCCAGCTGTGACAGATTGTCTGGGCGAGCGGCAAAGATCGCCCGCGCTCACTTGGCCAACCTATATTGGAAAGCTAGGCGTCCGGATCGTCCTGCCCGATCCCCTTGAACACGAATTTCAACGGGAACACCCACAGCACGCCCAGCCCGATGTAGATACCCAGTTCGACCCAGATTGGCGCGCGCGCGTCGGGATCGGGGTATAGCCAGTTGAGGACGCTGACACTTACGGCAATATAAGCAGGCAGCCCGACCAGCAGGATCACCAGCGCCCAGCGTTTTTTGGCTTTGTGCGACATCGCCATCAGTCCGCAAACGGATCAGTGACAAGGATCGTGTCCTCGCGTTCGGGCGAGGTGGACACAAGCGCCGCCGGACATTCGATCAGTTCTTCGATCCGCTTCACGTATTTGATCGCATTGGCTGGCAAATCAGCCCAGCTGCGCGCGCCTTCGGTTGATTCCGACCAGCCCGGCATTTCTTCGTAAACGGGTGTGCAGCGGGCCTGCTGATCAGCGGCGGTGGGAAGGTAATCAAGGTGCCTGCCGTCCAGATCATATCCAACACATATTTTCAGCGTCTCGAACCCGTCGAGCACATCCAGTTTGGTGAGGCAAATTCCGGTGATCCCGGATGTCGCGCAGGTCTGGCGCAGCAAGGCCGCATCAAACCAGCCGCAGCGGCGTTTGCGCCCCGTGGTCGTGCCAAATTCATGGCCGCGTTCGCCAAGGCGCTGGCCGTCCGCATCTTCCAGTTCGGTGGGAAACGGGCCTTCGCCCACGCGGGTCGTATAGGCTTTGACGATCCCAAGGACGTAGTCAATCGCGGTGGGGCCAAGCCCGACACCGGTCGCGGCCTGCCCTGCGATCACGTTGGACGAGGTCACGAAAGGATAGGTGCCAAAGTCGATGTCCAAAAGCGCGCCCTGCGCCCCCTCAAACAGGATGCGTTTGCCGGCTTTGCGTTTTTCAGCCAGAACTTTCCAAACGGGGGCGGCAAAGGGCAGGATTTTCGGAGCAATCTCACGCAGTTGAGCGATCAGGGCATCGCGGTCCACCGGGTCAAAGCCAAGGCCGCGACGCAGCGGGTTATGGTGCTGTAATGCCCGGTCAACGCGCGCCACAAGAGTTGCATCGTCCGCGAGATCAGCGACGCGGATCGAACGGCGCCCGACCTTGTCTTCATAAGCCGGGCCAATGCCGCGCCCTGTGGTGCCGATCTTGGTCCCCGCGCTGGCGGCTTCTTCGCGCAAGCGGTCCAATTCGCCGTGGAAAGGCAGGATCAGCGGCGTGTTTTCGGCAATCATCAGGGTTTGTGCATCAATCGTCACGCCCTGGTCACGGATCGTTTCAATTTCGCCCAACAGGTGCCAGGGGTCCAGCACGACGCCGTTGCCGATCACCGACAGTTTGCCGCCGCGCACAACACCCGAGGGCAGCGCGTGCAGCTTGTAGACCTTGCCATCAATCACCAGCGTATGGCCCGCGTTATGCCCACCCTGAAAGCGCGCGATGACATCGGCGCGTTCGGACAGCCAATCCACGATCTTGCCTTTGCCTTCGTCGCCCCACTGTGCGCCGACAACCACCACATTCGCCATGTTCAAAGATTCCTATCCGGTCAAACCCGCGTCCGTATATCGCCACGCGGGGCGGGGCGAAACCGCAAACTGCGCCCACAGGGTAGACAGGCGCGCGCAGCCCCGCCAAATTACCCGCAACAGGGAAAGGAACCATGATGGGATTTGTGCTGCGCTGGCTGTTTGCCTTTGTTCTGTTGGCCGCGACATATAATCCGACGCAGTGGAACTTTCTGCGCTGGAGCATGGCAAATTACCAAACGCAGCTTTCGGTCACCGTTCTGGCCGCGCTGGTGCTGCTGGTGGGTTACATCATCTATTTGCGCGCGACCCTGCGCAGCATCGGCGGCCTGGGCATGTTTCTGGTGCTGGCGGTGGTCGCGGCGCTGCTTTGGGTCGGGTATGACATGGGCTGGCTGTCATTCCAGAATCCCAGCGCCAACACATGGATTGGCCTGACCGCCATGTCACTGGTCCTTGGCGTGGGCCTGTCGTGGAGCCATGTGCGCCGTCGCCTGTCAGGTCAGGCCGACATGGATGATGTCGATGAGTGAACTAGGGGTTGCGGGACAGGCAATCAGCTTCTAGATACCACCCGTCCCAGTCCACTAAGGCCACACTCATGGAAAATGTCGTTCTTGTCGTTCATCTGATCCTCGCGTTGACGCTGATCGGCGTGGTGCTGTTGCAGCGCTCCGAAGGTGGCGGGCTTGGCATTGGCGGCGGCGGTGGCGGCGCGATGACGGGCCGTTCAGCCGGGACGGCTATGGGCAAGATCACCTGGGTCCTCGCGATTGCCTTCATCATCACCTCGGTCGCGCTGACAATTATTGCCGCGCGCGATTCCGTTGGCGGGTCGGTTGTGGACGGCGATGTTCCTATCACCATCGAAGATGTGACACTGGACGCCCCGCTGGGTGGCGGAAGCCTGTTACCGCCCACTGATCCGGCGCAGCCATTGGTGCCTGACGCCAACTAAGTGACTGTTTGACCACAAGGGGTTGGCGTTGCAGCTGCGGCGCCAACATGATCTTGGGTCACAGGTTGCGTTGCGGGCGCATTTGCGGATATACTTAAATCCCGTGATGATGCGATTCTGACGGGTCGCTTTTCCAGATAATTTGCCCGATTTCGGGTGCACTTCACGGGGGTTTGCGGCCAATGGCGCGTTTCATTTTTATTACCGGCGGCGTTGTCTCCTCGCTTGGCAAAGGGTTGGCTTCGGCTGCGCTTGGGTCGCTGTTACAGGCGCGCGGATTTTCGGTGCGCCTGCGCAAGCTTGACCCCTATCTGAATGTCGATCCGGGCACGATGTCACCCTTTGAACATGGCGAAGTATTCGTGACGGACGATGGTGCGGAAACCGATCTGGACCTTGGTCACTACGAGCGTTTTACCGGCGTCGCTGCGCGCAACACGGATTCCATTTCGTCGGGGCGCGTCTATTCCACCGTGTTGGAAAAAGAACGGCGTGGGGATTATCTGGGCAAGACCATTCAGGTGATCCCGCATGTCACCGACGAGATCAAGGAATTCATCAGCATCGGCGAGGACGAGGTTGATTTCATGCTCTGTGAAATCGGCGGCACCGTCGGCGATATCGAGGCCCTGCCCTTTTTCGAGGCGATCCGCCAGTTTTCCCAGGACAAACCGCGTGGCCAGTGCATTTTCATGCATCTGACGTTGTTGCCCTATCTGGCCGCCTCGGGTGAACTGAAAACAAAACCCACCCAGCACAGCGTCAAGGAATTGCGCAGTATCGGGATCGCGCCCGACGTGCTGGTTTGTCGTTCTGAACATCCGATTCCCGACAAGGAACGCGCCAAGATCGGCCTGTTCTGCAATGTGCGCACCGATGCCGTGATCGCCGCCTATGATCTGAAATCGATCTACGAGGCGCCGTTGGCCTATCATGAACAGGGGTTGGATCAGGCGGTGCTGGACGCTTTCAACATCTCCCCCGCGCCCAAGCCGGACCTTGGCGTCTGGGAGGACGTTGCCGACCGCATTCATAACACCGATGGCGAGGTGAATATCGCCATCGTCGGCAAATATGTGCAGCTTGAGGATGCCTATAAATCCATCAAGGAGGCGCTGACCCACGGTGGCATGGCCAACCGCGTCAAGGTCAATGTGAAATGGGTCGACGCAGAAACGTTTGACAGCGAAGACGCCGGGCCCGCCCTTGCCGGGCTGCATGCGATCCTTGTGCCCGGCGGCTTTGGCGAACGTGGCACCGAGGGCAAGATCAAGGCGGCACAATTCGCCCGCGAAAAGAAAATCCCCTATCTGGGCATCTGTCTGGGCATGCAACTGGCCGTGATCGAGGCGGCGCGCAATGTCGCCGGACTGACCACCGCCGGGTCCGAGGAGTTTGACCACGAAGCGGGCAAAAAGCGTTTTGAGCCTGTGGTTTACCACCTCAAGGAATGGGTGCAGGGCAACCACACGGTGCGCCGCAAAGCGGGTGACGATAAGGGCGGCACGATGCGTCTGGGCGCCTATGACGCGGCCCTGAAAGACGGATCCAAAGTCGCCCAGGTTTATGGCACCACCGCAATCGAGGAACGCCACCGTCACCGCTACGAGGTCGATACGAAATACCGCGAAACACTGGAAAAATGCGGTCTGACGTTTTCGGGAATGTCACCCGATGGCCGCTTGCCGGAAATTGTCGAATGGCAGGATCATCCGTGGTTTATCGGTGTGCAGTTCCACCCCGAGCTGAAGTCAAAACCCTTTGCTCCACACCCGTTGTTTGCCGATTTCGTGCGGGCTGCGGTTGAAACGTCGCGTCTGGTATAGGAAGGTTACCCATGTTCGCAGAATTCTTCAAACGCCTGACCGGCCCTGCTGAAACCCCCGTTGACGATGCCGATGCCCGCCTTGCGATCGGTGCCATGCTGGTGCGTATCGCCAAGGCCGATGGCGCGTATCGCGCCGAGGAAATCGCGCGGATCGACCGGATTTTGGCAAAGCGCTATGATCTCGATGTGGTCGCCGCCGCCAAGCTGCGCGCTGAGTGCGAACATATCGAACATGATGCGCCCGACACCGTGCGCTTTACCCGCGCCATCAAGGATGTCGTCCCCTATGAGGACCGCGCCGCCGTGATTTCCGCCTTTTGGGAAATCGTGCTGGCGGACGGGGTGCGCCGCCCCGAAGAAGACAGCCTGCTGCGCATGGTCGCGCCGATGCTGGGCATCACCGATCAGGAAAGCGGCGCATTGCGGCAAGAGGTCGAGGCGCGCAAGGCGTGATCGCCGCCCTGCCGATGTATGCGCGCGCCGAAAACCGCGCGGCACATGAGGCGTTTTGGGCCATGGTGCGCGATGATTTGCGCGCCGTCGGCCATGCCGCCCCCGATACCCTTGATCATGACATTGATCATATCGCCAGTTGGCAGCACCCCGCTTTGACCCTTGGGATGATCTGCAACCTGCCTTACCGCGCGCAGTTTCAAGGCCGGGTCACGCTTGTCGGCGCGGCCGACTACGGGCTGGATGGCGTTGCCAGCGGCTATTATCACAGCGTGTTTCTGGTGCGCGCCGAAGATCCGGTGCAATCCCCGGACAAGGCCCGTAGTCACCGCTTTGCCTATAACGATGCCCTGTCGCAGTCAGGGTGGGGCGCGCCGCAGCTTTGGGCGCAGGCGCGCGGATTTGCCTTTGCCCCGCATCTGGAAACCGGCGCGCATCTGGCCAGTGCGCGCGCCGTTCTGTCGGGCAAAGCTGATCTTGCAGCGCTTGATGCTGTCACCTGGCGCGACCTGCAACGATGGGAACCTGACATGACGGGGCTGCGGGTCATCGGCCATAGTAATCCTTCGCCTGCGCTGACATTCATCACCGCGCGCGACAACGATCCGGCCCCGCTTCGCACCGCGATTTGCGCCGCCATTGATGCCATGCCACAACCGCACCGCGAGGTTCTGGGCCTGCGTGGCATCGTCCAATTGCATGAATCGGCCTACAATCTGCCGCTTCCACCGCTTGTCGCGGGCGATTTGCCGTTAACGTAGGGTCATTGACCAGCGAGTCGTTGCAATCGGTTTGAAAATGCGCCCTAATCCCATGTCAAACAGGGATGTCTGCCGACCTATGACCGAAAATACCCCCGTGATCGAAATTCGCGATCTGCACAAATCCTACGGCGCGCTTGAGGTGCTCAAGGGTGTGGATATTGCCGCGCCTGCCGGCCATGTGGTCAGCCTGATCGGGTCTTCGGGGTCGGGAAAATCGACATTGCTGCGCTGCGCCAATCTGCTGGAAGACAGCCAGCAGGGCGATGTGTTGTTTTGCGGCGAACCGGTCAAATGGAAGGGGCACGGCCTTGGCCGCCACCCCGGTGATCGCGCGCAGATGATCCGGATCCGCACGAATCTGTCCATGGTATTCCAGCAGTTCAATCTTTGGGCGCATATGACGATCCTTGAAAACGTGATGGAAGCGCCGGTAACGGTGCTGAAACGCGACCGCGCAGACGTGGAAAAAGCGGCGCGCGGCTATCTTGACAAGGTCGGGATCGGCGACAAATGCGATGTCTATCCGGCGATGCTGTCGGGTGGCCAGCAACAGCGCGCGGCCATCGCCCGCGCCCTGTGCATGGAACCAAAAGCGTTGCTGTTTGATGAACCCACGAGCGCGCTTGACCCCGAGCTTGAGCAGGAAGTCATCAAGGTGATCAAGGACTTGGCAGCCGAGGGGCGCACCATGATCATCGTCACGCACGATATGCGTCTGGCTGCGGATGTCAGCGACCACGTGGTGTTTTTGCACATGGGCAAGATCGAAGAAGAAGGCCCGCCCGAGGCCGTTTTCGGCAACCCGCAGACCGAACGTTTGCAAGGGTTCCTGTCGGCAGGAAATGCGGCATGATCCGCGCGCTTGCCCTTGTCCTGCTGGCCGCCCCGGCGACCGCCGAAACCCTGCGTATCGGCACCGAGGCAGGGTTTGCCCCCTATATCATGGCCACTGGTTCCGGCGAATTGATGGGCTTTGACAAGGACATGGGCGACGAGATTTGCGCCCGCCTGCGCGCCGATTGTGAATGGGTCACCGTGCAATGGGACGGGATCATCGATGGGCTTTTGGTCGGCGATTATGACATGATCATCGGTGGCATGGCCGCAAGTGCGGCGCGCGCGCAGCGGGTCGACTTTTCCCGAGGCTATCTGGGCGGCGGCGCCGGTGCCTCGGCATTTGTGGGCTTGCGCGATGATATTGACCCATCCGGCGCACGGATCGCCGTGCAGGCCGCCACGGTCTATTCGGAACATCTGATCGGCTCTGGCAATGATGTCATGCTGGTCCGCACCGGCCAGGACGCGCTTGATGCGGTGCGCAGCGGCGCGGCTACATTGGCCTTTGGCAGCCCGACCTATCTGGAGCGGATGTTGCTGACGACATACCGTGACCTGCGCGTTGTCAGCACGATCGACATGCCCGTCGACCCGACCGCCATCGCCTTTCGCCCCGACGACGACGCGCTGCGTGCGCGGGTCGATCTGGTGCTGACAGGCATGCTAAGCGACGGCACAATCAACGATATCGCAGCGGTCTGGTTTCCAGCCCGCGACGACACCTGAACCACCAATCAGTTCATCAACGGGAGATTGAAAATGAAAAAACTGATCCTTTCCACCGCCGCCCTGGCCTTTACGGCTGGCATGGCGTTTGCCGAAAGCCATAGCGTTGTGCGCATGGGCACCGAGGGCGCCTACCCTCCGTGGAATTTCCTCAATGACGCGGGCGAAGTTGACGGCTTTGAGCGCGAGTTGGGCGACGAGCTGTGCGCGCGCGCCGAACTGACCTGCGAGTGGGTCACCAACGAGTGGGACAGCATTATCCCCAACCTCGTGTCCGGCAACTACGATGTCATCATCGCCGGGATGTCGGTCACCGACGAACGTGACGAAGTGATTGATTTCACACAGGAATACACCCCGGCTGATCCGACATCCTTTTTGGCCCTCTCGGCTGACGTGGATCCGGCAAGCGGTGTGATCGCGGCCCAGACCGGCACCATTCAGGCGGGCTATATCGCTGAACAAGGCTGGATGCTGGTCGAATTTGCGACCCCCGAAGAAACCATCGCAGCCGTGCGCGGCGGCGAGGCCGACGCGGTTTTCGCCGATAAATCGTTCCTTGTGGGCGCGATGGAAGGCCAGACTGATCTGGTGATGCTTGAGCAGGAAGTCATGATCGGCGGCGGCGTCGGCATGGGGATCCGCGAAAGCGACACCGAGCTGCGCGACAAGTTCGACGCGGCGATCACCTCCATGAAGGAAGACGGTTCGCTGAACGCGCTGATCACCAAATGGGAAGTGGCCAGCACATTCTAGGCTGACACGCGGCGGGGGCGGCTGATGCGGCCCCCGCCACACCAACGCACGGGGTATCCCAATTTTTGAATTTTGCGCTGATCCCAGCCAGCTAAGTGGTCTTTCGTGGCTTTCCTGCTACCTGACCACAGGCAAACACATGGCCTTTTACCAGTCCTTCGGGACGGTTCTGCTGCTGTTGGCGATTACCGCGCCGACGGCGCTGGCGTTCGGGTTCATGGGGGCGTCTGCCGCCCGCAGCCGGATCGCGCCCCTGCGCTGGATCGGCAAGACCTATACAGCGATCGTGCGCGGCGTGCCCGACATCGCGTTTTTTCTGTTTTTCGTGATCGCGCTGGACCAGATGTTTGAATACATCCGCCACCGCGTCAAATGCCCTGACTGGCCCGATGCCATTCGCCAGGGCAATGATTTCATTGTCTGCCAACAGGCCAAGCTGCCCCTGGGCAACAGCCCGCAATGGGTGCATGAGACCTATGGATTTTTCCTTGCGGTGCTGACCTTTGCCATCGTGTTTGGCGCCTTTGCCGCCAATGTGTTGTTCGGGGCCATGCGCGCCGTGCCGCACGGGCAGATGGAAACCGGCGAAGCATACGGCATGTCGCATCGCCAGACGTTCTGGCGCATCCTTGTGCCGCAGATGTGGGTCTATGCCCTGCCGGGGCTGTCGAACCTCTGGATGGTGTTGATCAAGGCGACACCCCTGTTGTTCCTGCTGGGGGTCGAGGACATCGTTTACTGGGCGCGCGAACTGGGCGGCACGAAGACACCGCAGTTCACCGACTACCCCCACGGCGACTGGCGCATCTGGTATTTCGGGGCGTTATTGGTGTTCTACCTTCTGTTCACCAAATTATCCGAAGTTGTGCTGGAACGGCTGATGGTCCGCCTCACCCACGGGCAGGCGACCACGGGTGGTGAAGCCCAGCGAAAGGGGCTGGCATGAGCTGTGTTCAAACGATCATGGACTATGGTCTGCGATCTCTCGGGATTGGCGAGCGTCTGTTGCCGCGCACCGATTTCACGCTTTGCCAGCAGTTCACGCTGATTGGCTCGGGGATGATCTGGAACATCTATTTCGGGCTATTCGCCCTGTTGTTCGGGTTCTTTCTGGCCACGATTGTCGCCCTTGGCAAAGGATCGCGCCATTTCTGGCTGCGCAAACCATCGGAATGGTTCATCTTTGTGTTTCGCGGATCGCCGCTGTTCATCCAGTTCTTCTTTGCCTATTTCCTGTTCCTGTCCCTCAAAAGCGTGAACCCGATGTTTGACGCCTTCACCTCGGCCTGGCTGGGGGCGCTGATCGTGCTGTTCCTGAACACCGCCGCCTACACAGGCGAGATTTTCTACGGCGCGCTGCGTTCCATCCCCAAGGGCGATGTCGAGGCAGCGGATGCTTATGGGCTGTCGGGCTGGGCCCGGTTTCGCCGGGTGATCTGGCCAACGATGCTGCGCCTTGCCTGGCCCGCCTATACCAACGAGGCGATCTTTTTGTTCCATGCTACCACGCTGGTCTATTTCAGCGGCTTTCCCGCATGGCAACAGCGCGGTGACGCGCTTTATTATGCCAACTATTTCGCCGACAAGACGTTCAACCCGTTCGTGCCTTACCCTATTCTGGCCGGATATTTCATTTTGTTGTCGCTGACGGTGATTGGCTGTTTTGGGCTGGTGAACCGTTATCTGAACCGGCATTTGCCTTCCGACAGGCGCGTGAAAATGAAAATCCGGCCACAGATCATCCGCTAGCGGGGGCTTGATTTGATCAAATTCTCGGATTAGCGTCAGGCCATACAAACTCTGGTGCATCATGAAAATCGGTATTCTGCAAACTGGCCACTCACCGGATGAGTTGCGCCCGACTCTTGGTGACTATGGGTCACTGTTTGAAAAGCTGTTGGCCGGGCAAGGTTTCGACTTTGATATCTATAGCGTCGTGGATATGGAATTTCCGAACACCATCACTGATGCCGACGGCTGGTTGATCACCGGCAGCAAGCACGGCAGCTACGAGGACCACCCGTTCATCGCGCCCCTCGAGACCTTGATCCGCGAGATATACGCGGCAGGTATCCCGATGGTCGGCGTCTGTTTCGGCCACCAGATCATCGCTCAGGCGCTGGGTGGCACCGTCGAAAAATTCGACAAGGGCTGGGCCGTGGGCCGTCAGACCTATGACTGGGGCGGCGAGACGGTTGCACTGAACGCCTGGCATCAGGATCAGGTCACCACCCTGCCACAAGGGGCGACGCCCCTGGCCAGCAACCCCTTTTGCGCCAATGCTGCAATGACCTATGGCAACCGCGCCTTTACGGTGCAGGCCCATCCGGAATTTGGCGCGCGCTTCATGGACGGCTTGATCAAGACCCGTGGCAGGGGCGTTGTGCCCGATCCGCTGCTGAATGCAGCGACCGCGACGCTGGATCAACCTGTCGACAATCAACTGCTGGCCGACAAGATCGCCCGCTTTTTCAAAACAAGAGACGTGTCATGAAAGACTGGATCAAACAGATACCTGCGGCAACGCAGACCTACCTTGAAAACAACCGTTTGGACGAGGTCGAATGCGTGATCGCCGACCTGCCCGGTATCGCGCGCGGCAAGGCCGTTCCGGCTGCCAAATGGGAAAAACAGGCGCATTTCCACCTGCCCAACTCGATCTTTTTCCAGACGATCACCGGGGATTGGGGCGAAGCGGCCGGCCCGGAAGGGTTCGTCGAACCCGACATGAACCTGCGCCCCGATCTGTCCACGGCCACCGCCGCGCCTTGGGCCGAGGATGGCACATTGCAGGTCATCCACGACGCATTTGATCAAAAAGGCCGCCCAGTAGAATTTTCCCCGCGCAACGTCCTGAAACGGGTGGTTGATCTTTACGCCAAACAGGGTTGGACACCGGTTGTCGCCCCGGAAATGGAATTCTACCTGGTGGGCCGCAACATTGACCCCGCCAAACCCATCGAGCCGATGA
The DNA here is from genome assembly GCF_008065155.1 of Octadecabacter sp. SW4. Lineage (NCBI taxonomy): Bacteria > Pseudomonadati > Pseudomonadota > Alphaproteobacteria > Rhodobacterales > Roseobacteraceae > Octadecabacter > Octadecabacter sp. SW4. The sequence continues at coordinate 969,236 of NZ_CP042819.1, read as the reverse complement.
TGGGCCGCACGGGCCGTCCCGCCGCCGGACGTCAGGCCTACTCCATGAGCGCTGTGGATGACTACGGCCCGGTGATCGACGACATCTATGAATACGCCGAAATCCAGGGCATCGAAATTGACGGGATCACCCAAGAAGGCGGCGCCGGGCAGCTTGAGATAAACCTGCTGCACGGCGATCCGGTGAAACTGGCCGACGAGGTGTTCTATTTCAAACGGCTGATCCGCGAGGCGGCGCTGAAACACGATTGTTTCGCCACCTTCATGGCCAAGCCGATCGAGGGCGAGCCGGGCAGTGCGATGCATATTCACCACTCGGTCGTGGATACGGAAAGCGGCAAGAACATCTTTACCGGTCCGCAGGGTGGTGAAACCGATGCGTTCTTTAACTTTATCGGCGGGTTGCAGGAACATATGCCCGCCGCCATCGCCGTGATCGCCCCCTATGTGAACAGCTACCGGCGCTATGTGCGTGACCACGCCGCCCCGATCAATCTGGAATGGGGCCGCGACAACCGCACGACCGGTATCCGTATTCCTGTGTCCTCGCCCGAAGCGCGGCGCATTGAAAACCGTCTCGCGGGGATGGATTGCAACCCCTATCTGTGCATCGCCGCCTCGCTTGCCTGTGGATATCTGGGGCTGATGAACGACATCCGCCCCGACAAACGTTTCCGCGGCGATGCCTATGACGCCGAAGACGACATCCCGCAAAGCCTGTTTGACGCGCTTGATCTGTTCGACGAGGCCAAGGAATTGCACGATGTTCTGGGGCCGGAATTTGCCCGCGTCTATTCGATTGTCAAACGGGCCGAATATACTGAATTCCTGCAGGTGATCAGCCCTTGGGAGCGGGAGCATTTGTTGCTAAACGTCTAGGATGTTACGCAAACTTCTGCTCTTTATCGCGCCGCTGGCGGTTCTGGTTCCGGTGTTCTGGATGCTGTTTGGCACCCGTCCACCAGTTGAACCCGCACAGCCCCTGGCCGTCGCGATGCAGCCCGCCCCTGCTCCTGATCCGGTTTTCGTTCTGCGCGACCAGAACCTTGAGACCGGCACCTTTGCCCTGATGATCCGAAACGGAGCGGAGGACGCAACGGTCGTTTTGCGCGATCAATCGGTGATCTTGGCCGCCCAAGACAGTGCCGCGATCATCGGCGATGGCCTGACCCCTCTGACCCCTGCGATGTTGGCGCAGACCGATGCCATGCCCACCCTGTCGCTTTATCGTGACGATCTGTTCATCGCCGGGTATGCCTGCGGGGCAGAATGCAAGGTATCGGGCATCGACATCGGCAGCGCGATCAGCGCGATCCCGCAAGTGGTGCAATTCAACGATTATGACGCATACCTCGCTGCGATCCTTGCCGTCACCGAGGATCCGAACTTCGGCTTTCTGGACCTGCGCCCCGAAAACGGCCTTCCTGCGCCGCGTCAGGTTCCCAAGCTGACGCTTGATTTGCCGGTGGTCAGTATCGCGGCATCGGCCCTGTTTGACATCGAAACCCACCGCGCAATGGTAGGGCAAGCGGTGCAAGACAGCCTGCCCGAAGGCGCATCGGTCGCAAGCGTCGAAATCACCGATCTGGGGTTGGGAGTCATCGGCGATATCGACAATTCCGCCCCGATCCTGCGCGCCGGTGCCCCTATCCCCTATCCCGACGTGCGGTTTCACGGCGTCGCAGTGCAGATTGACGGGGCCGATACGATCGCGCCCGAGGTGCTGGGGCAGATCGGTGATCTGACCCTCACGCAGGTCGATACCACCGCCGGTTTCACCCGTTTCACCGCTGCGCAACTGGGTGGCGATTGCGCCCAATGCTATCAATTGACCGTTGCGGGGGGTATCACGGACAGCGCGCGCATTCGTGACGCGCAGCCCGAAACCTACCAACTGCAATACTACGATCTGCGCGAGGCCCCGTAGATGACCGCCCTTTACCGCAACGACCGCCCCGCCACCTACCCCGCCAGTTTCTATGCAGCGGGCGTCGATTTCGGCCCCGAACGGGCCGGACTACGCGGTGACCAACACGCCGATGTCTGCGTGATCGGCGCTGGCTACACGGGGCTGTGGGCCGCAAAAACGCTGGCCGAAAAGGGGTTGCGGGTGATCGTGCTGGACGCCCACCGGGTGGGCTTTGGTGCATCGGGGCGCAACGGCGGGCAGGTCTGTTCCGGGTTTAACAAAAGCCCCCGCTGGATTGCGCTACGTCTGGGCCGCGACCCCGCCCGCGCCATGTGGGATTTCGCCGAGGAGGGCAAGGCAATGGTGCGCGATTTCTGCGCCGCCCATGCGCCTGATGCCACCTTCAAATCCGGCGTGGCCGCCGGTGCCTATTCCGCCCCCGAGGTGCGCGCCCTCCATGACGAGGCGAACTTTCTGCGCCTTGAATATGGCTATGAGGGCATCGAGAAGCACACGCGTGACAGCTTTCAAAGCATTGTAAAATCACCGCTTTATCAGGGTGGCTTGGTCGATACGGGCGCGGGCCACGTGCATCCCCTGCGCTATGCCCTTGCCCTTGCAGATGCCGCCGAAGCGGCGGGCGCCATGATCCACGAACGCAGTGAAGTGCATGACGTGCAAGCCGGACAACCCGCCTTGGTGCGCACCGGACAGGGGCGTGTGCGGGCCGATCATGTGATTATTGCCGGGAACGGATATCTCCCGCATCTGTTTGGCAAATATGCCGCCCGGGTCTTGCCGATCAACAGCTTCATGATTGCCACCGCCCCCTTGGGGACGCGCGCGGCTGACGTGCTGGCACGCGACATCGCCGTGAGCGACAGCAAACATGTGGTGAATTACTTTCGCCTGTCCGATGATGGTCGCCTGTTGTTTGGTGGGCGCGCCAACGCAGGTCTGGGGTTCCCGCGCGACATCGCCGGACTGCTGCGCGGCCGAATGGAGCATATGTTTCCGCAGTTGCGCGGCATGGCGATTGATCATGCATGGGGCGGCACGCTGGGGATTACCGCAACCCGTTTGCCCTGCCTGCTACACCTAGGACCCAATATGGTCGCGGCGGGCGGGTTTTCGGGGCATGGCGTGGCACTTTCGGGTCTGGCCGGGCGTGTCATGGCCGAGGCCGTGGCTGGACAGGCGGGCCGTTTCGACACCCTGTCGACCCTGCCGACCCCGCGCTTTCCCGGTGGGCCAATGCTGCGCGCGCCGATGCTAGGCGCGGCGCTCACCTGGTTCGGGCTGCGCGACCGGCTGGGGTTCTAAGCGGCGAAAATCAGCTTTTGGTTGTCCGCGCGGGGATTGTCATGGATTTGTCACATGCTTCATGTTAGGGAAATCAAAATTCCACTTTCAGGAAAGCCGAAATCACGATGCCAGCCCCCAACGTTTACGATGCCGAACCGATCCCCGCCGCCGCAATGACGGCGGTGCAGGAGTTGCTCAATTCAGGCGATCTGTTTCGCTACACGGCCGCATCGGACGCGCCTGTCACCCTGCTGGAGCAGGAATTTGCGCAGATGCTCGGGGCGCGGTTCGCGCTGGCCGTGTCGTCCTGCTCGGCCGCCCTGTTCCTGTCGCTCAGGGCGCTTGCCCTGCCCCGCGATGCGCGCGTCCTGATCCCTGCCTTTACGTTTGGCGCGGTCCCTTCGGCCGTCGTGCACGCCGATTGCATCCCCGTTCTGGCCGAATGCGGCGATAATTACCGCCTTGATATAGATGATTTTGCCGCCAAACTGCCCGATGTGCAGGCCGTCATCATCAGCCACATGCGCGGACATACATCCGATATGGATGCGATCATGGCGCTGTGTGACGCCGCAGGAATCCCCGTGATCGAGGACGCGGCACATTCCATCGGCACCACATGGCACGGGCGCAATATCGGCACGATCGGGGCGATCGGCTGTTTCAGTTTCCAGTCCTACAAGCTGCTGAATGCAGGCGAAGGCGGGATCATGGTCAGCGACGATCCCGACCTGATCGCGCGCGCCGTCATCATGTCGGGCGCCTATGAACATAACTGGCAAAAACACCCCGTCCTGCAGGATGCTTTTGCGCGCTGGCAGAACAGGCTCCCGCTTTACAATCAGCGGCTTGGCAACCTCTCGGCGGCTGTGATCCGCCCCCAACTGGATGAATTGCCCCGCCGCGTGCGTGATGGGTTGCGCAACCACGATTTCGTCGCAGCGCGCCTCAACGCTTCACCCTACCTGCATGTGCCGCCTCCACTTGCCCCCGAAAGCCGCGCGCCCGACAGTATCCAGTTCAACCTTATAGACCTGACGGCGGATGAAACCGACGCCTTTGCCAAGGCCGCAGCCGTGCGCGGCGTCAAGGTGCAGGTCTTTGGCCAGTCGACCGATAACGCCCGCGCTTTTTGGAACTGGCAGTTCATTGAAACGCCCGATCTGCCCAAAACCCGCGCGATGCTGATGAAGGCCTGCGATGTGCGTCTGCCCGCACGTCTCGGCCTTGACGACTGCAGCTACATCGCTGCCGCACTCTGCGACGCGGCGACCGAGGTGATGGGCACCCCGCGGGCATTCGGCACATAATTCTTCATCTTGGTCGGAAAACTCTGGGGGGGAGTCCGAGAGGACGGGGGGCTAGCCCCCCTGCACCGCCAGATCATCACCCAGCCACGGCAATTCAGCGCGGGCGGGATCAACGATCATCCCCTGCAGCAAGGGGCGCAGTTGGGCCGCGATTCCGGCAGGCATCTCGCCCAGCACATCGCGGCGCGCGGTTAGTGAAATCACGCGCGTCAGCGGCGCAAAGGGCATGGCGATCACGTCAACGCTATCGCGAAACCGCTGCGCGCGCAGCCAGCCCAGCGGCGTCAGGATCGTCCAGCCAGCACCTGCTGCCACCATCGCCATGATCGCGTGATAGCTGTCGAGCTCGAATTTATGGGCCAGCGTCAGGTTTTGCCGCGCCAGATGGGCGGCGATCATCCGGCCCATATGATGGCGGGTGGTATATTGAATAAGCGGCATGCGGCGCAAGGCGCGTGCCGGATCGCCCGCCACGCTGCCTTTTGGAACGGCGACGACAAAGGGTTCCTGCAACAGCGGATGCACTTCCATCCAGGGGGCGGCCGCGCCCATATCCGTGGCCACGACCACATCCAGCGCGCGGGTTTCCAGCAGGTCGAACAGGCGGTGCGATGCGCCGGTTTCCAGCAGGAATTGGCAGTTTTTCAGGGTATCCGCCATGTCCGACAACAAACGCGGGGTCACATCGGCGTCGAAATCCTCGATCATGCCAAGGCGGAACCGCGTGAGCCGTGACAGATCGGCCATTGCCAGTTCAGCGCGGGCCTGATCGGCCTCGTTGAGGATGGTATTGGCGCGGCGCAGAAACATCTCGCCGGCCGGGGTCAATGTCACGGGGCGTTCGGACCGGTTCAGCAGCGACGTGCCGATCGCGCCTTCAAGGTTGGTCAGTTGCTGGCTGACGGTCGCGGCGGATGTGCCAAGGCGGCGCGCCGCCGCGCTGATGCTTGCCTCTTCGGCGGTGGCGACGAAAACCTCGACGCCCCACAGGGTGATCCGGCCCGTCGATGCCGCCATAGCACGCGCCTTTACTTGCCCAGTTTGGACAGTTTCGCCTGGAGCGCGGCCAATTCGGCCTTGATGTCATCAAGGTCATCGGATTCGGGTTCCGGCGCGGTTTTGGCCTCGGGCTTGGTCGCGCCCATCATCCCGCCGGTCATCGCCTTGAAGAACGCCTGTTGCTGCGCTTGCATCGCGTCGAAACCGGGCATCTTGGACAGGGGGTTCATCACACCGACACTTTCGGCCATCTTGGATTGCCCGTCGCGCAGCATGTCGAAACTCATCGCCAGAAACTGTGGCACCACCGATGTGGCCTGCGATGTGTAGCTGCGCACAAGGTCGGTCAGCACATCGACCGGCAGCACGCTTTCACCACGGCTTTCGTGTTCGGCGATGATTTGCAGCAAATACTGGCGGGTCAGGTCGTCGCCGGATTTCAGATCAACGATCTGCACCTCGCGCCCCTCGCGGATAAAGCCTGCGATATCCTCAAGCGTCACATAGTCGCTTGTTTCGGTATTATAGAGCCTGCGGCTCGCATAGCGCTTGATCAACAGCGGCTTGTTCGATTCGGCCACGGTATCCTCCCCGGATATGTTGCAGTGCAGAGAAGCCTATGCCGCCTTTGCACAAAAAGAAAGGGCGAGCTGCGCACTGCAGGCTCGCCCCCGGGTGTCGTCCGGTCTTAGGGAGGAAAGACCGTCAGATTTCCCTTATCTTACTTCGATGTTGCCTTCTTGGCGGCAGCAGTCACATCGGCAGTTGCTTTCTTGGCGGCAGTTGTCATGTCCTCGGACATGTCTTTGCCAGCGGCCATCAGCAGCTCCAGAGTTTCGGTCTGAACCTTTTTCGCGATTTCAGCGAAAGCGGCCATGTTTTCAGCAGCGGCTTCGGCAGACGCGGAGGCGAAATCAGTGACGGATTTTGCATAGTCGGCAGGCTCGGCCTTGGCAGCAGTCAGCGCCTGCAGCTTGCCCAGCGTGTCCTGTGCCCACTTTGCGGACAGTTCTGTAGATTTGCCAGCGGCGTCGAGTGTGACGGCAGACATTTTTTCGGCAAGCGTCGTGGACGTCTTGAACTGCTCTTCCATTGCTTTGGTGTCGACGGGGAATGCGCCCATCATGTCTTTCATGACAGCGGTGAAGTCTTGTGTGTTAGCCATTGCTCTGAACCTTTCAGGGTCGGTTGCGGTGTCCCGCGGTGAATTTCTAACCCCAATATGCATGCTGCAGTGCGGCATTTCAAGTTTTTTCTGCACTGCAGCATGATATTTTTTCTGCACTTGCAAAATCAAACACTTAACCCGGCGTCACTTGTCCGGGGTGGCCGACACATAGGTTCCGGGTGCGTCACACAGCACCGGATGGGACGAATCGCCGGGGCTGCGGGCCGGCACCTGTTTGCCGGATTTCTTGCGCAGCCAGCTCTCCCAATGGGGCCACCACGACCCCTCATGCTGCGTGGCAGTATCCTGCCAATCTTCGGGCGACAGCGACAGATCATCATTCACCCAGTAGCCATATTTGACCTTGGTGGGCGGGTTCACGATCCCTGCGATATGGCCGGATCCTGACAGGATAAAGGTCTTGTTCTTTGCCCCCATCTTTTGCACGCCGCGATAGCTGCTTTTCCAGGCGGCGATGTGGTCTGTCTCGCAGGCGATCGCGCAGAGCGGCACATCGACATCTTTCAGGTGTAACTTTTGCCCTGCAATTTCAAAACCTTCGCCATTGGCAAAATTATCGCTTTGGCACAGGCCCCGCAGGTATTGCACCGCCATCTTGCCCGGCAGGTTGGTGCCGTCACCGTTCCAATAGAGCAGATCAAACGCAGGGGGCGCCTGCCCCATCATGTAGCTTTTGATGGCGGGTCCATAGATCAGGTCATTGCTGCGCAGATAGGAAAAGGTGCGCGACATGAAGAAACTTTCAAGGATGCCCGTTTTCTGCACCTCCTCCTCGATCCCGTCGACAAAATCGTCGTTCAGGAACACGCCGACTTCGCCCTGATCGGAAAAATCCGTGAGGGTCGTGAAAAAGGTCGCCGAATTGATTGATTTATCCTTGCGCGACTTCATCAAGGCCAATGTCAACGATAGGGTCGTGCCGGCGATGCAATAGCCCACGGTGTTGACTTTTTTGACGTCGCAGATGGATTTGACCTGGGCGATCGCTGTCAGATAGCCGTCCTGCACATAGTCGGTCATGTCGGTGTCGCGATAGCTTGCGTCAGGGTTCACCCAAGAGACGACAAACAGTGTATAGCCCTGATCGGTGATCCATTTTATCAGGCTATTTTGTTCTTTCAAATCAAGGATATAGAATTTGTTGATCCAGGGCGGAAACAGGATCAGCGGGGTTTCACAGACCGTTTCGGTGGTCGGGCGATACTGGATCAGTTCAAACAGGTGATTGCGGAACACCACGTCGCCGGGCGTTGTGGCGATGTTCTCACCAATCTTGAAGGCGGATTTGTCGGCCAGCGTGACCTGCAATTCACCCCCCGACGCCTCGAGATCGGCAACCAGATGTTCCAGCCCGTCCAGCAGGCTTTGGCCTTCGGTTTCGACGGCAAGGGTCAAGGCATCGGGGTTGGTCGCCAGAAAATTCGTCGGGCTGAACATATCGACGATCTGATTGCTGAAGAATTCCAACCGCTTGCGGTCCTTGTCATCCAGCCCGTCGATTTCGGCCACCGCCGCGTGAACCGCCTGCACATTGTGCATGTATTGCTGCTTCACAAAGTTGAAGTAGGGGTGGGTCTGCCACAGCGGATTGGCGAAACGTTTGTCGGTGGGGGTGTCATCGGGCGGGGCGACAAGGTTGCCCTTGGCCAGCTCCTGTTGCGCTTCGACAAAGTGTTTGACGGTTTTGCCCCAGTAGCCGACCTGATGTTCGATCATCTTGGCAGGGTTGGCCATCATTTCAGTCCAAAAATTGGTCGCTGCTTTGACGTAAAGCTCTTGGTCGGGGCCTTGCAGATCCTTTGGCACACTGCGTTTGTTCGCGAGCGCATTGACCAGACGCTGCGTCAACCCTTCGATCTTGGCTAGATTTGCCTCAAGCTTGGCAAGGCTTTCGCTAGATGTAGCGTCGTCGGTTAAATCTTCAGTTGTCATATCGCAATTTCACCCCTAGTTTGCAGGTGCAGCATCAGCCCTGACCTTCACGAAACGTCAAGGCCACCAAGCTATCCTGCTGCGCCAAACACCCGGAGGTGTCTTTGTGAAGTATATGATGACCTATGACCTGATGGAAAGCATGCGCAACACCAACCAATGGTTGGGAGCGACAGCACGCGCATTTGCATCCTATCCGGCGGTGGCGCTCTGGCCCAACCCAGGCATGGAAATGCTCAAGGCGTGGGGCGAGGTGACGGAACGGTCATTCAGCCGCATGGTCGCCAAGCCCGATTGGGGCATCAGCACCTTCACCTGCGAGGATGGCAAGGACCATCTGGTCAGCATCAACACTGTCGTCAAACGCCCGTTTGGCGATCTGATCCATTTCGCCGTGCCGGGCCGCAAGGCCAAGAAGCGCCGCGTGATGCTGGTCGCGCCCATGTCGGGCCACTATGCCACGCTGTTGCGCAAGACCGTGAAATCGCTGCTGGTCGATTGCGAAGTATACATCACAGATTGGCACAATGCCCGCGACATTCCGGTCAGCGAGGGCAAGTTCGACGTTGAGGATTATACACTCTACCTTGTTGATTTCATGAAGGCGCTTGGCAACGATATTCACGTCATTGCCGTCTGCCAGCCGGTGCCACTGACCCTTGCCGCGACCGCCTATCTGGCCGAGGAAGACCCAAAGGCGCAGCCTGCGTCCCTCACCCTGATCGGTGGCCCCGTCGACCCCGAAGCGAACCACACCGAAGTCACCGACTTTGGCCGCTCTGTCACGATGGGCCAACTGGAACAGACCATGATCCAGCGGGTCGGTTTCAAATACGCCGGCGTGGGCCGTCTGGTCTATCCGGGGCTGTTGCAACTGGCTTCGTTCATTTCGATGAATGGGGAAACCCACGCGGATGCCTTCAAGGACCAGATCATGCGCGTCGCCAAGGGCGAAGACGGCGAACATGACAGGCACAACACCTTTTATGATGAATATCTGGCCGTGATGGATATGCCTGCGGAATTCTACCTGTCCACGGTTGAACGTATCTTCAAGGGGCGCGATATCGCCCGCAATGATTTCTGGGTCGATGGCAAAAAAGTCGATTTCGGCAAGATCACAACGGTCGCCGTCAAGATTGTCGAGGGCGAGGACGATGATATCTCCGCCCCCGGTCAATGTCTGGCCGCGCTGGACCTGCTCACAAGCCTGCCTGACGACAAAAAGGCCGCCCATCTTGAACCGGGTGCGGGGCACTATGGCATCTTTGCCGGGCGCAGCTGGCGCAACAACATCCGCCCGCTTGTGCTGGATTTCATCGACGCAAACAGTGGCGATCCAACCCGCAAGATGCGCAATGCCAAACACGAGGATCTGCCGCACGATACCGGGCTGGCGAACGTCGCCGTTTGATCAGATCGGGGCGCTACGGCACCCCTTTCTTACACGCGGCGCAGGGCGAATCCCGCCTTTGGGCGCCAGATTTGCGACCAGCCCTCGGGCAGTTCCGCAAGCAAGCCGGCGATGTTGTCTGCCTCGTCCAGAACCACGCATGACCCGCCCTGTTTGACGGCCCCGGCAAGGCGGGCGAATCCTGCATTGCGGCGCGGCGCGTCAAGGATCATGTGCAGCGTGCGATCAAACAGCACGCAGTCAAATTCTCCATCCGGATCAAAGGTTTCCACATCTGCCACATGGGCGGTGACATCCAGCCCTTCGGCCTTGGCGCGATCACGTAACTGGCCGATTCCCACCGTCGAAATATCGATCCCGACCACGCGATGCCCCCGCCGCGCAAGCCAAAGTGCATCGCGCCCCTGCCCGCAGCCCACATCCAGAACGCGCGCCTTGGCGGGCAGATGATCCGTCAGGAAATCGGTCAGTATCTTCGTGGGCGGCCCCAGCGCATCCGGCCCTTCGCTGTAATATTTGTCGTATTTCACGCTCATCGAAGCACCAGCGGTTGTTTCATCCAGTCGCGCAGCGCCGCCGTGACCGCGGCAGGCTGATCCAGAACCGGCAAATGGCCCGCCCCGTCAATCACACGCAATTGGGCAAATTCGATCAGTTGCGCCATGAATTCGTGGCGTTTGGGCGGGGTCAGCGTGTCATCGGCCCCACACAGGATCAGGGCGGGCTGGCGGATCTTGCGCAGGGTCATCTGATGATCGCGCCGCCGCTGCAACGCACGGGTCTGGCGCACGAAAACCTCTGGCCCCAAATCCGCCGCCATATCCAGCATCAAGGCCTGTTGATCGCCCCTTTCCGGCCCGGGCCGCAAGACGTTGGGCAGCATATCGTCGCGGATCACCTCGAGCATCCGTCCCGATCGTGCGCCGACAATCTGCACCTCGCGCGCGGCGGCCTCGGCCGGGGATTCCGCCATTGGCGAGGTATCCATCAAGGCCAGTCGGGTCACCCGTTCAGGCGCGCGCCGCAGGATTTCCAACGCAACGATGCCACCCATCGATAACCCCGCCAGCGCAAACTTTGACGGAGCAAGCGACAGAATATGGCTGGCGATTTCCTCGATCCGTTCACCGTGAGTGATCGGCGCGGCCATGACGGCCATATCGGTCGATAGGGCAAATATTTGCGGCGCGAAAATGCGTGCATCGCACATCATGCCCGGAAGTAAGACCAGTGGTTCGTTCATGTCATCCCCTGTCACCCCGCTGCGGGGCGCGACACGCGATTGATGCCTGTTCCTGCGCGGCGGGCGCAACCCGAATCTGCACCGTATCCCGCGCTAATGCACCCTGTGGGGGCGATAAAACGCCAGTAATCCGACGATGGCCAGCCCAAGGATTCCCGCCGGCACAAGCGAGATTGACACCTGCAGTGCAGCCAGCGCCGCCTTGGGTTGCACGGTGATGGTTTCTGTCGTTTCGACCCAGCCATATGCCGTCAGAATGCCCCCCAGGATCAGCGGTGCGATCGCGTTGGCGGCCTTTTGGCCAAACAGCCAGATCGCGCTGAACGCCCCTTCGATGGCCTGCCCGCTTTGGGCCCGTGTGATATCCATCAGGTCGGGATACATCGCAAAGGGAATTTGCTGATAGGCCCCGTTCGCCATCCCGGCGAGCACGAAAAGCCCGGCAATCAAGGTGACATCGACCGACGGCAGTTGATAAAACAGCACGACCAGCAAGACGATATACAGTGACAGGCCCAGGATCAGCGCGCCCATTTTGCCCAAGGCATGGGACAGCGCGACCCAGACGGCCTGCGACAGGATCGCGCCGACGACAAAGGCGGCAAACATCAGGCTCAGGGTCGTCAGCGCCCGCGCCGCACCCGACAGAAATGTATCGCCCGAGTCGATGATCAAATAAAGCGCCCCAAAGGGCAGCCCTGCGGTGATCAGCGCGATCGCCATCGTCATCACACCATAAAGAACGGTCAGCGCCATAAAGGGACGATTGCCAAGCACCAGCGTGATCACCGCACGTGGATCGACAGTTGTGGCCTGCGCGATCCGCGGGGCGCGTCGCGTCAGATAGATCGACGCCCAGATGGCGCCAATGATCAATGGCGATACAGCAAGCGCCGCCCAAGCGTGGCCCATCCCCGCCGCCAAACCGGGCACCAAGGCCCCGCCCACAAGGATGCCGATGCTGGCAAATCCCATGCGCCACGCCGTCATCGCGGACCGTTCGCGCGGGTTTTGGGTAATTTCGCCCGCCATCGCGCCGTAGGGGACCGCGACCATCGTGAACCCGATTGTCGCCATCACGAAAAAGCCGATCACCCAAGTCAGACTTCCGGCAATGCCCAAACCGGCAGGCACGGCGAACATCCCCGTCATCCCCGCCGCCATGACGACCGCACCTGTGGCCATCCACGGAAACCTGCGCCCCCAGCGGCTTTGGGTGTGGTCTGACAAATACCCCACCAAGGGGTCGGTGATGATGTCAAAGATCAGCACGGCCGTGGTCACCGCCCCTGCCAATCCAACCGGCACGCCCAACTGACTGGTCAGAAAGGCAAAGACCAACAGTTGCTTGACGACGACAAAGACGACGATGCCCATATCGGCAAGGCCCCAGCCCGCCCTTTGCATGAGTGTGAGTGCCATACGTCCCCCCGGTTTTTCGAAAGGTTACGCATGGCGTGCAATACTTCCCTAGCAAAACCTTGCGTCACCTATGGGCTTTGGCATTACGGGACGTCGGCGCCGGGCGGATCACGCGCGCGCGATCACATCCGCCACAGTCGTGGTGATCAGATCAAGGCAGGCATCATCGGAAAAGCGGTGATCGGCCCCCTTCACCAACGTCAGCCGCATGTCAGCCCCCGTGGCATGGTCCAGCAGGCGCAGCGCCACCGACATTTCCACATCTGCGTCAGCCGTGCCTTGCAGGAACCTGACAGGAAAGGGCAAATCCAGCGGGCTGCGCAACACCAGATTGTCGCGCCCGTCCTCGATCAGGCGGCGGGTGATCGTATAGGGGGCGTCGTAGTCCGAAGGCAGTGCGATTTGGCCGTCACGATCCAGCGCCGCACGCTGATCGGCGTCAAAGCCTGCCCACATGCTGTCTTCGGTGAAATCGGGGGCGGCGGCAATGGTGACCAATCCGGCGACCTTGGCGGGCATCTCGCGGGCCAGCAGCAGTGAAATCCAGCCCCCCATCGAAGATCCGACAAGCACGACCGGACCGTCGATCAACGACAGGGCGGCGCGGGCATCTGCAAACCAGTCGCCAATCGTGCCATCGGTAAACCTGCCGCTGCTTTCGCCGTGGCCGGAATAATCGAACCGCAAGAACGCGCGGCCCTGCGCGCGGCACCAGTCTTCAAGAAAGACAGCCTTGGTGCCAGCCATATCCGACATGAAACCGCCCAGGAACACCACCGTCGGACCGCTGCCGCGGATCAGGTGATAGGCGATCGTCCGCCCTTGGGGTGTGTGCAAATGCTGTGTCATCTTTCGACCTCGTCCAAGCCTGGCGCAAGCCAAGCGCCGGTCAGGTTGAACACACCCAAGCGGAAAATGACAAGAGGGATGCCCGGTGCCGCGATCCTCGCCCTGTCGGGATCATCAACAAGCGCGGCGAATTCGACACGGCAGTGCCTGAGGCATCCGAGGTTGGTCCTGCGGCATCGCTTGCCTTGCACATGGCAGCGTCGGTGCGAACCTTGATAGGTTACCATATTGACACGTGACGTATTGGTTACCTAATGTAACCTATGGACCAGATCTTCAAAGCCCTCAACGATCCCACCCGCCGCGCAATCCTTGACACGTTGCGCGAGCAGGACGGGCAAAGCCTGTCCGACCTCGAGGCGAAGCTGACCCTGACCCGCTTTGGCGTCATGAAACACCTGCGGGTGCTGGAAAGCGCCGATTTGATCGGCACCCGCAAGGTGGGGCGGTTCAAGTATCATTACCTCAATGCTTTGCCGATGCAGGCGCTGATGGATCGCTGGGTCGCGCCGTTTTTGCAGCCCCAGGCCCGCGCGCTCAGCGAGCTGAAAACCAAACTAGAAAGAGAGGGCAAAACCGGAAAACCCGATTTCATGATGCAGATATTTATCCGCTGCACGCTGGATGCCTTGTGGCGCGCGTTAACCCAAGCCGATGAAATGGCGCGTTATCACTTTGCTGGCAACGTGGTGCAGGGCAACGCGGCGGTGGGCGCGGCGACGGCGTTTATCCAGCCCAATGGCGATGCGATGCTGCGGCAGGTCACGACGGAGCTGGACCCGAAATCGCGTATTGCCATGACGTTTGAACCGCTTTTCATGGGGCCCGCGGCACCGCCTTCACACATGGTCTATCTGATCGACGAACAGGGCGAGACCTGCAAACTGACCATCCAACATTACGACATGGCACCGGGTCAGGACGGCTTTGCCGAAGGCTGGGCGCGTCTGGCGGTAAGCCTCAAGACATACCTTGAAACCGGCAACGCCCTGAAGGCGGCGATGTGATTACAACAGGAGGGACAACAATGACCGAGAAACCAAAATTCATGATGCAGACTTATATCCGCTGCACGCAGGATGCGCTTTGGGACGCGCTGAGGGATGCGGATGCATTCCAGCACTATGATTTCCTTGAACAAAGGGCGAAGCGGGAGGGTGACAACGTCACCTATATGATGCCCGATGGCACGGTGACGCTGCATGCCCGCGACCTTGAGGTGGTGCCCAAGACCAAGCTGGTGACCTCGTTCGAGCCGACATGGGCGCCCGACGATCCCCCATCACGGATCACCTATGAAATCGCGGTCGAAGGCGACTTTTGCTGCCTGACCGTGCTGCATGAAGACCTGACCAACGATCCATCCGACGGCACCGGTGACGGCTGGGTGCGCAGCATTGCGGGCCTCAAGACATGGCTGGAAACCGGCAAACCTGCCCACTTTGGCGGTGCCTACCTGATGGAACAGATGTAGCGGATACCATCCGCGCCCCCGGTCCGATGATCCTTGCGGCATCTTTTTGATCCTGTTTGCCGCGCCACGGGCCGTCAAAACAGCCGAACCGGCGTCAGGCCATGCTTGACACCGGTTTAGCCAAGCGCCATCTAGACCCCACATAACCCGCAACCGGGCGTTCAGTAGGCGCCAAAACGACGAGGAGCAGGCCAGATGAGCCAGATTTCCCTTACATTTCCCGACGGCAATTCACGCGATTTCGACGCAGGTGTCACACCTGCCGAGGTGGCCAATGCCATCGCCACGTCACTTGGCAAAAAGGCGATCAGCGCCACCGTGAATGGCAAACACTGGGACTTGCAGTGGCCCATCGACAGCGATGCCAGCATCGCCATCAACACCATGAAGGACGATGCGGCGGCCCTTGAGCTGGTGCGCCACGACCTGGCCCATATCATGGCCCGCGCCGTGCAGGAAATCTGGCCCGACACCAAAGTGACCATCGGGCCGGTGATCGAAAACGGCTGGTATTACGACTTTGACCGCGCTGAACCTTTCACGCCCGAAGATCTGGGCCTGATCGAGAAAAAGATGAAAGAGATCATCAACAAGCGCGACCCCGTGACAACCGAAGTCTGGGACCGCGCGCGTGCAATCAAGTTCTACGAGGCGGGGAACGAACCCTACAAGGTCGAGCTGATCAACGCGATTCCGGGCGATGAACCGCTGCGGATGTATTGGCATGGCCACTGGCAGGATTTGTGCCGTGGCCCGCATTTGCAAAATACCGGTCAGGTGCCCGCGGATGCGTTCAAACTGATGTCGATCGCCGGTGCCTATTGGCGCGGTGACAGCGACCGCGCGATGCTGCAACGTATCTATGGCGTGGCGTTCCTGAACAAGGAAGGCCTGAAGGCGCACCTGCACATGCTGGAACAGGCCGCCCTGCGCGATCACCGCAAGTTGGGCCGCGAGATGGACCTGTTTCACATGCAAGAAGAAGCGCCGGGCCAGATTTTCTGGCACCCCAACGGCTGGCGCATCTATACGACGCTTCAGGATTACATGCGCCGGATGCAGACCAAACACGGCTACGTCGAGGTCAACACGCCACAGGTCGTTGACCGCCGGTTGTGGGAGGCCTCGGGCCACTGGGGAAAATATCAGGAGCACATGTTCATCGTCGAAGTGGACGAAGACCACGCACGCGAGAAAACCGTGAATGCGCTGAAACCGATGAACTGCCCCTGCCACGTTCAGATTTTCAATCAAGGTCTGAAATCCTACCGCGACCTGCCCCTGCGCATGGCAGAATTTGGATCGTGCAACCGTTACGAACCCTCGGGCGCGTTGCACGGCATTATGCGCGTGCGCGGCTTTACCCAAGATGACGGGCATATCTTTTGCCGCGAGGATCAGATCGAAAGCGAAACCGCGATCTATATTGAGTTTCTCAGCCAGGTTTACAAAGACCTTGGCTTTGAGAACTTCCGCGTAAAGTTTTCCGACCGCCCCGAAAAGCGATCCGGCAGCGATGACGTCTGGGACAAGGCCGAAGCCGCCCTTTTGAACGCCACCCGCGCCGCCGGGATCGAACCGGAAATGAATCCCGGCGAAGGCGCGTTTTATGGTCCCAAGCTTGAGTTCGTGCTGACGGATGCGATTGGCCGCGATTGGCAGTGCGGCACCCATCAGGTGGATTTCGTGCTGCCTGAACGCCTTGATGCGAATTATATCGGCGAGGACGGCGCCAAACACCGCCCCGTCATGCTGCACCGCGCAACGCTGGGAAGTTTCGAGCGTTTCATCGGTATCCTGATCGAAAGCCACGCGGGTAAACTGCCGTTCTGGATCGCGCCGCGTCAGGTTGTCGTCACCACCATCGTGTCGGACGCCGATGACTATGCCAACGAGATCGTCGCCGCGCTGCAAGCCGCAGGCGTGCGCGCCGAGGCCGATACCCGCAACGAAAAGATCAACTACAAGGTGCGCGAACACAGCCTTGGCAAAGTGCCGGTGATTTTGGCCATCGGCCAGCGCGAGGTCGAGGACCGCACAGTGTCGGTGCGCCGTCTTGGCGAGAAGCAGTCAAATGTTACAAGTCTGGACGAAATCGTCGCACAACTGAAAATCGAGGCCACCGCACCCGACCTTTTGTAACATTCCAGCACTGGAACCTGTAACAGACCCGCCCGCTGCAATCCGGGCGGGTCTTTGCGTTCAAGGGCTTAGGGGTTTTCTGCACCTGCAAAATCCATAACGGACGGTCACGCGCCCGCGATGCACGGCCCTGTGAGTGGCCGGGCCCGTCCTTCTCTCTCTACGCTTCAGGCAGCCAAACGGATCACCCGCTGGCATCTGTTCGAAACCAACCTTTAGGAAAACCTCATGTCCAACACTTACAAAACCCTCGCGATTGCTGCCTCTGTTGCAACGGCTGTGGCCGGGCTGGCCACCACCGCAAGTGCCGCCGAAGAAGAGAAATGCTTTGGCATTGCACTGGCTGGCGAAAACGATTGCAAGGCTGGCCCCGGCACCACATGCGCCGGCACATCCACCATCGATTATCAGGGCAACGCATTCTCGCTGGTCCCCGCCGGCACCTGCGAAACCACGATGATCGAAGCGATGGGCGACGAGCCCGCACGCCAAGGCTCGCTCGTTGAACTGGATCGCGATCTGCCCGCGTAAGCACACGAATGCAGGGTGGGTGCAAACCCGCCCTGCGCCCCGATTTCGAAAGGCCCACCATGTTCGACGCCCTACAAAACACGCTGCCCGCCCTGCCCGGCGTCGGTTACAAACCGCAGCATTTTGCGGCCGTGATGGACGATCCCGCGCCGGTGGGCTGGCTGGAAATCCACGCCGAAAACTACATGGGTGGCGGTGGGCGCCCCTTGGCGCAACTGCGCGCCCTGTCTGAAAAATTCCCGATATCCGTGCATGGTGTCGGTCTGTCGATTGGTGGCGAAGGGCCGCTTGATCCGGACCACCTTGCCCGTCTGAAAACCCTGTGTGACTGGCTTGATCCGGCCAGTTTTTCCGAGCATCTGGCATGGTCCACCCATGACAGCCAGTTCCTGAACGACCTGCTTCCGCTGCCCTACACGGGTGCCACCGTGGCGCGCGTCGCTGATCATATCGACCGCGTGCAGGATGTGCTGGGACGGCAGATGCTGCTGGAAAACCCGTCCTCCTACCTTGCGTTTGTCGAATCCGAGATGACGGAAACCGATTTTCTGCGCGAGGTTACGCATCGCACCGGATGCGGGCTATTGCTGGACGTGAACAACGTCTTTGTATCGGCCACCAACCTTGGTTACGCGCCCCAGGGATATATCGACGACTACCCCCTGTCGGCGGTCGGTGAAATCCACCTTGGCGGCCATGACGAGGACGAAGACGAACATGGCGCGCCGCTGTTGATCGACAGCCACGGGCGCGAAGTGGTGGACCCGGTCTGGGCGCTTCTGGACTATACCCTGGCCAAATCCGGGCCCCGCCCGGTGCTGATCGAATGGGACACGGATGTGCCTGACTGGCCGGTGCTGGCCGCCGAGGCACAGCGCGCGGCGCAAGCGCTGGTGCTGGCATGACGGTCAACCAAACCGCGTTTCGACAAGCGGTGCTTGATCCCGCCATGCCCGCCCCTGACGGGCTGGCCGACGGGCAGGGACGCAGGACCACGAAACGGTTCGATGTCTATCGCAATAATGTCGCCGTCAGTTTGACAGAGGCCCTCGAGGCTGCCTTTCCGGTCATTCGCAAACTGGTCGGGAACGAATTTTTCCGTGCCATGTCTGGGGTTTACCTGCGTGCGCATCCGCCCGCGTCGCCGCTGATGATGTTCTATGGCGCCGATATGCCCGCGTTTCTGGCCGGGTTCACCCCCGCCGCCAGCCTGCCATATCTGCCCGATGTGGCGCATCTGGAACTGGCGCTGCGCCATGCCTACCATGCGCCGGACACCGCACCGATCGCAGCTGACGCGCTGGCGCAATACCCGCCCGAGAACCTGGGCGATCTGCGCTTTGCCCTTGCGCCCGCCCTGCGCCTTGTGGCCTCGCCCTACCCGATTCACGGACTTTGGCGCGCCAATATGGCCGGGGCTGCGCCCACGAAAGGGGCGGAAACCGTGCTGATCACCCGCCCCGATCTGGACCCGCAGATGCATGTGATACCCCCAGCCGCCGCGCGCTTTATCGTCGCGCTCAAGGCCGATGCGACCCTCGCGGGGGCCGCCGACGAAGCGGGTGAAACCCTCGATCTGACCGCAATACTCGGGCTGCTGTTGCGGCAGCGCGCCATTACCGAAATCAAGCCCTGAAAGGCCCGCCCATGTCCGCATTCATCACCCGTTACGCTGCACTCCTTGCCATGCTTGACCGCGCCGCGCCTGTGGTCCTGCCCACCCTTGCACGGCTGGTCTTTAGCGCGGTCACCTTGCTTTATTTCTGGCGCGCGGCCGTCACCAAACTGGGGGACGGTTTCTTTGGATTTCTGTCGCCGTCCTCGGGCGGATACGTGCAAATCTTCCCGCGCGCGATGGAGGCCGCAGGTTATAGCACCAGCGAACTGGGCGTGTTTCACTGGGCCGTTGTCGTTGCCGGCACATGGGCCGAATTCATCTTGCCGCTGCTGATCCTGCTGGGCCTGCTGACCCGCCCCGCGGCATTGGGTATGATTGGCTTTGTCGTCGTGCAAAGCCTGACGGACCTTTATGGACACGGCGGCATTGAATACATCGAAACCGTTGGCGCGTGGTTTGACCGCCTGCCAGACGGCGTGGTTCTGGATCAGCGTGCGTTCTGGGTGCTTGCGCTTTTGGTGCTGGTGTTCAAAGGGGCCGGGCCACTGTCACTGGATCGCCTGTTCAAAAGTGCGCTTTAGGTTCATCCGGTTTGCCCGCGGCGATGGCCAGGATACCGCCCAAAGCCGCAAAGCCGATCGGGAACATCGTGCCTGCATTGAACCCGAACGCCGCGTAAAACAGCGCGGCCGCGATCAACAATAACCCGCCGCCCCACAGCGCGCGCATCTTGGCCATTGCCCCACCCGCGATGGCCAGCAAAGGGGCCATGAAACTTGCGAACCGGATGAAGCCGGGGTTGTCAAAACTGCCGAACACCTCGCCCACCTCGGGTTTGTTGCTGGTCAGTTCAGCGTAGCCATAGCCGAACAGGCCGACGAAAATACCGATGATCCCGGCGATGATCCCAAGGGTGAGGGCGGCGTTACGCATTGTTGTCTCCGATCAAGTTGCCCGTCCCACATAGGGGCTTTCCCGCGACTATCCAAGGATGGCCGCCTGCACATCCCCCTTCCAGCCCAGATAAAGCTGACCCGCGTGGTCGATCACAGGGCGTTTCATCAGGGTCGGATGCTGCGCAAGTAAATCATTGGGATCACTTTCTTTTTCAGCGTCTGACAGGCCGCGCCATGTGGTTGACGCGCGGTTGATCGCCTTGTGGCCAAAGGCTTTGAGAATTGCCGCGCGGTCCTCGTCAGATACACCGTCGGCGCGCACATCAATCACCTGCGGGTCATGACCCGCCGCGCGGATCGCGGCAATTGCCTTGCGGCAGGTGTCGCAGGATTTCAGGGCAAAGATGCGCATAAGCGGGCCTTTCATCGTAGTCGGCGGTTTCGTGCAGACTGCCAACCTCACGGTAATTTGTCATTTGCCTTTTTCAAAATCACGCTAGGATTTCATGAAAGGCCAACGGAATATCCGCCTTTGTCGCGGGCCCAATTGTGCCGCAACGCCGCATCGCGGCCCGACAAAGGAGAAGGACATGCCTAAAGGCACCGTAAAATGGTTCAACACTGCCAAGGGTTTCGGCTTCATCGCACCCGATGATGGCGGGGCAGATATCTTCGTGCATATTTCCGCCGTCGAGGCATCAGGTTTGACCAATCTTGCCGACGATCAGGCGGTTGAATTTGAATTGGTCGACGGGCGCGATGGCCGCAAGATGGCTGGTGACATCAAAGTCGTCTAAAGCGGTTTTTCCCAAGATTTGCACGCACTTGTCACGGTATGAGCCGGAACAGCGGATTTGACCTGTCAGATGTTGGCTCATTTCTCATGCGCAGTTGCCAACCACAGAGTCGGGCGCGGATGAGGGGGGGCTGCGGCGCGGTGTCCCAACCTAGCGGCGCAGCAGTTCCACGGCCTCGCAAGCCGGATCAGCGGCGCGCAGCGGTTGGCGGCCGAGTTCGCGCCAGTTGCGCGCGTCGATGTCGGGGAAAAACGCATCCGCATCGGCAATCTCAAGGTCCACTTCGGTGATCAGCAGACGGTCCGCCAGCCCCAGCATGTCACGGTAAATCCCTGCCCCGCCGATACCATAGAGGCGCCGATACCCCTGCGCATAGGCCAGCGCGATGGCGTCGGAAACGCTGGTAACCTGATGCGGCGCACCGGTTTCGCGCGAGGTCACGACGATATTGAGCCGCCCTTTCAATGGCTTGAACGGTGGCAGGCTATCCCATGTATTGCGCCCCATGATGATGGCCCCGCCCGTGGTCTCGCGTTGGAAAAACGCCAGATCCTCGGGGGCATGCCAGGGGATATCGTTATCCTTGCCAATCGCGCCATTGCGCGCGCGCGCCACGATCAGCGAAATCATACGGCCACCGGCGCGCGAATTGCGGGATCGGGGTCATAGCCGCTAATCTCGAAGTCCTCGTATTTGAAATCAAACAGCGAGGTCACCTTGCGGGAAATCCGCAATTGCGGCAGTGGTTTGGGGCTACGCGACAGTTGTGTCCGCACCTGTTCCATGTGGTTGGAATAAATATGCGCGTCGCCCATCGTATGCACGAAATCGCCCACCGCGTAGCCCGTCACATGGGCCAGCATATGTTGCAGCAACGCATAGGATGCGATGTTGAACGGCACGCCAAGAAACATATCGGCCGAGCGTTGATAAAGCTGCAAATGCAGTTTGCCGCCGGCGATCCGCACTTGCCATAGGGTATGGCAGGGCGGCAGCGCCATGTCAGGCACATCCGCCGGATTCCACGCCGAGACGATCATACGACGGCTGTCGGGGGTGTTTTCGATCTGGTCCAGCAGGGTTGCGATCTGGTCGATCTCGCCCTTGCGGCCAGGCCAATGGCGCCACTGGTGGCCATAGACGGGGCCAAGATCGCCATTTTCATCGGCCCATTCATCCCAGATCGACACGCCGTTGTCTTTCAAATAACCGATATTGGTATCGCCCGACAGGAACCACAGCAGTTCATGGATGATCGAGCGCAGGTGCAGCTTTTTCGTCGTTACCAGCGGAAAACCATCGGCCAGCGGATAGCGGCTTTGCAGGCCAAAGGCCGAAATCGTGCCAGTGCCGGTGCGGTCGCTTGATGTCACGCCGGTCTCAAGAACCTGCCGCAGGGCCGCGTGATATTGATGCAATGTGGTATCCCCCAAGGTGCGTTTGGGCAAAACCTAGCGGCGAACGGCGGCGGTGAAAAGCGCGAACCCTGCGCAGATTGTGACATCGCCGCGCCGCTTCGCTCTTTTTTGCGCACTCGGGGCAACCGCGCGTTGACTTTCAACAGCGATCCCCCGACTCTGCGTCAAAATCGTGATGAGGGGCAGTCGATGCGCAAAGCAATTTCATTCAGCCTGTTGTTGGGGCTGCTGGCAGCATGTGGCGATGGGAATCCGTTTACGTTTGGCGTGACGGAAACGCCTATCGAACCGCCCGTCGTCAGTGACAGCGGTGTCCCCGAAAAGGTGCAGGGCAATGTGGCGTCCGTTACCTTTGTCGCAGGCGCTCCGACAATCTCGGTGCAGATCACCTCGCTTGACCAAGGGACGATTGACGCGGTTTACAACCGTAATCCAGCGCTGAACGTCCCGGGCTATCAGGCCTATACCTATCAAGACGACCCGCTTGACCGGATGTTCGTCGCGATTGTCGCCGAAAGCCCGGATGCTGCAATGCAGGCCGCAGTTGTGATGGACGGCGGCCAGTTCACGAAATTCTTTGGCGGTACAAGCGTCACGCAGGTCGGGACCTACAGCGCGGATACCGGTCTTGTCAGCTATGCTGGCACCTATGCGGGCCTCAGCAATATCAACGCACCGGGTGCCGAATTGTTGCCGGTGCCCGCGGGCACCGACCCCGCAATCCTGCCATCGCAACCCACCCGCGTCACGGGCGATGTCTTTATCAACGCCGATTTTACCGACAACACGATCAACGGGGCGATCACCAACCGTGAATTGACGGAATATGGAACAGCGATCCCCGATGTATTCCTGATCCCGGGCGATATCGCCGCCGATGGCACATTTGAGGGATCGGTCGAACTTGGCGATCAAACGGGTGTCGGCAATTATGCCGGTGTCTTTGGTGGCACGGGGGCCACCTCGGTCGGTGGCGGCGTTCTTCTTGACGGTGATTTCATTACGGGTGTCGAGAATGAACAGGAATACGGGATCTTCGTGCTGGCCCAGTGTGGCACGCCCGGCGATGCTGCAATCTGTGCTGGCGTCAACTAAACGCTTCCTCTGCGCTCTGGCTTTCTGCTTTGGGCTGGCTGCGAGCGGTCAGGCCCAAACCACTGTCGCGCTGAGTCTTGACGAAGCGCGCGCCGCCGCGCAACAGGCCGCACTGTCGGGCAACTTTGAACTGGCGCGCGAATTGGCCGCTGCTCTGCTACAAGCGGACCCCAATGACCGCGCGGCACTGATCGTGCTGGCCGCTGTCGAACCTCGCCTTGGCCGCCCCGATCAAGGCCGCATGGCGGGCGCACGCGCATGGCGGCTTGCCACAACGGATGGGCAGAAATACGAGGCGGCCCGCCTTGCGGCCCTTGCCGCCGCAAATGAAGACCGCCTGACACTGTCACAAATCTGGCTGCGCCGCGCCGCCACCGTGGCCCCCAGTCCCGCCGCACTTGCACAAACCCAACAAGACTACGCCGGGCTGCGCAGCCTGAACCCGTGGCGCACGGATATCCAGCTATCGTTTTCTCCCTCAAGCAATGTGAACGGGGGCAGCAACGACATTTATAACGTCATTGACGGCCTGCCGTTCGTTGGCGTGCTCAGCGGCGATGCGCGCGCCCTGTCTGGCGTAACCGCAACGGCGGATGTGCGGTTAAGTTACCGTCTGGCAGAAACGTCGCAGGCGCGCACGGAAATCGCGGGCCGGTTCTATAGTCGTCAGGTTTTCCTGTCGGACGCGGCGCGCGCCCTGGCCCCGGACAGCGAAAACGGCGATTTTGCCACGACGTTTTTCGAGGTCGGCGTCGGCCATAAACGCGCGCGGGGCGATGCCATCGTGATGGCCGATTTCGACATCGGCGCGAATTGGTCCGGCGGCGATCTTAGCACCCCATTTGCGCGCCTGTCATTTGCGGGCAACGTCCCTATCGCCGCGCAGTGGACCGGATCGGCGGGCATCGCGCTTGAACAGCGCTGGCAGGGCAATAGCGGACAGATCGGTGACGTGGTTCAGACGCTGAACGCGGGGCTGGCCTATCAGTTGGACGGTGGCGCACAAATTGCCGGCACGGTCGAACTTCGCGACACGCAAAGCGACAGCGGCAACCTGCGCAATACGGCCACAAGCCTGCAGCTGACCTATGTGCCCGGCGAACAGATCGGACCCGCCGAGATGGTGTTCACACTGGGCGCGAGCGTGACCGATTATCCTGATTACGCGATCATCCTGCCCGTGCCCGGCGGGCGGCAGGATGTGACGCAATTTGCCTCGGCCGAATTTGCCTTTGTGGATTTCGATTATGCCGGGTTCGCCCCTGTCGTCACCCTTGGCGCGCAGCGCAGTGACAGCAACGTCAGCCGCTTTGACCGCTCGGCGTTTTCGATCCGGTTCGGCTTTCGCTCAACGTTCTAAGGCTGGTCATCGCGCGGTGCTGTGCTAGCATTTGGCGAAGCAAAGCGAGGAGCACAGCATGGGCCTGAAATATCTACACACAATGGTGCGCGTCAAAGACCTTGAGGCGTCGATGGCGTTTTATGCGCTACTGGGGCTAAAGGAAACGCGCCGCCACGACAACGAAGGCGGGCGGTTTTCCCTTATTTTCATGGCACCAGAAGGGCAAGAGGATTGCCCGATCGAACTCACTCACAACTGGGATGGCGATGACGGGTTGCCAAGCGACAGTCGCCATTTCGGCCATCTGGCCTATGCCGTGGACGACATTTACGCCACCTGCCAGCTTCTGATGGACAACGGCGTGACGATCAACCGCCCGCCCCGTGACGGGCATATGGCCTTTGTGCGCAGCCCCGACAATATTTCGATCGAACTGTTGCAGGCCGGTGATGCCCTGCCCGCGCGCGAACCCTGGGCCAGCATGGAAAACACCGGAACTTGGTAAAGGCGGGCGGCATATATGCCGCTGCTGTATCGGCTTTGGCGGCGACGGGCGCGGCGGCCGAATGTCGCCTGGCGTTACTTTTGGCGATCGACGTGTCGTCGTCCGTGGACCCATCCGAGGACGCCTTGCAACGGGGTGGCCTGGCCGCCGCCCTTGTCGCGCCCGAGGTTATGGCGGCATTTTTTGCCACGAATTCACCTGTCGCCCTTGCCGCCTTTGAATGGAGCGGGCGGTATAATCAGGCGCTGCTGCTGGACTGGACCATGATCAATGCGCCCGAGGATTTGACAGATGCGGCCCTGGCGATTTCCAGCACGCAGCGCAGTCAAGACGACTACCCCACAGCGATGGGCTATGCGTTGGGGTATGGCGCAACCCTGCTGGAACAGGCCCCGGTGTGCGATGCGCAGGTCATTGATATTGCTGGTGACGGGATCAGCAATGACGGCTTCGCCCCTGCCCTGGCCTACGCGTATTTCCCGTTTCAGGGCGTCACGGTCAACGGGCTTGTGGTGCTTGACGGCAGGGATGACGCGGCGCTGTTGGCCTTTTATCAGCGCGAAGTCATACGCGGACGATTGGCTTTTGTTGAAACGGCCCGTGGTTTTGCAGACTACGAAAATGCGATGCAACGCAAGCTTTTGCGCGAATTAAGTGTGCGCGTCATTGGCGCGCGGCCTGTGCAAGCCCCAAGGACAGGACCAGCCGGATGATCCGCCTGCTTGTCATGTTGTGCCTTCTTGCGAGCCCGGCACTGGCGCAATCGCACTGCCGCCAGGCGCTGGCCCTTGGTCTTGATGTATCGGGGTCGGTGGATCAGCGGGAATATCGCCTGCAACTGGATGGGCTGGCGGCGGCCCTCAACAGTGCGCCCGTGCGCGAGGTATTGCTTGCACCTTCCAGCGCGCCGGTGCGCATCGCCATCTTTGAATGGAGCGGGCCGCGCGACCAGTATTTGATCGTGCCCTGGCGCGAAATCACCGATGAGGCAGCATTGATTGGCGTGATCAGCGCCTTGGCGGCAACGACGCGCCGCCCCGCACAGCCCACAACGGCCCTTGGTCCAGCAATCCTGACAGGGTTGGGTCTGCTTGATCAGCAACCCGCCTGCTGGAAGCGCACGCTGGATATCTCGGGCGATGGCAAGGCCAATACAGGCACCCGCCCGCAAGATATTTCCGACCACCGGTTCCCGGCCGGTATCACGATCAACGGGTTGGTCATTGGCCACAACAACCCTGGCTTTGATCTGCAAATCGGCGAATTATCGGCCTATTATCAAAGCTATGTGGTGCGCGGCCCCGACGCTTTTGTGGAAACGGCGCTGGGGTTTGAGGACTACGAAGCTGCGATGACACGCAAGCTGCTGCGCGAATTGGCCAGTGTTGCGATTGGCAGCCTGTCCCCCTAGTAGATATAGCGGATCTGATCAGTCCAGTAGCGTTCAACCCGGCGCAGGGATGTCGTGATATCCTCGATCCCCGCCATATCCAGCACGCCGCGCCCTTGCAGCCCTTCGGCATGACCTGCAAACAGGCGCGCGACCACATCACGGATACGTCGCCCCTTTTCCGTCAGGCGCACACGGACCGAACGGCGGTCAATTTCGCAGCGCTGATGGTGCATAAAGCCCATTTCCACCAGCTTTTTCAGGTTATAGCTGACGTTGCTACCCTGATAGTAGCCGCGCGACTTGAGCTCGCCCGCCGTAACCTCGTGATCTCCGACGTTGAATAGTAGCAAGGCCTGGACGGCGTTGATTTCGATCACGCCGACCCGCTCAAATTCGTCCTTGATCACGTCAAGCAAAAGGCGGTGGAGGCGTTCAACCAGTGTCAGCGATTCCAGATAGCTGGTCATGAATCCGGCATCGATCGCCGGTTGGGTCGGTGCGGCCACGTCAGAATGAAGGCTCATGCGTCTTACTCCGTCAAGATTGTCGGGATATGTCTGGGGCATAAACCCCAACAACCCGTTAAACGGTGACAGAAATTTGCCCAAAATGCGGCTAGGGCTTTACGATTCCCTGCGCACGCGCCGCTATCCGCGTGATCAATGGGCCGTAGGGCGCCGGTGTTTGCACCTGCCCGGACACCCATTGGTAAAGATCGTGATCATTTTCACTCAAAAGCCGATCATATAGATCAATCTCGCCGATGTCCAAATCGGCCAGTTCCGCGTCGGCAAAGGCGGTCAGGATCAGGTCCATTTCCTTGATCCCGCGCCGCATTGACCGCATCCGTAACCGTTTCACGCGATGTTCGGCAGTTTCGCTCATGCGGGTTCGCGCAGGGCCGTGCGCAGGCGTTTTTCAAGCTGACCAAGGCGTTCGGCGCTTTGGATCATCTGGGTGCGCAAGCCACGCATTTCAGCCAGAATGCCGGCGATATCGGCTTGTGCTTCGCCCGCGTCCATCGGTGCATCCGGCCCGGTGCCATTGCCCGTCAACAACCACGACATCGACACGCCCAACACGCCCGACAGCATCTGCAACTTGTTTGCGCGCGGCTCGTTGAGGTCTTCTTCCCAGTTGCGCAGCGTGCTCAGCTTGATGCCCAGTTTCTTGGCCAAAGCCTTTTGGGTCAGCCCCGTGCTTTCGCGCGCGCCCGCGACACGATCACCAAAGGTTGCGGTTTCTTCGCTGAACCAGCCTGCGTCGTCTGTGTTTTCCATGACGTCGTCCATCGCGCGCTCCTTGCTGCTTGATCGGGTCGGTTGCGCACCATATGACACAAGCGTCCCAAGGATTCCACATGAGGCCGACCATGTCTTTTCTTTCCGCGACACTTGATCGCGTCAAACCATCGCCAACCATCGCCGTGACGACCAAGGCGCAGGAGCTCAAGGCGGCGGGGCGTGATGTCATCGGCCTTGGCGCGGGCGAGCCGGATTTTGACACGCCCGACAATATCAAGGCCGCTGGCATCGCCGCGATCAAGGCGGGCCACACGAAATACACCGCCGTTGATGGCATCCCCGAGCTGAAACGGGCGATCTGTGCCAAATTCAAGCGCGACAACGCGCTGACCTACACGCCCGATCAGGTCACGGTCGGCACGGGCGGCAAGCAGGTTCTCTATAACACCTTCATGGCCACGCTGAATCCGGGCGATGAGGTGATTATCCCCGCCCCCTATTGGGTCAGCTACCCCGATATGGTGCTTTTGGCGGGCGGTGAACCTGTGTTTATCGCGGCCACGCTTGATACGGATTTCAAGATCACCGCTGCCCAGCTTGAGGCGGCGATCACACCAAAAACCAAGTGGTTCCTGTTCAACTCACCCTCTAACCCAACAGGGGCGGGCTATTCATGGGATGAACTAAAGGCGCTGACGGATGTGTTGCTGCGCCACCCGCATGTCTGGGTGCTGACCGATGACATGTATGAGCACCTGGCCTATGGGGATTTCGCATTCTGCACGCCTGCGCAGGTCGAACCACAGTTGATTGACCGCACGCTGACCATGAACGGCGTCAGCAAGGCCTATGCGATGACAGGCTGGCGGATCGGCTATGGTGCGGGGCCAAAGCCGCTGATCGCCGCGATCCGCAAGGTGCAATCGCAGTCCACCTCGAACCCCTGCACGATCAGCCAGTGGGCCGCCGTCGAGGCGCTGAACGGCACGCAGGATTTCATCGCCCCCAATAACGAGATGTTCGTGCGTCGCCGCGATTTGGTGGTGCAGATGCTGAACGCTGCCGAAGGAATCGTCTGCCCGCGTCCCCAGGGCGCCTTCTATGTCTATCCCGACATCACCGGCTGCATCGGCAAGACCACCCCCAGCGGCGTGGTGATCGACGACGACGAAGTATTCGCCACAGCCCTGCTGGATGACACAGGCGTGGCGGTGGTATTTGGCGCCGCCTTTGGTCTTTCCCCAAACTTCCGTGTCAGCTACGCTACCTCTGACGAGGCGCTGAAAGAGGCCTGCACAAGGATTCAGGCCTTTTGTGCGGGGCTGACGTAAGGAATAATCATGTCGGCAGACCTACCAGACTACTACTTCCGTGTGCGCGAAAACGGGGCGGCGGTGTTTCGCGTGGACACTGAAAACCGCCAGCGCCGGATCGAGATGGACCAGATCGCCGTTATCAACATCAAAAACGGCGAAGTGAAACCGCATGGCGACCGCGAACTGTCCAAGGCCGATATCGCCCGTATCGAGGATTGGATGGCGCAGCGCAGCGCCCTTTTGGCCCAGCGCGACATCGACGATATCCACCGCGCGGTCGATTACCTCAATATCACGACGCAATGGGTGCAATCCAAGGCCAGCGACGAACAGCTTGAAGACGTGACCGATGCCCTGCTGCTGGCGATGCACGACCTGCGTTCGGTTCTTGTGCGAAAAAAGGCGGACCGGTTGCTGGATAAATCCTGACCGCGACACCATCCAAGCGAGGCCCGCCATTTCAGACGTTCGCGACCAATACGAAGCCTTCCCCTATCCTGCCCGCGATCCTGCGGAGGAGGCCAAGCGCCTGATCACCGGCTCGCCCAGCCACCCGCTCGAGATGGATCACTGCCTCTGGGGCGGTGCGCGCGACTGGTCGCAGCCTTTGCGCGTGCTGGTGGCGGGTGGCGGCACCGGTGACGGGCTGATCCAGTTGGCGCAGATGATGGCCAGTGCAAAACGCCCGGCCGAAATCACCTACATCGACCTGTCGACCGCCGCGCGCGCCGTGGCCGAGGCCCGCGCCAAGGTGCGTGGCCTGCGCAATATCACCTTTCACACCGGCAGCCTGTTGGACGCGGGCCACTACGGCCCTTTTGACTATATCGACTGTTGCGGCGTGCTGCACCACCTGCCCGACCCCGCCGCGGGTTTTACCGCATTGCGCGCTGCCCTCGCCCCGCATGGCGGTATGGGGTTCATGGTCTATGCGCCTTACGGACGCTCGGGCGTCTATCCATTGCAAGAGGCCTTTGGCACGTTGTTCGCCGATATGCCCGCACATCAGCGGGTGGCGGCGGCGAAATCCGTTCTTGCCGCCCTGCCCGCAGGCCATCCGTTCAAATGCAACCCCAATCTGGGTGATCACACGATTGGTGATGCGGAGTTTTACGACCTGCTGCTGCACAGTCAGGACCGGGCCTTTGATGTGCCTGCCCTCCTCGATATCCTTGATGAAACGGGCTGGGAACTGGCCGGTTTTGCGCTTGCGGGGCTTTATGATCTGGCGCGGCTTGCGCCCGTCCCCGATGGCATGGCCACGGCCAGCAGTATGGCTGTGGCCGAAAAATTACGCGGCACGATCAAGACCCATGTGGGCTATGCGCGCGCCAGCGGTCAATCCGCGCCCATGCCCGACCCCGATACGCGCATCCCGCATCTGCATGGCGTTCCGGCAGCGAAACTGGCCGAGGCGATTGCGCAGGGGCGCGCACCCGCCCTGACCGTTGAACGGGAACGCGTCCAGATCACCCTGCCGCCTGACACCGCCCCCCTGATCGCGCAGATCAACGGGCGGCAATCCTTGGCCGAGATATACAAAACCGCAGGGCTGTCGCCGACGCAGGCGCGCAGCCTTTGGCCCCGGATCGAGGCGCAATTGTTGCCCTGGGGCGTGCTGCTTTATTCTCGGTTTCTGGTCTGACGCGCAGCGCACCCTACCTGATATGGACCGAACGCACCCAAAACCGCCAGCCCAGCAACAACGCGGCACAGCCAAGCCCCACCGTCAGCCCTAGCCAAAGCCCGTTCGGGCCGAAATCCAGCGTAAAGGCCAACAGATAGCTGACGGGCATGCCAATCACCCAATAGCTGACACCAGCCAGCCACATGGGCACGGCTGTGTCCTGCACCCCGCGCAGCAGCGACAGCGCGACAATCTGCGCGCTATCGACGAACTGGAACAGGGCCGCCAGCATCACCAGCGTCACCCCAAGACCCAGCAAGGCATCACGCTGCGGTTCGCTCGGGTCAATGAACAGTGACACCAATGTGCCTGGGATCAGCAGGAACAGTGCCACCACGATCACACCAAACACCGTCGAAACCGCAAAAGCCGATATCGCACCCATGCGCAGGGCCTGTTCATCGCGCCGCCCGTAATGTCCGCCAGCACGGATCGTCGCGGCCTGCGACATGCCCACATGAAACATGAACATGAACGCGGTCAGTTGCAGGGCGATACCGTGGGCGGCCAGTTCGATTTCGCCGATCCAGCCCATCATGATCGCGCTGCCGGTGAACAAGCCGCTTTCGGCCAATGAAGTGATGCCGATGGGCAGGCCAAGCGCGAACACCTCGCGCAAGGCCTCCCAGTCGCTTTTCCAGATGCGTTGGAACAGGCTGTAATCGGGGCGTTTCCACTGCACATAGGCGATCAATGCTACGAGTTGCACCACCTGGATGATCACCGAGGCAATCGCCGCCCCGCGTATTCCCAGTTCCGGCGCGCCCAGATTACCAAAAATCAGCGCATAGTTCACCACCGCGTTGCAAACCAGGGCCACCAGCGTAATCCAAAGCTGCACCGCCGTCAGATGCAACGCCCCCAGAAACGAGCGCAGCACCTGCGCGGCCAGCGCCGGAAACATCCCGAAGACGGCAATGCGCAGATATTTTTCGGATTCAACGGCCACGACCGGCGTTTGGCCGATGGCCAACATGATTTCCTCGGCCCACCACAACAGCCCGACCGCCAGCACACCATATGCCGCGCTAAGCCAGAGGGCCATGCGGGTGATCCGCCGGGCGCGCACCTCGTCGCCTTCCTCGGCGGCGGCGGCGGCCAGCGGCACGACCGCATACCCAAAACCCGCACCGACGATGAAGATCACGAACCAGATCGAGGTGGCGATCGTGGCCGCC
Organism: Octadecabacter sp. SW4; assembly: GCF_008065155.1. Taxonomy (NCBI): domain Bacteria; kingdom Pseudomonadati; phylum Pseudomonadota; class Alphaproteobacteria; order Rhodobacterales; family Roseobacteraceae; genus Octadecabacter; species Octadecabacter sp. SW4. The sequence continues at coordinate 937,029 of NZ_CP042819.1, read as the reverse complement.
GCCAGCGCTGTCACATCATACCAGCCCAGCATGATCGTGTCGGTCATATGGATCGAAAAACCTGCCACGCTCGCGCCCACAAGTGGCAAGCCAAGGGCCAACAGCCGCGTGACATGCGCGCGATAAGTTTGCGCTGGTTGTGTGTGGACAGGGGCTTGCATCAGCCATGCTTAGGGCCAAAGCTGGGGCAGGTCCATAACCCAAAGGTGCCCCCATGTCAGACCCTTATGCCAGCCTGATCGCCGATGCGCGCAGCTTTTTCGCCGCGCTGTCGAGAAACAATAATCGCGACTGGTGGCAGGAACACAAAGACGGATACGACACCAAACTGAAGGTGCCCGCGCTGGCTTTGCTTGACGAGATGTGCGCGCCGCTTGCGGAAATCACCGGCGAAGCGATCACGCCAAAACTGTTCCGCCCGCACCGCGATGTGCGCTTTTCCAAGGACAAGACCCCCTACAACACCCACCTGCATATGATGTGGAGCGTGGCTGGCGGTGGCCGTCAGGATCCGGTATTTTTCTTTGGCATTGCACCTGAGTATGTGACCGTAGGCGCGGGGATGATGGGCTTTGACAAACCCGTGCTTGAGGATTGGCGCAAGTTTGTTGATCTGGACGGCGCGCGCGTGGCCGGGATCATCGCGGGCGTCGCCGCCCACGGGTATGCCCCGCGCGCGCCCGATCTCAAACGGGTGCCACCGGCCTTCGCGGCGGACCATCCGCAGGGCGAATTGCTGAAATACAAGGGCTTCGTGATGTCCGGCAACTTGCCCCGCATGGGCGCAGTGAACAGCGATTTGCGCGCCGCTTTCACGCAGCTATGGCCGCTGAACGACCTGCTGCTGTCAATTGCCGCGGCCTAATCCGCACCGTCCCAGATCAATTCAAGCCGCAGCCCGCCGGGGTCGGTAAATATCATGTGCCGGCGCGGTCCCTGCCCGACGAGTTCGGGCATGAATTCGATGGTGACGCCCGGATAGTCACGCAGGGTTTGCGCCAGGTCATTCAATCGCGCCTCGCTCTCGACCGTCATTGCCAGATGGTGAAGCCCGACGTTGGTGCGCCGCGCGAATGCTACGATTTCCGGTTCCGGGTGGGCCTGCCACAGGGTCAGCCGCATCGCCCCATCGCTCACAGTTGTGCGCGGATAGGTGTCGTCGCGCGCCAGAACCTCCCAGCCCAGCGCCTGCGCGAAAAACGCCGTGCTGGCGTCAAGGTCCGCGACCGTTAGCCCAAGGTGGTTCATGCCGGATGTTGCAGCCATATCATGTCCTTTCTAGGTGCCCGCCGCGCGGAATTTTTCCATCAGATAGGGGCCAGATTTGACGGGCGGATAGCTGTCGGACCCGTCCAGCGGCGCAATCACCACGTCCCAGTTGGGCTGGTGAAAGAACGCAAGCGACTGGCGCGCCGGCTGGTCCGGCCGGGCGACGACACGGTGCAGGGTGCTGACCCAACGATCACTGGTCCAGCGCGCCATCAGATCACCGATGTTGATCACGAACGCGCCTTCGGGGGCGGGCACGTCGATCCAGTCCTGTTCGGGCAAAAAGATTTGCAGGCCGCGCGATCCGGGTTGCGGCAGCAGGATCGTCAAAGACCCGTAATCCGTATGCGCCCCTGCGCGGTGCTGGCCTGCGAGCGGCACATTCTGCGTCGCAGGATAATTCAGTGCGCGCAGGGCGGAAATGGGCGCGTCGATATAGGGGGCAAAGTGATCTTCGGGCAGATCAAGTGCTGCGGCAAAACCCACCATGATACGCGCGGCGAGATCTTCCATCGCGGTATAATAGACCTCCCATGCGGGGCGAAACCCCACCATATCGGGCCAAAGGGTTGGCTGATAGCAAAAGGCATGGGCGTCGCGGTCGCTAACCCCGTCCGGCACGGTCAGCGGCCCGCCGTTAAAGCTTTCCTTCAGGTCGGGCGGCGTCTCTTCGCCCCTGGATTTCGCCAGGCTTTCGGTGTTGGGGCCAAGGTAGCCGTAGGGATAGCCCGCATAGGGTGCGGCGACCTGTTGTTTCGCCTCTGGATTCTGGGCAAAGAACGCCCGCGTGGCCTGCCAGACAGCATCAATCACGACCTGCGGCACGCCATGTCCGGTCAGCACCAGAAAGCCGGTCTCGCGGCAGATGCGATCAATCGCGGCGGCCAGTTTGGCGCGCTCGCCACCACGTGCGCCCTCGAACGCCGCCAGATCAAAGGTCGCGAACATACCCTAGCCTTTCAGCACGTCACGCCATGAATGACGGGGCTTGAACCCGACCAGGCGCTTGGCCTTGTCATTGGCATAAAAGGTCTCGTTCGGTCCCATGTCGCGTTTTTGCGGCACGCCTTGGTAAAACTGGGCAATGACCTGATCCGAAGTCAAACCGACCGACATATCATCGTTGCTAACGTTGAAAACCTCGTATCCCAGCCCGTCCGTTTTCAGGCAACAGTCCACCATCTGCCCCAGATCACGCGCGTCAATATAGGCAAAGATATTGCGCCGCCGGGTCGCCGGATCAGCCATAAACGCGGGGAAATTTTCAGCGTATTCATGCGGTTCAATGACGTTGTTAATGCGCAATCCATAGATATCGATACCGCTGCGCGCCTGAAAACTGCGCGCGCAGACCTCGTTTGCCACCTTGGACATGGCATAGCTGTCGTGGGGCACGGTGGGGTGGTCTTCGTCCACCGGAATGTAGTCGGGCTTCTTCTCTCCGTGGGCGAAACAGATGCCGTATGTGGTTTCGGAGCTGGCAAAAATAACCTTGCCGATCCCCAGCCGCACTGCTGCGTCAATCACGTGATAGGTGGACATGGTGTTGATGCGGAATGTCTCGTTGTCGGGACGCATCATGATGCAGGGGATGGCGGCAAAATGCACCACGGCGTCATAGGCGGGCTTGCCACCCTTTGCATCAAGTTCATCGAAATCCGCATAGGCCGACATGGCGTTGAGCACCTGCCCCGCGTCAGTCAGATCGACATTCAAGGTATCGCCCCCCGGCGCTGGATCAGCCGCCAGATCAATGTTGGTCACACGGTGCCCAAGGTTGCGCAAATAGGCGACCGCGTGTTTGCCAGCCTTGCCGCTGCCGCCGGTGAAAAAGATACGCATGACGGTGTCCTTTCATTGTTTGCCCACAGCCTAGCAGATCGGCGCGGCGTGGCGAGGGGGCGGCGCGCGTAATTTCGGGCATGGGTGCTTTCACACCGTCCAACCCTCTGCCATACTGGCGCACAATCAAGAAACGCGAGCGAGCACACACATGGCCAACGACCTTTTGGCGGGACACGAACCGACCGATTATGACGCCTCATCCATCGAGGTGCTGGAAGGGCTGGAACCCGTCCGTAAACGCCCCGGCATGTATATCGGCGGCACGGACGAACGCGCGCTGCACCATCTTGTGGCCGAGGTTCTGGATAACTCGATGGACGAGGCCGTGGCCGGCCACGCCACGCGGATCGAGGTCGAACTGCTTGCCGATTATTCCGTCAAGATCAGCGACAACGGCCGTGGCATCCCGATTGATCCGCACCCGAAATTTCCCGATAAATCCGCGCTCGAGGTGATCTTGTGCACCCTGCACGCGGGCGGGAAGTTTTCCGGCAAAGCCTATCAGACATCGGGCGGTTTGCACGGGGTCGGGGCGTCGGTTGTGAACGCGCTATCGGATTCGATGGTCGTGCAGGTGGCGCGCAACAAGGTGATCTATGAACAGCGGTTTTCGCGCGGCATCCCGCTGGGCCCGGTTGAACAGGTCGGCACCGCCCCCAACCGGCGCGGCACCACGGTCACATTCCACGCGGATGAGCAGATTTTCGGCGCACATCGCTTCAAGCCCGCGCGGCTGCTGAAATCCATCCGCTCCAAGGCCTATCTGTTTTCCGGCGTCGAAATCCGCTGGAAATCGGCGATTGCGGACGGCGACACGCCGATGGAGGCCACGTTTCACTTTCCCGGGGGCTTGGCCGATTATCTGGGCGAAACACTGGGCGCGGCGACGACCTATTCGGAAAAACCCTTTGCGGGGACTGTCGATTTTCAGGACAAGTTCAACGTGCCGGGCAAGGTCGAATGGGCGATCAACTGGACCCCTTCGCGCGACGGGTTCATCCAGTCCTATTGCAACACCGTCCCCACCGCAGAAGGCGGCACCCACGAGGCCGGTTTCTGGGCGGCGATCCTGAAAGGCGTCAAGGCTTACGGCGAGTTGGTCAACAACCGCAAGGCCAAGGACATCACCCGTGATGACCTGATCACCGGCGGCTGCGCGCTGGTCAGCTGCTTTATCCGCGAGCCGGAATTTGTCGGCCAGACCAAGGACCGCTTGGCCACGACCGAAGCGCAGCGGCTGGTCGAAAATTCCGTGCGCGACCACTTTGACAACTGGCTGGCGGCGGATACGAAATCCGCGGGTGCGATCCTTGATTTTCTGGTGCTGCGGGCCGAGGAACGGCTGCGCCGCCGTCAGGAAAAGGAAACCGCGCGCAAATCGGCGACCAAGAAACTACGCCTACCCGGCAAGCTGACCGACTGCACGTCCAAAACCCGCGAAGGGACCGAACTGTTCATCGTCGAGGGGGATAGCGCGGGCGGGTCCGGCAAGGGCGCGCGCGATCGCAACACGCAGGCGCTGCTCCCGCTCAAGGGAAAAATCCTGAACGTGCTGGGTGCGGCCAGCGGCAAACTGACGACCAATCAGGAAATCAGCGACCTGTGCGAAGCCTTGGGCGTCGGCATGGGCACCAAATTCAACCTTGATGACCTGCGCTATGACAAGATCATCATCATGACCGATGCGGACGTGGACGGGGCGCATATCGCCGCCCTGCTGATGACGTTCTTTTTCACCCAGATGCGCCCGCTGATCGACAACGGGCACCTTTATCTGGCCTGCCCGCCGCTTTACCGCCTCACCCAAGGGGCGAAACGGATTTACGTGGCCAATGACGCCGAAAAAGACGCGCTGATGGAGGCTGGTCTGGGCGGCAAGGGCAAGATCGACGTGCAGCGTTTCAAGGGCTTGGGCGAAATGGACGCGAAAGACCTGAAAGAAACCACGATGGACCCTGCCTCGCGCAAGCTCATCCGCGTGTCGATCGACGAGGACGAGCCGGGCGAAACCAGCGATCTGGTGGAACGGCTGATGGGCAAAAAGCCGGAACTGCGGTTCCAGTATATTCAAGAGAATGCGCGGTTTGTTGAGGAGTTGGATGTTTAGTGGCGCTTTCGTGGCGGAGGCATTGCACGCATTTTCTTGAGAAATTCATTGGTCTCGTCATCCAGAGACAACTCCTCCAACTTATGAATGCACTTAATACCGCTGCCAAGCACGCGACCGCTACTATCAGCTGCAAATTTCGAAGATAACTCCCGTAGGTATCGAGTCTCGACAATCCCAAAATTGTCAGGCGTTTTGTTTACGCAGGAGTAAAGTGCGTGCGAAACAAGATCAGCCAATCGAAGGAGGTCTTCCTCATCTTTGTTTTTCCGCGTTATCGAAAATGGGTTTATCGCAGCCAGCGAATTTGATTGCGGATAGATCGGGTTATCTTTGACCTTTGCGATGTATCGGATCATCGCATCATAGTCATGATTGCGCTCCTCAAAGACAATTCGTGGTTCAGTCAAGCTCTCGTCCACGTTTGCGAGGTATCGCCCCACTAATTCAAGTAGATACTTCGCGCATTTGTTGTAGAACTTGTGAGGGGACCATTCGATCTTCGAAGCGTATTCGCGCATGGTTGGTTTATAGGATATCACCCCGAAAAAACGAACATTTAACTCCGAAGCCTTCTTGCAGAAATAAACGCGCTGGTTATGGTTTAGGTCAGTGGCGTGTCGCCACTTCTTTGTTTTTCCGAACTCTTCTTGTAGTTCATCCAGCAATTGTCGCGCTGCAATTTGACTTGCCGGCTGCAATACTACTGCACTCATTGCCATGTATGGACTTGATCCACCGGCACTATTGTTTCGGATCTTGGTGAAACCCGTATCGCCACTTTCATCTATGAATACCGTACAAGCCATTTTGAGTCCTCAAAAAGGAGAAACATTCAGCCCACGAAACGCGGGCACGAGATCAGGCTTACCTCGAGGCTCTATTCAAATTCATTTGCAATTTATCTGCGATTCGTGATCTGAATACCAGTCGACTCCCCTTTGTTAATGCCACAATTCAAATAGCTTATCGCTGGCTATTAGCACCACAAAACTGGATACTCTCTGCGCCCGAACCGAGGGGTGGGCGTGAGCGCCCGCCCCGTGGGGGCGGTTCGGGCGCTGCCAAATCTTTGATTTGGCAAGGGGGATGGGGTGAAGCGTCCGCGCAATCCTCCCTCTTGAAAGACACCGCACAAAGGCGCACATTCCTCATGCAGGCCGCGCCAACATCCGCGCGGCCGCTGCCTCATCGGCTGCATCGCCCTGATCCGTCAGGCAACCCTGCCCCCCTGAGCATCGACCCGATGGGCAACCGCCGTTCGGGAACCGTTGTGAGAAAGGGACACCCCATGTCCAAGGAAAAGAACCGCGGCAACCGCGAGACCAAGAAACCGAAAAAAGAACAACCCAAAGTGCTGGCCACGGCCAATAGTGGCGGCAAGGACGGCACCACGATTGCCGGCAAAAAGGTCAAATAACCGCGACGACCCTAGCCGAAGTGATCGGTATATTTCACCATCGGCTGGGCAAAAATCGCGGCAAACCCGTCACCGCGCGGGATGACGCCAAGCGAGCCGAAAGGCTGCCATCCGTCATGGATGGCGGCCGCGACCTTCTTTTCCAAAACACGGGAATCCTCGTTGCTCAGGATCGCGTAATCGGTGATGTGGTGTCCGCTCACTGCTGAATCCCTTCGAGATAGGCGACCAGATCGGCAATCACCCGGCTGGTCATGATCGGCTGGCCCGATGGCGCCTTGAGCGGCGTATCGTCGCCCTGGAAAAAGTCGCCGTAGACCGGCATCGGCGATCCGTGGGCGACCAGCGGGTCGCGCCCGTCAATCCGCCAGACCACGCGGGTGGTCGGGAAAACACCGCCGTTTTGTTCCGCGAGCGTTGTCAGGTCGGGCGGTTGCACAACCAGCGCGGGGGCCATCGGACCATTGCCGGTCGCGTCCACCGCGTGACAGGTGGCGCAGTATTGCAAGTAAACGCCCTGCCCCTGGGTCGCATCCTGGGCGATCCCGGGTGTCGCCAAGGCCAGGCCTGCGCAAATCGCAAATATCTGGTGTCGCATCTTACCCTCCTATCGCTGGATGCTTTCAAGGTAGTTGGCCAGTGCCAGCAACCTTGCAGGCACCGGCGTGCCAATCCCGTCTTGTTCGACGATCACGGTGGCGCCCATGTCGCCTGCGCCAAATTCGGGCATGGCAGGGCTAAAGTGATCACCCCGGGTGTAGCCATCAATGGTGGACATCACGAAATCACGCGGAAACGCGCCGCCGTACCGCTGTGTCAGGGTCGTGAGGTCCGGTGGCACACGGATCAGCGTGCGCCCGAAATCACCTTCGCCACGGGCGTCCGAGCCGTGACAACTGGCGCAGTCTTGCTGAAAGGCCAAGGCCCCCGCCTCGGGCGAGGTGTCGGTTGATTGGGTGATACAGCCCGCGAGGGTCAGTGTGGTGAAGATGATGATTGCATTGCGCATGTTTCACTCCTCTGCTGTATCAAGTTTGCGCGCCTGCGCCGCTATTCGCCTTGATCTGGATCAGCCACGCGTTAGGCTGGCGGACATGCGCCTGACCTTCATCGCCCTGCTGTTGCTGGCCGCCTGTGGCCGCCCCCTGACATCGGGGGAAATGCGCCTGACCCAAGAGGTCATGGGGCCAGCGCTGGACCCCGCGCCGGTCCGCCTGTCACAAAACGCGTTCATCGGCCTGTCCACATCCACCTATGCCGTGCGCCCGGCCGTCACCTGCCGTGAACGCATCGCGCCCGCGCCCACAGCGGCAACATTCACGGCCCGCACCGCCGGTGTGGTGCTGTTCAATCGGGTGCTGACCAGCGCGGATTGGACCGCGCCCGATTACCTGCCCAACTACCCTGAATCGGTCAACGTCGTTTCCGCAATGTATTTCGCCCACGAGATGACCCATGTGTGGCAGTGGCAAAACCGCGCCGTCACAGGTTATCACCCGCTTCGTGCAGCGGCGGAACATAGCCGCAGCGATGATCCCTATCTGTTTGATCCGGCGGGGGATATTCCGTTCTTGCAAATGGCCTATGAACAGCAGGCATCACTGGTCGAAGAATATGTCTGTTGCCGCACCGTCGCCCCCGAAGGCGCGCGCACCCAGCGCCTGTGGGACAAACTGTCCGAGGTGATGAAGGTCACGCCACCGCAGCAATCCCCGCGCCCGACCCGCGTCACCGGCATTGCCGAGGGCGCGGATCTGACTGGCGTTTGTGACTGATCAGTTGATCGACAAGCCGCTGATTTCACCGCGAATGGTGCTGTTGGTATCGTCGCTGTCAGCCGACACGGCCAGACCCACCAGCGCCCCCGCAGCCCCGCCAAAGGCGCGCGTGTAATCCCCCGCCAAATCGACGGTTTCGCGAAAACTGCCCGTGCCCGAAGGGCGGCGCACAATCGTCTTGCCGCGTGCGCCCAGGTAGGGCGAGGACAGCACATCACCGCGCCCATGCACACCCCCCCAGACATAGACCAGCACGCGGGCCTGATCGTTATTGAGAAGGTTGCGGATCGACCCGCCCTCGCCGATGCGCCGCGCCTCGGCCTCGGGCAGGAACACGAAGTAAAGCGACAGGTTGCGGTCATCCCCGCCCTTGCGGGTCAGGTCGGTGGCAGGCACGCTTTGGCTGACGGCCCAGGACCAACTTGCACTTGTCGCGCCCCATGATCCGGCGGGTAATCGACGATATGTCATCGACGCGGCATCGTCCGAAGACACGCTTAACCGGCTGCTGGAAAAACCGTAATCGACCTTTTGAAACAGGGAAAACCGCTGTTCCGTCCAGCCGCTGAAGCTGACAGGTTCAGCCGCAATCGGCGTGGCGGCAAGCAGGATCGGCAAGACGAGGGACAGCGAACGCATCAGGGCAACCTTTCAAAACTCTGTTTCGAAGGGACCATAGCCCGCACCTGCACGCGCTCAAGCATTGGCGCAAAGTCTCACGCGAATGTCAGCCCTTCGTGAGGGTCTGCACGCTTTGCCACAGGGTGTCGGGCACGTCGATCACATCCATCGCACGGCGGTGTGCGCCGGGAAGGCGCGCACCGTCCTGCGCGGCAACGACATCGGCCACGCGCGCGAACCGGTCGCTGAAATCATCGCCATAGGTCGCTGGGTCCAGCAGGATATAGAACTGCCCCAGCCCGTGCGGCGGCCCATCGGGCAATTTCAGCCCCTTCACATCAAGCGAATTGACGCTGCCGGTCATGCCAGCGGCCAGCAATTCCACCATCAGGCCCAAGCCCCAGCCCTTGTAGCCGCCCGCGCTGACCAATGCGCCCCCAAGGGCCGCATCGGGATCAGTTGTCGGGGTGCCATCGCTGTCCACGGCCCAACCCGGCGGGATCGCCTCGCCTGCCGCCTTGGCCATTGTGATCTTGCCCAGCGCCACCGCCGAGGTCGAAAAATCGAAATGCATCCGCGGGCCGCTGTCGCCCGGCACGGTCATCGCGATCGGGTTCGTGCCAATCACCGCCGCGTTGCCACCCGGCGGCGCAACCACCGGCGAGGCGTTGGTCATGCCGATGCCGATCAGCCCTGCTGCGGCGATCTGTTCAGTGAAAAAGCCTACGGATGTGCAGGTATGGGCGTGGGCCACGGCAAGGGTCGCAACACCGTTTTCGCGCGCGGCCTGGATCGCCAATGGCAGCGCGCGGGTAAAGGCCGGTTGGGCAAATCCGAATTTGGCGTCCGACAGCACAGCCCCGCCGCGCGGCTGGCTAACTGCTGGTTCAACCGTGCCGTTGACCCGCCCCGAGGCAAGCTGCGTGCAATAGCTTTCAAGGTAGTAAAGACCGCAGATGACATTGCCCAAGGCCTCGGCGCGGGCCACGGCGCGGGCGACTTCGCCCGCCTGAAACTCGCCTGCACCGTGGGCGATCAGGGCGGTGCGGCTGGCCGTTTCGATTTCGGTGACGGTAATTTTCATGGCACGATCTTTCCCTGATCAAGACGCACCGTGCGGTCCATCCGCGCGGCCAGCTCGAGGTTGTGAGTGGCGATAACCGCCGACAATCCTGTGTCGCGCACAAGGTCCATCAAGGCAGCAAACACCACGTCCGATGTGCCCGGATCAAGGTTGCCGGTCGGTTCATCCGCCAGCAAAAGGCGCGGCTGATTGGCCAGCGCGCGACAAAAGGCAACGCGCTGTTGTTCGCCCCCCGACAGGGCGGCGGGGCGATGATTGGCGCGCGCGCCCACGCCCACCTGATCCAGCAGGGCTTGCGCGCGGCTCTGGGCCGCACCTTGCGCCACGCCATTGGCCAGTTGCGGCAGCGTGATGTTTTCCAGCGCACTGAATTCCGGCAACAGGTGGTGAAACTGATAGATGAAACCCACCTGATTGCGCCGGGCAGAGGTGCGTTTGCGATCCCCCAGATCGGTCATATCCACACCGCTGATGCTGACCTGCCCCGCATCGGGCGTGTCCAGCAGTCCGGCAATATGCAGCAGCGTCGATTTACCCGCACCCGAAGGGGCCACAAGGGCCACAACCTCGCCTTTTTGCACTTGCAGATCAACGCCTTGCAGAACGGTCACAGCATTGGGTTTGCCGTGATTATAGGCCTTGGTGACGCCTTGGATGTTCAGGATCAGATCACTCATATCGCAGGGCCTCGACGGGGTTCATGCGCGCGGCGCGACGGGCCGGAAACAGCGTGACGATCCACGACAGCGACAGTGACAAAACCACCGCCGAAAGCACATCGGCCAGTTCCAGTTTCGCGGGCAGTTTATAAATGCCACGGATCGACGGATCCCAGACCCCGCCCTGCCCCATCGCATTCACAAAGCTGAAGATCGGATCGATATAAAGCGCAAACAGGCAGCCAAGAATAACGCCGATCACAGTGCCAATGGTGCCGATACTGGCGCCACAGATGAAAAAGATGCGCAGCACCGATCCCTCGGAAAGGCCCATCGTGCGCAGGATGCCAATATCGCGGCCCTTGTTTTTGACCAGCATGATCAGACCGGAAATGATGTTCATCGAGGCGATCAGCACAAGGATGCTCAGGATCACGAACATCACGTTGTCTTCAACCTCGAGGGCGCGCAGGAAACTGCCGCTTGATTGCTGCCAGGTCCAGGGAATCGCGCTGTCGCCGGCGGCGTCGATGATGGCTGGCACCTGGGCATTGACGGTGTCAGGATCGGTCACCATCACTTCGATCTCGTCGGCAAAACCGTCCTTATTGAAGAACGACTGCGCTTCGGCGAAGGGCATGTAAATGCGTGTGCTATCAATGTCATAGCGGCCCGCCGTAAAGATATAGACAACCTCGTAGGCGCCGGTGCGCGGGGATGTTCCCATCGCCGTGCGCACCCCGTTGGGGGAAATCACGCGGATCCGGTCGCCCACCGTGATGCCCAGTATCCGCGCCACGCCAGACCCGATGGCGATGCCGTCGTCAAAGCGTTCGATTTGGCCCATGCTTTCTTCGGGGGCGGCGATACGGGGGATGCCCGCCAGATCGGCGGCGGTGATGCCATAGACCTCGACGCCGGTGTTGAACTGGCCGGCGTTGGCCATCACCTGTGCTTTGATCAGGGGGGCGGCGCGCACGACATCGGGCACCGCCTCGATCCTTTCGGCCATCGCGGTGTAGTCCGTGATCTGGCGCAGCACGATGCTGGTATTTGGCACCACCTCACCGCGCGGATAGACCGTGACATGGGCATTGGCCCCGACGATTGTATCCACAAATTCAGCGCGAAAGCCGCTGCGCACGGCCAGCGTGGCAATCAGCGCAAAGACCGCCAGAGCGATGCCGATCAGCGATATCCATGTCATCACACTGACGCCACCTTCGGCGCGTTTGGCGCGGATGTAGCGCCAGGCGATCATCCATTCAAAACGTGAAAACGGGGCGGTCTGGCCTGCCATCTGCTGCACCTTTGTGGTTTTGGGGATCACCTAATGGGGCGCGGGGGCAAAGGTCAACGCCCTAGCCCCTGATCAGCGAGCGGGTGCCGCCTTGGGATCGCCCCAGCCCCTTCCAGTTTGCATAAAGTTCATCCACGGCGCGAAAATAGGTTTGCCAGCGATCACCTGTTGGGTGGATCGCCTGCGCCAGCGCGTCGATCCCTCGGGGCGGGGCCATCGCGCGCGCGATGTCGTCAATCAGGAACGAAGTGCGCAAGCGGTAGGTCAGCATCTCGACCACATGGCGCTGCAAGATCTGCGCAAATTCGTCAACGCGGTGGCTGCGATCCGCAATCAGCGCATCCAGATGGGCATGAAGCGCGGCCAGACTACCATCACCGGGGCGCGTAGAAGGATCTGTGCGCATCGGATGCAAGTGGTTGAGAATATGAACAAAAGGACGCATGTCGGGCCTGTGAAACACCACGGGTTTGGCATGGCGTCCGTAGATTTCCACGAACAGGTCAAGCCAGTTGAACACGCGCTCCAGTGCCTGATCAGGGTTGTCACTGATCACCTCAAGCCAGTCACCCCAATCGGCCCCGCCGTCCCACATCGCGCGGTGGTCGCGCCCGTAGTAGCCGATGAAATGTTCGCGGGCGCGCTGGACAAAGTGCATGCCGTGGCGCGCCGGATGGGTTGCGTTGCCGTCTTGATCCAGATCGACGGGCGCGATCTGTTGCGCGGCCTCCCAAGCGGTCAGATCGCGGTGCAGGCGCGCGGTGCCGCCTGTGCCGCCGTAGGTGGACGGGTCGTCGCGCAGGGCGATCATCCAGCCAATCAGATCGTCGCCCGCATCAATCAATAATGGTTCCCCGCCGATTGCAGCGGCGCCAAGGCCGCCGGATCGGCCAGTGCCTTGCCCGCTGCAGCCCATAGCAGCCCGCGACGTAGCATTTCGTGCGCGGGGCCCGTCGCGATCACATCGGCGTGGTGGCCCAGCGCGTTGTAATAGACCCGCCCCTGCCCCCAAGCCCGGCTCCAGGCCACGGGCATATCGACCGGGCCGTTGGGCGAATGATACCAGTCGACAGTCGGAAAACGGGTGGTGGCCAGCACGTGATTGGCGGGATCGACATGCAGATAATACTGTTCGGATGTGACATCGAAATCACCGATCCCCGCGACCAGTTCATGCCCCGGGTCGGTGATGGTTACGCGGTACTCTACACCGTCACCGCCGGGATGCGCGACCCAGTTCGCCCCGGTCATGAATTGCCACAGGGTCTGGTCGCGAAAAGCATCACACATGCCGCCGTGACAGCCCGCAAGGCCGGTGCCCTGGGCCACTGCCTCGCTGACATTGGCGACCTGTTCGCGGCTGGCCTGTGCCATCGTCCAGACCGGCACGATCACATCGTAGGCGCGCAATCCTTCGGCATCATCGAAACACGCAAGGCTGTCGGTGAGCGTGACCTTCATACCCGCCTGCTCCAGCATCGCGCGAAATATCGCGGCGACCTGTTCTGGTTCGTGGCCGTCCCAGCCACCCCAGGTAATCAGGGCGCGCTTTACATCCACGTGTGGAACGACCGGTTCGCCATCGGTTCGACGTCGGCGTGGCCTTTCACGGGCAGGTGTGGTGCGTAGATTTTGGCGATCTTGGTGACGGCCTGTTTCGGGGTCATTTCCTCGGATGTGCCGGTGCGCCGACACGTCACTTCAACTACGCCGTTTTTCAACCCGCGCGGCCCAACCGTGATCCGCCAGGGCAGGCCGATCAGGTCCATCGTGCCGAATTTCGCGCCTGCCCGTTCGTCGCGGTCATCATAAAGCGGCTCGAGGCCCAAGGCGGCAATGTCGCGGTAAAGGGCTTCGCAGGCGGCATCGGCCGCGGCGTCGCCAGACCGCATGTTCAGGATACCCACATGAAACGGGGTGACACCTTCGGGCCAGATGATGCCCTTTTCATCGTGGCTTGCCTCGATGATGGCACCCAGCAGACGGGATACGCCAATACCGTGGCTACCCATATGCACCGCGACTTTTTCGCCCTCGCCATTATCGACAAGCGCGCCCAAGGCATCGGAATATTTGGTGCCAAAGTAGAAAATCTGCCCGACTTCGATACCACGCGCGGTCTTGCGTCGTTCTTCGGGGATGGCGTTGAACAGCGCCGCGTCGTGGGTTTCGTCGGTGCGCGCGTATTTGGTGGTAAATTCCTCCATGACGGCGGCGCAGGCGGCCTTGTCGTCATAATCAATTTCGCGGTCGCCGAATGTCAGATCGGTGACGGCGCTGTCATAGAACACTTCGCTTTCGCCCGTTTCGGCCAGCACCAGAAATTCATGGGTATCCTCGCCGCCAATCGGGCCGGAATCCGCGCGCATCGGGATCGCCTTGAGGCCCATGCGTTCGTAGGTGCGCAGGTAGCTGACCAGATGACGGTTATAGGCGTGCAGCGCGTCCTCTTTGGTCAGGTCAAAGTTATAGCCGTCCTTCATCAGAAATTCGCGCCCCCGCATCACGCCAAAACGCGGGCGGACCTCATCGCGGAATTTCCACTGGATCTGATACATGGTCAGCGGCAGGTCTTTGTAGGATGACACATTGGCGCGGAAAATATCCGTTACCAGTTCTTCGGCCGTGGGCGTGAACAGCATGTCGCGTTCATGACGGTCGGTGATGCGTAGCATTTCCGCGCCATACGCATCATAGCGGCCACTTTCACGCCATAGGTCCGCCGATTGAATCGTCGGCATCAGCATCGCCAGATGGCCCGCCCGGGCCTGTTCCTGATGCACGATGTTTTCAATCTTTTTCAGCACCTTGTAGCCCAGGGGCAGCCACGAATAGATCCCTGCGCTGGCCTGTTTGATCATGCCCGCCTGCAGCATCAGCCGGTGGCTGACGATCTGCGCCTCGCGCGGCGTTTCTTTGAGAACGGGAAGGAAATAGCGGCTCATGCGCATGGGGATGGACCCTTTTGGAATTCGGTTTCGCGACAGCTTTACGGATCACCCGCGCGCGGCGCAAGCGCGCAAGACGTGCGAAAACATCGTTTGGATCAAAGATTTCAGGCTTATGACAGATGCGCGAGGGATGTGAACCGTGCCGCCTGACGCCCCGTAACCTTGGCATATGCACTTTCGCATGAACCAAGAGATGGGATAGACACATGACCTTTTTCCGCAAGCTTGCTGCTGCCGCAGCCCTGAGCACCACAGTCGCCGGCGCTGCCTCGGCCCAGACAATCGTCGACATAGCCGCGGGCGATGAACGTTTCACCACGCTGGTCGCTGCCGTCACGGCCGCCGGTCTGGTTGAAACGCTGCAAGGCCCCGGCCCCTTTACCGTTTACGCGCCTGTCAACGATGCCTTTGCCGCACTGCCCGACGGCACGGTTGAAACCCTGCTGATGGAAGAAAACAAGGCCCAGCTGACCAATGTGCTGCTGTATCACGTGGACGATCGCCTGTTGCGCGCCGCCCAGATTCCAGCCGGTTCAAACTATTTCAAGCCGGTTCTGGATAGCGAACGCCTGTGCATCACCGCCGGTGCGGGGGGTGTCACAATCGCCGACGGGACGGGTGAAATGGCCAATGTGATCATTGCCGACATCGTTGCCGAAAATGGTGTGATCCACGTGATCGACAAGGTGCTGCTGCCCGGCACACGCCCTGCCTGCAACTAAGATTGCGCTTTGACTTAAGAAAGGCCCCGCAGCGTCGGGGCCTTTTACTATGCCGGCGAAATCCAGAGGGGTGACCGGCGGCACGCGGGTTGGCGATCCAGCGTTGGCTATATGGCACTTTATAGCTGCCGTGTTCATCTCCCTTTTCGGCATCTTGCGCGCGTCGCCAATCGCCGACCCGTGGTGCGGGCCGCCGATCACCCGGCGCCTGCGGCCTGATTGCGGGCGTGTTCTCCATCACGGTCCCGCCCCCCTTTTTCTTGCATCCCGTGCGTGCATCGCCCATTTAGGGGCAGCAACGCACGAGGGTCGAAATGGCATTTCCGGTTCAACAGCAGGCTAAATACTGGGGCATCGCCACGGCGGCATTCCTTGTGATCCTTTGGTATCTGGGCGATGTGATCTTGCCGTTTGTCCTTGGCGGGGCGGTTGCCTATTGCCTTGATCCCATCGCCGATCGTCTGGAAAAATGGGGTCTGAGCCGGATTATGGCGACCGTGACAATCACGCTGGTCGCGGTGCTGATCTTTGTCATCGCGATCCTGCTGATCATTCCAACGCTGATCCAGCAGACGGGGCAATTGATCAATACCGCGCCGGACCTGTTTGCGAACCTGCAGGCCTGGCTGACGGAAAAGTTCCCATCCCTGATGGATGCCGACAGCACGATCCGCCAGCAACTGGTTTCGATCGGTGAAACGATCCAGTCCAAGGGCGGCGATCTGGTCAATTCAGTGGTCAGTTCGGCCATGTCCCTGGTCAACGTGCTGGTGCTGATCGTGGTCGTGCCGGTGGTGACGTTTTATCTGCTGCTTGATTGGGACAACATGGTCGCCAAGATCGATGAATTGCTGCCCCGCGATCACGCCCCCGTGGTGCGCGACATCGCCAGCCAGATTGACGGCACGCTGGCATCATTCATTCGCGGTCAGGGCACGGTTTGCGTGATCCTTGGCACCTACTATGCGGTGTCGCTGATGCTGGTGGGGTTGAATTTCGGGCTGGTGGTCGGGTTTATCGCCGGATTGATCACCTTTATTCCGTACGTTGGCGCGCTTGTGGGCGGGGTTCTGGCCATCGGGCTGGCACTGTTCCAGTTCTGGGGGGAATGGGGATGGATCGCGGCGGTTGCCGGCATTTTCGCGTTGGGGCAGTTTCTGGAAGGGAATATCCTGACACCGAACCTTGTCGGCAGCAGCGTCGGATTGCACCCGGTCTGGCTGATCTTTGCCCTGTCGGTCTTTGGATCGCTGTTCGGCTTTGTCGGCATGCTGGTCGCGGTTCCGGTAGCGGCGATGCTGGGGGTGATCGCCCGTTTCGCGATTGCCGAATACAAGAAGGGGCGCCTCTATAAGGGCCTGACGGACCAAGACTGAATGACACAGCAGCTGTCCTTTGACTGGCCCAGACGCGTGGCGCTGGAGCCGGATGATTTCTTTGTCTCGGATGCCAATGCGGCAGCCTATGCGATGGTCAGCGACTGGGAAAACTGGCCCGACGGCAAACTGGCGCTGATCGGGCCGCAGGGGTCGGGCAAAAGCCACCTTGCGCGGGTGTTTCAACATATTTCTGGCGCGCAGATCATTGCGGCGCGTGATCTGGGCGGTTTGGCGCTTGCCCCGCCCGATGCACAGTCGCTGGTGGTCGAGGACATGGAAACCCTGCCCCAATCGGGCGAAGAATGGCTGTTTCACGCCCATAACCACCTGCGCGCTACGGGCGGGCGGTTGTTGCTGACCGGGGCCAACGCCCCGACCCGTTGGGACATCGCCCTGCCTGATCTGGCCAGCCGGATGCAAGGCGCCAGCGTGATCCGCATCGATGACCCCGACGACAGGCTACTGGGCGCGGTGCTGATGAAACTGTTTCAGGATCGCCAGTTGTCACCCGATCCGCGCGCCTTTGATTACCTGTTGCGCAACATGGCGCGCAGTTTTGCAATGGCGGGCAGGGTTGTCGAAGAACTGGACCGTATGGCGCTGGCCCAGCAACGGGCGATCAAGGTGCCGCTGGCCAAGGCGGTGCTGGACAAACTGGACCAAGACAGTCGATAATCTGTCACTCTCCTGTTACGCGAACGCGCCATAAGGCCCCGATGACACACGCAGATTTTCTTGACGCCCCCTTTCCCGATGCGGTCGCCCTTGATGGCGATCTGTCCGGCCCCGCACGTTTTGTGAACCGCGAACTTAGCTGGCTGGGCTTTAACTGGCGCGTGCTGGAAGAGGCGGAAAACCCCCGTGTGCCCCTGCTGGAAAGGCTGCGGTTCCTGTCGATTTCCGCCACCAACCTGGATGAATTTTACACGGTGCGCGTGGCCGGGCTGCGCGAACTGGCCCATGCCGGCAACCTTACACCCTCGATCGACGGGCTGACCCCGGCCGAACAGTTGATCCTGATCGACACCAATGCGCGCAGCCTTATGGCGCGCCAGCAACAGGTATTTCGCGTCCTGACGGCGGAAATGGAGGATGCGGGGATTTCCATCCTGAACCGTGCGGCCCTGACCAAGGATGACAAGAGCTACCTCGAGGATGTGTTTCTGGATCAGGTGTTTCCGGTGTTGTCGCCGCTGGCGATTGACCCCGCGCACCCCTTTCCGTTCCTGCCCAACGAAGGCTTTGCGCTGGCCTTGCAACTGGAACGCACGGCGGACAAACGCCCCCTGCGCGCGATGCTGCCCGTGCCCCACCAGATCGACCGGTTCATCGCCCTGCCCAACGACGGCGATCACCGCTTTCTGCCTTTGGAAGAACTGCTGCTGGAACATCTGGGCAGCCTGTTTCCGGGTTACCGGGTCAAGGGGCATTGCGCATTTCGCATCCTGCGCGACAGTGATCTGGAGCTTGAGGACGAGGCCGAAGACCTTGTGCGTGAATTTGAAACGGCACTGAAACGGCGGCGGCGCGGTGAAGTGGTGCGTATGAAAATGTCGGTCGATGCCCCGCCAGCGCTGAAGAAAATGATCATGGACGAACTTCATGTGACCGAGGACGAGGTCGTTGAAGTGGATGGGCTGATCGGCGCGTCCGATCTGTCCGAACTGGTGCTTGACGATCGCCCCGATCTGCTGTGGCCGGCGTTCAGCCCGCGCGTCCCCGAACGGGTGCTGGACCACGAGGGCGACATGTTCGCGGCGATCCGCCAGAAGGACATGCTGCTGCATCACCCTTACGAAACGTTTGATATGGTGGTCCGGTTTCTGGCGCAGGCCGCACGCGACCCCGATGTGGTGGCGATCAAGCAGACGCTTTATCGCACCTCAAAGAAATCCCCGATCGTCGAAGCCCTGTGTGAAGCCGCCGAAGACGGCAAATCTGTCACCGCCCTGGTCGAGCTCAAGGCGCGCTTTGACGAGGCCGCCAATATCCGCCAGTCCCGTCGCCTTGAACGGGCGGGCGCGCATGTGGTTTACGGCTTTATCAACTATAAGACCCACGCAAAAATCAGCACCGTGGTGCGCCGCGAAGGTGACAAGCTGGTGACCTATACCCATTACGGCACCGGGAATTATCACCCGATCACAGCACAGGTTTACACCGACCTGTCACTGTTCACCTGCGATGCGGCGCTGGGGCGCGATGCGACCAAGGTATTTAACTATCTGTCCGGTTACGCGCAGCCGGAAACCCTTGAGAACCTGGCGATTTCACCGCTGACGCTGAAGCCCCGCCTGCTGGAAATGATCGCCGCCGAGGCCGAACATGCGCGCAACGGAAAACCCGCCGAAATCTGGGCCAAGATGAACTCCCTGATTGAAGAAGACGTAATTGACGCGCTTTATGCCGCGTCGCAGGCGGGTGTGAAAATCAGCCTTGTGATCCGCGGGATCTGTGGGTTGCGCCCCGGCATCAAAGGGCTGTCGGACAATATCCGCGTCAAGTCCATTGTCGGGCGGTTTCTGGAACATTCCCGCATTGTCTGTTTCGGCAACGGCCACGGATTGCCGCATAAAAAGGCGCGTGTCTTCATCAGCTCCGCCGATTGGATGGGGCGCAACCTGAACCGCCGCGTTGAAACGCTGGTCGAGGCGACCAACAATACCGTCAAGGCGCAGATCGTCAGTCAGATCATGGCCGCAAACCTGCATGATGTCGCGCAAAGCTGGGTGATGGGCCCCGATGGCGCCTTCCGGCGCGAGGATATCCCCGACGGCACATTCGCCTTTAACTGCCACCGCTTTTTCATGGAAAATCCGTCGCTTTCGGGGCGCGGATCGGCGGGCGCATCGGATGTGCCAAAACTGACCCACACCGAAGATGATCCAACCGGGAATTGACTTGGGGGGCGTTCCGCCGCCAAGGTCACGGGGCAGGAATCGGGGGGCGTTTTGGACGACAGCTTGCAGGACCACGAAGATTGGGGGCCGTTTGGCCGCCCGCTGTTCAATGACCCGCAGGCGCGGGCGCTCTCGCGGGTTGGCGTGGTTGATGTTGGCTCGAACTCGGTCCGGATGGTGGTGTTTGACGGCGCGGCGCGCAGCCCCGCCTATTTCTACAACGAAAAGATCATGGCGGGGCTTGGTGCGGGACTGTCGGACACCGGAAAACTGAACCCCGAGGGCCGGGTGCGCGCCCTGTCGGCGATCCGCCGCTTTGTGGCCTTGGCCAAGGGGATGGGTATCGCGCCGCTGACGGCCGTGGCCACCGCCGCCGTGCGCGAGGCCAGCGATGGTCCCGATTTCCGCGCCGAAGTGGAACGCGAAACCGGCCTGAAACTTTGGGTGATCGACGGTCAGGAAGAAGCCCGCCTGTCAGCTCAGGGCGTGTTGCTGGGCTGGCCCGGCAGCTATGGCATGGTCTGCGATATCGGCGGATCGTCGATGGAACTGGCAGACCTGTCGGAGGGGCGCGTGGGGCGGCGGCTGACCTCGGCGCTGGGGCCGCTGAAACTGCGCGAGATCAAAGGCGGCAAAAAGGGCCTGCGCGCCTATATCAAGGCCACGATGGCCGACCTGCACGCGCAGATGGACCATGAGACCGCCATGCGCCTGTTTCTGGTGGGCGGGTCATGGCGCGCGATTGCCCGCGTCGACATGGAACGGCGCGGCTATCCGCTGACCGTCTTGCACGAATACCGCATGTCATCACGTCAGGTCAGCAAGACGCTGGAATATATCGAAAAATCCGACCTGCAAGAGCTGCGCAATCGCTGCAACATATCAGATGCGCGGATGTCGCTGGTGCCCTACGCCATTCAGGTGCTGCGCGAATTGGTCAAGGTGTTCAAACCCAAGGATATCGCGATTTCCAGTTATGGCATCCGCGAGGGGATGCTGTATGAACAAATGCCGCAACGCCTGCGCGACCGCGACCCGCTGATCGAGGCCTGCCGCTTCGTCGAAGCCAAAGACGCGCGCATGCCCGGTTTCGGGCGCGCGCTGCACCGTTTTATCGAACCGCTGTTCAAGCAACGTGGTTGGCAGCGCAAACGCATCACGCGCGCCGCCTGCCTGCTGCATGACGTCAGCTGGCGCGCCCATCCCGATTACCGTGCCGAGGTCTGTTTTGACAACGCGACCCGCGCCAATCTGGGCGGATTGAAACATTCGGAACGGGTATTTCTGGGGATCGCGCTGCTGCACCGCTATGCCAACAAACGCGAAGGCACTCCGTTTGAAGCCCTGTTCACGCTGCTCAGCGAAAAAGAACAGCTCGAGGCGGAAATCCTGGGCAAAGCCATGCGGTTTGGGGCGATGCTGCTGCTTTCGATGGACGAACAGCCCGGCCAATTGCAGTATCGCCCCAAAAAGAAAGAATTGGAAATCGTGTTGCGCAACCGCGCGCGCCCGTTGTTTGGCGAAGTGGCCGAAGCGCGGTTCAACGCGCTGGCCAGCGCAATGGGCGCGACCCCGATCGTGACCTTCAAGACAAAGCGCGCGTCCTAGAGTTCGATTTCTTCGTTCGGTTCCGGCTCGGGCTCGTAGGGCGGTGCATCGGGGCTGCGGCGGATGATGATATCACCGTTTGGCAAGACTTCCGGGGCTTCGTAATAGCGCACATCGTCCAGCCGCTTGATCAGCGCCATCAGCGCGGGGCCCATTTCGGTGGCCAGCATATCAAGGGCGGGTTCCAGGTCCTGCGCCATGCCGGCAAAGTCATCCAGTGCCGGTTCCATTTCGTTCATGAAACCGCGAAACAGCAGCTTGGCCCCTTCCTCCATGAGGGAAAAGCCCTCCTGTATATCAGGGTCCTGATCTTCCTGCGCGACCAAGGGAAAGGCCGCGAGGGTCAGCGCGAAACTGGCGGCGATAATCTGTTTCATGATTCCAATATAAGGGTTAACCGGTCAAATCCCAAGTCACAGATCAATATCAATTGTGACAGGGAAATGATCCGAGGCCGTCAGCAGTGCATCACGCAGCAGCGCATTTCCGTAACAGGCGGGGTGATCAAAGGGGTGCCAGATTGTCCAGACCGGCGCGCGGCGCTCTAGGTCGGGCGAGACCATGATGTAATCCAGCAGCGCCTGCAAATAGCGCCCGTCGGGCGGCAATTTGAACCGCGCGGTCGTGGGCGTGGCCACAAGACGGCGCGACAGGGCCATGCGCGCGTGCGGATCAAACAGGCCGGTCGCGCCGTTTTCGCCCAGCACGATTTCCACGCCCGAACGTCCGAACAGCTTTTCATATTCATCCAGGCCCGGACCATCGTTGAAATCGCCCAGCACGATCAGCGGTTCGCCAGCCTGCAAATGGCCTTCGACGCGTTGGCGCAACCAGATACATTGCGCCAGTTGCTTGCGCCGGTTTTCGATGGAAATGCGCATCACCTCGGCCTTGTTGCGCGCGCCATGCGGGGCCTTGGATTTGGCATGCACGCCGATCATCCGCAGTGCGGTTCCACCGGAGGTTTCAATCGCGACCTCGAGCGGGGGTTTGGACCAGCGGATCAGATCGGGCGCGGCATCGGTATCCAGATCAATGCGAAAGACGGAATCAAAGCGCGGCGCATCGCGCGCGCCCTGTTTGCCGGTCTGATCGCCCAGCGGATCGTGGCGCGCTGTCATCGCGTCAGGATCATGAAGCAGGCTGATTTCCTGCTGCGTTTCGTTGACAAACCCCATTACAACCTTGCGGGCGCGCAATCCGAAATGCGCGGCAAAGTTTTCAAGTGCGGCAACCCCGTCACGGCGGGCGTGGCCATCGGGGGCCTCGATCACCATCACCGCGTCCGCATCAAGCAGTTTGAAGACCACGCCCAGCGCCGCGATCTGGTCTTCGCGGGTCACATCGCGGCGCCCCGACCAGCGGTCATCATCCATCAGCGCACCTGCATCATTGAACAGGTTGGCAAACCATTCAACGTTGTAGGTGGCGATCCTCATGCGGCGTCCTGTTCGATCTTGTCCCATGCGGCATTGATCGCGATCATGCGCTTTTCGGCCAGTTTCACCGCCTCCTCGGGGACGCCGCGCGCGATCATCCGGTCGGGATGGGTTTCGCGCACTAGATCGCGCCAGGCCTTGCGGATGTCGGGCAGCGGTGTGTCGGGATCAACGCCAAGCACATCATAAGGGTCGCGCTGTGCATCGGGCACAAATTGCGCGCGCAGGCGCTGAAAAGCGCGCTGTTCCAGCCCGAAAATTTCCGCCACGCGGGCCAGAAACTGGTCTTCGCTCGGGTGATACTGGCCATCGGCAAGGGCGATGTGAAACAGCCCTTCCATCAGATCGCACAGCGGTGCGCCCCTGGTGTCATCATCATACATGGCGCGGATACGGCGGGCGTATTCTTCAAAGCCGGCGATATCGGTGCGGGCCATGTTGAAGATCCGCGCGGCGTTCTTTTCGTCGGCGGGCGAAATCGCAAACACCTCGCGAAAGGCGGTCACCTCGTCGCGGGTGACCTGCCCATCGGCCTTGGCCATCTTCGCGCCCAGCGCGATCACCGCAATCGCAAAGGCGGCGGACCGTTCGGGCGGCGTGCGCAGTTTTTCGAACACAGCCGACAGCCCCTCACCCGAGGTGAGAGAGGAGACAGCTTCGGCGATGCGGGTCCAGATCGACATGGGGCGCACCTTAACGATCTTGACGGCGGATGTCAGAGGCGTTTTTGCATCAGCACCAGATCAATCCAACGGTCAAACTTGCGCCCCACTTCGGGTAAAATCCCAATGGTTTCAAAACCCAAGGCCGTGTGGAATGCGACACCTTGGGCGTTTTCGCCGCTTACCCCCGCCCACATGGTATGCACGCCCTGCGCGCGCGCACGGACGAAAAGATCGTGCATCAGGGCCTTGGCCAACCCCTGCCCCTTGGCATCGGGCGCGATGATGACAGTGTGCTCGACAGCCTGGGCATAGCCAAGCCCGGCGCGAAATTGATCATAGGTGGCGAACCCCATGATATCGTCGTCCTGCGCGGCGACGATGAAGACAGGGCGCGTTTTGATCATCAGGGCGATGTCTTGGGCTGTTTTTTCGACCGGGTTGAAGGTGATCGTCGTGTCGCGGATGACCGGGTTCCAGATGGCGGCAATCCTTGCGCAATCTCTGGCGGTCGCGGGCCGGATCACAGGCGCACACGGCCCTTGGGCGTCTCGAAGGTGGCGTGAAGCGCGGGTCGGGGTGCAGCGTGAAAACTGACACGCGCGTCGTCCAGCATCGCACCAACCTCGACCGCCAGAGCCGCCGCCTGCGGGTGATGCACCTCGAGGTCGTGCAGGCGCACGCCGCTTTCGGGCAAGCCGGTTGCGGGATGGGGGCAATCGCCCCAGGCGATCAGGGTGGGAAAACCGCCCGCGTCAGGCAGGCTACCGTCCTTTGGCACCGCGATTTGCCATGCCAGATCGTCGCGCGTCAGGGCGATGGGCTTGCCCGCCTTGTCAGGAGCCTGCGCGATATCGTCGGTCGCGCAAATCCAGTTGCCAAGACGGGGCGCGCCGGTGAACCGGTCCAGATCAAACCAGCGCGGCCCCTGAAAGGGTGCGGCGTCAGGGTCGGGCGCGATCACCTCGAGATAGATGTCGCCCAGACCGAGCAGGGTGTTATGCGTGCCAAAACGGACATGTTTCCCGCCCTGTATCAGGCGCTGGCCCAGTTCCCCTTCGACCCAAGTGGTGCCGCTGACCAGATCGGTGGCGCAGATCGCAAGGTGATCAAGGCGCAGTTTCAACTGCGTGCCTCGCGGATCAATCGCAGAATATCCTGTGCGGCCTCGGGGATGTTGGTGCCCGGTCCGAAGATCGCCTTGACGCCATTATCATACAGGAACTGATAGTCTTGCTGCGGGATAACCCCCCCACAAATAACGATAATATCGCCCGCACCTGCATCCTTGAGCGCCTGCACCAGTTTCGGGGCAAGGGTCTTGTGGCCCGCTGCCTGACTGGAAATGCCGACCACATGCACGTCATTGTCAACGGCGTCCTGTGCCGCCTCGGCAGGGGTCTGGAACAGCGGGCCAACATCCACGTCAAAGCCAATATCGGCAAAGGCGGTGGCGATGACCTTGGCGCCGCGATCATGCCCGTCCTGCCCCATTTTCACGACCAGCATGCGCGGGCGCCGGCCCTCATCGGTCGCGAATTCCTCGACCGATTTCTGGATCGCGGCAAAGCCTGCGTCGCCTTCGTAGGCGGCGCCATACACCCCGGCGAGCGTTTTGACTTCGGCACGGTGACGCCCGAATTCCTTTTCCATAGCCATGCTGATTTCTCCGACTGAGGCACGGGCGCGGGCTGCGTCCACGGCGGCTTCCAACAGGTTCCCGCCCTCGCGCGCCCGGCGGGTAAGTTCATCAAGCGCCGCCGCGCATGTGGCGGCGTCACGGGACGCGCGGGTCTTTTCAAGGCGGGCAATTTGCGACTGGCGCACCGCGTCATTGTCGATATCAAGAATGTCGATCGGGTCTTCCTTATCAAGGCGATACTTGTTCACCCCGACGATTACCTCCTGGCCGCGGTCGATCATAGCCTGTCGGCGGGCGGCCGTTTCCTCGATACGCAGTTTCGGCATGCCGCTGGCCACGGCCTTGGTCATGCCGCCCATCTCCTCTACTTCTTCGATCAATTTCCAGGCTTGCGTTGCCAGATCATGGGTCAGCTTTTCAACATAATAGCTGCCCGCAAGGGGATCGACGACATTGGTAATTCCGGTTTCTTCCTGCAAAATCAACTGGGTGTTGCGTGCGATACGGGAGCTGAAATCGGTCGGCAGGCCCATCGCCTCGTCCAGGGCATTGGTGTGCAGGGACTGTGTGCCGCCAAGGGCCGCCGCCATCGCCTCGTAGGCGGTGCGGACCACGTTGTTATAGGGGTCCTGTTCCTGCAAGGATACGCCCGAAGTTTGGCAATGGGTGCGCAGCATGCTGGATTTGGGGTTTTTCGGTTCAAATTCGGCCATGATCTTGTGCCACAACAGGCGGGCAGCGCGCAGTTTCGCGGCCTCCATAAAGAAATTCATGCCAATGGCGAAAAAGAACGACAGACGCGGGGCGAATTTGTCCACATCCATGCCTGCCGCGATGGCCGTGCGGACATATTCACGCCCGTCTGCCAGCGTATAGGCCAGTTCCTGCACGAGGTTCGCGCCCGCCTCTTGCATGTGGTAGCCGGAAATCGAAATAGAGTTGAATTTCGGCATGAAATCAGAGGTATAACCGATGATATCCGAGATAATCCGCATCGAGGGTTCGGGCGGATAAACATAGGTGTTGCGCACCATGAATTCCTTGAGGATGTCATTCTGGATCGTGCCTGCCAGGAGTGCCTTGTCGTGGCCCTGTTCTTCGCCGGTGACGATGAAATTTGCCAGAATCGGGATCACGGCACCGTTCATGGTCATCGACACGCTGACCTTATCAAGCGGGATGCCGTCAAACAGGATTTTCATATCCTCGACGCTGTCGATGGCCACGCCGGCCTTGCCGACATCGCCTTCGACGCGGGGGTGGTCGCTGTCATAGCCGCGGTGGGTGGCCAGATCAAAGGCAACGCTGACGCCTTGCTGCCCTGCGGCCAAGGCCTTGCGGTAGAATGCATTGGATTCTTCGGCGGTGGAAAAGCCCGCGTATTGGCGGATGGTCCAGGGGCGGCCGGCATACATCGTCGCCTTGACGCCGCGGGTAAAGGGTGCCTGCCCCGGAACCGTGCCAAGATGGGCCAACCCGTCGGTATCTTCCGCCGTGTAAAGCGGCTGCACGGCGATCCCTTCCAGCGTGTGCCACGTCAGATCATCGACACTGCGCCCGCGCAGTTCGGCGGCGGCCGTCTCAGACCACGATTTGCTGTTTCCCATAGCCATATCCTCCTGAATGCGGTGGGCGGGGCGGGTTCATGCCCGCGACCTCGCTCTCGCAGGGTTGTTTTGGTATTTCCCGGTCGTCGCCGTGGCTGTCCACGAAACGTGCCAGCCCTTCTGCGCCCTGTCGCAGCCACGCCAGATCAATCTGGTATTGGGCCCGCAGGATTTCTTTTTGGTCGTCGTCAAACGGCATCCAGCGCCCGGTGGCACTGGGCATCTGCGCCGCACCGTCCTTATCGCCGCGCATCGCGAGGATTTCGCGCAGGGCGGCAGGTTGCGGGCTTGGGTTTTGCCAATCATTTTGGCCGGTCATGGGGTTTGTGACACGGACCCCGCCGGTCAGGATCTGCAATTGGCGATCAGGCTGCCCGACAAGCCGTTCAAACGGCCAGACAACGATTTCGGCCTTTGGAAAGACGCCAGCCACCTCGCGGATGATCTTGCGCCATGTGCGCGGCTGGGTCACCAACCGGTCAAGATCGGCGCGGTCGGGGGCAGCCTGCCCCTGCGTCAACGCAAAGGCCAGTTGCGACGCCCAAAGCGTGTCATAGGACCGGATGCCGATCGCGATGCGGCTGCAGCTATCGGCAAAGGCCGCGCGAAACCGCATGAGGCGTTCGTTCAAGAGCGGATAAAGCAGCCCTTCACGCAGGTTGTTGCGCATCGCGCCGATCATGTTTTCCTCGGAGACGATCAACTGGCGCATGCCAAGCGCGCGTGTGCGGGCGATCTCAACGCGCATCACGCCGCAGGACCGCGTGCCGGTGCGTTCAACCTGTTCGGTGATATCTTGCGGGCGGCGCACCAGCCCGGCCATCAGGCCGTTGCGGGTGCGCTCAGGTGTCCAGACGGCCACCCCCGCTTCCCACAAGGGGGTTTGGTTGCGCTGCAAAAAGCACTGAAAAGTTGTTGTTCCGGTGCGATGCGCACCAATATGCAATAATACGTCCATCACCCGTTTGACCCCACAGCGCAGCGCCGCACACCATCGCGCGACAAGAATTACTGCGCCGATCATTGATCAGACTTTCTGACGATAGGCTTAACCCTAAAATTGTTGTGACCCACAGCGTGATAAGTCTTAGCTTTTGCGACCGCCCGCCCTATGTTGGATGGCAAAGGGGTATCCATGAAATACATTATCAGCTTTGTTTTTCTGGCATTTTTCGCGTCAAACCTGGTGGCGCAAACCGCGTCGGACACGCAGGATATGCCGGCTGACGCGGTCGCGCTTTGGCAAGAAGACCACACCACCATCTTTGCGGCTTCTGAGGTCAATTTGAACGAATTTGTCTGGATCGCCCGCCCGGTCATCGTTTTTGCCGATAGCGAAAACGATCCCAATTTCCGCCGCCAGGTCGAACTGCTGCAAGAGCGCCCCGAGGATCTGGCCGAACGCGATGTGGTGATCATCACCGACACCGCGCCGCGCGACCCCAGCGAGGCGCGCACACGCCTGCGCCCGCGTGGGTTCATGCTGGTGCTGATGGGCAAGGATGGCGAGGTGGAGTTGCGCAAACCCAGCCCGTGGAGCGTGCGAGAAATATCGCGCTCGATCGACAAGATGCCGCTGCGCGCCCAGGAGGTCGAGGACCGCCGCGCCGCGCCATAGCCTGATATGCTCGCCGGATCAGGGATTATTCAAACTCCATGATCACTTCGTCAACGGCGAGGCTGTCACCGGCAACCGCGTTGATTTTAATGACAATTCCCTTGCGTTCGGCCCGCAGGATGTTTTCCATCTTCATGGCCTCGACAGAACAAAGGGTCTGCCCTTCCTGCACCTCGTCGCCAACTTCGACATCGACTTTGACGATCAGCCCGGGCATCGGGCAAAGCAGCAGTTTAGACGTATCGGGCGCCAGTTTTTCCGGCATCAACGCGGCCAGTTCGGCCTGACGCGGCGTGCGCACCCGCACTTTCAGGTCAGCGCCGCGATAGCGGATGCGGAAGCCCGCCGAAATCAGATCAACCTTGAGAACCAGCGGCGTGCCATCGACGGTCAGGCGCGCAAGGGTCTGGCCCGGCGTCCATCTGCCTTCGACGCGGTAGATTGTCCCGTCAAGCGTCACCGTCGCGCCACCGCGATCAGCATCCACATTGGCCCTGGCCGTGCCATTCCCAAAGGTTACGACCCAGTCCTGCCCGACAACCCGTTCATGGTTGTCCATGCGCCCGCTGATCTGGGCGCGCCGGATTTCGCAAACCCGATACATGGCAACGGCAGCGGCGGCGACCCGGTTCGCCTCGGCCTCGGGAAGGGTAACACCTTCAAATCCTTCGGGATATTCTTCCTCGATAAAGGCGGTGGTCATTTCACCGGCAATGAATTTCGGATGATCATAAACGGCGGCCAGAAACGGCAGGTTATGCCCGATCCCTTCCACCTCGAAGCCGTCCAGCGCGTTGCGCATTTCCTCGATGGCGGTCGCGCGGTCCAGCCCCCAAGTGCAAAGCTTGGCGATCATCGGATCGTAGAACATGCTGATCTCGCCGCCCTCGAACACGCCGGTGTCGTTGCGCACGGCGCGGCTCTGCTCGGCCTCCTCGGCGGGGGGGCGATAGCGGGTCAGACGCCCGATTGAGGGCAAAAAACCGCGATAGGGGTCTTCGGCGTAAAGACGGCTTTCCATCGCCCAGCCGTTGCGCTGCACATCCTTTTGCTTGATTACCAGCTTTTCGCCATAAGCGACACGGATCATCTGTTCGACCAGATCAATACCGGTGATCAGCTCGGTCACCGGGTGTTCCACCTGCAAGCGGGTGTTCATCTCAAGGAAGTAGAAGTTGCGATCCCCATCAACGATAAATTCGACGGTTCCGGCGGAGGCGTAGCCCACGGCGGCGGCCAGCGCGCAGGATTGCTCGCCCATTGCCTTGCGGGTCTTTTCGTCCAGAAACGGGCTGGGAGCTTCCTCGATGACCTTTTGGTTGCGACGCTGGATGCTGCACTCGCGCTCGTTCAGGTAAATCGTGTTGCCGTGGCTGTCAGCCAGCACCTGAATTTCGATGTGGCGGGGCTGGGTGACGAACTTTTCGATGAAAATGCGATCATCGCCAAAGCTGCTGGCGGCCTCGTTTTTCGAGGATTGGAAACCCTCGCGGGCCTCGGCGTCATTCCAGGCGATGCGCATCCCCTTGCCGCCGCCGCCCGCTGACGCCTTGATCATGACCGGATAGCCGATTTCGTTGGAAATTTTCACCGCCTCATCAGCGTCCGCAATCAGGCCCATATAGCCGGGCACGGTGCTGACGCCAGCCTCTTGTGCCAGCTTTTTGCTGGTGATCTTGTCGCCCATCGCTTCGATGGCGTTCACCGGCGGGCCGATAAAGGCAACGCCAGCGGCTGACAGTGCTTCGGCAAACTTGCTGTTTTCGCTCAGGAAACCGTAGCCGGGATGGACGGCCTCGGCACCGGTCTTCTTGACCGCCTCCATCACCTTGTCGATGACGATATAGGACTGGTTGGCGGGACTGGGGCCGATATGCACCGCTTCGTCCGCCATCTTGACGTGCAGCGCGTTGCGATCCGCATCCGAATAGATCGCGACCGTCTGGATGCCCATCAGCTTGGCGGTCTTGATCACGCGGCAGGCAATTTCGCCGCGATTGGCGATCAGGATTTTCTTGAACATGGGAAACGGTCCTTTGAATGCAAAACCGCCGCTGGCGCACGGCGGCACCAACGGCGGTCAATCTTGGTCAGTCGCCCCGAGGGGCGGGATGTATTAGCGGCAGATGCTTGTGAATTCGTCACAGGTTGCGCCGGCAAGGCCACCAAGGGCCGCGCCCGTGACAACGTTCCCGCCAGTGGAGTCAGCGATAATTGCACCCGCCGCGGCACCGGCAAGCCCGCGCTCGACGTCATTGCCAAGACATGCGGAGAGAGTGAAAACCGCAGCTGCGGCAAAGAGAAGACGGAGTTTAAGCATAATTTACTGCCCTTATTGGTGTTGCTATTACGCCCAGAATCGGCGGTTTTCTGGCCAAATACAACAAAATTCTTTGTGCAGCGGCCAAACTGGCGAAGCGGCGCGCGAAAAAGGGAAGCCGGTCTGGCCCGGGGAGGACCAAACCGGCTAGGGGAAGGGTAACGGTATTGACAATGTGCCGTTGAAATCTTGCTGGAAACCTCAACGACAAGAATAGGTTTGCACGCAGAAATGGACCGCGCAACACCACCTTGAATGCGGGCCGATGAATGGGCATTTTCCCGCGCAAATTGCATCTTTATGGGCTGGTTCCCGCCGATCATTCGAAGCGGTCCCCCGCAAAAGCATCGGGAAAACTGATCCGTGCGCGTTTTTCGTCGATCACCAGCAGGGCATCATAGCTTTGCGGATCAAAGGGATCCTCGGCGGCGACCACCTCGCGGCCAAACAGCCAGCTGAGGCGACCCGCATCGAGATTACCGCGCGCAAACGGGGCATTGCCGAAATGCGCCCAAAGCGCCGCCATGAACCCTTCGTCGGCGCGCCGGTCGGGCGGGCGACGATCGGCAAAACGTTCGCGCGCAATCAGTTTCGTCGGCCCCGATTTGGAATCGCGCCGGATCGTGAACTGATAGTCGGTGCCCGGAAGGCGGCTTGGGAATCCGCGGTGCTTTTCCATCACAGCCCCTCCGGTTGCGGGCCGCGATCCGTGGGGGCTGGCCTGGTGGCCAGCCCCGCACAGGCTTTAGTTGTATTTGCCGGTATAGACTGGCTCAACGGTGACCGGAACCGGGTCAACGACCACGAATTCTTCGACGTCACTGTTGCGCCCGCCACATGCTGCCACGAGGGCAAGCAGGCCAAGCATGGAAAATGTCTTGATGCTTTTCGACATAGGAAGCTCCTGTCTCTGTCCACAAAATGCGTCCGGCCTGCTGGCCGGTTCCGCGCCTCTTTACAAGGTAAGGTCACTTGGGTGTAACCCTGTGGAAAACTACTTGAAAGCCTGTGGAAAAGATACGCGGCGGAATGCGAGCCACGCGCATGTGACATGGCTGCATCAAAACGCCGCCAAGATGAGGAACACGCCGCAAGATGTTGTGTATGCATCACAATCCCTCCCATATGCAGGTCTCGTTTTCGACGCGAAACGCCTCGAAAAACTGCACTGCCTCGGGATCCATCTCGCCGAATGGCACTTCTCGATCGGCGATCGAGATGACGATCTGATTGGCGGATTGGCCGCTCGCGATCAGGCTTGGCAGGATATCAACCTCGCATAAATGCAGGAAATCAGCAGCCACTTTTTCAAAGTCGTCGGACCGCAATCCGGGCGACACGAAACGAAAGCGCCACAGATTTGCCTCCTCCTCGAAGATGGCGTCGAACAGCTCATGGGCATAGCCCGACGGCACCGCTGGCTGGTCGGCCAAGGCAGGGGCAGCTATCGCGATCAACGCGGCGGCAATCTGGCGGATACGCGGGGTCATAGCGGGATATTGTCGTGCTTTTTCCACGGGTTTGTCAGGCGTTTGCCGCGCAGGGAGGCAAAGGCGCGGCAGACACGTTTGCGGGTCGAATGGGGCATGATCACCTCGTCGATGAAACCGCGTTCTGCAGCGACAAACGGATTGGCGAAACGATCCTCGTAGTCCTTGGTATGGCCTGCGATTTTGTCGGCATCCCCCAGATCGGCGCGGTGGATGATTTCGGTGGCCCCCTTGGCCCCCATCACGGCGATTTCCGCCGTGGGCCAGGCATAGTTGAAATCGCCGCGCAGATGCTTGGACGCCATCACGTCGTATGCGCCGCCATAGGCCTTGCGGGTGATGACAGTCACCTTGGGCACGGTCGCCTCGCCATAGGCAAACAGCAGTTTCGCGCCGTGTTTGATGACGCCGCCCAACTCTTGTCCGGTGCCGGGCAAAAAGCCGGGTACATCGACCAGTGTCAGGATCGGAATTTCAAAGGCATCGCAAAAGCGCACAAAGCGCGCCGCCTTGCGCGAACTGTCAATATCCAGACAGCCCGCCAGCACCATCGGCTGATTGGCGACAACGCCGACCGTGGACCCTTCAAGGCGCACGAAACCGGTGATGATATTCTTGGCGAAATCTTCCTGAATTTCGTAAAAATCACCCTCGTCCGCCAGTTTCAGGATCAATTCCTTCATGTCGTAGGGCGCGTTGGCGTTATCGGGGATCAACGTATCAAGGCTGTCATCAAGACGGCCCACATCGTCAAAGAAGGGGCGCACGGGCGGCTTTGCGACATTGTTGAGCGGCAGGAAATCAATCAGGCGGCGGACCTCGGCCAATGCCTCCACATCGTTTTCAAAGGCGCCATCGGCCACGCTGGATTTGCGGGTATGGGTGCTGGCGCCGCCCAGTTCTTCGGCTGTCACTACCTCGTTCGTGACGGTTTTCACGACGTCGGGGCCGGTCACGAACATATAGCTGGAATCCTTGACCATAAAGATAAAGTCGGTCATCGCGGGGGAATAGACCGCACCACCTGCACAAGGCCCCATCACCACGCTGATCTGCGGAATGACACCGCTGGCCATGATGTTGCGCTGAAAAATCTCGGCGTAGCCAGCCAGGGCATCGACCCCTTCCTGAATACGCGCGCCGCCGGAATCGTTTAGGCCGATCACGGGCGCGCCGTTTTGCATCGCCATATCCATGATCTTGCAGATCTTTGCGGCATGGGTCGCGCTGACCGACCCGCCCAGCACGGTGAAATCCTGACTGAACACATAGACCTGACGACCATTGACCGTGCCCCAGCCCGTAACCACACCATCCCCGTAGGGGCGTTGTTTTTCCATGCCGAAATCGGTGCTGCGATGAGCGACGAAGGTATCGAATTCCTCGAAGCTCTCCTCGTCCAGCAGCAGGTCAATCCGTTCGCGCGCGGTCAGCTTGCCCTTGGCGTGCTGCGCGGCAATCCGTTTGTCGCCACCGCCCTGATACGCCGTCGCGCGCCGGGATTCGAGTTCTTGCAGGATGTCGCTCATGTGATTTTGCCCTTGTCTCTTTGGGGCAGACTATGCTGCATCGGGCGCGCGGGAAAGCAGGAATGGGCAAATTTGCAAACCAACCGATCTTCCATCTTGCATAACTGCAATATTGCAAACTGCCGATCCGGTGTCGTTTGCGTTGGACAGCCATCGGCGGCGGGCCTAGTCATGTGCAATGACAGATAGACCTCTGGTGCGCTTTCTTGATCGCACGACGCCGCCACATATTTTTACGTTGATCATGATCGCGGGCATTTCGGCTTTGAACATGTCGATTTTCCTGCCCTCGCTGAACACGATGGCACTCTATTTCAAGACCGATTACGCGATCATGCAAATCTCGCTGTCGGGCTATCTGGCTACCACCGCCGTGCTGCAGGTTCTGATCGGGCCGATTTCGGATCGCTATGGGCGGCGCAGCATCACCTTGATTGCATTGGCAATTTTCGTGATCGCGACAATTGGCGCCTTGCTCTCCACTGCGATCGAAGCATTCCTGTTTTTCAGGATGATGCAGGCAGCCGTGGCGACGGGCCTGGTGCTGTCGCGCGCCGTTGTGCGCGACATGGTGCCCCAGGAACAGGCCGCATCCATGATCGGCTTCGTGACGATGGGCATGGCCCTTGTGCCGATGTTCGGGCCGATGATCGGCGGGGCGCTGGACCAGTTGATCAACTGGCACGCGACCTTTGTGTTTCTGGCGCTAAGCGGGGCCGGCGTCTTCGTGCTGGTCTGGTTTGATCAGGGCGAAACGATCGCCGGACAGGGCGTCAGTTTCGCGGATCAATTGCGTGGCTACCCTGAATTGCTGGTCTCGCCGCGCTTTTGGGGCTACGCGATGTGCGCCGCTTTCGCATCGGGCGCATTTTTTGCCCTGCTGGGCGGGGCGTCATTCGTGGCGAGCGAGGTTTTTGGGCTGACCCCGCTCTGGAGCGGGATTGCTCTGGGCGCGCCTGCGGTCGGCTATGCCTTCGGGAATTTCATGTCGGGCAAATACTCGGTCAAGCTTGGTGTGAACCGCATGGCGATGCTGGGATCGTATATCATCATCTTTGGCCTTGGCGCATCCTTGCTGTTGTCATTGCTGGGATACAATCATCCGCTGTTGTTCTTTGGTTTCTGCACCTTCCTGGGGCGGGGAATGGGATCACCCTGCCCAATGTCACAGCCGGGTTGCTATCGGTGCGCCCACATCTGGCGGGCACGGCCAGCGGCTTGGGTGGTGCGCTGATGGTGGGTGGCGGCGCGGGCCTGTCGCAGTTTGCAGGCGGGATGCTGGATATCGAAACGGGGACATTGCCACTGCAATGGCTGATGCTGGGCACCGCCGTCGCGGCGCTGCTGTCGGTGCTGTTTGTCGTCTGGCGTGAACGGGCGCTGGGGCTTGCCGACTAAGTTTGCAAAGCCTAGCATTGCGATTGCAAAGTTGCGGAGGGGATCATGGCCGTTCAAAAACTCTATGCCGGTGTGAAACTGCGCGAGCTGCGCAGCCGTCTGGGGCTGACGCAAAAAGCATTCGCCGAAAAGCTGGGCGTATCTCTGCCCTATCTTAACCAGATGGAGAACAACAACCGCCCCATAAGCACCACGGTCGTGGTCAATCTGGCGCAGGAGTTTGGTTTTGACGTGACCGAATTGCAATCGGGCGACGAGGCCCGCCTTGTCGGTGACATGCGCGAGGCCCTGGCTGATCCGATCTTTTCCGGCCCGACGCCGCCGCTTGCTGATTTGCGACTTGCGGCCTCGAATGCGCCAGCCCTGACCCGCGCCTTTCTGGACCTGCATTCAGCCTATCGCCAGACGCATGAACGCCTTGCATCGCTCGACGAAGCCCTGGGGCGCGAAGATGCCCGTCTGCAACCCAGCCCCTGGGAAGAAGTGCGCGACTTCTTTCATTATTGCGACAATTACATTGATGCGGTGGACCGCGCCGCCGAACGGTTTGCCACCCAGGCCAGCACCAAGCCAAGCCCGGTTGCTGCCGCCGTGTCGGCGCTTGGCGCGCATGGGATCACGGTGCATTTCAGTGATACCGACGGGGCGTTGCGCCACTTTGATCCCGACACGCGCCGGCTGCATATTTCGACGCGCGCCGCCGCCCCGACGCAGGCGTTTCAACTGTTCATGCAACTGGCGCTGATCACGCAGGACAAGCTGCTTGAGGCGACGCTGGATCTGGCGCGGTTCCATTCACACCAAGCCCGCGCCATCGCCAAAATCGGCCTTGCAAACTACTTTGCAGGCGCGGCCCTGATGCCCTACGGCGCGTTTTTGCAGGCCGCACAGGACACCCGCCACGATCTTGAGCGTCTTGCCGATCAGTTTGGTGCGTCCCTTGAACAGGTCGCGCACCGGCTGTCGACGATGCAGCGCCCCGGGGCCAAGGGGATCCCGTTCTTTTTCGTGCGCGTCGATCCGGCGGGAACGATCACCAAACGCCATTCGGCCACGACCTTGCAATTTGCCCGCTACGGCGGGGCGTGCCCGCTGTGGAATGTGCATCGCGCCTTTGAAACGCCGGGGCGCTGGCTGCGGCAGTTGGCAGAAACACCGGACGGGGTGCGTTATTTTTGTCTGGCGCGAGACGTGACGAAATCCGGCGGAGCATTTGATGCGCCCACCCGCCGCTATGCCATCGGTTTGGGCTGCGAAGTGCGCCATGCGGGCGCGTTGGTCTATGCTGATCACATGGATGTGGAGGCCGCACAAGCCTATGAACCCATTGGGATTTCCTGCCGGATTTGCGAACGTCGCACCTGCCATCAACGGGCCGTTCCGCCACTGGAACGCGAATTGCGGGTGGAGTTGAACCATCGCGGCACCCTGCCCTATCAAATCGACTGAAAGGTATCACATGGAACTGACAGGCAGCCGTATCATCGCCGCCGACCGCGCGACCGTTTGGGCCCATCTTAACAGCGCCGACACGCTGCGCGCCTGCATCCCCGGCTGCGAGGAATTGACGGGATCGCCCGCGGATGGCTTTGCAGCCGTGGTCAAACAAAAGGTCGGACCCGTCAAAGCGACCTTCAAGGGGGCCGTGACGCTGGCGGATGTCACCCCGCCTGAAAGCTATCGGATTGTCGGTGAGGGCAAGGGCGGTGTGGCCGGATTTGCCAAGGGCAGCGCCGCTGTGCAACTGGTTGATCTGCCCGAGGGGACCGAACTGCGCTATAGCGTAGACGCCGCCGTCGGTGGCAAGCTGGCGCAGCTAGGCAACCGTGTGGTTGGGGGATTCGCCCGCAAGATGGCGGACGAATTCTTTGATCGTTTTCAGTCTGTTGTGCAGGGCGATGGCACCACGCCCTAGCTGGCCCTCAGCATGCCCCAGATTTCATCCTTAAGAGCGAGGCGCTGCTTGCGCAACTCGGCCATGTGCAGATCATCGGTTGGTTCTACGTCTGTTTCAGCGCGGTGCACGGCGCGGTTCACCTCGTGGTATTTGTCCGAAATATTGGCAAAATGCGCGTTTTCGGCCTTGAGCTTGTGCATCACCTCCACGTGTTCGGGGAATTCTTCGGCAAGTTCGTGCGGCGTATGAGACATATAGTGTCCTCCCTTAGGTGTTCGCCCAAGGTTATCGCAGGGTGCGGCGCGCCTCTTTGACAGGGATCAACAAGGGGGGCAAATACGGTGGTTTTGCGGGTTTAATTTCGCGCCGCGCGCCAGCCCGCCGCACGGGCCTCGGCTTCGGTGCAGAACCAGCGTTCACCGTTGGCGGGATTGATGCGGGTGCGGTCGTAATCGCGGTTGTGGGGCATGTGATAAATCCGCCCCGAGCGCGAAATATTACCCTTGATGATGCAGTTTTCGGTCGGCGCGGCGGTCCCTTGCTGATTGGCGGCGCGTCTGTCCGCGCGAAAGGTCGCGGGGGCAGTAAATTGCGCGCTCCAGATCCCGATTGCAGCCACGGCGGCGGCCTTTTCATCCAGATCATACGCCATTGAGTAACGGCGGTAGGCGGTGGCCAGCCCCGCGCGCACGATGGTGCGGCCCATGTCGTTTCCGTCCACCGCGCAGCGCGCAACGACGCGGTTGTAACGATCGATGTCGACCTGCTCGCAGGTCGCATACCGCCCCTGAAACCTTGCGCGCACTTCTTGGGTGGTCCAGGCCCCGCATTCCCACAACGTGCCTTGATCCGTGGTGCAGGTCTGCCCGTTTTCCAATGCGTCTACCCCATGCAACCTGACGGTTTGCCCTGCAATTTCAAAGGTATCGCCATCAATCACGCGAAGGCGCCCATCAGGGCCGGCCAATGCCGCCACGGGCATCAGCGCCAGTAAGAGAATTGAACAGAAGCGGAACATATCCTTAACAAAAGGTTAATTTCGCGCCAATGCAAGCCGGAAATCCGGTTGCGGTTAATATGTCGCTAGCGCTGTTCCGTTTGCCAGTTCGGATGCATCCAGGGCACGTCATTTGCCGCCGCAAGCATCCCGCGCCCAAGGATATGATCGGCCGCCTTTTCGCCCACCATGATGGACGGGGCGTTTAGATTGCCGTTGGTGATGCGTGGAAAGATCGAACTGTCGGCAACGCGCAGC
This sequence comes from Octadecabacter sp. SW4, assembly GCF_008065155.1. NCBI lineage: Bacteria > Pseudomonadati > Pseudomonadota > Alphaproteobacteria > Rhodobacterales > Roseobacteraceae > Octadecabacter > Octadecabacter sp. SW4. The sequence continues at coordinate 898,529 of NZ_CP042819.1, read as the reverse complement.
CCGTCAACGCCAATGACCCGCGTTTCAGGGTCGACAACGGCCATCGGATCATCCGCCGCGCCCATCTTGCAGGTGCCACAGGGGTGATAGGCGCTTTCGGCATGTTCGCGGATCGCGGCGTCAAGATCATCGTCGCTTTGTGCCGCGTCGCCGGGCTGGATTTCGTGACGACGGAAGGAGGCAAAGGCGTCCTGCGCGAAAATCTCGCGGGTCAGCCGGATGCAGGTGCGGAATTCCTCCCAGTCCTGCGGATCGGACATGTAGTTGAACCGGATTTCCGGCGGGGCAAGCGGATCGCCCGTTGCCAGCGTGACCGCCCCGCGCGAGACACTGCGCATCGGGCCGACGTGGGCTTGAAATCCGTGCCCTTCGGCCACCGTCTGCCCGTCATAGCGTACCGCCATCGGCAGGAAATGGAACTGGACATCGGGGTAATCAATGCCCGCTTTGGAGCGAATGAACCCACAGCTTTCAAACTGATTGGAGGCGCCAAGCCCCGTGCGCGTGAACAGCCACTGTGCACCGATCAGCCCCTTGCCGATCAGGTTCCAGTATTTGTAAAGCGACACCGGCTTGGAGGCGGCCATCTGGATATACATCTCCAGATGGTCTTGCAGGTTTTGACCGACACCCGGACGGTCGGCAATAACGCCGATCCCGTGATCGACCAGATGCGCGGCGGGGCCAATGCCCGAATGCATCAGCAATTTGGGTGAATTGATCGCCGAGGCGGCGATGATCACTTCGGCATTGGCGGCGATAATCTGCGTGGTTTCACCGCGCTGGACCTCGACGCCCGTCGCGCGGCCCTCTTCGATCACCACACGCAGCGCCAGCGCGTTGACCAGATCGCAGTTGGCGCGTTTCAGCGCGGGGCGCAGGTAGGCGCGCGCGGCAGACCAACGCTGCCCGTTGTGAATCGTCGAATCAAAGGGGCCGAACCCCTCTTGCTGATAGCCGTTGTAATCGCCCGTCACGGGGTATCCGGCCTGTTCGCCAGCGTCGATGAAGGCCTGCGTCAGGGGGTTCTTGCCGGGTCCGCGCGACACATGCAGCGGGCCATCCGTGCCGCGCCAGGCCGGATCGCCGCCGCGCCCGCCATCGGTCCAGTTTTCCATCCGCTTGAAGTAGGGCAGCACATCGCCATAGCCCCAGCCCTGTGCGCCGCTTTCGGCCCAGTGATCAAAATCGCGGGCGTGGCCACGCACATAGATCATCCCGTTGATCGACGACGACCCGCCAATCACCTTGCCGCGCGGGCAGGCCAGACGCCGGTTGTTCAGGTGGGGTTCGGGTTCGGACCAATAGCCCCAGTCATACCGCTTCATGTTCATCGGATAAGACAGCGCGGCAGGCATCTGGATGAATGGGCCCACGTCCGTGCCGCCATGTTCGATCACCAGCACCGACCGGCCCGCCGCGGCCAGCCGATAGGCGATGGCGCAGCCTGCGCTGCCCGCACCCACGATCACATAATCTGCCTGCATCGGATCTGTCCTAGAACGGCGCGTCGACGGGGCCCATAGCCACATAGACGGATTTGACTTGGGTGTAGTATTCGATTGCGCCCTTGGAGTTTTCGCGCCCCACACCCGACAGTTTCGAGCCGCCAAAAGGGGCCTCGACGGGGGCAAGGTTGTAGGTGTTGATATAACAGGTGCCCGCCTCGAAACCGGCGGCCATCCGGTGCGCGCGGGTCAGGTCTTGGGTAAAGACCCCTGCGGCCAGACCAAATTCCGTTTTATTTGCGCGCTTTAGGACGTCTTCTTCATCCTTGAAGTCAAGAATGGACAGGACCGGGCCAAAAATTTCATCGCGCGCAATCGTCATCTCGTCGGTGACATCGGAAAAGACGGTCGGCTGTATATAAAACCCTTCTCTTTCAATGAGTTCACCACCGTAACTTAATGTGGCCCCTTCGCTGATACCCTGTGTGATAAAGCCCATCACGATGTCACGCTGGTTGGCACTGACCATCGGGCCGAAATTGGTGGATTCATCCATCGGATCGCCCATCCTGATCTGGCCAAGACGTTCGCAAAGCCGTTTGATAAAGGCGTCGCGGATACCGTCCTGCACAAAGACCCGGGTGCCGTTGGAACAGACCTGGCCAGAGCTGTAGAAGTTCCCGAGGATCGCGCCGCCCACGGCGTCCTCGAGGTTGGCATCATCAAAGATCACCAGCGGGGATTTGCCGCCAAGTTCCATCGTGACGTGACGGATTCCTTCGGCAGCGGCGGCGTAAACCTTGCGCCCTGTCGGCACCGAACCGGTCAGCGAAACCTTGGCCACGCGCGGGTCAGTGACCAGTGATGCCCCGACCGCGCCCATGCCCTGCACGACGTTGAACACGCCTGCGGGCGCGCCGGCCTCGTGCAGGATTTCCGCGACCTTGAGGGCGGACAGCGGGGTGGTTTCGGAGGGTTTGAACACCATCGTGTTGCCACAGGCCAGCGCGGGCGCGCCCTTCCAACAGGCGATTTGCGTGGGGTAGTTCCAGGCCCCTATCCCGACACAAACGCCCAGAGGTTCGCGCCGCGTATAAACGAAATCATCGCCCAACTGGATGTGTTCGCCGGTGATCGCCGCAGCCAATCCGCCGAAATACTCCAATGCATCCGCACCGCTGGTCGCATCCGCCACGAGCGTTTCCTGCAGGGGTTTGCCCGTGTCATAGGTTTCCAGCACCGACAGATCGCGGTTGCGCGCGCGCATGATATCGGCGGCGCGGCGCAGGATGCGGCCCCTTTCGGTGCCCGACATCGCCGCCCATTCCTTTTGCGCACGGGTCGCGGCGTCCAGTGCCTGTGCGACAATGGCGGGTGTCGCGGCGTGGACCTGCGCGATGACCTTGCCGGTGGCGGGATAGATCACGTCGATCACCTCGCCGTCTGTGTCCTCGACGTAGGCACCATCGATAAAGTGGCTGGCGGTGGGTTGGGTTGGATAGGTCATGGAGCCTCCGGCGGGAGTTGTAAGGGCCAAGATGAAGGGGTTATTCACCACGGGGAAAGCGTTTGCTTTCTTCCAGGACGTTCAGGTCCATGTGGTTGCGCATGTAGCGTTCGGATGCCTTTTGCAGCGGCTGGTAATCCCAAGGGTAGTAGTCGCCGTTGCGCAGGGCCTCGTAGACGACCCAGCGGCGCGCCTGACTTTCGCGCACCTCGGCGTCAAAGCGTTTCAGATCCCAGCGTTCAAGTGATTTTGCGCGCAGTTGCGTCAGTGCCTCGTGATGTTTTTCAACATTGGCGAGGTTGATGAGCTCGGCGGGGTCAGCGGAGATGTCAAATAGCTGATCCGGGTCCAGATCACAGCGGATATACTTCCATGTGCCGTCACGCAGGGCGACCAGCGGTGCGTTTGACCCTTCGGCGGCGTATTCCATCGCCACGGGGGTCGAACGCGTGCCACCCTGGCCCAGCGGCTTTAGGCTTTCGCCATCGGTCCAGGGCATGACATCGTCCATGCTGACGCCGGCAAGGTCGCAAAGGGTCGGGCAGACATCGATATTGCTGACCGGGGTGGTGACAAGCCCCGGTTCCATGTCCGGTGAGGCGATCAACATCGGCACGCGCGCCGAGCCTTCAAAGAAGGTCATCTTGAACCACAAGCCGCGTTCGCCCAGCATGTCGCCGTGGTCAGAGACGAACAGGATCGTGGCTTCCTGGCGGGTGTCTTTCAGGACTTGCAGGAGTTCGCCGATTTTGTCGTCGAGATAGCTGATATTGGCGAAATAGGCGCGGCGCGCGCGGCGGATGTCCTTTTCGGTGATGTCGAAATTTCGCCAGTCGTTGGCGTCGAAAATCCGTTTGGAATGTGGGTCTTGGGCGTCATAGCCAAGGTCGGACACCTGTGGCAGCAGATGCGCGCAATCTTCATACAGGTCCCAGTATTTCTTGCGCGTAACGTAAGGGTCGTGCGGATGGGTGAAGCTGGCCGTGAGGCACCAGGGGCGCGGATCGCCGCCGCGCGCGAGTTCGTAAATCTTGCGCGTTGCGTGATAGGCGACCTCGTCGTCATATTCCATCTGGTTGCTGGTTTCGGCGACACCGGCCCCCGTCACGGAGCCCATGTTGTGATACCACCAGTCGATCCGTTCGCCCGGTTTGCGGTAATCCGGCGTCCAGCCGAAATCGGCGGGATAGATATCGGTGGTCAATCGTTCTTCGAAGCCGTGCATCTGGTCGGGGCCGACAAAGTGCATCTTGCCCGACAGGCAGGTCTGATAGCCCGCACGGCGCAAATGATGCGCGAATGTCGGGATCGCCGAGGCAAATTCGGCCGCATTATCATAGACACCGGTGCGCGAGGGCAGTTGCCCCGACATGAATGATGCCCGCCCCGGCGCACAAAGCGGCGAGGCTGTATAACAGTTGGCAAATCGGGTGGCGCGCGCCGCCAATGCCTTGAGGTTGGGCGCGTGCAGCCAGTCGGCAGGGCCATCGGGGAACAGCGTGCCGTTCAACTGATCGACCATGATGATCAGGATATTGGGCTGGGTCATGCGGCACCTTTGGTGAGCGTGGACAAAAGCGAAAGCGTGCGCCCGCAGGCGTCCGCATCAGGTTCGGCAAGGGCGGCGCGAATATAAAGCCCGTCAATCAAGGCCGCGAGCGTGCCCGCCACATCGCGCGGATCGTCGCAAAGCGGGCGTAGCGCGTGGGTCAGATTGCTGCGCAGGCGGTTCTGATAGATGCGCAACAGGCGCAGGGCCTGGGGATTCGTTTGCGCCTGCACATAAAAGGTCATCCAGGCGCTGACAGTGGCCGGATCAAAGAATGCCGGGGCAAAATTGGCGCGGATAATGGCGCGCGCGCGCATCGCCGGGTTGGCGGCGGCACCTAGGGCGGCGCGCACTTCGGCACCGTAATCGCGCAGGATCTGGCGCATTGCAGCGATGAAAATCTGGTCTTTGCCACCAAAGTAGTGGTGTGCCAGCGCAGAAGACATGCCCGCACGCTTGGCGATCTGGCTGACGGTCACGTCCAAAGACGCCGCCGCACCGACCTCTGCAATAGTTGCTTTCACCAACGCCGCGCGGCGTATAGGCTCCATCCCGAGCTTGGGCATGTTTTCTCCAGAAAAGGCTTGCCCGGTGACACTAGATGGTTCTTTATTGACTGGTCAATCAAGAATAATACCGCAACATGGGAGCTGCTAAAATGAAAATGAAATCAACCCTTTCCGTGCTGGCCATTCTGGCCGCCGCGCCCGCATTTGCCGATTGTGATTCGGTTACCTTTTCCGATGTCGGCTGGACCGATATCACCGCAACGACCGCTGCAACGACCGTTGTGTTGAACGCGCTTGGGTATGAAACCGAGATCAAGGTGCTATCTGTGCCCGTCACCTATACCTCGCTGGCCGAGGGTGATGTGGATGTTTTCCTTGGCAATTGGATGCCAACGATGGAAGGCGATATCGCCCCTACCGCGAAGCTGGCACCGTGGATACGGTGCGCGCCAACCTTGAGGGTGCGAAATACACACTTGCCACCAATGCCGCGGGTGCCGCGCTGGGAATCACCGATTTTGCATCGATCGCTGCCAATGCCGACGCATTGGACGGCAAGATTTACGGGATCGAAGCGGGCAATGACGGCAACCGCCTGATCATGGATATGATTGCCGACAACGCCTTTGGTCTGGGTGATGCGGACATGGAAGTTGTCGAAAGCTCGGAAGCGGGGATGCTTGCGCAGGTGGGGCGCGCCACGGATCGCGGTGAACCTGTCGTATTTCTGGGCTGGGAGCCGCATCCGATGAACGCCAACTACGACATGACATATCTTGAAGGTGGCGACGACTGGTTTGGCCCCGATCTGGGTGGCGCAACGGTCTTTACCAATACCACCGCCGGTTATGTCGATGCCTGCCCGAATGTGGGCGCGCTTCTGAACAACCTGTCCTTCACGCTTGCGATGGAGAACGAAATCATGGGCGCGATTCTGGACGATGGTCAGGATCCGGCCGAAGCCGCGACCGCCTGGATGGCCGCCAACCCCGATCTGGTCATGGGCTGGCTTGACGGCGTGACCACCCAAGATGGTGGTGACGCTGCCGCGGCTGTCAAAGCCGCCCTTGGCATGTAAGTGACAACGGGCCGTCCCATGTGGGGCGGCCCAATTACATCGGGCGGATAGATGTCATTTCTCAACAGCATTTCGGATGCGGTGGTTTCCATCGCCTATGCCTTTTGGTGGTGCGTTGTTGCCGTCTGGGATTTCGTCTGGTGGCTGATCCCGGCACTTTGGTGGTTTCTCAAATGGCTGCCACAGCGGATCGCCGGATTGACGGACGAAAAACTGCCCGTGGGCGAAACCGCCAGCCGCGGATTTGACTATGTGCGTGACGGCGCCCAAGGCTTTCTGGACGGCTTTTCCGACAGCGTTGAAGTCTTTATCGAATTCCTGCTCGCGCTGTTGTCACGCCCGCCGGGCACCAACTGGATGCGCGGGCGCGGGTTTGAACCCTATGTGTCGTTCTGGAACGAAACGACCCATCCTTTTGTAATTGTCGCGGTCATTGTCGCGCTGGTCTATGCGGTGCACCGCCGCGTGACGATTGCCGCCTTTGTGGCCCTGGGGTTTCTGTTTATCCTTGATCAGGGCTATTGGGAAGAAACGGCCGAGAGCCTCAGTCTGGTGCTGTCGGCCTGTGTTGTCTGTATGGCCGTGGGCGTGCCGATTGGCATTGCCGCCGCGCACCGTCCGCGGCTTTATGCATGGATGCGGCCCGTGCTGGACCTGATGCAGACGCTGCCGACATTTGTCTATCTGATCCCGGCCATTGTATTTTTCGGCATCGGCATGGTGCCGGGCCTTGTGGCGACGGTGATCTTTGTGGTGCCTGCCCCGATCCGGCTAACCCAGTTGGGGATATCGTCAACCCCGCAATCCCTGCTTGAGGCGGCGGATGCCTTTGGCGCGACGGGCCGGCAAAAGCTGTGGAAGGTCGAATTGCCCTCGGCCCTGCCCCAGATCATGACCGGATTGAACCAGACGATCATGCTGTCGCTGTCGATGGTCGTCATCGCGGCCCTTGTGGGGGCCGATGGTCTGGGCGTGCCGGTGGTGCGCGCGCTCAATACCGTGGACACCGCCAAGGGGTTCGAAAGCGGGCTGGTCATTGTCATCGTCGCGATCATGCTTGACCGCATCCTGCGGGTGGGCCGCAAATGAGCGCCGTTGAATTTGACAATGTGTCGATCGTATTCGGCGACGATCCCGCCACCGCCCTGCCGCTGATGGACGCCGGCAAGGAGCGCCCTGATATTCAGGCGGCCTGTGGGCAAATACTGGGGGTGCACAACTGTTCACTGACTGTCGAAGAGGGCGAAATTCTGGTCTTGATGGGCCTTTCGGGTTCGGGCAAATCGACATTGCTACGGGCTGTGAACGGTCTCAATCCGGTGCTACGCGGCGAGGTGCGCATCAAGGACGGCACGCAGATGACCAGCGTGACCCATGCGGACAAGGCGACCCTGCGCCGCTTGCGCCGAAAAAGCGTGGCGATGGTGTTTCAGGCGTTTGGTCTGCTGCCCTGGCGCACAGTGCGCGACAATGTCGGCTTTGGCCTTGAACTGGACCGCATGGAAAAAACTGCACGCGCGGCCAAGGTCGCCGAGCAGCTTGAACTGGTCGGCCTGTCGGACCGCGCCGATGCGCTGGTCGGTGAATTGTCGGGCGGGATGCAACAGCGCGTCGGCCTTGCCCGCGCCTTTGCCACGGATGCACCGACCCTGTTGATGGACGAACCGTTTTCAGCGCTTGATCCGCTGATCCGCACGCGGCTTCAGGATGAACTGCTTGACTTGCAACAGCGGCTGAACCGCACGATTGTCTTTGTCAGTCACGATCTGGACGAAGCCTTTAAAATCGGCAACCGGATCGCCATCATGGACGGCGGGCGGATCGTGCAGATCGGCACCCCGCGCGAGATTTTCTCGGCCCCTGCCAACGGCTATGTCGCTGATTTCGTGGCGAATATGAACCCGCTTGGGGTGCTATGTGCGCGTGATGTGATGATTGACGGAACCTTTGACGGGCCCGAAGTGGACGCGGAAACGCCCGTGCGTGACATTATGGCGATGCTGGGTGACCACGGCGATCTGAGTGTCACCGAAAACGGCAAACCCATCGGGCAAATCTGTCGCGCGAGTGTCTTGGCGCGGCTTGCGCCCAGCGCTGGTTAACCGCGCGCCGCGACACCTGTCATCGCCGTTTCCAGATCGTGCACCAACGTATTCGCCATTGATCGCATCGCCATGACCTGAAACGTCTGCGCGCCCGTGCGCGTCACGCTGACCGTCATATGTGCCAGCATCGTGCGGGCGGTGTGGCCCTTTTTGAACGTCGCCGCGCGCAGATCAACGGGGACCAGGCGGGCCAGCACGTCTTCGGCCCCCTGCCCGTCCAACTGCACGATCGCCCATGCGTCCGATTGATCGCTCAGCGCCGCGCCCGCGATCGCCGGCAGCGCCGCGCCCATGACGAACGCCACGCCATTGCCAAACCAAAGCGCGCGCACGCCGCCTTTGGCTGTCGTGCGATTGGCACCGGGCAGCGCGATTCCGATGGCCGCTTTCACGGCCTGCGACACGGGTTTGGCCTGTCCCACAAGCGGCGCGACGGAAGTGATCACACCTGCTTCTACTTCGGTCAGGGTCAGCCCGCCGATGGCGCGCGGCAAGAGCCCCGCGCAGGGCGTTTGTGCAACCAGATTAACCACGCAAGCGCCCTCCTTCGGGATCAACAAAGACCGGATCGCATACCTCGCATTGGGCCGTCACGCCGCGCAGATGATCGACCATCGTGATCACCTCGCCGTGGCGCGCGCGCCCGTTGCGCAGGAACCCAAGACCAAGGGGTGTGCCAAGGGTCGGCGAGAATCCGACGCTGGTGACATAGCCCTGATCGTTGGTGCGCACCGGTTCGGCCCCTTGTGCAAACAAATGTGCGCCTGCGGTGATCTGTTTGACCTCGCCCGCCGGTTTCAGGCCCACAAGCTGTTCGCGGTCTTCCTCCAGCAGCCCTTCGCGTTGCGAGGCGGCGTTGCCGATGCAATCCTTTTTCTGGCTGACCATCCGGCCAAACCCGATATCGAACGCGGTGGTGCGCCCGTGGATCTCCGAATGGGTGATATGGCCCTTTTCGATGCGCAGCACGTTCAGCGCTTCCATCCCATAGGCGCAGCCGCCCATGCTTTGGGCGCGTTCCACCAGCACGTCGTAAAGGGCGGCACCATAGCGCGCGGGCACCGCGACTTCATAGGCGTGTTCCCCGCTGAACGAGATGCGGAACAAACGCCCCTGCACCCCCGCGACACCCATCGCGCCGCAGGCCATGAAGGGCCAGCTTTCATCGTCGATCTGGCTGTCCAGCACGCCGTTCAGCAACTCGCGCGATTTTGGCCCTGCCACGGCAAATTGCGCCCAGTGTTCGGTCACGGAAATGCACTGCACGTCCAGATCGGGGCGCAGCACCTGCGCGACGAAATCAAGGTGACGCATGACCAGACCGGCGGCGGCAGTCGTCGTCGTCATCACGTAGTGGTTTTCGCCCAGCCGCGCGGTCGTGCCATCGTCCATGACATGCCCGTCCTCGCGCAGCATGAGACCATATCGCACCCGCCCGATCTTCAGCGTGGAAAAGGTATTGCAATAAACGAAGTCAAGGAAGGCGGCGGCGTCCGGCCCCTGAATGTCGATCTTGCCCAGCGTACTCACATCACAAATCCCGACCGCGTTGCGCACCGCTGCAACCTCGCGGTCGCAGGATTGCCGCCATGTGGTTTCACCCGCTGCCGGATAAAAGGATGGGCGATACCAAAGCCCCGCTTCGATCATCGGTGCGCCGCGTTCGACGCTGGCCTTGTGCGATGTGGTGAACCGTTGCGGCGCAAACCCCACGCCCTGCGATCCCGCGCCCATCGCGGCAATCGCTACGGGCACGTAGGGCGGGCGGAATGTTGTCGTGCCGGTTTCGGGAATGCCGCGCCCCGTGGCATCGGCCAGCACAGCCAGCGCGGCCACGTTCGAGTTCTTGCCCTGATCGGTCGCCATCCCTTGGGTCGTGTAACGTTTCATATGCTCGACGCTGCGGAAATTTTCCTGCGCGGCCAGCTTGATGTCCTTGACGTGCACATCGTTCTGGAAATCCAGCCATTTGCGCCCCTTGCCTTCGACGACCCAAAGAGGAGTCATGGCATAGGGGGTATCTTCGGCCTGCGGGGTCGTGGCCGGTTTGGCCTTGATTTTCAGCTCTGCCAAGGCGGCCACGGCCACCGCCGCGCCATCCTTCAAACAGGCGGTGGTGGAAAAATGCCCCTTGGCCGCGCCCGCGACTGTCATCCCCGGCACCGAGTCCGGGGTTGGCACGAATGACGCGATATCGCTCTGCCATGTGGGGCGCCCGTTCATGTGACAGGTCAGATGCACCGAGGGGTTCCAGCCGCCCGACATCGCCAGACAGTCCGTCGCGATCTGATCGGTGCCGCCGGTATGCGTGACGCTGATTTGCTCCAGCCCCAATCGCCCGCGCGTGCCTGTGACCTGCGCGCCGGTGAACAGGCGATAATCCCCTTGCGCGCGCGCATCGGCGCGGCTGTCGATCACGCCCGCGACTGTCACACCCGCGCCCAGCATATCCAGCGCCGTGCGGTGGGCGTCATCATTATTGGCAAAGACGGTGACAGCCTGCCCCGGCGCCACACCCCAACGGTTAAGATAGGCACGCACGGCCGCAGCCGTCATGATGCCGGGGCGGTCGTTATTGGGAAAAGCAATCGGGCGCTCCAGCGCGCCCGCACAAAGCAGCGCGCGTTTCGCCACGATCCGCCAGAAACATTCGCGCGCCAGCCCATCGGCGCGGGGCCGATGATGCCCGACCCGTTCAAGCGCGCCGTAGGTTCCCTGATCATACGCGCCCGTGACAGTGGTGCGCGTCATCAGGCGCACGTTATCCATGCCGCGCAATTCGCCCAGCACCTGATCGACCCAAAGATGACCCGCCATGCCATCAACCGCGTGGGTTTCGGCCAAAAGCCGCCCCCCCATGCGCGCGTCTTCATCGGCGAGGATCACATCCGCCCCCGCACGCGCCGCCGTCAGCGCCGCTATCAATCCCGCAGGCCCAGCGCCGATCACCAGCAGGTCACAAAACGCAAAGGCCTTTTCATATGGGTCGGGATTGCTCTCGCCGCTCAGCGCGCCCAGCCCGGCGGCGCGGCGAATGATCGGCTCGTAAACCCTTTCCCAAAAGGCGCGTGGCCACATGAAGGTCTTGTAATAGAACCCTGCACCCAGAAACGGCGAGATCAGGTCGTTCACGGCCATCGCATCCATGCGCAGGGACGGCCAGCGGTTCTGGCTTGCGGCGTCCAAGCCCGCAAAGATTTCCTGCGTCGTAGCACGCTGGTTGGGGTCGGCCTCTGCCCCTTACCGATGGTGACCAGGGCGTTGGGTTCTTCGGACCCGGCCGTCAATATCCCGCGCGGGCGGTGATATTTGAACGAGCGCGCCACAAGACGCACATCATTGGCCAGCAGGGCCGCCGCCAAGGTATCGCCCTCGCGCCCCGTATAGTCCTGCCCGTCGAATGTGAACGGCACCGACCCGGCGTTGGTGTAAATACCCTTGCCTTGAATTCTCATCGTTTGACCTTTGCGGCGGCGGTGCTGGTATGCACGGCATGCGTCACTGTGTTGCGGTGCACCACAATCCAGGTCGCACAAGGATCGTGATACCACAGATCGCGGGTGTCACCGGCGGGGTTTTCGCGATTGTGCAGGTAGTCATCCCACGCGACTGCCCCCGCATCGCGCGCTGGTCGCTCCAGCGCCAACGCATCGCCTTGATAGGTAAACTCACGGCGGTCGCGGTCGCCACAATGGGGGCATATGATGCGCATGGTCTGGTGCCTCTAGTGTAGATTGTGCTGAGAGCCGGTGCCCTCTTCATCCATCAAACCGCGCCCCGTCTTGAAGCGGTCAAGCCGGTAACGCGCGGCGGGGGCGTGATGATTTCCGGTGGCCATCAGGTGGGCAAAGCTGAAACCGGACCCCGGCACGGCCTTGAAGCCGCCGTAACACCAGCCGCAATCGATGAACAATCCTTCGGTGTCGGTCTTGTCGATGATCGGGCTGCCGTCGGGCGTCATATCCATGATCCCGCCCCAGGATCGCAGCACTCGCGCCTTGCCGATCATCGGCATCAGGGTCATCGCCGCGTCCATGACGTGTTCCTTCATCGGCAGGTTGCCCCGCTGGGCATAAGAGCTGTAGAAATCCAGATCACCGCCGAACACAAGGCCACCCTTATCCGACTGGCTGATATAAAAGTGGCCCATGCCAAAGCTGACCACATGGTCGATGCAGGGTTTCAGGCCTTCGGTGACAAAGGCCTGCAAGACATGGCTTTCAATGGGCAGACGCATCCCCGCCATCGCCGCGACTTGCCCACTGCGCCCAGCGACGACAATCCCGACCTTCTTGGCACGGATCGCGCCGCGTGTGGTTTGCACGCCCTTGACCACACCGTTTTCGATATCAATACCGGTTACTTCGCAGTTTTGCAGCAGATCCACGCCGCGCTGGTCGGCCCCGCGCGCGTAACCCCAGGCCACCGCATCGTGGCGCGCGGTGCCGCCACGCGGATGCAGCAACCCGCCGTAGATCGGAAAGCGGATGTTGTCGAAATCCAGATAGGGCAGATGCTTGCGCACGCCGTCTCGGTCCAGCAATACCGCATCATCGCCCTGGTTGATCATCGCATTGCCACGGCGGGCAAAGGCGTCGCGCTGCCCGTCGCTGTGGAACAGATTGATCAGCCCGCGCTGGGAATGCATGACGTTGTAATTCAGCTCGGCCTCCAGCCCTTCCCACAGCTTCAACGAATGACTGTAGAATTCGGAATTGCCCTGAAGGAAATAATTGGCGCGCACGATGGTGGTGTTGCGCCCCACATTGCCGCCGCCGATGTATCCCTTTTCCAGCACGGCGATATTGGTCATGCCGTGTTCGCGCGCCAGATAATAGGCGGTCGACAACCCGTGCCCGCCGCCGCCAATGATCACGGCATCATATTCGGCCTTTGGTGCGGGGTCGCGCCATTGCGGGGTCCAGCCCTTTTGGCCAAACAGCCCCTCCTTGATCACCCGAAAACCGGAATAGCCCATTGCAGCGTCCCACTGTCATTACATGAGAGACCCTATCAAGACCGCCAATCGGCGCAACGCCGCTTTTCGACAAATCACGGCCCCGTCACGACAGCCTAATAAAGGGCAAGGCCCAGCGTGACCATAATCGCAAGCAGGCCCAGCAGCAGGGCAAGCTGGATCAGGCCGCTGCGCCGCGCCGCGATCGCGGCATGGGCAACAAAGGCCTCGGGCGTTTGTATCAACCCGTTCAACTGGCGGCGCAACCGCCCGCCCGTGCTTTCAATGGCCATCATCACGACGACGGCAGTGATCACCAATAGCCCATAGGGCGCAACCAGATCGCCCCAGCCGGAAACCCCACCGCCCAACCAGGCGCGAAAACCGCCCAAAAGATAGGTCAGCCCGGCCATGCTGCCCAATATCCCGGCCACGACGGGGCGCAGACGGGTAAACAGCGCCACAGCCTGTTCGCCGGGCATCCGCGCCAGCATCGGCCAGATCGCAAGACCGACAAACACGGTCGACCCGGCCCAGATCACAGCAATCGCTACATGCAGATAATGAATGACAGCCAACAGCACGGCACGCTCACCTTCATCTTGGTAAAACAACTCCGGGGGGAGTCCGCAGGACGGGGGGCAGCGCCCCCAAGCCCGCCCGCCGCAGGCGCTAAAGCCCCTTGGCGCGGTAACTGGCCGCGACCTTGTCGATGGCCACAAGGTAGGCGGCGGTGCGCAAATCCTCGCAATCGTCGCGGCTGTGCCACATCGCGCTCATATCCTGATAGGCCTTGCGCATGGTGTCATCAAGACCGGAACGCACCAATTCCAACTCGTCCGAACCGCGCAGGTATTTCGCCTTGAAATCGGGTGTCATCGACCAGCGATGCTCCAGCATTTCGTCCAGACGTTCCAGTTCGGCGATGATCAGCTCGTTGCGCGCTTCTTCGGCGCGCCGCTGCATCCGGCCAAAGCGGATGTGGGACAGGTTCTTGACCCATTCGAAGTAAGACACCGTCACACCGCCCGCGTTGGCATACATGTCAGGGATGATCACGCAGCCTTTTTTCCGCAGGATTTCGTCGGCCCCGGCAGTCACGGGACCATTGGCCGCCTCGATGATCAGCGGCGCCTTGATCTGTGCGGCGTTATCCATATGGATCACACCCTCCAGCGCGGCGGGGATCAGGATATCGCAGGCGGCTTCCAGCAGCGCTGCACCGTCTTCCTGATAGGTGGTGGATGGGTAGCCTTTGACGCCGCCATGTACGGCAATCCATTTGTGCACCGCATCCACGTCGATCCCGTCCTCGTTGAACAGGGCGCCGTCGCGTTCGATGATGCCGATGATCTTGCAGCCGTCCTCTTGCGACAGGAACTTGGCCGCGTGATAGCCCACATTGCCCAGCCCCTGCACGATCACACGTTTGCCGTCCAGCTTTCCGGTCAGCCCTGCCGCCTTCATGTCGGCGGGGTGGCGGAAAAACTCGCGCAAGCCATATTGCACGCCGCGCCCGGTGGCTTCGGTGCGACCCTGAATGCCGCCGGCGTTGGTTGGCTTGCCGGTCACGCAGGCGGCAGCGTTGATATCGGTGGTGTTCATCCGGCGGTATTGATCGGCAATCCAGGCCATTTCGCGTTCGCCCGTGCCCATGTCAGGGGCTGGCACGTTCTGGCTGGGGTGGATCAGGTCGCGCTTGGCCAATTCATAGGCAAACCGGCGGGTGATCTGTTCCAGTTCGTGTTCGTCCCATTCACGCGGGTCAATGCGCAGACCGCCCTTCGAGCCGCCAAATGGCGCTTCAACCAAGGCGCATTTATAGGTCATCAGGGCCGCCAGCGCCTCGACCTCGTCCTGATTGACGCCCATCGCGTAGCGGATCCCGCCCTTGACCGGTTCCATATGTTCGGAATGCACCGAGCGGTAGCCGGTAAAGGTGTGCAGCGCGCCGCGCAGGCGTACCCCGAAACGCACCGTATAGGTCGCGTTGCAGACCCTGATCTTTTCCTCGAGGCCGGGGGACAGGTCCATCAGGGCGACGGCCCGATTGAACATCAGGTCCACCGATTCACGGAACGACGGTTCTTTGGTGCGTTGGGAAGATTGGGCCACGGTAAGCTCCTTAAAGCTGAACTGCGATGATGTGCCATCGCCAAGACGTCCCTGACCCTACCCCTGTTGCAAACAACTGCACGCAAAATTCTTAGGATTTTCCTAACTTCAGCGAAATGGCCTGCAAACCCCCAGTTGCGCAGGCCGCGTGGCCGCAGGGTTCTTTGTTTCCAGTCGATCGACAGTACGGGCGACAGGGCCGGAATTGGTGCCAAATGGCGGCCTTGTTAACCTATTATTGCCATATTTGGTCAAACTTCTGCCACTTCCCCATGTCACATCTTCG
This sequence comes from Octadecabacter sp. SW4, assembly GCF_008065155.1. Classification (NCBI taxonomy): domain Bacteria; kingdom Pseudomonadati; phylum Pseudomonadota; class Alphaproteobacteria; order Rhodobacterales; family Roseobacteraceae; genus Octadecabacter; species Octadecabacter sp. SW4. The sequence continues at coordinate 882,975 of NZ_CP042819.1, read as the reverse complement.
CTTGGCCCAATGCGTCAAATGGGTTTTGCGACACGTGATTCGCAAACCTGGACGCGCGTTCACGGGTATGGAAAGGGACGTCATGGAACGTGATATGTTTTGCGATCGGCACATCAACAGCGCAAAGGACCGCGCGCGCCTGAAAGACTTTCAGCGTGACGAGGACGGCGGGATGATCATCTTTGCCCTGTTCATATTCGTGCTGATGCTCATGGCAGGCGGCATGGCCATCGACTTCATGCGCTTTGAAACCACCCGCACCAAATTGCAGGGCACCCTTGACCGCGCCGTGCTGGCCGCCGCCGATATGGAACAACCCTTGCCCCCTGCCGAAGTGGTTGCCGATTATTTCGCCAAGGCAGGCATGTCGGCCTACCTTGTCGGCGAACCTGTCGTTGATGAGGGTCTGAACTATCGCCGTGTGTCGGCCCGTGCCGAAGCTTCGATGGCGATGATGTTCGCCGATATGATGAACGTCTTTACCGATCCCTTCTCGCCCGGTGTGAGCGCGATCACGACGCCCGCGTCCGGCACCGCCGAAGAACGCGTGACCAACGTCGAAGTGTCGCTGGTGCTTGACGTCTCGGGTTCGATGAACAGCAACAACCGCTTTAACAACATGCAGGACGCCGCCGCGGAATTCATCGACCTGATCATGGCCAACAATGGCCTGCCCGCCGAGGGTCTGATTTCGATGTCGATCATCGCCTATAGTTCCGTTGTGAATCTGGGCGAGGAAGTCGCCGCGCAATACAATATCGACACGCTGCACGAATATTCGAACTGTATCCTGCTGCCGGACGAGGTGTTTGATTACCCTGGTCTGCCGATGGATGGCTATGGCTTTGCCCAAACCCCCTATACGCAGGTGTCGCACTTTGAACAGTGGTATGACTATTCCTACGGCGAAACGCTTTATGAACCGATCTGCTTTAGCGGTGAAGAAAACTCGGTGATCGTGCACTCGACCTCGACTACCGACCTGAAAGCTATGGTTGATGGTCTGGAGGCCTACGGCAACACAGCCATTGATCTGGGTATGAAATGGGCCACGGCCTTTCTTGACCCCAGCTCGCGCGATCTGGTGACCGGTCTGGTGGCCTCGGGTGATGCACCCGCCGTGGTTGCGGGCCGCCCGATGGATTACGGCCTGTCTGACAACCTCAAGGTGATCGTGCTGATGACCGATGGTCAGAACACGACAGAATATGACATCGCCGAACCCTACAAGACCGGCATGTCGCCGATCTGGTTTGACCGCGACAACGCATGGGAGGCCATCGGCGATGTGTCCCGAAATGACATCTCGATCAAGGTCGATGATAACGACACGCCATCCGACTACACCGATGACACGTTCTACTGGCTTGACCAGCCCTATTGGAACCGTATCCACGACTATCCACAGGGCTACCCTGAATACAAGACTGACGGCCCCAGCGGTGTGAGTGCCGGCCCCGGCCAGGGTGTCGAATACCCCGGTGATGTGCGCAATGCGAGCTGGCAGGACATCTATGCCTTCTGGTCGCGCTCGCGGATCAGCAACGTGTTTTTGAACGAACCCTATTCGCGCGGCTATATCAGCTACTCGGAATATGTAGGGCCGACCAGGGCCGACTATGCGGTCGTGAACGGTAGTCAGGCCGACGACCGCCTGTCCGACATCTGTCAACAGGCGCGCGACGAAAACATCGTGGTCTATACGGTTGCCTTTGAAGCGCCCTATGGTGGTCAGGTTGCGCTGCAGGACTGTGCAAGTTCGCCCAGTCACTACTTTGCGGCGTCCGGCACCGACCTTGCCGAAAAGTTCGCCACGATTGCCAGTGACATCCGTAGCCTGAAGTTGACCCAATGATCAGAACGCTCGCCAAAATCCTGCGCCTGTTCCGGCGTTCCGAGGAGGGCTCGGCCACGGTCGAATTCGTGCTCGTGTTCCCGATGTTCATGGTGCTTTTCACCTCGGCCTTCGAGGCGGGCTTGATGATGACGCGTCACGTGATGCTGGAGCGCGGCCTTGATATGGCAGTGCGCGAGGTGCGCCTGAACACAGGTGCCGCCCCAAGCCCTGACCAGTTCAAGGAAATGATCTGCGAAGGTGCGGGCATCATCCCCGATTGCATGAACAACCTGAAGCTGGAAATGCGCCCGATTGATCCGCGCAACTGGTCCAACATCCCACGCAGCGCCGACTGCGTGAACACCAACCAGCCGTTTCTGCCCAACCGCAACTTTGAGGCGGGCACGCAGAACCAGATCATGATCGTGCGTGCCTGCTCGCTGTTTTCGCCGTTCTTTGCGGCCACCGGCATCGGCTTTGATATTCCGCGCTACAGTGGCGATTTTTACGCCTTGATTTCGATTTCCGCCTTTGTGATGGAGCCAATCTGATGCTGAGCATCCTGAAACGCATGGTGGCAAAGTTCCACCACGAAGAAGATGGCGGGATCGCCGTTGAATCGGTGCTGGTCTTTCCCATGCTGACATGGGCCTATCTGGCGACCTTCGTCTACTTTGATGCGTTCCGCTCGCAGTCGACGGCCCTCAAGGCGGCCTATACAATCTCGGACGCCCTAAGCCGTGAAACCGACTATATCACCAACCAATATGTCACCAGCGTCTGGCGTCTGCACCGTTTCCTGACGATCACAAGCCAGCGCACCAAGCTGCGCATCAGCGTCATCACGTTTGACGCGGATGACGACCGCTACTATGTGATCTGGTCGCGCAACAAAGGCGCTATGGGCAACCTGAACGACGGCAATATCAGCAACATCGAAGATCAATTGCCAGTCATGCCCGACGGCGAGATCGTGATCGTGGTGCAGACCGAAGTGGTTTACGAACCGATCTTCTCGATCGGCCTCGAAGCCTTTGTGTTTGAAAACCTCATCGTCACGCGGCCACGTTTCGCATCACAGCTTTGCTATAGCCAAAACGGCACGGACGCAGGTCGTATTTGCGAGCGCGAGGCCTAGGGCTTCTCCATACTGGCCAGATGCAATGCAATCTGTTCGGCCATGAATTTGCCTGCGCCCGCCGCCGTGACCCCGCCCACGCCAAGGCGGCGGCCCACGCGCCACCACAATCCGGGCGCCCAGCCTGACGCGCCCTTGTCGCGGGTGATCAGCACAAAGCCGTTTGACGGCTTCATCGCGAATACCCCGCGTTCAACCCGCAGCATCTGATCAAACGGGATGTCCAGCACGCCGGTGGAATCGCGCAGCCCGTCCTTGGTCAGCTCGATCACCGTGGTCGTTGCGCGGCGCATCCGTTCGGCCACCCACAGCACCACCGCACCAAAGATGATCAGCATCATCTGCAGCGCAAAACTGGGTGGCTGCACGAAGGCGATCAGGATCATCATCGCGCCCAGCACAAACAACACCCCAAAGGCAAACGCACGCCGGATCGGCGACGCCCCCACGCGGGCCACGACACCCGTCTTGTCCGGATCCATCATCTGCAAACCCCTTTGCTTTGCGCCCTGCTAGCGAAAAGCGCGCGCGCCTTCCAGCCCTATCGCTTGGGCACCACCTCGTAGCCGGGTTCTTCGGGTTCATCATCGACCATTTCGTCCGGAAAGCCGGGGGCGGTGATATCAAGGCCCGTGGCCTCTTCAAGGCGGCGGATGATATCATCGGATTGCGCACGCGCCCCGTAACGGGCGATCCCGTCGTCAAAGATCGACACCATCAGGGGGCTGATTTCAAGCGGGACACCGGCGCGCTCGGCGATGTCCTGAAACAGGCCGATATCCTTTTTGACCAGATCCATCGTGAAATTGATGTCGCGACTGCCGTTCAGAATGACCTGACTTTCGGTCTCGTGCACGAAGGAAGTGCCCGAACTGATGCGGATCGCCTCGTATGTGGTCGCCAGATCAAGGCCGGCGGCTTTCATCGTCACCAGCGCCTCGCAACAGGTCAAAAGGTTCGCGGTGGCCAGATAGTTGGTCATGACCTTGAGCGTGCTGGCGCTGCCCAGATCGCCGGTGTGCAACACGCGCCGCCCCAGAATGGTCAGCACCGGCAAGACCCGTTCAAAGGTCGCGCGGTCGCACCCGGCAAAGATCGAAATATTGCCGGTGTCCGCGCGGTGACAACCCCCTGACACGGGGCAATCCACCGCTGCGCCCCCACGGGCAATAACCGCGTCGCCAAGGCGCTGCACTTCGGCGGCGTCCGTGGTCGACATCTCAAGCCAGATCTTGCCTTGCGTGACGGCGGGCAACATCTGCGTGACGACCGCATCGCAGGCCGCAGGCGATGGCAGACAGGTGATCACCAGATCGCACCGCGCCATCATATCGGCTGGCGATTGCCCATCGCGTGCGCCGCGCCCGACAAAGTCGGCAACGAATGCGCCGTTCAGATCATGCACCGCCAGATCGATGCCGTTGCGCAGTAAACTGCCCGCCAGTTTGCCGCCCACATTCCCCAAGCCGATAAAGCCGATTTTCATTAGGTCACTCCTGTTGTTTTCGCCACCCTGATCGCTGCGTGCACGGCAGGCCCGCCCATTTGCGACATTGCACCAGTCTTGTTGTGCGCCCGGGCCGCCGCCCCTTGCATCTGCACGCGCGCCCCCCGTATTGTCACGCAACTTTGCCCTGCTAAGGCCCGTTGATGCGTCCTTTCATGATCATCCTTCTTTACCTGACAGCCGCGTGCACGCAGTTTCCAGAACTGGATGCCACGCTGGATCAGGCCACGCTTGATGCACCTTATCCCGATCTGGTGCCGCTGGGGCCGCTTTTGGCGCAGGCTGACGGTATCGCGCAAACGGGTCAGACCAGCGCGACGGCACAGGCCAGTTTCGACAGCCGCCTGGTGCGCCTGCGCGCACAGGCCGCCCGCCTGCGCGGTCCTGTCGTTGACCGCGCCACCCGCGCCCGCATGGCGCGCGGAATTGCGATCGCCGCGTTGCAGTAGGCGCGCCAACGCGCTAACAGCCTTTTGAACCACAGCCAGACAGGACCCGAACATGACAGAGCCACTTCGCCTTGGAATTGCAGGTCTGGGAACCGTGGGCGTGGGCGTTGTGCGCATCGTGCAAAATCAGGCCGATTTGCTGGCCGCACGCTGTGGGCGCCCCGTTGTGATTACGGCCGTTTCGGCCCGCTCCAAAGCCAAGAACCGCGATGTTGACCTGTCTGATTACGCCTGGGAGGACGACCCCGTTGCCTTGGCCAAACGCGCGGATGTCGATGTTTTTGTCGAATTGATCGGCGGCGACACAGGCCCGGCCAAAGACGCCGTCCAAGCAGCCCTGAAGGCGGGCAAGGACGTGGTGACCGCCAACAAGGCGTTGCTGGCGCATCACGGTCAGGCCCTGGCTGAAACCGCCGAGGCCGCAGGCCGCGTGATCCGTTTTGAAGCGGCGGTGGCGGGTGGGATTCCCGTCGTCAAGGCCCTGACCGAAGGGTTGGCCGCCAACGAAATCACCCGCATCATGGGGGTGATGAACGGCAGCTGCAACTATATCCTGACGCGCATGCAAAGTGCCGGCCTGTCCTACGAGGCTGTCTTTGACGAGGCCAATCAGCTTGGCTATCTCGAGGCCGATCCCGAACTGGACGTGGGCGGGATTGATGCGGCACACAAGCTGGCGATCCTGTCGTCGATTGCCTTTGGCACGCAGGTTGATTTTGACGCCGTGGAACTGGAAGGCATCGGCGCTGTCACCATCGAAGACATCCACCAGGCCGCCGATATGGGCTACCGGATCAAGCTGCTGGGCGTGGCGCAGATGACCGGGCGCGGACTGGAACAGCGCATGTCGCCCTGCCTTGTGCCCGATACATCGCCGCTGGGGCAGCTTGAAGGCGGCACCAATATGGTTGTGATCGAAGGCGACGCCGTGGGCCAAATCGTGCTGCGCGGTGCAGGTGCGGGCGAAGGCCCGACCGCCAGCGCCGTGATGGGTGATGTCATGGATATCGCGCGCGGCCTGCGGTTGCCGACTTTTGGGCAGCCCGCCGCCAGCCTGCGCAGCGCCCGCGCGGCCCGCGCCGCGGTCTCTGCCCCCTATTATCTGCGCATGCAACTGCTGGACAAACCCGGCGCGCTGGCCAAGGTTGCCCAGACCCTGGGCGAAGCGGGTATCAGCATCGACCGGATGCGCCAATACGGCCATCAGGACACCAGCGCACCGGTGCTGATCGTCACCCACAAGACCACGCGCACCGCCCTGGACGAGGCGCTGGACGCAATGGCAGACACCCGCGTTGTTGTCGGCACGCCCGTCGCCATCCGGATCGAAGAAGTCTGATTTGAACTGGGGCGCGCCGGTTGATATTTACTGCGAGCGGCTGTCAGCCGCGTTCTGGGCCGAACCCATCAACGCGTTTAGCAACGTCGCCTTTATCATTGCGGCATTTGTCGCATGGCGCACGGCGCGCCGCCTTGGGGTGCGCGGCGTCGATCTGACCGCGCTGATCGTGCTCGCGGGGCTGGTCGGGATCGGGTCGTTTCTGTTTCACACCTTTGCAAACAGATGGTCGGAACTGGCCGATGTTGTGCCGATCTGGACCTTTGTCGCCGTTCTTGTTCTGGTCGCGATCCACCGTATTGGTGGGGTGCGTCCCGGCAAGTTGGCGATGGGTGCCATCGGGGTTCTGGCGATCATGATTATCGTGATGCTTGCCAGCGGCGAAGGCGATGCAGCGACGTCCCCCACCCCGCCAATCCTGAACGGATCATTGCAATACGCCCCAGCCGTCATCGCCATGCTGGTGTTTTCCCTTATCGGCTGGTGGCGTGCCAGCCCGATGGCCCCATGGATCTGGGCGGCCACGGGAACCTTTGTCATCAGCCTTGCATTTCGCACGGTTGATCTGGCGCTTTGCGATGTTTGGGCCACTGGCACACATTTTATCTGGCACGCGCTCAACGGTCTGATGATTGGCTTGTTGCTGGACGGGATGATACGATTACGCGCACGTCCGCCGGGTTGAGGCATGTTGCCGTTATCACGGTGCCAGCCATCCCACCGCTTGTCGCGATCTGCCTCGCCCCCTATCCTGACGCCACAGCATCAGGAGGCAAGAATGCTTGATCACATCGGCATCAGCGTGTCCGATTTCACAGCGGCCAAGGCATTCTACGACGCAGCGCTGGCCCCGATCGGCGCGTCACTGATGGTAATGATCCCCGCGGAATTTACCGATGGGGTCAAGGTTGGAGGCTACGGTCAGGGCCGTCCGGTGTTCTGGCTAAGTGAAGGTCCGGCGCAATCGCCCAGCATCCACATTGCCTTTGCCGCGCCCGATCGCGACACGGTTGACGCGTTTTATCAGGCGGCGCTTGCGGCGGGCGGCACAGACAACGGCGCGCCGGGGGTGCGCCCTCAGTATCACGCCGCCTATTACGGCGCATTCGTGCGCGATCCTGACGGAAACAACATCGAAATGGTCTGCCATGCGCCAGCCTGATCCAGCGCCAGACTTTCGCTGAAAGTCTGTGCCACAAATCCCGGGCAAGGATTTGACGGCGAAATCGGATGTTAGCGACGAAACTCGCGCTCCGATCGCTTGGCCTTGGGCACAGGGCGGGTTACACCATGCCCACCCATAAGGAACACCCCATGTCCAAAGCTGCCGATTTCAACGACCGCATGCTCTCGCTCGGCCTTGCCCGCGTGTCCGAGGCCGCCGCATTGGCCAGCGCCCGCCTGATCGGGCGCGGTGATGAAAAGGCCGCCGATCAGGCCGCCGTCAACGCCATGCGCGACCAGCTTAACAAACTTGATATCGCCGGCGTTGTCGTCATTGGCGAGGGCGAGCGCGACGAGGCGCCGATGCTTTATATCGGCGAAGAAGTCGGCACCGGCGATGGCCCCGGTGTGGATATTGCGCTGGACCCGCTGGAAGGCACGACCCTGACTGCCAAGGATATGCCCAATGCCCTGACTGTCATCGCAATGGGACCGCGCGGATCAATGCTGCATGCGCCCGATGTCTACATGGACAAACTGGCCATTGGGCCGGGGTTTCGCACCGGCGTTGTGACCCTTGACATGGCGCCAGCCGACCGTGTCAATGCGCTTGCTGCCGCCAAGGGGTGCAGCACCCAGGACATCACCGTTTGCGTGCTGGAACGACCGCGTCACGAGGAAATGCTCGCCGAGTTGCGCAGCACGGGTGCCGCAATCCGCCTGATCACCGATGGCGACGTTGCCGGTGTCATGCATTGCGCCGAGCCGCATCTGACCGGCATCGACATGTATATGGGCAGCGGTGGCGCACCCGAGGGTGTGCTGGCGGCGGCGGCGCTGAAATGCATGGGCGGGCAGATGTTCGGCCGGCTGACCTTTCGCAACGACGATGAACGTGCCCGCGCCAAAAAGGCGGGGATCACCAATCTGGATCGCGTTTACACCCGCGACGATATGGTGACCGGCGATGTGATTTTCGCCGCCACCGGCGTGACCGACGGCTCGATTCTCGCGGGCATCAAGCGCGAGGTCGGTTATCTGACCGCCGAGACGATCCTGATGCGTTCCAAGACGGGGTCGGTGCGGCGGATGTCGTATCGCAACCCGACCGGGTGACAGCGCCGCAAGGGCTGGAGCCTCCGGCGGGAGTTTTATTGCCAAGATGAAGCAAGGGGCGTGGATTATCTGCGCCCCTGCGCATATGGTGCATCGTGATGAATGAGACACAACATATGGCACGCGCCTTTTTGGGTGTGACGGAGTCTGCGACGGGCCGCCGCTGGGTCGGGCCCAGCGTGGAACAGGACCGCGCTGCCGAGGCAATGGCGCAGGATACCGGCCTGCCCCCGCCACTTTGTCATACCCTGGCGCGCCGCGGTGTTGCGAGCGCTGAGGCGGCAGACTTTCTGGCGCCAAAACTGCGTGACCTGCTGCCGGACCCGCGCGCACTGCGCGATATGGAGGCCGCCGCCACACGGTTTCTGGCGGCCGTCACTGCAGGTGAGCGGATTGCCATTTTTGCTGATTATGATGTGGATGGCGCCACCTCGGCGGCGCTGCTGATCAGTTGGCTACGCGATATGGGGCGCGCGGCGACCTTGTATATTCCCGATCGGATTGACGAAGGATACGGCCCCAACGACAACGCGATGGCGATGCTGGCAGGCGATCACGATCTGATTGTCTGCGTCGATTGCGGCACCCTGTCTCATGGGCCGATTGCGGCGGCCGTTGGCGCGGATGTGATTGTGCTTGATCACCATCTTGGTGGGGAAACGCTGCCTGAATGCGTGGCCGTGGTGAACCCGAACCGGCAAGACGAAGACGGTGCGCTGGCGCATCTTTGTGCCGCTGGTGTTGTGTTTCTGATGCTGGTCGAGGCGAACAGGCGCCTGCGCGAGGCGGATCAAAACGGCCCCGATCTGATCGCCCTACTGGATCTGGTGGCGCTGGGGACGGTGGCCGATGTGGCCCCGTTGATCGGCGTGAACCGTGCACTTGTGCGCCAGGGGCTGGCCGTTATGGCACGGCGCCAGCGGGTTGGGCTGGTGGCCCTGTCGGATGTGGCACGCATGGATAGTGCGCCGTCGTCCTATCATCTGGGGTTCCTGCTGGGGCCGCGCGTGAATGCGGGCGGGCGTATCGGCAAGGCCGATCTTGGCGCACGCTTGCTGGCCTGCACTGACCCGCGCGAGGCACAGGCAATGGCAGAGCGGCTGGACCAGCTCAACAGTGAGCGGCGCGAGATCGAAAGCAGCGTGCGCGACATGGCCCTGGAACAGGCGCAGGCGCGCGGCGTCGATGCGCCCCTTGTCTGGGCGGCGGGCGAAGGCTGGCACCCGGGCGTGGTGGGCATTGTCGCCGCGCGCTTGAAAGAGGCGACAAACCGCCCCGCCGTGGTGATCGGGCTGGACGGAGAGATCGGCAAGGGGTCGGGTCGGTCTGTCAGCGGCATTGATCTGGGCGCCGCGATCCAGCGGCTTGCCGCAGAGGGGCTGTTGATCAAGGGGGGTGGTCACAAGATGGCCGCTGGCCTGACGGTGGCCCGTGAACAGTTGGAACCGGCGATGGCGCGGCTGTCGGACCTGCTGGCCAAGCAGGGCGCGGGTGACATTGGCCCTGCCGATCTGCGCCTTGATGGCGTGCTGATGCCCGGCGCGGCCAGTGTGGAGCTGATCGAGCAGATCGAACAGGCGGGGCCATTCGGCGCCGGCGCCCCTGCCCCGCGCTTTGCCTTTCCCGACTGCCAGATCCTGTTCACCAAACGGGTCGGCGCGGACCACCTGAAACTGACGTTCGGTGACGGGCTTGGGACGCGCATCGACGCCATTTCCTTTGGTGCAATGGACGGGCCGCTGGGGGTCATGCTGGCCAATCACGCAGGCGCGCGATTCCATCTGGCGGGGCGGCTTGAGGTGAACACCTGGCAGGGCCGCCAATCGGTGCAACTGCGCCTTGAAGACGCGGCACCTGCCTGAAAACCCATAAATTTCAGGCCAAAAATTTTCGCAATATTCCGCGAAAAACCCCCTTGCCCTTGGCAAACGGTTTCCCTAAAAGCGGCTCACCAAGTGCGGTCCCTTCGTCTATCGGTTAGGACGCCAGGTTTTCAACCTGGAAAGAGGGGTTCGATTCCCCTAGGGACTGCCATTGGAGCCCCCAATTCTCAGGCGCTCGTCGTGTTTCAAAAATGCGATCCGTCGACTTTGCCGCCGTTGGCAACGTCGTGATTTGGCGCCTCCCTCGGGTTGCGGCCGGACCGCGCATTCGAAACACACCAGAATCCACGTCGAACCGGACCCCGATAAATACGAAACGGTGCCGCTCCTGTCGCCGATCCCGCCAACCTCAGTAGATCGGACGCGGCAAGGCCGGGCTTGATCCAAGCCAGAATTTTCGTGCGAGCCAGGCTACGACACTGGCAAACTGGTATTCACCGCCATATCGGCATAGACTTCGCAGGCAATTTCCGATTGCCTTGACTGCGAGGCGGCATGACAAGAAATACATTTTCAACCAAAGGCTTGACCAAGGTTTATGGTGAGGGCCGATCAGCCGTTCATGCGCTGCGCGGCGTTGACCTGGACATTCCCAAGGGCGAAATTGTCGTGCTGCTGGGGCCGTCGGGCAGCGGCAAATCCACCTTGCTCAACATTATCGGCGGGTTGGACCGTCCAACTGCGGGCGAGGCCTTTTTTCAGGATCGGAACCTGGCGGAGATGACCGACAGGCAACTGACCCGCTATCGCCGTGATCATGTGGGATTTGTCTTTCAGTTCTACAATCTGATGCCCAGCCTGACGGCGCGCGAAAACGTCGAACTGGTGACCGAGATCGCCCGTGATCCGATGGACCCGGACGAGGCATTGGCGATGGTTGGCCTGCGCGAACGCGTCGATCATTTTCCGGCACAGTTGTCGGGCGGCGAACAGCAACGCGTCGCGATCGCGCGGGCCGTGGCCAAGAACCCGACGGTGCTGTTTTGCGATGAACCCACGGGCGCACTGGACAGCATGACGGGGCGGTCGGTGCTGAATGTCTTGCGTGATGTGAACGAAGAACTGGGTGCGACCGTGCTGATCGTCACCCATGCCGCAAGCCAGGCGGCGATGGCCGACCGCGTCATACATTTTGCGGACGGCGCGATCCGCGAGGTCGTCGTGAACAAGACGAAACTGTCCCCCGCCGAGATCGACTGGTGAGCCCGCTTGACCATAAGCTCCTGCGCGACCTGTGGCGCATGAAGGGACAGGCGATTGCAATTGGCATGGTCATTGCAGTCGGGGTCGGCATGCTGGTGATGATGCAGGGGCTGGTCACCTCGCTCAATGAAACCCGCACGGCCTATTACGAACGTCACCGGCTGGCCGAGGTTTTCGCGCCTGTGGCCCGTGCACCCAACCGTGTGGTCGGGCGGCTGGCGGCAATCGACGGCGTCAGCACCGTCGAGCCCCGTGTTGTGGGTGGTGCGCTGATTGACCTGCCCGATTACGACCTGCCCGTGCAGGCGCAGGCGGTGTCCCTGCCCGACCTGCGCGACCCGCGTCTGAATGACGTGTTCCTGACGGACGGGCGGATGATTGATAGCGACCATTCCGACGAAATCCTGCTGTTGCAGGCCTTTGCCAATGCCCATGACCTACGTCCCGGCGATCGGATCAGCGCGACGATGAACGGCGCGCGGCGCAGCTTTCGGATTGTCGGCCTCGCCCAGGCGCCCGAGTTTCTTTACACCACCGCGCCGGGCGAATTGATCCCCGACGACGCCCGTTTCGGTGTGATCTGGATGAGCCGATCCGCGCTTGGCGCCGCCTATGACATGAACGGAGCGTTCAATCAGGCGCTCTTATCCCTCTCGCGCGGGGCCAATGAAGCGGCTGTTCTGGACGCGGTGGACCGCATCCTTGATCCCTATGGCGGCACGGGTGCCTACCCGCTGGCCGACCAGACCTCGGACCGGTTTGTCAGTGAGGAAATCAGCGGCCTGGAGGCATCCGCCGCGGGTGTGCCGCCAATCTTTCTCGCGGTGGCGGCGTTCCTTTTGTATATCGTGATCAACCGCATGGTGCAGTCCGAGCGCGAGGAGATCGGGCTGATGAAGGCCTTTGGCTACTCAAATGGCGAAGTGGGCGCGCATTATTTCAAACTGGTCATGGCCATCGCGGTCGGCGGCGCGCTGGCGGGGTGCCTGATGGGGATCGCAGGCGGCCGAGCGCTGATCCAGGTCTATGTCGCATATTTCAAGTTTCCGTTTCTTGTGTTCCAGCTTGATCCGGCCTCGTTCGTGACGGGGGTGACGGTCAGCATTCTTGCCGCTTCGGCGGGTGGCATGTTGGTGCTGCGCCGTGTTTTTGCGCTGACACCTGCCGATGCGATGCGACCGCCTGCCCCGGCCGATTACACGCGTTCGGGGCGTTTCGGGCGGAGGCTGGACAGTTTTCTGGATCAGCCCTCGCGCATGGTGCTGCGCCGCATTACCCGCCAGCCTGCGCGCATGGCCGGTGCGATGATCGGCATCGCCTGCGGCATGGCGCTGAGCGCGTCGATGATCACGATCTACGCCGGATTTGATCGCACGATCGACCTGACCTTCAACGTGATCGACCGCAGCGATGTGACGGTCGGCTTTACCCACGCGGCCTCTGAGGCGACGATATTCGAGCTGGCGCGCATGGACGGCGTGACATTGGTGGAACCGGTGCGCCATGTGCCTGCGGTGCTGCGCAACGGGTTGCTGACCCACCGCGGCATTGTCAGCGGGTTGCCACCCGATCCGCGTCTCAGCCGGGCACTGGACGCCGATCTGGTTGATATCCCGCTGGAAAATGGCGGTATCGTCCTGTCCACCGCGCTGGCGACCAAGCTGGATATCAGCCCCGGCGATACCCTGACGGTCGAGGTGCGCGAGGGGCGACAGCCGGTGTTGCAAATCCCGGTGACCGGTGTGGCCGAAAGCCTGTTGGGCGCGCCCGCCTATATGGATTTGACCGCGCTGAACCGTGCCCTGCGTGAACCCAACCGCGTGTCGGGTGCATATCTTTCCATCGACGTGGCCCGTGCCACTGAAATCTACGCCGCCCTTCAGGACATGCCGACAGTTGCGGGCGTCAGCCTGAAATCACAGGCCGAAGTCGCCTTTCAGACGGTGATGGACACAGGCGCGGGCGCGATCCGTTACGTCATGGGTGCCATCGCCTTTGTGATCACCTTTGGCATTGTCTACAACGCCGCCCGCATCGCCTATGCCGAACGCGCACGCGATCTGGCGAGCCTGCGGGTGATCGGATTCACCCGGGGTGAAACAGCATTTGTGTTGCTGGGTGAACTGGCCGTGGTGACGCTGGTTGCCCTGCCCATCGGCGGTTTTCTGGGCTATTATCTATCCTTTGGGATCGCCGCCGGTTTTTCCAGCGAACTTTACCAGATTCCTGCGGTCTTTGACCCGGCAAGCTATGGATTCGCCGCGATGGTGGTGATCGGGGCGGCCATTGGTTCAGGGTGGTTGGTGAAACGAGATATCGACAGGGCTGAACTTGTTGCGGCCCTGAAAACAAGGGAATAGCCCAATGGCAAAAGCAAAGAAACGATCTCGCCTGATCCTGACTGCCGCGACCATTTTGTTGGTCGGCGGCGCGTTGACGGCGGCATTCTGGCCCAAGCCCACAATGGTCGATATGGGCGCGGTCACGGTGGGAACGTTGCGCATGACCATTGACGAAGAGGGGCGCACACGGGTGCGCGATGCCTATATCGTCTCGACGCCTGTCGCCGGACAATTGCAGCGCGTCACCGTGCAGCCGGGCGATCCGGTGGTGCGCGGGGAAACGATCGTTGCGCATATGCGCCCCACCAACCCTGCTGCGCTGGATGTGCGCACCCGCGAACAGGCGCAAGCGGCTGTCACAGCGGCCCAGGCCGCCTTGCGTGTCGCGCGCGCTGATCTGAACGCAGCACTTGCCAACCGCGATCTGGCCGACACCGAACTGGCCCGCACGCAGCAACTGGTGGCGCGCGATATTTCAAGCGAGGCCGCCCTAGACCGTGCCCGCCAATCCGCCCGCGTGGCGCAGGCAAGCGTCGACACAGCCGAGGCCGCCATTGTCATGCGCGAGGCCGAAATTGCCAACGCGCAGGCCTTGCTGATCGGTTTTGATGATCGTGGGCTTGCGGCGGCTCTGGGCAACGGGTCCGACGATATCCCGCTGTTCGCCCCCGCCGATGGCCGTATCCTGCGGGTAATCCAGCAAAGCGAAACCACGCTTCCGGCCGGCGCTCCGGTCATGGAAATCGGCAATATCACCAACGACCTCGAGGTCGTTGTCGATCTGCTGTCAACCGATGCCGTGCAGGTTGCGCCGGGCGACCGGGTGGTGATCGCCGACTGGGGCGGTCTGGCCGAACTGGCAGGCGAAGTGATCCGCGTCGATCCGTTTGGTATCACCCGGTTTTCGGCCCTCGGCGTCGAGGAACAGCGGGTCAACGCCGTCATTGCCTTTACCAGCCCGCCCGAAGACTACGCCGGTCTGGGCCACGGGTTTCGCGTGGAAACCCAGATCATTGTCTGGCAGGCGGAAGAGACCCTGATCGTGCCCGCCAGCGCCCTGTTTCGCAGTGGCGATGCCTGGGCCGTGTTTGTGGTGAACAATGGTGTGGCGCAGCAGCGCACGATCACCATCGGCCCCAACAACGGCATCGCCGCGCAGGTGCTGGATGGTCTGGCCGTGGGCGACACGGTGATCCTTTACCCCTCGTCGGGTCTGTCCGAGGGGATGCGCGTGGCCGCGCGGGTGATCAACTAGGGCGCGCGCCAGTCAGGCGTTGTCTTGTTGAGGAATGCGTCGATCCCTTGTGCGGCCTCTTGGCCTTCCCAGGTATCGGCAAGACGGGCGATTGTGGCATCGATCACCGCGTCATCAATCACCGGACCAAGGGCGCGCGCCAGGGCCTTGGCGGCAGCGACCGCATGGGGGGCCGTGTGCAGGTAGGGGGCGATTTCGGCCGCGATTGCACCGTCCAGATCAGCGGCGGGAACGGCGCGAGCGATCACGCCAAGGCGCGCGGCCTCGGCTGCGTCGAACACCCGCGCGGACATGAACACGCGGCGCGCATGGCCTTCGCCCAGCCGCGCCAGGACATAGGGGCTGATGGTGGCGGGAATCAGGCCAAGGCGGGTTTCAGTCAGGCCAAATTTGGTGGTCGTTGCAGCCACGGCCACATCACAGACACAGGCCAACCCCACGCCACCGCCGTAGGCGCCACCGTGAAGTTTTCCGATCAGTGGCACCGGCAACTCGTTCAAGGCCTTCAGCATCATTGCCAGATCACGCGCCGCCCCCATGCGGCTGGCACGATCACCGTCGATCTGTGCCCGCATCCAGCCCAGATCACCGCCCGCGCAAAACACCTGCCCCGCCCCGCTAAGGACAATGACGCGACTTTTGCCGCCCGCATCGACCCCACGCGCGAAATCGGTCAGATCAGCGATCATCTGTCCCGACAAGGCGTTGCGTGTGTCGGGCAGGTTCAACTGCAGTTGGGTCACGCCACGCGGATCGGTCTGCACGGTCAGGGTGTCATAGGGCATCGGTTTGCTCCACCAGGGCGCGCGCAAATTCGGCGGCAATGGCCAGGGCGGCGCGGTCAATTCCCGTAGGATAGCCAAGCCGTTCCAGCAGTTCCACAACGTCTTCGGTCGCGACATTCCCGCGCGATCCGGGCGCATAGGGGCAACCGCCAAGCCCGGCTACAGAGCCATCAAAGCTGCGCAACCCGAAATCAAGGCTGGCGACGATATTGTCGCAGGCACGTCCGTGGGTATCGTGGTAATGCCCCGCGAGCGCGCGGGCTGGCACTGCGTCACAAACCGCCCGCAGCATTGCGGCAATCGTATCGGGCGTGCCCGCGCCGATCGTATCACCAAGGCTGACTTCATAAGCCCCCATCGCATACAGTTTTGCCGCCACATCAGCGACCTGTGCGGGTGGCGTTGGCCCGTCATAGGGGCAGTCGGTGACACAGGACACATAGGCACGCAGCGGCAACCCGTGATCGCGCACCACGGGCAGCATCGGCGCGAAACGTTCAAGGCTTTGCGCTATCGAACAGTTGATATTGTGCTGGCTGAACCCTTCCGAGGCAGAGGCGAAAATCGCGACCTCGTCCGCGCCAGCGGCAATGGCGGCATTCAGGCCGCGCAGGTTGGGTGTCAGCGCCGTATAGGACACGCCAGCCTTTCGCGCGATCCCCGCCAGAACCTGCGCCCCGTCAGCCATTTGCGGCACCCATTTGGGGCTCACAAAACTGGCGACTTCGATCCTGGAGAACCCGCAACCCGACAACAGGTTCACCAGATTGATCTTATCCGCCGTCGCAATCGCGCGGCCTTCGTTTTGAAGGCCGTCGCGCGGTGACATCTCGAAGATGGTGACGTTGTCAGACATTGCGCTGCACCTTGGTTAAGCCGTTGGGATGATCATCCCATTGCGGCGAACAATCGGCAAGCCACCCCATTTCCCCGCATGACCGGTGCGGCGGTTCGCGCTACTCGGCCGCGTTCAGATAATCCTCCAGCGGCGGGCAGGTGCAGACCAGATGCCGGTCGCCGTAAACATTATCCACACGCCCCACCGGCGCCCAGTATTTGTCGACCCGGAACGACCCCGGTGGGAAACAGGCCTCCTCGCGCGAGTAGGGCCGGTCCCAGTCGCTGACCAGATCCTGCATCGTGTGGGGCGCGCGTTTCAGGGGGTTGTTGTCTTGCGGCCAGTCGCCTGCCTCGATCTTGGCAATCTCGGCGCGGATCGCCAGCATCGCATCGCAAAAACGGTCCAGTTCGGCCTTGGTCTCGCTTTCGGTTGGTTCGACCATCAGCGTGCCAGCCACCGGCCAGGACATCGTCGGCGCGTGAAAGCCGCAATCCATCAACCGCTTGGCGATATCATCGACATTCACATGGGCGCTGTCGGCATAGGGGCGCGTATCAAGGATGCATTCGTGGGCCACGTGCCCCCGCGTGCCCTTGTAAAGCACGTCATATGCCCCTTCCAGACGTTTGGCGATGTAGTTGGCGTTCAGGATCGCGACGCGCGTCGCCTGCGTCAGCCCCGCGCCACCCATCAGCAAAATATATGCCCACGAGATTGGCAGGATCGAGGGCGAGCCATAGGGCGCGGCACTTACCGGCCCCTGTTCTCCCCCGGTCTGGGGATGGCCGGGCAAGTGTTTGGCCAAGTGTGCCTTGACGCCAATCGGCCCCATGCCGGGGCCGCCGCCGCCGTGGGGGATGCAGAACGTCTTGTGCAGGTTCAGGTGGCTGACGTCGCTGCCGATCTCGCCCGGTTTGGACAGGCCTACCATGGCATTGAGGTTGGCCCCGTCCAGATAGACCTGCCCGCCAAATTCATGGGTGATCTCGCAGACCTCGCGCACGGTTTCCTCAAACACGCCGTGGGTGCTGGGATAGGTAATCATGCAAGCCGCCAGCGTGTCCCCTGCCGCCGCGGCCTTGGCGCGGAAATCCTCGGTGTCGATATCGCCGCGCTCGGTGCATTTGACGACGACCACCTCCATCCCGCACATCTGCGCAGACGCTGGATTGGTGCCGTGGGCATTGACGGGGATCAGGCAAACCTTGCGTTGATCATCGCCATTGGCGCGGTGATAGGCGGCGATGGTCAGCAGGCCCGCATATTCACCCTGTGCGCCGGAATTGGGCTGCATCGACATGGCGTCATAGCCGGTGATCTCGCATAATTTGGCGCTCAGATCGGTGATGAGTTCCTGGTAGCCCTCGGTCTGGTCCCTGGGCGCAAAGGGATGGACCAGCGAAAACTCGCGCCAGCTGACGGGCATCATTTCCACGGCTGCGTTCAGCTTCATCGTGCAGGAACCAAGCGGGATCATCGCCCGATCAAGCGCCAGATCACGATCCGCCAGCCGGCGCATATAGCGCATCATTTCGGTTTCCGCGCGGTTCATGTGGAACACCGGGTGGGTCAGGTAGTCGGATGTGCGATGCAGTTCATCGGGCACCCGGTATTCGGGATCGAAATTGCGATCCTTGCGCTTGATCCCGAAGGCTTCCCAAACTTTCTCGACCCGTTTTGGCCGCGTTGTTTCATCCAGTGAAATCCCGATCCGGTCATCGCCGACGCGGCGCAGATTGATCTGGCGATCAACCGCAGCCTGCATGATCTTGGCCTGATCCTTGCCCACCTTGACCGTGATCGTGTCAAAGAATGCGCCGGTGCCAATATCAAAGCCGGCTTCTTCCAGCCCCTTGGCCAGACGCACGGTCTTGCGGTGAATCCGTTGGGCAATCGCCTTGAGCCCCTCAGGTCCATGAAACACGCCGTAAAACGAGGCCATGACCGCCAGCAGGGCTTGGGCTGTGCAGACGTTGCTGGTGGCCTTCTCGCGGCGGATATGCTGCTCGCGTGTTTGCAGGGACAACCGATAGGCCTGATGACCGTGGCTGTCGATGGACACCCCGACGATGCGCCCGGGCATGTTGCGTTTATAGGCATCCTTGCAGGCAAAATAGGCCGCGTGCGGGCCGCCATAGCCAACGGGCACGCCAAACCGCTGGGTGCTGCCCACCGCGATATCGGCCCCCATCGCGCCCGGTTCTTTCAGCAGCGTCAGAGCCAGTGGATCGGCACAGATTATCCCGATGGCTTTGGCACCGTGCAGAGCGGCAATGGGATCGCTGAAATCATGCACAGCGCCGTAGGTGCCGGGATACTGGAACACGGCCCCGAACACGGCCTCGGGATCCATATCCGCAGGGTCGCCGACAATCACCTTGATGCCCAGGGGGGCCGCGCGGGTCTGCATCACGGCGATGTTCTGCGGATGGCAGTGATGATCGACAAAAAACGCCCCCGCCTTGGATTTGGCGACACGCTGGGCCATAACCATCGCCTCGGCACAGGCCGTTGCCTCGTCCAACAGGGACGCATTGGCGATATCGAGACCCGTCAGATCAATGATCATGGTCTGAAAGTTGATCAGCGCCTCGAGGCGGCCTTGGGAAATCTCGGGCTGATAGGGCGTATAAGCAGTATACCACGCCGGATTTTCCAGAATATTGCGCTGGATCGCGGGGGGCGTGACCGTGCCATAATAGCCCTGCCCGATCAGGCTGGTATAAACCTTGTTCTTGCCCGCGACCTTGCGCATATGGTGCAGCAATTCCCGCTCGGACTTGGCCTTGCCGAAATCAAGCGGCTCCGCCTGCCGGATCTCCTTTGGCACGGTCTCGTCGATCAGCTGGTCCAAACTTTCGACGCCGATGACCTCGAGCATCTGCGCCATTTCGGCGGGGCTGGGGCCGATATGACGGCGATTGGCAAAATCATATGGCAGATAATCCGTGGGCGTAAACGACATGACCGCTCCTTTTCTGGGCGACGAGATCCAGCTTTTTCTTCCAAAATGACTTCCGCCGGAGGCTCCGGCAGAAGCCACGCGCGCTAGCCGATGAATTTCTGATAGGCGGCTTCATCCATCAGATCATCGAGCACCGACATATCCTCGACCTTCATCTTGAAGAACCAGGCGTCCCCCGTCGGGTCTTCGTTGACCTTGCCGGGATCATCGGCCAGCGGCGAATTCACCTCGACGATCTCTCCGTCCAACGGGGCCAGAATATCAGAAGCGGCCTTGACGCTTTCAATCACCACAACCTCGTCGTCCTTGACAACTTCGGTGCCTTCTTCGGGCAGTTCGATAAACACCACATCACCCAATTGTTCAGACGCATGTTCGGTAATGCCAACAACGATCAGGTCATCCTCGACGCGCAGCCATTCGTGTTCTTCAGTAAATTTCATTTTATTCTCCGTTGTTTATCTCTTGTAGGTGGATGGGCGGAACGGCATATCCGCGACCATGACAGGCTGGCGCTTGCCGCGGACTTCGCCCCAAAGGGCCGTGCCCGTGGCGCTGTGATCTGTAGCAACATAGCCCATCGACATGGGCGCGCCGATACTGGGGCCAAATGCGCCGGACGTTACATGGCCAATCGGCGCGCCACCGGTGGCCTGCGCGTAGATCTGCGTCCCGGCCCGCATCGGCGCGCGCCCGTCGGGCAACAACCCGATACGCAGACGTGCAGGCCCGTCAGCAAGTTCTTTCAAGATACGATCCGCGCCCGGAAAGCCCCCCGCACGGTCCCCGCCAGCACGGCGCACCTTCTGGATGGCCCATGCGATGTTGCCCTCCACGGGACTTGTTGTTTCGTCCAGATCGGACCCGTAAAGACACAAGCCCGCCTCAAGGCGCAGGCTGTCGCGCGCGCCCAGACCAATCGGCGCAACCCCGTCGATGGCCAGCAGGGCGCGGGCAAAATCGACCGCTGCCGCATCGGGCACCGACACTTCAAAGCCATCTTCGCCACTATAGCCAGACCGTGAAATCCACAGCGCGCCAAACGCGCTGTCCACGGTCAAGACATCCATGAACCGCATTGCGCGCACCTCTGGTGCGATGGCCGCCAGCGCATCCTCGGCCAGTGGTCCTTGCAGGGCCAGCAGGGCGCGGTCAGTAACGGCCGCAATCTCGCAAGCCTCGGACAGATGCGCGCGCAGATGCGCCTCGTCGGCGTCTTTGCAGGCGGCATTCACCACCAGAAACAGGTGGTCACCGCGATTGGCGATCATCAGATCGTCGCTGATCCCGCCCGCGTCATTTGTAAACACGCCATAGCGCTGTCGCCCCTCGGACAGCCCCGCCACAGACACTGGGACCAATCTTTCCAGCCCCAGCATCGCGTCCATCACCTCGCCGGATTTCGGCGACAGCAGGATTTGCCCCATATGGCTGACATCGAACAGCCCCGCTTTTTCGCGGGTATGCAGGTGTTCGCCCAGCACGCCCAACGGAAATTGCACGGGCATGTCATAGCCCGCAAACGGCACCATCTTGCCGCCCAGTTCCACATGCAGATCGTAAAGCCCCGTGCGTTTCAGATCGCTCATCCCGTTCCCCTGTCCTTGACCGTCGGGAAACCCCTGCGGCACCGTTTGCGCGCAATTGCGCGTCCGATGCCCCCTCTGTCCTTGCGCCTGAGATCGTTATCCCTTCGGCGGGTGCGTCTGCACCACTCTCCAGAGTTCAGTCAACACAGCGGTCCTTGGGCCTGAGAGTTTACCGGGGCGGTTGCTCCTTCGGCACTGGATATCCAGTTCTCCCACTGTGCTGTAGATTGATATGCCGCTTTTCCCCGAGTCGTAAAGGGCTTTGATGTATCACTGCGCGGCGATTGGCATGCGTGCCAGTTGGCATTGTTGCCAGAGCCTTTCGAGTGCGTTGACCAGCGCGTCGATATCGGTCTGGGAGTGCACTGGTGAGGGGGTGATGCGCAGCCGTTCTGTGCCTTTGGGCACGGTCGGGTAGTTGATCGGCTGGATATAGATGCCGAACTGGTCCATCAGCACGTCCGACAGGTATTTGCATTTCACCGGATCGCCCACCATCACCGGAATGATGTGGCTGGGGTTGTCCAGATGCGGGATGCCGGCCGCGTCAAGCCGGGCGCGCACCTGCGCGACACGGGCCTGCTGGCCGGCGCGCTCAGAGCTGGACTGTTTCAGGTGGCGGATCGCGGCGCAGGCGCCTGCGGCCACCGCCGGCGGCAGGGCCGTGGTAAAGATGAACCCGCTGGCGAACGAGCGGATAAAATCACAGACCGCGGCGCTGCCCGCGATATAGCCGCCAACCACGCCGAACGCCTTGCCCAGCGTGCCCTCGATCACCGTGATCCGGTCCATCAGCCCGTCGCGTTCGGCGATCCCGCCGCCGCGCGGACCATACATGCCCACGGCGTGCACCTCGTCCAGATAGGTCATGGCGTTGTATTTGTCAGCCAGATCGCAGATCGCGCCGATCGGGGCGATATCACCATCCATCGAATAGACCGATTCAAAGGCGATCAGTTTCGGGCGCTCCAGCGGCGCTGCGGCCAGTTTCGCCTCAAGATCGGCCAGATCATTGTGCCGCCAGACCTGACACTGCGCGCGCGAGTGGCGGAT
The DNA here is from genome assembly GCF_008065155.1 of Octadecabacter sp. SW4. Taxonomy (NCBI): domain Bacteria; kingdom Pseudomonadati; phylum Pseudomonadota; class Alphaproteobacteria; order Rhodobacterales; family Roseobacteraceae; genus Octadecabacter; species Octadecabacter sp. SW4. Next base: position 860,509 of record NZ_CP042819.1, on the reverse strand, counting down.
GCCTTCGATCATGCTGGCATGGTTCAGCGCATCCGACAGCACCAGACAGTCGGGGAGTTTCGCCGCCAGCGTGCCCAGCGCCGCCCAGTTGGACACATAGCCCGAGGTGAACAACAGCGCGTCTTCCTTGCCGTGCAGATCGGCCAGCTCGCGCTCCAACAGCACGTGATGATGGGTCGTGCCGGAAATGTTGCGGGTGCCGCCCGCGCCCGCGCCAACCTTGTCAAGCGCATCATGCATTGCCGTCAGCACCGCCGGGTGCTGCCCCATCCCCAGATAATCATTCGAACACCAGATCGTCACAGGGCGCACCCCATCGCCCCGATGATTGGCCGCCCGCGGAAACGCCCCCCGCTCCCGCTCAAGATCGGCAAAAACACGGTAATTGCCCTCGGCCCGCAACGACGCAAGCGCCGACTGGAAAAATGACTGGTAATTCATGGGGTTTCTCCTGCAGCTTGGGAAATTTTTACAGGACGGGGCGGTCACTACTTTGACACAGGTCAATGACGGGCGGTTTATTGCACCGCCTTGATCCCCGCATATGCGGCGCGGAATTTGGCATAAGCGACGTCAAAATCCGCCGCCAGGCTCGCGTCGGGCGTGATGGTTTCGCCCAACCGGGGCGGGGTCATCAGCGTTTCGGCCTCGGCCCCTGTGGCCGCCGCCATCGCAAGGCGCGCCGCGCCCAAGGCCGCGCCAAATTCCCCGCCCTTGGGCAGGGACAGCGGCACGCCCACCACGGTCGCGATCAGTTTCAGCCAATAGCGCGAACCGGTGCCACCGCCGATGGCGATCAACTGATCAAGCTTGGCGCCCGTGGCGCGCAGGGCGTCAAAACTGTCGCGTAGCCCAAAGGCCACCCCTTCGAGGACGGCGCGGGTCAGGTCATCGCGGGTCGTATCGGTGCCAAGCCCGGTGAAGCTGCCACGGATATCGGCATCGTTATGCGGCGTGCGTTCACCCGACAGATAGGGCAGAAACCGCAGGTCAGTGGGCGCTTGCAAGGCGTCACCCAGCGGCGCGGTCAAATCGCGTGGGGCAGTGCCGGTGATCCGTCCCAGCCAGTTCAGACTGTCGGTCGCCGACAGCATCACACCCATCTGATACCAGCGGTTCGGGATCGCGTGGCAAAACGTATGCACCGCAGTTTCGGGCGCGGGGCTATAACCATCGCGCGCGGCCAGAACCACGCCCGATGTCCCCAGTGACACGAACCCCTGCCCTTCGGCCACCGCCCCGATCCCGCAGGCAGCGGCGGCATTGTCGCCCGCACCACCCGCGATGGTGACGGCGTGTTCCAGCCCCCATTTGGCGGCCAGATCGGCGCGCAACTGACCAGCGGGCGCGCTGCCTTCCACTAGGTCGGGCATCTGATCGCGGCGCATCCCGCCAGCGGCCAGAAGATCATCGGACCAGTCACGCGCGCCGACGTCCAGCCAGGCCGTGCCTGCGCTGTCGGACATATCGGCCACACATGCGCCGGTCAGATAATAGTTCAGATAAGCTGCGGGCAATAGCACCTTGGCAACACGCGCAAAAACTTCCGGCTCATGGTTAGCTACCCAGCTAAGTTTTGGTGCGGTAAACCCCGGAAAGACGATATTGCCCGACAGGGCGCGCGTGCCCGCCATTTGATCAAGCTGCGCCGCTTCGGCATGCGCGCGCGTATCGTTCCACAGGATGCAAGGGCGCAAGACCGCACCCGTTTCATCCAGCAAAGTCGCCCCGTGCATATGCCCCGCAACGCCAATGCCCCGCAGGGTGGCAAATTCGGGATGGGCGGCGCGCAGATCGTCCATCGCAGCCTCAAGCGCGGCAATCCAGTGGCGCGGGTCTTGCTCGGACCAGCCCGAATGGGGGTGGCGGACCTCGTAGTGATGTTCGCTGGTGCCGATCGGCGTGCCATCGTCACCGATCAACAAGGCACGCAAACCCGATGTGCCAAGGTCAATGCCCAGATATGTCATATTGGTCCTTTCATGGGGCACCATAGCCCCCGCCGCCCGGCGTTTTCATCACGAAAACATCCCCCGCAGCCACCTGTGTTTCGTCGTTACCCTGCAATGCATCAACGCGACCGTCCGCGCGTTCGACAGCGTTTTCGCCCAGCGCACCCGTGTCCCCGCCTGCCGCCCCATGCGGCGGCACAATCCGGTGCGAGGTCAGCACCGTTACCGTCATCGGCTCAAGGAAACGCAAGCGGCGGGTAATACCATTGCCCCCCGCGAAACGGCCCTGGCCGCCCGAGCCGTGACGGATCGAAAATTCATCGACCCGCACGGGGAACCGTGTTTCCAGCACTTCGGGGTCGGTCATGCGGGTGTTTGTCATATGACTGTGCACCGCACTGGTGCCGTGAAACCCGTCGCCCGCGCCGGTGCCTCCGCAGATGGTTTCGTAGTTCTGATAAGTGTCGTTGCCGTAGACAAAATTATTCATCGTTCCCTGACTGCCCGCGATCACCCCCAGCGCGCCAAACAGCGTATCAGCAATGGCCTGTGACACTTCGGTATTGCCGGAAATCACGGCGGCGGGGTGAGCCGGATTGATCATTGATCCCTGCGGCACGATCAGGTTCAGCGGCTTGAGGCAGCCTTCGTTCATCGGGATGTCGCTGCCCACAAGCGTGCGGAACACATACAGCACCACCGCCCGGCAAATCGCCAAGGGGGCGTTGTAATTCAACGGGTTCTGCGGTGATGTTCCGGTGAAATCAAGGGTCGCTGCGCGGGCGTCATGGTCAACATTGATCGCGACCTTGATCTGGTCACCGCCATCAAGCGGATAGGTAAATTCGCAGTCGTGCAGCACGTCCAGCACGCGACGCACGCTTTCTTCGGCGTTGTCCTGCACATGGGTCATATAGGCGTGGACGGTATCCAGCCCGAACTGGCGGGTAATCTTCTGCAATTCGGCGACGCCGGTGGCATTGGCGGCGATTTGCGCGGCAAGGTCGGCCATGTTCTGATCAACGTTGCGGCAAGGATAGCGCCCCGAGGCCAGCAATGCCCGCGTTTCGCTATCGCGCAGTTTCCCTTTGGCGACCAGCAGGAAATTGTCGATCAGCACGCCTTCTTCGTCAATCGTGCGGCTGTCGGGCGGGGCGGACCCCGGGGTCTTGCCACCGATATCGGCGTGATGGCCGCGGCTGGCGACGGTATAGGCAATGCGACCGTCCGCAAACACCGGCGTGATCACCGTGACATCGGGCAAATGGGTGCCGCCGTTGAACGGGTTATTCATCATGAACACATCGCCGGGGCGGATCTTGCCAGCGTTCTGGCGCAGCACCGTGCGCACACTTTGTGACATCGACCCAAGATGCACAGGCACATGGGGCGCATTGGCGACCAGATCGCCCGCTGCGTCAAAAATCGCGCAGGAAAAATCGTAACGTTCCTTGATGTTTACCGAATAGGCCGTATTGGCGAGGGTCGCACCCATCTGTTCGGCGATCGACATAAAGAGATTGTTGAACACCTCGAGCATGACCGGATCGACGCGGGTGCCAATCGCCATTTCGCGCGGCAAAGGGATCACGCGGCGCAGGATCAGATTGCCGCCCGACAGACATTCGGCCCGCCAGCCCTGTTCCAGCACATTGGTGCCGGTGGGTTCGGTGATAATCGCGGGGCCATCGACGGTATCGCCCAGGCGCAGGGTCGCGCGATCGACCACAGGCACATCCACTTGCACACCTTGCGACCACATTGGCCGGGTCTGTGCGGGGCCGCTGGTGCCTTGCGGGTCGGGCAGGTTCACCGGTTCGCCCGTGGCGCCGATGGCTTCGGCCGTCAGCATGTCGATGATCAGGCGCGCGCCCTGCGGGACAAAACCGAACCGTTGCTGATGGGCCGTTTTAAAGGCGGCGGCCATATCATCGGGCGCGCCAAACGGCACGGCCAGCGTTTGCTGGGCACCGTCGGGGCGGATATGCGCCATTTTGACGAGGCTGATTTGCGCCGTGGGAATGCCCTGCCCCGCCACTTCTGCGCGGGCGTCTACCACAAGACCGGCCAAGGTTTTGGCCGCCGCATCCAAAGCATCAAACCCCTTGCCAAACTGGGCCTCGCGCATGGCGCGCACATCGGCCAGCCCCATACCAAAAGCCGACAAAACGCCGGCAAAGGGATGGATAAAGACGCTTTGCATCCCCAGGGCATCGGCGACCAGACAAGCGTGTTGCCCGCCTGCCCCGCCAAAACAGTTCATCGTGTATTTGGTCACGTCATAGCCGCGCTGGACGCTGATCTTCTTTATCGCATTGGCCATGTTCGCGACTGCGATCCGCAGGAACCCTTCGGCGATATCCTGGACCGACATATCGCCACCGATCACGCGCGCCATGTCGGCAAATTTCGCGCGCACAGCCTCCACATCAAGCGGCTGGTCGGCGTTAGGTCCAAAGACGGGCGGGAACAGATCGGGGTGCAGTTTGCCCAGCAGCACGTTGCAATCAGTCACGGTCAGCGGCCCGCCACGGCGATAGGCGGCAGGGCCAGGATTGGCCCCCGCACTTTCGGGGCCAACCTGCATCCGCCCGTCGCGGTAGGACAGGATCGATCCGCCCCCCGCCGCGACCGTGTGGATCGACATCATCGGCGCGCGCATCCGCACACCGGCGACTTCGGTCTCGAAGCTGCGTTCGAATGCGCCCGCGTAGTGGCAGACATCGGTTGATGTGCCGCCCATGTCGAACCCGATCAGCCGGTCAAACCCAAGCTCCGCCGCCGTGCGCACCATTCCCACCACGCCCCCCGCCGGACCGGACAGGATCGCATCGCGGCCCTCGAACAGGGCCGCATCGGTCAGCCCGCCGTTCGAACGCATGAACATCAGCCGGTCGCACCCGCCAGTCGTCGCGCCCAAGGCATCAGCCACCTGGGCCACGTATCGGCGCAGGATTGGCGACAGGTAGGCATCGACCACCGCCGTATCGCCCCGCGCGACGATCTTGATCAGCGGACTGGCCTGATGGCTCAGCGAGGTTTGGGTAAAGCCGGTGTCGCGGGCGATCTGGCCCAGCGCCTTTTCGTGATCGGCAAAGCGATAGCTGTGCATCAGGGCAATCGCGACCGAACGATAGCCCCGTTCGTGGGCCGCCTGCAGGGCCGCGCGGGCCGCACCGGTATCTAGTTGTGTAATCACCGTGCCATCGGCGGCCAGCCGTTCATCCACCTCGACCACATCATCATATAGCAATTCGGGCAGCACGATATGCAGATCAAACAGGCGCGGGCGGTTCTGATAACCAATGCGTAGCAGGTCGCGCATGCCCTTGGTAATCAACAGTAGGGTGCGTTCGCCCTTGCGTTCGAGCAGGGCATTCGTGGCCACGGTCGCGCCCATTTTGACGGCATCAATCTGACCGGGTGGAATAGGATCGCCCGCGCCCAACCCCAGCAGCGTGCGAATACCCTGCACTGCCGCATCGGCGTAGCTTTCGGGGTTATCAGACAGCAATTTATGGGTGTGCAACCGGCCATCGGGCGCTTTGCCGACGATATCGGTAAACGTCCCGCCGCGATCAACCCAAAACTGCCACATCCGCGCCTCCCCTGTTGATAGGTTTTTCAACAAGGGGGCTTGGGATGTAAAGCACGCAATGCGTGGTTATGTTTTCAGCGCGTCAAAGGTGGCGGGCTACATGTCGCGCGCGAATGCGGGCGCATCGGTAATGCCTGCCAGATTCGCCGTGATCACGATGAAATGCCCATACGCAAGTTTCTCAGAACCCGAGAAATCGCGTGATCAGCCGGGTCTGTGATTCAATGGTGCCCAGGGGCGGAATCGAACCACCGACACGAGGATTTTCAATCACATAACCAAATTAAATATCAATGAGTTACGTGTTGTTGTATAATCTTGTGTATAACTCTTAGTTTCAAACGCCTGACATACATGGCAAGTATCTGATATTTAACAATTATGCGGACGCAAGTTCTGCTATCATGTGAAAATACTCGTTGTTAACTGTCCATTGTCAGCCAGTTTGGGCACTTGGTGCAAACCGATACTGAACAGTGTCAGTTAGTCAAACAGACTTGCGATAGTTAAAAAGTAACCAATGACCAGCGCTAGCAAGCCCAGAATGACATGCAACCCTATGAGTTTTCCACCAAGTTTTAATGCCACACCGAGTATAGCGCTGAGGGCAAACAAAGCCATTCCGGCAAGTACTCCCCAAAACAAACCTAGGAATTGAGCCAGATACACCGCAATCCAAAGATTTGCGGGTAGGGCTGCCAACTGAAAAATGGACCCGATTGTGTTTTGGAGAACGGGAGGATCGAGCGCGATATTAGGTGGTTGCTGCAATCGTTGAAGAAACCCAAAATAGACGCATGCAGCGTAAAAGCACAGGACGACTCCTACATGTGATCCGTGTTCAAGAAAGTCGTTCAACATCTATTACTCTCCGGATGGCGAAACGTTTGAGGGATTCATCCCTGATTTTTTTGGCGCCCAAGCCTGTTTTATATTTCATTCGGGATAGGCAGGACATTCTATCGCACTGAGCCTCGAAAGTTAGTGTAGATTGCCGCCAGCTGCCACCAACTTTGTTGATGAACAGTATTCCTAGTAAACCATCGAAAGAACTCACAAGGGCTTGCTCTGCCAGTGTGAATGCAGTTTTCTTCGCCAGTTATTGTCCGACTCCCGAACACGGAAAATCCCCCGTTTGAGGTCACACGCACATTTTTTCAACAAAAGCTCTCCAACTGATGATCCATCACCAAGCAGTTTTTTCGCAGGGGGTTTTGTCGCCATATTTTGGCTGTCATGTGTCGATAGACGAAGAGTTCTTGTGTGCATGTGTCACCCGCATCACAAAACACATTTCGTATCGGTTCAGCTTTGGTTAACAAGGGTGGTGCAACCAGAAGAGTATTGAATAAGGAAGATCGAGCAGCAATGGACCAAGCCTCCCACAACAAGATCGTAAGTTTCATATGGTCCATCGCTGATGACTGCCTTCGTGACGTGTTCGTTCGTGGCAAATATCGTGATGTCATCCTGCCGATGTTTGTGCTGCGTCGGTTGGATTGCTTGTTGGAGCCAACTAAACAGGCTGTCCGCGATGAGATGAAGTTCCAAACCGAAGATGCGGGTCTGACTGAACTGGACCCCGCAGGGCTACGGGATGCATCTGGTTATGTGTTTTACAACACCTCCGAATGGACCTTGAAGTCGTTGCTCGGCAATCCATCACAGCTTGAAGCGAACATGGATGCCTACCTCAACGGCTTCAGTGACAACGTGAAAGAGATCATCGAAAACTTTGATCTTCGTACACAAGTGCGCAAGATGATTGCTGCGGATGTGTTGTTTGATGTGATCGAAAAATACGTCGCCGAGGACATCAATCTTACGCCGAATGACAAACGTGGTCCCGATGGCCGTGTTCAGCCTGCGTTGACGAACCTTGGCATGGGATATGTGTTTGAGGAACTGATCCGCAAATTTAATGAAGAAAACAACGAAGAAGCAGGTGAGCACTTCACGCCTCGTGAAGTCATCAAGCTGATGACGCATCTGTTGTTCGATCCGGTGAAGGACAAACTACCGCCAGTGTTGACTGTCTACGATCCCGCCTGTGGTTCGGGTGGGATGCTCACCGAAGCGCAGAATTTCATCGTCGATCCTGAAGGCGGCATCAAGTCGTCTGCGAGTGTCTACATTTACGGCAAGGAAGTGAATCCAGAGACATTTGCGATCTGTAAGTCAGACATGATGATCAAGGGCAACAACCCAGAAAACATCAAGCTTGGTTCGACATTGGCCACCAATGATTTCTCCTCCATGACCTTCGATTTCATGCTGTCAAACCCGCCTTACGGCAAATCGTGGAAGACCGACCTAAAGTTCATCAAGGATGGCAAGGATGTGCTTGACCCACGGTTCAAAGTCGAACTGAAAGGCTATGACGGCACAGTCGAAATGTGTGACGCCACGCCTCGATCATCTGATGGGCAACTGCTGTTCCTGATGGAGATGGTCGATAAGATGCGGAAGCTGCAAGACAGCCCCGCTGGTTCCCGCATCGCTTCGGTTCACAACGGATCATCGCTGTTCACTGGTGATGCAGGGGGCGGCGAAAGCAACATTCGCCGATACCTGATTGAGAATGATATGGTGGAGGCCATCATCCAGCTTCCCAACAACCTGTTCTACAACACAGGCATCACGACATACATCTGGGTCGTCACAAACAACAAACCTGCTGGTCGGCGGGGCAAGGTCCAACTGATCAATGCATCTGAAATGTACACCAAACGCCGCAAGAACTTGGGAGAAAAGAACTGCGATCTGGCCGATGAGCACATTGACGCAATTACTGAACTCTACATGTCGCTTGCCGATGAGGGTGTCTCGAAGGTTTTCGATAATGCGGATTTTGGCTACCACAAGGTCACAGTCGAACGTCCCTTGCGCAAGAAAGCGCAATTCACGCCGGAACGGATTGCGACCCTACGGTTCACGCCGGGCCTGCAAGAAATCATGGCTTGGGTCTGGGATCGTTATGGCGAAGATGTTTACACCGACCTGAAATCCCACCGCGAAGCCATCGAAGATTACATCGAACGAGAAGAAATCACGCTGACGCCGAAGAACCGCAAAGCCTTGCTTGATCCCAAAACATGGGTGGCTCAGCGGGAAATCATGGAAGAGGCTGCACGGCTTATGGCCAGCATCGGGCAGGAGGTCAGTGACGACTTCAACGCCTTCACCGCTGCGGTCGACGCCGATCTAAAATCCCGCAAGGTCAAACTGGCGGCCGCACAAAAGAACCAAATCTTGAATGCGGTATCGTGGCGGGATGAGACTGCCAAAAAGGTCATCAAGAAGCGGCACAAGCTGGCGGGTGACAAGCTGAAGGATGTGTTGGCCAAGCTGGGCGCAACGGTGGAAACACTGCCTGACCATGGCTACTGGCCAACCAAAACGGCTGGGGAATTCATCGAATATGAAAGCGACAGCGAACTTCGTGATAGCGAAAACGTCCCGCTGAAAGACGATATCCATGCCTACTTTTTGCGCGAGGTCCGGCCACATGTGAAGGATGCATGGCTTGATATCGCAACGGTCAAGATCGGCTATGAGATCAGCTTCAACCGGTATTTCTATCAGCACAAGCCGCTGCGGGACTTGAATGAAGTGGCTCGGGACATCCTTGAGCTGGAAAAAGAAACCGACGGTCTGTTGAAGCGGTTGGTCAGCCTGACAAGTGAGGCCGTGTAATGCAGGATATTCAAGGCGACGACAAAACCCTCGAAGTGCTGCTGTCTGGATCGGCGTTCGGCATCGACTACTATCAGCGGGAATACCGTTGGAAGCGCAAGCAGCTTCAGGAACTTGTCGATGACCTCTACGGCCAGTTTTCACAAACCTACGGCCCCGGCATACCGCTAGAAAAGCAATCGAAATATTTCCTCGGCTCCATCGTCATCAGCAAGGCGGGTGACGTGCGCAATATCGTGGATGGCCAGCAACGTATCACCACCCTTACGCTGCTTTTGATTTACCTGAACCACCTGCAAAAGGACCACGCCAAGAAGGTCAACAAGATCGAACAGTTGGTCTACGACGAGGACCCGGGCGGCCCTAAATTCAAACTCGACATTCCCGAACGCAACGACTGCATGTCAGCGCTGTTGAACGGTGACAGCTACAACCCAGAAGGCAAATCGGATTCCGTCCGAAATCTTGTGGACCGTTACGATGACCTTGCCGACATCTTCCCGACCGATATGGAGCCTGATGCGCTGCACATGTTCATCTGGTGGATCATCCGCAACGTGAAGCTGATCGAGATTACGGCCAATGACGATGGGGACGCATACACGATCTTTGAGACGATGAACGACAGGGGGCTGTCCCTGACCCCGACTGACATGCTCAAAGGTTATTTGCTGGCCAACATCGAGAACCCCGGCAAACGGCTGGAAGCAGACAAGCTGATCAAATCCTATCTGACCAAATTCGCCGAACATGGCGAGAATACAGAGTCGGATTTCTTTAAAGCATGGCTCAGGTCCCAGTACGCCAAAAAAATCAGGGAGCGGAAGAAAGAGGCCCAAAACGAAGACTTCGAGCTGATCGGAACCGAATATCACCGCTGGGTAAAGAACCATGAGGGAGAGGTGGGGCTGAACTCCGGTGAGGACTTCTATCAGTTCGTCATTAAGAACATGCGCATCTTTGCGGACCTTTACCTGCGACTGCTCAAAGCGTCTGCCACCCGCAAAAAGGGGCTGGAGAGCGTCAAATACAACGCAGATGCGGGCTTCACCCTTCAGCACCACATCATCTTGTCGGCAGTAAACGTCGATGACGACAAGGAAACAGCCTTGGCCAAGATGGGTCTGGTCGCTGACTTTATTGACAGCTGGCTGAATGTCCGTCTGTGGAATTTCAAAATGACCAGCTACTCGCACATGCAGTATGCGGCCTTCACCGTTATCCGCAGTGTCCGTGGAAAATCACTTACCGAATTGCGGAACGTGCTGCACAAGCGGCTTTTGGAAGAGATGGTCGAAATCAGGTTTACCGGCAATTTTGGGCTGACAAAAACCAACGGCAAAACAGTTCAACGCATGTTGGCCCGCTTTACCGATTGGCTCGAACAGCAGGCGGGAGAGCCGGGCAGATACGAGGATTACATCGTCAGGTCAGGCAAGAACGCCTACGAGGTCGAACATATCCTTGCCAACAAGTTTGAGATGTTCGCTGAAGAGTTCGAGGACGCCCACGCATTCGAGGAATGGCGCAACTACATCGGCGGGCTGCTCTTGCTGCCCAAAAAGGTGAACGCCAGCTTGGGGGATTACAGCTATGAAAAGAAGCTGCCGCATTACCTCAAAGCCAATGCGCTGACCCACTCATTGCACCCTAATTTTTACCAGAACAATCCCGGTGTGCTGAATGCCATCAAGAGGCACGGGCTGGCATTCGAGGCGCATGAAAAATTTGATGGGGACGATATCGAACAACGTTCCGAACTCTACAGCGCCTTGGCCAGCCTGATCTGGTCACCGGATCGCCTGCTGGCGGAGGAGGTGTGATGCTGGACGGGCAACCCAGATACGACAGCTACAAGGAGAGTGGAGTGCCGTGGCTGGGCGGGGTCCCAATGCATTGGGAGATTAAGCCGCTTGCAGGGCTCTTTGCAGTAAGCCGCGAGAAAAACGGAAAGAACATCGTTGGGTCGATGCTCTCCGTGTCTGGTTACCGTGGTATTGAAGAAAAGAAATATGAGAGCGAAGGCCAGATTCGTGAAGACAAGGATTTAGCCGACTATCGGGTTGTTCGACCAAGCCAATTAGTCGTCAATACGATGTGGCTGAATCATACTGGGTTGGGAGTTTCAGAGATTGAGGGTCATGTCAGTCCAGCCTATCGAGCCTACAATATTCATCCATCACTGATACCTCGATATGCACATCACCTTCTTCGGTGCCACAGCTATGTGCAGGGCTACACCGGTCTCATGCAAGGAATTCGGCCAAACTCCCTGCAAATCAAAGATGTTGATTTCAAGCGCATGCCGGTACTGGTTCCTGACCTCGACACCCAAAACCGGATCGTGCGTTTTCTTGACGAAAAAACCGCCGAGATTGATGCGGCGATTGCCAAAAAGCGGCGGTTGATCGAGCTGCTGAACGAGCAAAAGGCCATCCTGATCAACCGTGCGGTCACCAAGGGCCTGAACCCCGACGCCCCCATGAAAGACAGCGGCGTAGACTGGATCGGCGAGATACCTGCACATTGGAAAATCGTTCCCTTGATGGCTGTAGCTGAAGTGATCGATCCAAATCCTAGCCACCGAAACCCAGAATACGTAGATGAAGGTTTCCCGTTCATCTCAACCCAAGAATTCATTGGTTGGGACGATATAGAAATTGATACTCCACGCCGGGTTTCGGAAAAAACCGTTTTAGAACAAGAGCGTCGTTGTGGTTTCAGAAGAGGGTCAATCGTCTTTTCAAGGAAAGGCACAATTGGAGCAACGCGAGTTCTACCTTTTGGAGTTCGGCTAGGAATTCTCGACTCGCTGTGTGTTATTAACCCAAAGCAAGGGGTTACCCCTGAGTTTCTCGTCGGCACACTCGGTGCTGACTACCTTGCCGCACAATATGGGCCGACTGTTAAGGGTGCGGCACTGCCGCAGTTAAGTGTCGGCAAAGTGCGTTCACTCAGAGTTATTTTGCCACCGGATGAAGAACAATATTCCATCCAAGCAGAACTTGCTTCGATCAAGGCGGAACATCATCGCTTGGATGAAGTTGTTCAATCGGAAATCTCCACCCTCAACGAATTCAAACAAACCCTGATCGCCAATGCGGTCACGGGCAAAATCAAGATTTAAGCAAGGGATGTAGCGATGGTCAGCGAGACAAGCGAAAAAGCCTTGGAAGACTTGATCGAGACTGCCTTTCTGTCGGGCGGCTACATCAAGGGCAACACCGCTGATTTCGACGCTGATCTTGCCATCGACACGACGCAGCTTTGGGCCTTCCTTGAGGCCACGCAATCGGACGAACTCGACAAGCTGCGCCCCCGCCAGAACTGGCAACGCATCGTGCTGGAACGGCTGGATCGCAAGATCAAGAAAGACGGTGTGCTGGCGGTTCTGAAAAAGGGTCTGAATGTAGATGATGCGCACCTGAAGCTGCTCTACCGTTTGCCCTACAACACCAAAACCCCCGAAGTGACGCGCTTGTTTGAGGCCAATATCTTCTCGGTCACCCGTCAGGTCTATTTCTCGACCACGGACAGCAACCCATCAGTCGATATGGTCCTGTTCATGAACGGCCTACCCATCGTGTCGATGGAGTTGAAACAACCGTGGAAGGGGCAAAACGTCTCTCACGCCCGCAAGCAGTACCAAAGCCGCGACCCCCGCGAACCGCTGTTCCAGTTCGGGCGCAGTCTGGTGCATTTCGCCGTGGATACCGACGAGGTGTTCATGGCCACCAAACTGTCTGGCAAAAGCACCTATTTCCTACCCTTCAACAAGGGCGACGGCCACGGCAAGGGCAACCCGATCAACCCGACGGGCCACAAGACGGCCTATCTTTGGGAAGAAGTGCTGACACGCCACGGCCTGACCAACATCATTGAGCATTTTGCCAAGCTTGTTGAGGAAGAAGACCCAGAGACGGGCCAGAAGAAAAAGACCCTGTTCTTTCCCCGCTATCACCAGTTGGACGTGGTGCGGCAGGTGCTGGCCGATGTCAGGGCCAACGGGGTTGGGCAGAGGTATCTGATCCAACATTCGGCAGGGTCGGGCAAGTCGAACTCGATCACATGGCTCGGGTATCAGCTTATCGAAACCTATGATGCGGCAGGGGAACAGAACCTCTTCGACAGCGTCATTGTCGTCACTGACCGCCGTGTGCTGGACAAGCAGTTGAAGGACAACATTCGGGCGTTTTCCGAAGTGAAGAACGTCGTCGCCCATGCCTTCAGCTCGTCCGAGCTGAAAAGCGCATTGGAGAACGGTAAGAAGCTGATCATCACTACGATTCAGAAGTTCCCCCATATCCTTGATGGCATCACCGATCTGTCTGACCGCAAGTTTGCAGTGATCATCGACGAGGCGCATTCATCCCAATCGGGCAGTGCCGCCGACAAGATGAACGAGGCTATCAGCGGGGGCGGTGACGAGGAAGAACCAGAGGACTTGCAGGACAAAATCCTCGCCGCGATGGAAGCCCGCAAGATGGGGGCTAACGCCTCGTTCTTCGCCTTCACCGCCACACCGAAGAACACGACGCTCGAACGATTTGGCCGTCAGAACAGCGATGGCAAGTTCGTGCCCTTCCATCTGTATTCAATGAAACAGGCAATTGAAGAAGGCTTCATCCTTGATGTGTTGAAGAACTACACGACCTACAAAAGCTATTATGAACTGCAAAAGTCTGTTGATGAAAATCCAGAGTTCAACACTAAGAAGGCCCAAAGCAAGCTGCGGGCCTACGTTGAGGCTGATCCCACGACGATCAAGACAAAATCTGCCATCATGCTTGAACATTTTGAGAGCAACGTCGTGCGGCCCAAGAAGCTGAAGGGCAAAGCCAAAGCCATGGTGGTCACTCGGAACATCGAGTCTGCTATCCGGTACTACCTCGCCTTGAGAGACGCCCTGCGTGATGCTGGGAGTCCATACAAGCCCTTGGTTGCGTTTACGGGCAAGAAGATGATCGATGGTGTGGAGCACACCGAAGACACGCTCAACGGCTTCCCCGGGGGCGACATACCCAAAAAATTCAAGACTGACGAATATCGTATTTTAGTGGTTGCCAACAAATTCCTGACAGGATTTGACGAGCCGATGCTGACCACGATGTATGTGGACAAGAAGCTGCAACATGTTCTGGCTGTACAGGCGTTGTCACGCCTGAACCGTTGCAACAACAAGCTGGGTAAGGAAGAGACATTCATCCTCGATTTCCACAATACTGTGGAAGACATCAAGGATGCGTTCGATCCATTCTATACCTCAACAGCTTTGAGCGAACCAACGGATGTGAACGTGCTGCACGATCTGAAAGACGCGCTGGATGACACTGGCATCTTTGATTGGCCGGAGGTGGTGGAGTTCAACGAAAAGTTCTTCGCCTCTGTCGATGCGGATCAGTTGTCACCACTACTGGACACGGTAGCCGAGCGGTTTGATCAAGTAGAGGAAGCCCAAAAGCCCGACATCAAGATCAAAGCCAAGCAGTTCGTCAAAATCTATGCGCAGGTGGCCTGCATCATCCCGTTCACCAATGCGAATTGGGAGATGCTGCATTGGTTCCTGAAGTTCTTGATCCCCAAACTGAAGGTCAAGGACCCTGATCAAGATGAAATCAACGGCTTGCTGGAAAGCGTCGACCTGACGACCTACGGGCTGGAGCGGGTGAAGATCGGATACACCATTGGCTTGGACGACGCGGACAGTGAGTTGGAACCTCCAAACCCCAACCCGCGCAGTGCGCACGTTGACCCCGACAAGGACCCGCTTGATCTCATCATTGCAGCGTTTAATGAACGGTATTTTACGGGCTGGGATGCCACGCCAGAAGAGCAGCGGGTGAAGCTGGTCAATATCCTGAAACACGCAATGGCGGACCCGGCGTTCCAAGACAAGGTTGTCGGCAATCCGGACGAGCAGAACCGTCGCATCGCCAGTGAAGCCTTGTTTGAAAAAGCTATGCGGAGCGAGCGTCGGCGTGAGATTGATCTCTATAAGAAATATGCGTCCGATGACGACTTCAAGAAGGGCATGCATGATGCCTTGCTGCGAATGATGGAACATGTGCTGCGAGGCGAAGCACAACAAAATTCGATGCGTTAAGTTGGGCTATTTGTACGGGATTGGCGTTCAGGCGACAGAACTAACAAGATGGATTGAAGCTGCGCTTGATCACAGCAACCGTCATATGAACGACCAATAGGGGGCCTTCGGTTGTCGTCAGAAAAACTCATCAATTTGTCATTCAACCCGAAACTTGTTGATAAGGCAAAACATACCGACAAAGCTTGGTTCCGCGAGGGGTTTCAAGCATTTGAGGCGACGCTTGATGAGCTAGAAGAAACGATCAAGCTCGGCATTGCCTTCAGCTATCAATACAGGGACGAAAAACGCAGCGCGAAGAACTTCGTTGCGTCTGACTTTCTTGCAGTCGACTTCGATGGCGGGCTAACGATTTCAGACTGCCTTGCACTTGATCTCGTTCAGAACCACGCATCCCTTATCTACACTACGGCATCACACACGCAGGCCAATCATCGGTTCCGCCTTGTGTTTGTGCTCCCCAGAACAATCGAAGACCCGCAAGAATTGCGATTTGCCGTTCGTGCTTTAACGGAACGGCTCGGTGGCGATCCCTCAGCCACTGATCCAGCAAGAATTTTCTTTGGGTCCAAGGGTGGTTGGTCAAAACAGTTGGGGTCAACGCTATCGAGTGAATTGCTTGATGAACTCATTCTGGATGGTCGCCTTGAAGTCGCTAGCGACTCAAGAGCAAGAACGTTCCCGGTGCCGAACCGATCTCTCGCAAAGATTAAGCCGGAACAAACGATCGTACTTTCCGACGGAACGACAGCGACATTCGGGAACATCGCTGGCCACAAGCAGGTTCATTGCCCATTTCACGTGGATTATCATCCAAGTGCTTTCGTTTCTGGAAAACGCGATGGGCGATATCTCCATTGCTCGACTTGCCAGAAAACGTGGCATTCATCAGCGTCTCGCCCTAGACGATACAACTTTCACGACTTTGACGACTTCATTAAAGCCATCAAGTCAGGCGCCTTCTATAAAGGCGATAACGAGCTTGTGGCGCTAGAGAGGTTCATGGAGCCTCACGGCATCAAACCGCACAACATCAGTCTTCAAGACGGCACCTATTTCGAGGGTCCCGACATGAGACTTGAGTCAATCACGAATGGTGTGACGTTTATCAAAAGCCCTAAAGGAAGCGGCAAGACCACATTTCTAGAGAACCTGTTGAAGCCTGCGCCCGATGCTTTGGAGACAGAAATAAATTTTGCAGATGGTGCACTTCAACCTGACCCAAAGCAGGAAGACCCATCAAAAAAAGTGCTGCTGATTGGCCATCGCCAAGCATTGATTGGCGAATTGTGCGAACGTCTTGGGCTGAATTGCTATCTGGACTACCCAGAAAGTCTTGGTGCCAATGTAAAGGCTGAAAAGAAGCGCAGTTATGGTGTCTGTCTTGATAGCCTGTGGCGTGTAGATCAGATGCGGTACGATATCGTTGTGATCGATGAAGTTGAGCAAGTCCTTGGACACTTTCTTTCAAGCACGGTCGGTGCCGCCAGAAACCGATTATTTGAGGTATTTTTCAGACTTATCCGCATGGCAAAACACGTTATTGTCCTTGATGCCGACCTTGGCTGGACGAGCTTCAATACCATACGCATGCTTAAGTCATTGAGCCTTGAAGAGGGGCAAGGGCCGGAAGCGAAGGAACCCGAATGGCCCATTCAAATTGTGCTGAACGAGAGAAAAGATGCCAACCGCAAATTGCACATGTATGAGAGCCAGCCGCACCTCGTTGCAAAACTGAAGCAAGATATTCTGGCGGGCAAGCGCGTATTCGTTACATCAAATTCGAAGAAGACCGTCGATGCGATAGCCAAGACCGTGGAAGCCCTCGCAAAACAGGCAAATGTCGATATTCCACATCTCAGCATCACGTCAGCCAACTCAAAGACTGAAAGCGTTCAGGGCTTTATCACCAACATCCGAGATCGCATTCTAGACTACGGCGTCATCTTGTCTTCGCCGTCGTTGGGGACAGGTGTGGACATCTCATTCCCAAATGAAACGCAGGAAATCGACTGCGTTTTTGGTCTGTTTGAAGCCAGAATAACGAACCATTTTGAGATCGACCAACAGCTTGCGCGGGTGCGCAATCCTAGGGAGGTCTACGTCTGGATCAGCCCGCAATGTTTCAATTTTGAGACTGAGTTCGAGGTTGTTGTAGACGACTTGCTACGGACAGAATTGGCAACTGGAATCCGGTATGGGTTCAGGTGGCGGGACCGTAAGTCAATTGCCGATGAAGACCCTTTTTTGACGATGGCGGCACAAACGACCGTCAAGAACCGTGCATCCAAAAACAATCTGAAGGCGAATTTCATACGCCACAAATTGGATCAAGGCTGGGACATTGGGATAGTCGACAAGGACGACAGTCTAGCGCAAGACGGCAAGCAGCTGCTCAAGGATGGTCGATTGCGAAGCAAAGCTGAAGAAATAAAGAAGGTGACATCAGCTACAGTGCTCAATCATGTTGCGTTTGAGAAACTGAAGCGTCGTTTAAACTTTCAAGATAGCCCAATTACTGAATCCGAGCGTTATGACCTGAAGCGGACTAGTTTTGAGTTGTTCTATCGCGCAGATGCGTCGCCTGAGATGTTGGAGCTCGACATATCAAAGACGTATCGATTAAAAGTACTTTTGTTTGAGGCGCTTGCCCAGGCTTCCAAGGGTGGCACTGAATTCAAGAAAAAACTGCCAACAGATAAGCAGGATGACGTGCAACGAACTCATGTAAAGGTTATTCCTGACCGTCAGGTTGGTGCGGCCCTTCTGCATCTAATTCTAGAAACAACACCGTTCTATCAGAATGGGCAATTCAATCCTAGCGTCACATACTCACACGGCGATCTAGAAGCGTTTGTTGACCTCTCGTTGCATTTCAAGAAATTTGTTGAAGGTCAGTTTGACCTCAACTTACGCAAAGACTTCAAGACGAAGCCAATGCAGCACATGCAGCAAGTCTTGAACTTGGTTGGGCTCAGGCAAGAATACATTTGCAGTACGAAAGTGGGTTCGCAAAAAATCAGACACTACACACTAGACAGATCGGCTCTTCGGAGAATGCAATCAATCGTGGATGCGCGTGCTGAAACAGCACCTTGGCCCTCTCTCGACGCCCGCCACGGATTTGAATACTCCGAGGAAGATTACGATTGGCTGTATACTTACACATAGTTTTCCTTTGGGGACAACGACCTCTTTTTTTATAAGAATACTAATATTCACATTAGTTGCCCCACATTCTGAAAAGGGCAGCGGATCACCCAAACAGACAGAAGCCATAAATACTTGCAATCGCTCGTTATTGTGGACTTCAGCCCTTGCAACCCGACCTTCGCACCCCTCTTCGGGACTTCTTGATTGATCACGCCCGACAGTATGATCTCGCCGTGACTTTGACTCTGAAGCAGCAGGACGGGCAAACCACGCTTGACCGGATCGAGGCGGCAAAAAACTTACGGCACTTCCTCAATCGGCTGAACAAGCAGGCGTTTGGCAACGCAGCCCAACGGTTTGGCAAGAAGGTTGCCGTGATCTCGATGCTGGAAGCATCTTGCTCTGGTCGTCTGCATTACCATCTGGCGATGAAGAACCCCTTTCCGACAACTGCCGCATGCCACGAGGCCGTTGTCGATTGTTGGTCCAAAACACGGTGGGGCTATCATGAGGTTGATCTGCAGCCCATCTATAGCTCTGGCTGGATCAGCTACATCACGAAATCCAAGTTTATCGACGGCTGGGACGTCGAGAACACGCATCTGGTTCGTTGAGCTAAAGCTCCTTTCCTGCGGTGATTTTCAGAAACTCTTGAGTAGGGAGGCTCCGGTAGGGGCTTTCAATCTTAAGGGTGCCCAACCTTAGGGTAGTCATGTGGCCGATTTAGCTGAAAGAAGTCGGCAACGCAGCATCCTGCAGAAACGAAGTCCGTGAAGAAATTCAGACAAAACGATCTTAGCGCTACGCCGACTGCGGCTAGAGGACTTGACTTGGTCAATCAATTTTCTGTTTCATTTGATTTGAAGCCGAGGGAATTTGAAGGAGGGAAACCCCATGTGGGAAGATATTGAAGTCGTAGAGTGCTTGGGTGAACGAGGCGACATCATCGACGTTATCAAGCAGGAGCGAATGATAGACGGGCAAAGTCAGCAGCGCTGGCTGTCAAGCCGAGGCAACGAAATCCTTGTCGAACGTACCGATGGGCACTTTGAGACTCAAAATGGTGGAGAGATAATCACCAGATTTCCTGATTGATTGTGCCGATACAAAACTGCACCTGTGGCTCCGATTTGCAGGCTTCAGAAAGACAACCAATTCCAGCAAAGCGCATCTCGGCTCAGGTCGGGGTGCGTTTTTGTTTTCCCGCCTGAAATCGAACCCATGATAGAATAGTCAAAATATCATCAATTCATCTAACCACATGGAATTACAGGGAAGTTTCTAGCGTGATCACCGTGCCCATCTAGAACTGATGGTTCTACGGTCCTGATACAACGAAAGTATCATGGGTTTGAGATGGCATTAGGCAAGCAGGCAAAGACGTTAAACAAGAACCAGATCAGCGCAGTCCAGAACTATCTGGCGGGTCGGCGAAATGCTCTTCGGAACCAGACCATCTTCTTGCTGTCGATCAAAGCGGGGCTGAGAGCCAAGGAGATCGCCAAACTACGGTGGGAGATGACGCTCGACGCAGATGGAACGATATCGGCCTGTATGAGCCTCTCTGACGATGCTTCAAAGGGTAAGTCGGGTCGAAAAATTCCGCTGAACAAGGATTTGAAGGCTAAGCTGTCAGAACTGCGCCAGCAACAAATTCAGGATGGTTGCTATTCATCGGCAGGCCACGTCATCCGAACAGAACGGGCAGATCGGACAAGCCCCCAAGCCATCGTCAACATGTTCAGCAGCTGGTATCGGGACCTCGGATTGATCGGCTGTTCATCACACAGCGGACGACGAACCTTCATCACCAACGCAGCGCAGAAGATCACAACGGTTGGTGGATCGCTACGGGATGTTCAATATCTCGCAGGGCATTCGTCCTTGCAGACGACCGAGCGGTACATTGAGTACTCCGAGAAGGCACGACGCAGCATCGTCGACATTGTTTGATGTATTGCAGGTAAATGGCTTATGCGCAGGTGCGAAAAACACTGCTAACAGTGTCGAAGCGGTCATCGAATGACAGGTTTGCTTAAACTAAAGGATAACTGGTGACGGCGTTTCATTGAGTTTTCTGTATATGAAAGACCATGAGCAAAGGGGCACTATCCGCCGGTGTATCCAAGCGATAGGCTAAAACCATACTGCAACAAGGATTACTGCGTGGCGATGGCGGAAAACGAACTTTACATCCACGGATATGATCTGTCTGATCAATGGCACGATCAGGACGAGGACGCAGACGAAGGCATTGTCGACTGGGACGCGGAATTCCAAGCTAAGAAGACTGAACTTGAGACCTTCCTGGCTTGCCGTGATATTGATATTGCTCTCGGAAAAACTGCTCATCAGTGCCTTACAGAAACCCTTGTATTCAAGAACAGATATCCAACTATTGAACTTGCCGCGCTGGAAGCATTTCAGGCGCTGTTCCTGACAATGCCCATCCATTCCAGCAGTGTGCCTACGTCGCCCGAGAATTTTTCTAAGCACTGGAAGGCCTTGGCCCGCCTGTTTCAGGCTTTCACAAAGAAGCAATCTAATCAGTTGGACCAGAAAGACCCCATCAAGGTTTTAACTTGGCGTACCAAATTGCAGACGATCTACTACCGATTTCCCTTCGACCAAGACATTTGTGCAGAAATCACCGCTGATATTCTCGGACGGATCGACAGTAAGGGAAACGTCGCTACAGACTTCGCTAGCCAATTCAAAATGCTGATCGGGATTTCGCAGCTGGTCGCGAAGCGCCTTCACGATTTCATGTCACACATCGGCCAGATGATGAGGGCTGTCTCTCAGGATGAAGCAATCTCGCACATTGAGTATTTCTGCTCTCTCAGCCCAACCACAAATCGAATGTGGGAGCGCTGCAAACTGAAACAGAGGCCCCTTGATGACATGAAAAACCTGGGCTACCAGCTCTCAGAGCTTTCAACGCCTTGGTTGTTCATTCTTGAGAAAGATGAACTGATTAGGGAGTTTGGGTCGGAATGCGTTCCGTTGATTAAATCGCTGTCCCTTTGCCCCGGCGAGTTGGCAGGAAAGAACTTCGAGCATTTCGTCATGGACAACCCTGTATGGGATAAGCCGTTCATCGCACGCCCTGATGGTCACTTCTTTCTCGCAATTCAATATTTTCCTTTCAGTTACCCATTCAGGATTATTGAGCGGCTTATTGATGGCAAGACGGACTTGCTGGGTGCGTACAGCGATGCCCGCTCCGAATTCCTTGAGGATGCGATAGCCACAACATTGAAACAGACGATGCCAAGCGCTGAGATATACCGCAGCGTGCTATGGGATGATCCGGACACTGGCATTAGATACGAGAACGACGTTGTCGCAGTCGTCGGAAATTTCATTTTTGCATTTGAGGCGAAGTCCGGCAAGATCAGCCCAGCGGCACGACGTGGCGCGGAAATGAGCCTGCTGAAGAACATCAAATCATTGTTCGTTGAACCTTGGCAGCAGTCACAAAGGCTTCAAAGATACCTTAACGAACATGGCATGACTGCGAAGCTTTGGGAAAAAGTGGGCGGACGTCCCGTGAAGATCGACCTAGACAAGCCAAAAATCGCATTCAGCTACAGCGTGTGCTTGGAACATCTTGCCGCTCTTTCAAGCAGCAAGCACTTTTTTCTGGAAGCCGGACTTGTGAGCAATAACGACATCTGGGCACCGGTCCTTTCCATAGGCGAGCTGTTCATGCTCTCGAAGTTTCTGGATTCGGAAGTCTCGTTTGTTCACTACCTGACCAGACGGTTCCGGATTGGCGAGCAATTTGATTTCGACGGCGACGAACAGGACCTGTTGTCAATGTACCTGACCAATGGTTTCTGTCTCGTCGGAGACGCGCCGCCGGATAAGCGGATCATGTTCCGCGATTCCGACGATGCGGTGAGGGTAGACCGGACGCCGAATCCGGAGAGAGCAAGAGCTGAAATTATCGGGATAAGCCTACCACAGATGTGGACCAAGACAGTCGAAGAAATCTACACAAGCACGGTCGGCACCATGCGCCATAGGTTCGATATCATCTGCGCGATTCTGAACCAGCCGCCACCCTCGCTGCTCGAACTCCAGAAACGCATCCGAAGTTGGAGACGCGGAGGCGGCGGTAAAGAGCCGCGAGTTTCTAACTACGTGGTCGGCTCGCAGCAATACGTTGTGGCGACCATGTTCCTGAACAAGCCCATTTTGTCCGAGGATGACCTCAGAAACGAAGCGCGGATGCATGCCATGAAGATTTCCAGCAATTTCGAGGGAATGACCGATTGTGCGATCTTCCTCTATCTGAAGAAGTCAAAGCAGATGACCCATGACGGGGTATTCTTCTTCCGGGCAGGGCCACAAGGTCACGGAAAGGCTGCGCTGGCGACGCCTACACGATCTTTTTTCTCTTGAATACAGTACCGCCTCCAGCTGTGAGCTTTTGCCTTCACATGGAGAGTGCGCTCGCGGCGAATGAACAGATTGACCAAGCTGTGTAACAGTACCATCAGATATCACCAATGTCCGGTATGGGACGTCAAAGCCGAAGTGGACGAGGGCCTTCCAATCCGAACTTAAGCCGTTCGATTTGCATCGAAGCCGATTGCGCTTTCTTGATGAACGTTTCCAGCTCGGGGGCATCCAAAACGTCGGGCTTTGGGACTGTCGCCATGAGTTCGCGGAGCACTTGAGAGCCAGATCGTTCAATTGCAGAAATGTGCTGAGTCTCGTCACTTTCGCCAAACATTGAGCGCCCAAAGCTGCTTCCGAGTGAGGGGAGGTGCTGCCTATTGTGGTTTTCCCAATCTCGTCGTGTAGTCTGACAGGCCTCTTGAAGCAGCAAGAAGCTACGTTCTGCATTGGAAAGTCCATCTTGCACCTTCACCCGCATCGCGGTTGTGTCAGAATCTCTTGTGATCTTCAGTGCCTGTTTTGAGGCGCTGAAAGCCAATGCAGCGTAAACCAAGGCAGCGGCTGCGATGAAGATCGAAACGATCTCAAAAACATTTTGACTGATGAATTCCAAATCCAACTACCTTCCCGCCAGCGTCTGACATCTTTCTACAGGCCTCATTCAAAACCATAAATCGGATTGGATTTGCCGGATTTCAAGACTCGCGGCTGTTCGACCAGACCAAAAACACCTTTGGCCAAGCGAGTGATCTGAACAAGTTCGCCGTGCTTAATTATCTAGATTGGCTTGGGGGAAGCTCTGACGAAGCTTCCTCCTTCACGACAATTGATGATGTTCGGCGTTTATTTCCCAAACCGACTGCGGATTTCAGATGCCGCAGCCTCCAACACCGCATCCAGCTTGCCCTCGGATGCCAGCGCCTTCAGCTTCTGCAAGTTCTTGACGGCATCGTCAGCGTCCAAACACTTGATAGCGTGAAGGCCTTCAGCGAGTTCAAGCGGGGCCTTGCCGTAGCGGGGTGAGATGAACCACTCACCTTTATCTGACTGCCATACCCAGTTGCTTGATCGGGACAGCACGGTTGAGTTGCCGCCGGGCAACGCTGCAAACTGCTTGTCGACTGCCGCAATGAACTTCTGACGACGCTGGTGTGTCGGATTGGTGGACTTGGGCTTTTCAGCCGCTGCGAGGGTGAACTGTTTCTCTAACGTCATGATAATCTCCTTTTATGTAAGGAGGCGGTCACTCTTGATGCGCCAGTCGGACAACAGGAGATTTCTGAAGTTGTGGCTACGTCTGCAAAATCGGGAACAACGACCCCCTTTTTTATAGAAATTCAAATATTCGCTTTCGCTGTCCCCCACTCTGAAAAAGGGGTGGCTGAAGGGTTCATCGCTGGCTTTGGGAAACACCCCCGGGGGGCGGTTGAGAGCGGCTTTATATACCGGGGGGCGGCGATATAGGGCGCAGCCTCCCCAACGCTTTCCGATTTTTTTTTGCAGCCAAAAAATCGCTCAAATTTGGGTTTTTTAGAACTACCATATGCCAGCGGTTTGCCGGAGCATCATGTTGCAAATGTTGGCCATCAGTCTTCGTCATGCTCTTCAAACGAGAGGTGATCATTTGATTCTGAAGATAGGATCGGGGTCGGCTTCGTTTCACCACGGAAATGCAGGTTCTCAATCATCTCCGGCGTTGGGGCCATCTTGTGAAGATAGAAGCGCTCTAGCTGATCGACGGACGTGCCAGCATTTTGGGCCAGCGTATGAATATTGACCTTGCCGTGAGAGCTACGCAGGCGGCTTTGAAGCGCATAATGCCGAAGCGAATAGGGGGAAAGCTTCCGGTCGGCATCAATCAAGTTAGCCACCTTCAAGATGTGATTGAACAACCGTCGAGCCGTGTTGATGGCTGTCGTTCTGTTCGGGTATTCGGGCATCCAGACATATTCTTCAGGATCAACATTCGGCCATTCTAGCGGGGTCTTGATGCTTTCGTAGAGTGCTTTAGCCAGTGGCATTGTCACACTTGTACGTTGGCCTGTTTTGCCGCCCCTCACGTTCATTTCCAGATAATTTGGGCTGGAATGTGATTGAATATCCTTGTGCTTTAGCCCGAACAGTTCACCTCCTGTTGGACGTAGAAAGCTATGGACGATGAACTTGAACATCTTGGCATGATGGGTCGTGATCTGAACGCCTCTCACGACATCGCCCCGTTCAGCGCATTCAAGTGACGCTTTTGAGAACCGAATATACTCATTGTCCGTGAACGCATGTCTGGGCGTGTCGACAGTCTTGATTTTCGGCATCAATGGCAGTTGGTTCATCAGCCCATCTTCAACGGCCAGTGACAGGACCTTTCGGATGATGACGACATGCTTGGATTTGGTTGATTGAGCCAGTGGCCTGTCTCGGTTGTCATCCAGATGCAGCAAGTATTCACGGACCATGCCAGTCGTGATCTTCGTCACATCATGTCTGCCAAAATAGACGATCAAGCCGTCCTTCTGGCGGTTTAGCAGTTTGCCGTCGCCGTCAGACCACTTCGACTTGCCCTTCTGGGAGGCCATCAGCAGTTTGGCGTAGTGCTCAAAGCTTGTGACCTTCTGCTGGGCAAATTCGCTATTAGCCTTGCTACGGAAGTTGTCAGCAAACTCATGGGCTGTTTCGATGGCATCAAGGCGGGATATCTCTTTAGACGACCGGACGATGTACTTGCCAGCAAGGGGGTCTCGCAGCCGAATAAACCAAAAAGGGCTCCGACCAGTCTTGTAGATGGAGAGCCCTTTACGCAGATGTTTGATCGACTGGATTGAATCGATTGACTTTTTTGTCGCCTTCGATGTTCGGGCCAAAATCAGCTCTTTCAAAGTGTATAACTGTGTATAACTTATTCGAGCTTTCTGTTTGCATCAACGCAAATGAATTTATCCAGCAATATCAGGGTATTATTGGTGCCCGGGGGCGGAATCGAACCACCGACACGAGGATTTTCAATCCACTGCTCTACCCCTGAGCTACCCGGGCACCGGAACAACCTGAGTTGTGGGTGCGCGTTGTTTAGGCGAGCCGTTCAAGGGTGTCCAGAGGGATTTGCGCGAAAACGTCTAGTGCGGCTTTTCGGGCGGTAGATCGGTTTGACGCAGCACTTCATCAAGCGCTTTTTCGGCGTCTTCGGGATCGGTTGACGGGATCGCATAGCCCCCGCCCAGCCATTTCGCCAAATCCACATCCGCGCAGCGCTTCGAACAGAACGGGCGGTATTTTGCATCGGTGGGTTTGTCACAGATCGGGCAGGCCATTACAGCACCTTTGCCAACAGATCGCCCAGCGGCAGGCGTTCGCGTTTGCGTTGCAGTTCAAAGTGGCCCAGCGGCGTCCAGCCGACAAGGGCCGTTTCAATCGGGTCGGTGCGAAAGGCCGCCCGCAGCGCCTGTTCGATCTGTTTGCGGTGCGCCTTGGACATGGGCGCGAAATCAATCACGATCTGCCCGCCAAGCCCGCGCAGGCGCAGGGCCAGCGGCAAGGCGCGGGCCGCTGCCAGATTGACCTTCAACGCCGCAGCAGGAGAGGTATCATTACCGGTGTTCACATCAACGGCGACCAATGCGCGGGTGGGTTCGACATACATCCCGCCCTCGCCCAGTTTGTGACGTGCGCCAAGGGCGGCCAGCTGGTCGAGCACGCCTTCGCGCGCGAAACCGCCCGTATCGGTGACCACCTGCGCGGGCGCGACCCATTCGCGCCAGGCCAGGGCGTGGGGGCCATCGCCATCGGTCAGGGCCTCGGCTGATTTGCCTTCGGCCTCGGCCATCACGGCAGCGGCCAAACCGGCCATTGCATCAATATCGTCAGCGATTTCAACGGGGTCAGCGCCAAGGCAGGACGAGCGCAGGATCAATCCGTAACCATCAGGCAAGTCCGCTGCATGGGCAATGGCCAGCAGTTCGTCGCGCGCATCATCGTCCTTGATACTGCGGCTGATGTTCAGGCCCGGCGCGCCGGGGGTGACAATCGCATGGCGGCTTTTGAACAGCACCTTTTGCGTCACGGGCAGGGCCTTGCCATCTTCGGCGTAGCCCGTGACCTGCACCAGAAGCGTCTGACCGGGGGCAAGCCCCTTGGCCGCGCGCAGGAACGCCGTGCCGCCCTCGGGTAGGCGCAACATCATGCCGCCCTGCCCCTTGATCGGACGGTCGCAGATCGCGCGATAAATCGCACCAGGGCGCGGGGCATCTGCATCATCAACCAGGATGTCATGCAGCTTGCCCTCGACCAGCAATGCAGCGGCTTCGGTGTCACCCAGATGGTCCAGAACGATCATGCGGCCTTTCATGGTGCGCCTCCGTAAAGGGGGTAGCCCACAGCCGTCAGCAAGCCTGCGGTTTCGGCCAGTGGCAGGCCGACAACGCCGGTGAACGATCCGTTGATCCACGGTATGAACGCGCCTGCGGGGCCTTGGATGGCGTATCCACCTGCCTTACCGTCCCAGTCGTTTGTCGCCAGATAGGCGTTCACTTCGGTGTCCGACAGGCGTTTGAACTGCACGGTCGTGACCACATCGCGGGTGCGGATATCATCGCCACACCGCACCGCCACGGCGGTGATCACGCGGTGACGGCGCCCCGACAGGGCGTAAAGAAACGCCGCCGCCTCGCCCGCATTGGCGGGCTTGCCCAGAATACGGCGGCCCATTGCCACGGTCGTGTCGGCGCAGAGCACGACTTCATCCGTGCCACAAACGCTTGCCGCCGCCTTTTCGCGGGCCATGCGGGTGACGTAGGCGCGTGGGATTTCGCCCTTGGCAGGCGTTTCATCAATATCGGGGGGACGCACGGCATGGGGCACCACGCCAATCTGCGACAGCAGCTCAAGGCGGCGCGGACTGCCCGATCCGAGGACAAGTTTCAGACGCGGGTCAGGCATGACCGACGCGGCTTATTTGAAACGATAATTGATCCGACCCTTGGTCAAATCATAGGGGGTCATTTCGACCTGCACCTTGTCGCCAGCCAGAACGCGGATGCGGTTCTTGCGCATCTTGCCTGCCGTATGCGCGATGATCGTATGGCCGTTTTCCAGCTCGACCAGGAATGTCGCGTTCGGCAGGAGTTCCTTAACGACACCGGGAAATTCGAGCAGTTCTTCCTTGGCCATGTGATCTCCATCAAAAAGGTCCGCAACAGTGCGAACGGCGCTTAAATGCGCCCAAAGGCGCTTGGTTTCAAGTGCTAAACTGTCCAAGCCCCATGACGGTGACGCTTTTGACGCGGTGATCCTGTTCGGGCCAATGGGCAAAGTTGCCGACCTGACCGGATTGGCGCGGGGCGGCAATGGCTTGCGGGTCCAGGTCTGCAATCGTCCAACCGGCAACATCGGTATCGCCTTGGGCAATGATCCCGCTCGCAGGCAACCCGTGATCGGGCGGGCCAAAGAACCCGGCGCGGCCTGTTTGCGTGTCGGCAATGGCGCAATCTGGCACATCGCCAACCAGCGGGGCTTGTACGATCAGGCATTGCTGTTCGATCGCGCGAGCGCGGCAGGACTGGCGCACGCGGGTCTGGCCTGCGGGGAAATCAGTGTTAGAGGGCACAAGGATCATATCTGCCCCGGCGCTGGCCAAGGCGCGGGCGAGCAGCGGAAATTCACTGTCATAACAGATCAAAACGCCGATCTTGCCCAAATCCGTGTCGAACAGACGCAGGTCATTGCCCGCGCTGAGGCCCATTTCATCGCGCTCATAGGGAGTGAGGATCAGTTTGTGCTGGAATGCGACCTGCCCGTTCGAGTCACAAAGCGCGGCCATGTTTGTCGTCGCGCTCCCGTCCCACCACGGCAGGCTGCCCGCCAGAATATGCAGATCATGGGTTTGGGCAAGCCGCGCGTTCAGGGCGATCCATTGGTCCTGCACCGCAACGCATTGCGCGACCCAAGCCAGCGGGTCGCGATCTTTTGGCGTGCCGATCAGCGCCGCCTCGACTCCGGCATATTCGGGGAACACCAGCAACTCGGCGCCTTGTGCGGCGGCATCAGCGACCCATCGGTCCAGTTTGGCCGCAAGGCTATCCCAATCGGCGTGCCATTGCGGCGCATAGGCGGCAGCGGCGATTTTCATGCCTCAGGGTCCGGCGGTGGGCCAAAGCGCGCGATAAGATGTTCGGTGATCTGGTCGCGGGTCTGGCGATATTTGACAAGTTTTTCATCGCGGTTGTCGGTCAGACCGGTTGGATCAAGGATCGGCCAGTATTCCACCGTCAGATGGTAAAACCGCGTCAGGTCAAGGGCGCGGCGCTGGCTGGCGGGCGACAGGGCCAACACCAGATCGAATGATGACAGATCATCGCCCCAGTCTTCCATTTCATCAAACGAACGCGAACGGTGGCGCGCCAGTTCCACGCCGATTTCATCGCAAACGGCGACGGCAAATCCGTCAATCTCCATATCATTTTTGACGCCAACGGACTGAATGTAACACATTGTTCCATATAGTTTTTTCATAATTCCCTCGGCCATCGGGGATCGCACGGAATTATGGTCGCAGCAGAACAGAACCGAATGGGGCAGATTGCCTTGGATGATGGGCGTTGCCACTGGACTAGCCGCCGAAATGCAACACGCAAATCAGGGTGAACAGGCGGCGGGCGGTGTCGGTGTCGACCTCGGCCTTGCCTTCAAGACGTTCCTGCAAAATGCGCGCGCCTTCGTTGTGGATGCCACGGCGCGCCATATCAATCGTTTCGATCTGGCTGGGCGCGGCGGTTTTCACGGCCGAAAAGTAGCTTTCGCAGATCTGGAAATAATCCTTCACGACCTGCCGGAACGGTCCGAGCGAGAGGTGAAATTCAACGGCCGGCTGGTGATCTTCGGTTGTGACATCGAACACCAGGCGACGCTCGCGGATCGATAGCCCAAGGTGGTAAGGGCCGCGCGGCACCGCGCGATCATCCCGGTCAGGCAGAACGAACGAGTTTTCCTCGAGCAGGTCAAACATCGCAACCTTACGTTCCTGTTCTATCTCGGCTGTGGGCGCTGGCAGGGCACTGTCATCGAGATCAATTTTGATAATTTTCGACATTGGTTAACCTTCGTTCAACTGATCAAGGCGGGCGCGCACCGACAGGCCGTGCGCTTGCAGGCTTTCCGAATTGGCGAGGCGCTCTGCGGCGGGGCCAATGGCGTGCAGGGCGGCGGGCGTCATCCGTGCGAGCGTGGTGCGTTTGATGAAATCCATGACCGACAGCCCCGATGAAAACCGCGCCGAACGCGCCGTGGGCAGCACATGGTTGGGCCCGCCAATGTAGTCGCCGATGGCTTCGGGCGTCCAGCCGCCCAGGAAAATGGCGCCCGCGTGGGTGATCTTGGCCGAAAGCGCGTCAGCATCAGCCACGCAAAGTTCAAGATGTTCGGGGGCGATCCGATCAGAAAGCGCCGCCGCCTCGCCCATGTCACGCACGGTGATCACGGCGCCAAAGTCGCGCCAGCTTGCACCCGCAATCGCGCGCCGTTCCAGCGTTTCAAGGCGTTTTTCCACGGCCTGCGCCACCTGCTGGCCAAATGCCGCATCGTCGGTGATCAGGATGCTTTGGGCGCTTTCATCGTGTTCGGCCTGGCTCAGCAAATCAAGTGCGAGCCAGTCAGGGTTATTGTCGCGATCGGCAATCACCAGAATTTCTGACGGCCCCGCGATCATGTCGATCCCGACCTTGCCAAAGACGCGCCGTTTGGCGGCGGCGACAAAGGCATTGCCGGGCCCGGTGATTTTATCAACGGGGGCAATCGTTTCGGTGCCATAGGCCAGCGCCGCAATCGCCTGTGCCCCCCCGATCCGGTAGATTTCGTCAACACCCGCAATCCGCGCCGCCAACAGCACCAGCGGGTTACAGACCCCGTCCGGCGTTGGCACGGTGATGGCCAAGCGCCCGACACCTGCGACCTTGGCGGGAATGGCGTTCATCAAGACAGACGACGGATAGCTGGCCAGCCCGCCGGGCACATAAAGGCCCGCCGCCGACACAGGCGTCCAGCGCCAGCCGAGGGTCGCGCCAGTGTCGTCCACCCAACTGGCATCTTCGGGCATCTGGCGGGCGTGATAGGCACGGATACGGTCCGCCGCCAATTCCAGTGCGGCGCGATCCTGCGCCGATACCTTGGCGCATTCAGTAGCGATTTCAGCATCTGTAAAGCGCAGGGTTTCAGGCGTCAGTTGCAGACGGTCAAACTGCGCCGTGAGATCGATAACGGCCCCGTCACCACGGGCGCGCACATCGGCAATGATCGCCGCGACGGTATGGTCCACATCCGGGCTATCTTCGCGTTTGGCCCCCAAAAGGGCCGTAAAACGCGTTTCAAAATCGGCATCCGTGGTGGCGAAAAACTGCGGCATCGGCGACTCCTTTGGTCTGACATAGCCGCAGGGCGCGGGCGCATCAATGCAAGGGTTTACTGGGCATTCACGGCGGTTGTCATATAGACGATGGCGCGTTCCTCGGCGGCGCCGGTCGCTTCGGCCACAAAGGCCTGAAACGTGGTATTGGCCGCGCAGAACGCCGGATGGGACATGTCACCCCCCATCAATGCGGTCTGCATGTCGGGTGTGGTCGCGGGATCGTTGTTCCAACCGTCAATCAAGGCGGCAATATCGCCGTCCCGCACGGCGGCGTGTGTCACAGGTGTGTCACGCCCGGCGGCCATCGCGCGGAAGTTTTCGTTGCCAATCGCCGCGACCAGATCAAGGTCGAGCATTTCAACATCGGCCATCGTCAGGTTCGCACCACCGCCAACCGCAAACTTGGCACAAAGGGGCAGATTGTCTTGGAGGCTGACCAGCACAGCCAAGGTCGCGCGATTGATCGCACGCAGGTTTTCCAGCGGCGCCTGCGAAAGGTAGCGGGCGTTGGTGCGCCGCAATTCGCTGGTAAAGTCGCGCGATTTTTCAAACGCGGCCTGCTCCAGGTTGGGAATGCCGCTATTGGCAAGGGCCGTCATATCCGCAAGGAAGGCGGCATATTCTGTTGGATAATCCTCGGCGATGACACGGTAAAGATCGCGTTGCACCTCGCTTGTGGCCCCCTCAAGCAGCAGGGCTTCGACACGTTCCGTCGTGAACGAAGACCCAGCGGGCTGAAACCCGTCCAGCGGCGCGTTGCCGCGAAACGCCAGCACACCGACAATGACAGCAACGGCAAGGGCGACAACGATAAGAGCGTTTTTCATGTGATGTCCTGACCTAGGTTTCGTGATCGGGCACTTTGTGCGACGGGGCGACATAGGGGCGGGTTACATCGCGCAGCACAACTTCGAGCGCTTCGACATCCACAGCAATTGCGCCATCCCCTGCAAGCGTCAAAATCAGGCGGCCCGTGCCATCCTCTCCCGCTTCGAAGGCAAGTGATAACAGGGACATGACTGTATCGGCATCGCGGCTGACCCCCTGGCTTTGCACTTTCATTGCATCCTCGATCACCAGCACCGACTGCACACGTTCGACGGGGCGATTTCGTGCAGTTGCCTTGGGCGCATCCTCCCACCGGAAACGATTTATCAACAGGGCAAAGCGGCGTTTGCCCCTGTCCCACGTCATTTCGCTTGCCGGGAACACGGCATCTTGCACGAGGGTGGAAATCACCGTCAGATCATCGGTGTCCAGGGCCCGCAGGCGCAGCGGGCTTTCGCCGCCGTCTTCAAATGTTGCATCCCCACTCATGATCCCGGCACCCGCTTGATATCGGCCCCGACCGCGCCGAGTTTGTCTTCCACATGTTCATAACCGCGATCAAGGTGATAGACGCGGTTCACTTGGGTTTCGCCCTCGGCAGCGAGGCCGGCAAGAATCAGCGACACGGAAGCGCGCAGATCGGTCGCCATGACCGGCGCGCCTTTCATGCGCTCGACGCCGTTTACGGTGGCCGTGCCGCCATGCACTTCGATATCTGCCCCCATGCGCACCAGTTCGGGGGCATGCATAAAGCGGTTCTCGAAAATCTTTTCTTCCAGCACCGATTTGCCCTCGGCCAGGCAAAGCATCGCCATCATCTGTGCCTGCAAGTCGGTCGGGAAACCCGGGAAAGGTTCGGTCGTGACATCCACAGCCGTGGGGCGGCCATTCTTGCGCGCCACTTTCAGCCCGTTTTCGGTTTCGCTGACGGTGACGCCTGCCGCGTCCAGTTTTTCCGCAAAGGCAGCGACCAAATCCATGCGCCCGCCAATGCATTCCACCTCGCCGCCGGCGATCACGGGGGCCAGCATATAGGTGCCCAGTTCGATCCGGTCGGTGACAACGGGGTGGGTGGCACCGCCCAGACGATCAACGCCCTGAATGGTGATGGTTGACGTGCCGTCGCCATCAATCTGCGCGCCCATGCGGCGCAGGCAAGTCGCCAGATCTACGATTTCCGGCTCGCGCGCGGCGTTGTTGATCACAGTCGTGCCTTTGGCCAAAGTCGCGGCCATCATGATGTTTTCAGTGGCACCGACGCTGGCAAAGGGAAAGTCGATGACCGCGCCCTTCAGCTTGCCACCCGAAGCCTTGGCATGCAGATAGCCGTCTTTCAGTTCAATCGACGCGCCCATCTTTTCCAGTCCGTTGGTGTGGATATCCATCGGCCGCGCACCAATCGCGCAGCCACCGGGAAGGGACACAACCGCATGGCCTTCGCGCGCCAATAGCGGCCCCAGCACCAGATTGGATGCGCGCATCTTGCGCACGATGTCGTAATCGGCGGTGGTGTTGATGGTCCCGTGGGTCGACATGGCCTGCACTTTGCCGTCCTGCATCGAGGTAATCTCCGCCCCAAGCGAGCGCAGCAATTGTGTCATCGTCTTGATGTCGGACAGGCGCGGTGCGTTAGTCAGTGTCAGCGGTTCTTCGGACAGCAGGGTGGCCGGCATCAGGGCCAAGGCAGCGTTTTTCGCACCCGCAATGTGGATTTGCCCACTTAGCGGTTTGCCGCCCCTGACGATAATTGAATCCATACCTGCCTACTCTTTCTCTTTGTTGTCCGTGCCGCGGTCGGCCGCACGTGCCTTGGCCTGCGCCTTGCGACGCCCCATATTCGCCTTGAGCGCCGCTTTGAGCCGTTCTTCACGGGTCTGGGCGGGTTTTGGCTTGGGTGTGTTGCCGGATTTCTGCTCCATACCTGCCCTGTTACCAACAAGGGCAAAAAGCGTCCAGAGAGGGCTTGCACCATTTGCACATAACCGCTAATTCCCGCGCCACGGATGCTGTGGTAGCTCAGTGGCAGAGCACACCCTTGGTAAGGGTGAGGTCGAGAGTTCAATCCTCTCTCACAGCACCATCCGCCCTTCCCGTCTAGATTCGGCAAAAAACCGCAAGCTGTTGTTTCGCCCGCTTTTGCTGTTAGATCATCGCGCGCACCCATTTTGCCCATTTGGCAGACCGATTACAGCACCCAAAGGCACTGACATGACCAAGACGATCCATATCCTGAACGGCCCGAACCTGAACCTGCTTGGGCAACGCGAACCCGATATCTATGGCCATGCCACGTTGGACGATGTTGCGGCACAATGTGCTGCGGCGGCCAAGGACTGCGGGCTTGACGCCAAGCTGATGCAGACCAATCACGAGGGCCGGATGATCGACTGGATCCACGAGGCCCGCGACAATGCGGCTGGTATTATTATAAATCCGGGTGCGCTGACCCATTATTCCATCGCCGTGCTGGACGCGCTGAACGCCTTTGACGGACCGGTGATCGAGGTCCATATCAGTCAGGTGCACAAACGCGAGAGTTTTCGACATCAGTCCTATGTCAGCTTGCGGGCCGATGCCGTGATGGCCGGCTTTGGCGTGCATGGCTATGTGCTTGCGATGCAGCACATGGGGCAGTTGATTGGCGACGGTAAATAACACTGCAAATTCAGTGGGTCGCGCGGAGCTGTTCCAGATAGGTGCGTTGGCCCAGTGCCATGTTCGCCGCGCCGCGAAATTCGCGTGAAAGCCGGTCCAGCGTCTTGCGCGCCGCCGCGCGGTGCTGCGGGGTGTTGGCAAATAACTGCTTGGCCGGTGCCTTTGGCAAATGCCCCAGACCGTCAAGCACGGGCGCAAAAAGCTGTTCTTCCACATGTGGCAGGTTCCCCGGAAAGGGCGCGAAATCGGCGCGTGTCAGCGGGTGTGACTGCCATTGCGCAAGCCGGTCACGCGATTGCTGCGAAATCCCGCTGGCAGCCATATCGCGCCAGAAGGGTGTATCTCTGCGCCCGCCGGTGTAGTGCAAATTGATAAACTGTGCGAAATCATCGACTTGTCGTGCCGTGGCGGCGTTATATTCGCTGCGGGCGCGATCAGGTGCGCCACCCAATACCGTATCCAGCGAGATCTGCGTCAGCATCAATGCCTGCACCAGACTGCCGTGGATCGAGGTCGCCTCGAGCGGTTCAAGAAAGCTTTGGGCAAGGCCGATGGCGATGCAATTGTTGATCCAAGCGCGCCCAAGCCGCCCCGGATCAATCGACAGCACACCGCGCGGGTCGATCGGCTGGCCCAGCGCCGCCTCGATTTCGGCCTGCGCTGCATCGGGCGTGGTATGGGCATCGCTGAAGACATAGCCGCAGCCCATCCGGTCACGCACAGGAATGCCCCACATCCAGCCAGCCCCAAGCGCGCGGGCGTTTGTGTGGGTTGGAATGTCCTTGTCGGGCGCATGATCAAGCCAGAACGGCATCGCCTTGTTGAGCGGCAGGAACGTGCCGTAAGAGGTCCAGCCTGCGTCCATCTTGCCAATGATCGCGCGCCGAAAACCGGTGCAATCCAACACCAGATCAACCGCCACCGCGGTGCCGTCCGTCATGACCAGATCGGTGATATCGCCGCTGGCGCTGTTGCGCTTGGTTTGCGCGACTTCGGCACGGATGTGGGCGATGCCGCTGGCTTTGGTGGCCAAAAAGCGGCCCAGACGTGCCTGATCGAAATGATAGGCATAGTGATACTGGCTGAGGGCAATCAAGCGCCCGTTCTTGCGCGCATAGGGTGCCTTGCGCCCGCGCATCAGGGCCGTGAACAGATGCGCATCCGCCAGTGGTTTGCCCCCGGCCACGCGGGCCTGATGCAGCCAGTTGGCGGGCAATCCGTCAGGGTGCGGCACCAGGGCATTGGGATCGTCAATCGGCCCGTAGTAGCTGCCCCCATCAGCACGCCAACCTTGATGATGGATTCCGAATTTGAAGGTCGCTCCGGTCTCGGCCAGAAACTCGGATTCATCAATCCCAAGGTCCAAAAGCACCTGCCGAAACACCGAGGTCGACCCTTCACCGACGCCCACCGTCGGAATGTCGGGGGATTCGATCACCGAAATACTGATCGGCTGGCGGGCGCTCTGCGCGGCCTTTTGCAAGACCAGCGCTGACAGCCACCCCGCAGTGCCACCACCAACAACGGCGATATGTTTGGGTGCGCCGCTCACCTAGGCAACTTTGGACACGCCCTTGATCTGTGCCCATTTGGGCAACCAAGTGCCGTGGGCTTCGCGCAGGCGATCCACCACGCCCCAGATCTGGTCAAGGTCGAGTTCGGCGGCGGTATGCGGGTCCATCATGGCAGCATGGTAAATATGCGCCGGATCTTCGGTCATCAGTGCCTCCACGGTCAGGCCCTGCACCGTGACGTTTGACTGCATGACGGCGGCCAATTGCACAGGCAATGCGCCCACGGTCGTCGGTTGCACGCCATTACTGTCCACAAGGCAGGCCACTTCGACAGCGCAGCCCTCGGGCAGGTTCGAGATCAGTCCGTGATTGGACACATTGCCGTAAATCACGGACGGCGTGCCAGTCCATATCGAATTGACGATCTCGGAAGCGTATTCGTGGCTTTCCTTGATTTCGATCGTGTTCGAGGTTTCCAGCTTGGCGCGTTCCGCGTCCCAGTTGGCGATCTGTTCGACACAGCGCTTGGGGTATTCGTCCAGCGGAATCTGGAACTTTTCAATGATGTCGTCGCGGCCCTCCTTGATGAACCAGGGGGTATATTCGGCAAAGTGTTCACTGCTTTCGGTCACGAAATAGCCAAGCCGTTTCATCATTTCATAGCGCACGATATTGGGGCAACGGGCGTTGTGTTCGTTGGGTTTGGGCGCCGTGCCTTTGGCGTAGGCGGCGTGCAGATCGGGATAAAGATCGCGGTAGCTGCCATTGGCCATGCGCTGTTCAAACTTCAGCATAAAGGCAATGTGGTTGATCCCCGCGCATTCATAGCGGATTTCGTCAACCGGGATGTCCAGATCACGGGCCAGTTCCTTGGCTGTGCCCTGCACCGAATGGCACAGGCCCACGGCCTTGATTTGCGGATACTTGCGGGCAATGGCCCACATGTTGATCGCCATTGGATTGACGTATTGCAGCATCGTCGCATCGGGGCAAACCTCAAGCATGTCCTCGCAAATCGACCACAGGTGCGGCACGGTGCGCAATCCGCGCATGATCCCGCCCACGCCCAGAGTATCGGCGATGGTCTGGCGCAGGCCAAATTCCTTGGGCACGTCGAAATCGGTGATCGTGCAGGGATCAAACCCGCCGATCTGAAAGGCCACAACAACAAAATGCGCGCCGTCCAGGGCCTCGCGCTGGCTGGTGTGGGTTGTGATCGTTGCGCCGACATTCAGGGTCGAAACCATTTTGCCGACGACGGCCTTGGATTCGGACAGGCGTTGCGGGTTGATATCCATCAACGCGATATGTGCGTCGCCCAAGGCGTCGCGTTGCAGGATATCGCCCACGATATTACGCATGAATACCGTCGAACCGGCGCCGATAAAGGCGATCTTGGGGGATTTTGACATAGGTAGTTTCCTTTGGTCGAGATCGTTAAACATTAGGGCCGTTTGACC
Source organism: Octadecabacter sp. SW4 (assembly GCF_008065155.1). Lineage (NCBI taxonomy): Bacteria > Pseudomonadati > Pseudomonadota > Alphaproteobacteria > Rhodobacterales > Roseobacteraceae > Octadecabacter > Octadecabacter sp. SW4. Next base: position 822,751 of record NZ_CP042819.1, on the reverse strand, counting down.
GGCGGCGCGTTCGGAAAAAACGCACATGCTTCCGGATCGTCACGCAACAACCTTGAAAGCGGCGTCCACGAGCCTGCGCGTATAGGGGGTTTGCGGGTTAATCAGCACCTGTTCGGTCGGTCCTTGCTCCATGACCTGCCCGTGTTGCATCACGATGACGTTGTGACACAGGGCGCGCACGACTTTCAGGTCGTGGCTAATGAACAGGTAGCTTAGCTCGTGTTTGCGGCGCAGTTCGCGCAGCAGGTCGATGATTTGCGCCTGAATGGACAAATCCAGCGCCGAGGTCGGTTCGTCGAGCAAGATAAATTCAGGCGCCAGAACAATGGCGCGGGCGATCGCAAGGCGCTGACGCTGGCCGCCGGAAAACTCGTGCGGGAACCGGTCAAGGCAGGCGTGGGGCATATGCACATCATCCAGCGCCTGGCGCACCAGGCTGTCGCGTTCAGCGGCATTCGCACCGATGTTATTGACCACCAGCCCCTCTTCGAGGATCTGGCGGATGATCATCCGCGGATTCAGCGATGAAAACGGGTCCTGGAACACGACCTGAAGACGCGTGCGGTAACGCTGCAACTGTTTGCGCGACAGCGCGTCGATGCGGTCGCCCTTGAACGTGATCTCGCCGCGGTGAAACACGCCCAGCCGGATCATCGCCATGCCAAGGGTGGTTTTGCCAGACCCGCTTTCGCCCACAATCCCAAGGGTTTCACCCCTGCGAATGGTTGCCGTGACATCATCAACGGCCTTCAGCTCCTTGAGTTTGGGACTAAAGAACCCGCCGGATTTCAGCATGAATGTCACGCCCATATCCACGCCTGACAGCACGGGTTCGGCGTTCTCGGGCAGCGGGTCGGGGTGGCCCTTGGGTTCCGAGGCAATCAGGTGTTTGGTGTAGGGGTGCTGCGGGTTGTCGAACACATCGCGGGTCGTGCCATGTTCGACAACCTCGCCCTGGCGCATGACGACGACGGTATCGGACACTTCGGATACCACGGTCAGATCATGGGTGATCAGGATCACGGCCATCTGATGCTTTTGCTGCAACTGTTTGAGAAGCGACAGGATTTCAGCCTGCACGGTCACGTCCAGCGCGGTTGTCGGTTCATCGGCGATCAACAGGTCAGGGTTATTGGCGAGCGCCATCGCGATCATCACACGCTGGCGCTGCCCGCCCGACATTTCATGGGGGTATTGGCTATAGCGCTGTTCGGGGTCAGGCAACTGCACCTCGCCCAGCAGGCGGATGACCTCGGCCCGCAAGGCGGCTTTGCCGATTTTGCGATGGGCGGTGATGATCTCACCGACCTGATCACCGATCTTGTAGACCGGGTTCAGGCTGGTCAGCGGTTCCTGAAAGATCATCGAGATACGCTTGCCACGAATGTCCTGCAGCTTGATCTCGGGCCATTCCGACAGGTCATCACCATCAAAGATGATCTGTGTATCAGGGTCGACCACCGCGTTGGGGGCCAACATGCCCATGATCGCGCGCGCGGTGACGGATTTGCCCGACCCGCTTTCGCCCACGACCGCAAGCGTTTCACCGCGCCGCACGCTATAGCTGACGTCCTTGACGGCTTCGGTCAGGCCGACAACGGTGCGAAAGCTGATTTTTGCGTTATGAACGGAAAGGATGGGATCAGTCATTGGCATAGGGGTCCATTGCATCGCGCATGCCATCGCCAAGCGCGTTAAAGGCAAGCACGGAAAGAATAATCATCCCCACAGGCGACAAGAGCCAGGGTGCCGAGGCAAGGGACTGGAAATCACGCACGGCGTTCAGCATCACCCCCAGGACACAAGCGGTTGTTGGATGCCGACCCCCAGGAAGGACAAGAAGCTTTCCAGCAGGATCACCTCGGGCAGGACATAGGTCGCCCAGACGATGATATGCGACGACATGTTGGGAATGATGTGGCGCAGGATGATGCGTTTGTCGCTGGCCCCCACCGCCACTGCCGCGCGCACGAATTCAACCGACCGGATGGCGATGACCTTGCCGCGCAATTCACGGGCAAGGTTGGCCCATTGCAGCAGCACGACAATGCCCGCGAACATGATAAACGTCGTCATCGGATCGGCGCGACGCGGCAGGATCGCCACCAGTGCAAGATAAAGCGGCAAATCGGGAAAGGATTTCACAAACTCGATCAGGCGCTGGATCAGCGTGTCGACTCGCCCGCCCAGATACCCCGATGTCACGCCGACGACCGTGCCGATGACACAGGCCACAGCCATCACCAGAAAGCCCATCATCAGCGTAATCCGACTGCCATAAAGCATCCGACTGAACACGTCGCGCCCCAAGCCGTCGGTGCCCAGCAGGTGGATCGGCTGCCCGTCAACGCCGCCAAACAGGCGCGTTTCAAATTCCATTCCCAGAAACCGATAGGGATCGCCGGTGACAAACAGATCAAGCTGCACGACCTTGTCATAGGACGGCACGAAAGTGATCTCGAATGTGTTGGGGTCCATTTCTTCGGCAAAACCAAGGACAAAGGGCCAGGTCAGCCCATCTTCGGGGCTATAAATCTTGATGATCTGGGGCGGCGAATAGATCGCATCGCGGTCCTTGGTGGCGTGATCATAGGGGGCCAGAAACGGCGCAAAGACGGCGGAAAAGACGATGAACAGGCAGACAATCATGCCCGTCATACCATAGCGGTTACGCCGGAAGCGGCGGCGCACAAGTTGCCAATATGACAGGGACGGGCCGGTCGCGGCCTCGGCGTTCATGCCAAAATCGGGGGCGGTTTGGTCGGTCATCGGTGCCGCCTCCTAAACCGTGGCCTTGCGGACGCGCGGGTCCAGCAGGGCAAGAACGATATCGGCCAAGAGATTGCCGATGACCAGCAGCACGGCGACCAGCAGAAAGATGGCGGCGACCACATACATATCGCGTTCACTGACCGCATTGATGATCAACGGTCCAAGGGTCGGAATGCCCAGGACAATCGCGATCTCAAGCTCGCCTTTGATCATGTAGTCAAAGCGCGCGCCCATGTTCATGATCACCGGGTGCAGCGCGTTTGGCACAGCGTGTTTATACAGCACCTTGCGGCGCGACAGCCCCTTGGCGCGGGCCGTTTCGATATATTGCGCGTTCATCACATCCAGAAGGTTGCCGCGCATCATGCGGGTCGTATAGGCCTGCCCGGCCCAGATCGAGATGAACAGGATCGGCCAGACATGCAGAAACATGTTCCACAGCTTGGCGAATGACATGCGGTCCTGCACCTGAAATTCCGCTGAATACAGAGCGCCAAGGTAGGGCGAATGCCACACGAACGCGAGAAAGTAGAGCAGGATCAGCGCGACAACGAACTTGGGGATGACAATGCCCAGGAACGCGACAAGGGTCGCCAGCTTGTCGCCCCATTTGTATTGATTGGTCGCGGCGTAAATGCCCAGAAACACACCGATTGCCTGCCCGACGACAAGCGTCACAAGCGCGATTCCGATCGAGCGCCAGAGCCGCAGGCCGATCACATCCGTGACGGGGCGGGATTGAACGAAAGACTGGCCGAAATCGCCGCTTACGACGATGTTCTTGATCCAGTACCAGTATTGAATGACCAGCGGCTGATCGAGACCAAGCTGGCGGCGCAATTCCTCGGCGCGCGGCATCAGGGCCTCGCGGGTTTGGCCGGTCTGCGCCATCGTGCGCCCGAGCCAGCCATCGACATAATCGCCCGGCACCGCGTTGATAATCAGAAATGTCGCGATAGAAATTCCGATCAGCAGCGGGATCGTCACAACGATACGGCGCAGAATGAAGACCAGAAAAGCCATTCAGAACATCCTTGGGATTGCGTGGATATGGTGATGCGCGGCCACCTGTCAGCGGCCGCGCAATTTGCGGGGCGCCCTTAGTATTCGGCTACCGTTCCGGGAAGGACTTCTGCTTCCTGCAAGTCAGCAGGCGTCCAGAGGCGTTCACGCATCACGCCATCTTCGGCCCATTCATACATGAACACCGGCGTGCCGGGGTGTGCGTTGCGCACCCGCTTGTTGACCAGAAGTGCCGCAGGGATTTGCACAGTGCCGATGTAATAGACGTTTTCAGTCATCAGGCGCTGCATACTTTGCGCAAGCGAAGCCCGTTCAACCGCATCGTTACTGGCAACAAAGGCGTTATACTGGGTTTCCAGTTCGGCCTCGAAGTCCAGACGGTCACCACCCTTGTTAAAGGTCGGGCAGTTGGCACCGGCGGGGAAACTTTCGCAGGTTTCGCGCGTCGGCTGGATCACCGGCAAACGGGCGAACATGGCTGTAAAGTTGCCGCTGGTGCGGTTCGTATCCGCAGTTGTCTGGTCAACGCTGCGTGTCTGGATACGGATACCAACTTCTTCAAGCTGAGAGGCAACCGCCTCGATTTGCTTGCTGTCGGCACCGCGTTCGGCATCGGCCATAACCTCGATGATGATGTTCTCACCGTCGGGCATGTTGCGGATGCCGTCGCCGTCGCTGTCCATCAGGCCAAGACCATCAAGCAGGGCGTTTGCACGGTCCTGATCGAAGGGCTGGTAGGCTGAAGACGCCGCATCGTAGTAGGGCGATCCCGTCGCAAACCCCGCGATATAGGGATAAGAGAACGGACCACGCGCAAGCGCCTGACCAATTGAATCGCGATCCAGCGCATGTGACAACGCAAGACGGAAATCCCGTTCACGGAACAGGTCGCGCAACGCGCGATCATAGTCGTCAGCCGCGGTCGATGTGTCAAAGTTCAGCATCAGGCGCCATGACAGCACGCGCGGCCCAAAGTTGGCCACGACAGGGCTGCTGTCGTCCTGCGACTGCTTGAGCGCTTCAACATAGTTGCCCGGGTCTTCCATGTTGGAAAAGTCACCCGTGCCCGCAACGGCCTGCGTTGTCCGATCGCCCCATGTGGACAGACGGAATTGCATTTCATTGTAATAGGGCAGCTGCTGGCCGCTTTCATCTACCTTAAAGTAATAAGGATTGCGGCGCATGATGACGATTTCATCTGGGCGGTGCACGACCGGCACCCAGGCCCCCAACACAACAGGCGGCAACAGATCGTTGGGCAGTGCGTTGGTGTAACCTTCGTAGGTTGCATCAGCGTTGTAGCTGGGATGCGACGCCTTGAGAATATGGCTTGGGCCGGGGCAGCCCTGAATATAGGCCAGACCTTCAAGGACGGTTTCACTTTGCGGGCTGTCGAAGGTGAATTTGAACGAATAATCGTCGATCACTTCCATCGTTGCGCCTTCGCCGAATGATCCCGCAGGCATCCGCGAGGACACGTTTTCGTCCTCGACGTTATCTTCCCACCAGAACCGGACATCTTCGACATCAAACGGATCGCCGTCAGACCAGCGCACCCCTTGCATCAGCTGCATTGTGACTTCGGTGCGGTCGTCATTCCACTCCCACGACTTGGCAAGGTTGGGTAGCGGGCCGGTTTGCTCTTCGGCGCGGACCTGCCAGCGCGGGCCTTGGCGCACGAGGCATTCCTGCATCGCCATGTTGATCCCGCCCCAGCCCTGATGCTGGCCGGCCATCCAGTTCCAGCCCTCGGGGCGGCCACCGATCACGTGGCGGAACACGCCGCCGTATTCGCCAATGCCGTCCGACATCGCGCCGGTTTTCATGATAATGGGTTCGGCTGGCAGACGCTCCGCGACCGGTGGCAGTTCGCCCGCCGCGACAAGGTCTGACAGGAACGGCGCTTCGGAATAGCTTTCCAATGCGCCGTAGGAATAAATATCGGCCTTACCGATCAGCTCGTATTCGAGGCCGGACAGGCTTTGTTCTGGTGGCATTTCTTGTGCTGCAGCCATCGTCGATACGGCCAGCAACGCCGTCGTTGCCCCCATTATCGCACGTGCTGTTTTGTTTTTGTGATACACTTTGTCTCCTCCCTATGACGACATGTGGTGCCGCACATTGAAGCGATCCGAGGTATCTCGAGTCTTCCGCATTTCTGCAAATGGCTTCCGGAAAAACCAACCATCAAACCTGTATTGGATTGCTTTGCCTATATTGTCTAGGATCACCACAGGCACACCGCCCCTACCCGATTCCAAGGAGTTTGCCCATGCCGACACCGCCAAAAATTTCGGAGTCTGTCGATGTGTTTTCACATGGGCGCGATGTTTTCATCGAAAGCCACGTGCCCTGGGTGGACAGCCGGTTTTACCACGCGCATCCCTCGATCGAGATCAATTATCTGCGCGATTGCGAGATGCGCTATTCGTTCTCGGGCGATCCGGTCGATGTCCCACGCGAAAGGCTGTGCATGTTCTGGGCCGCCTATCCGCACCGTGTCACCCATGTGTTCGGCCAAGGGCGGATCACCAACGCCTATGTGACCTTGCAGCAGTTTCTGAACTGGTCCCTGCCGCCTGACATGGTGGATCAGGTGATGTCGGGCGCGATCATTTGTTCACTAAACCTTGATCCGCTGGATCAACCGCTTGTGGCGCGCTGGGCCAATGAACTGGACAACAGCAACCCCGAATTGCAGCGTCTGCACCGCCACGAGGTGCGCGCGCGCCTTCTGCGGCTTGGCATCGAAGGCTGGGGCCAGATCAGCCCGCCGCGCACGACCTCGGGCGGGATGCGGATCGGCGGACGGGCGGTCGAGAGTTTCGACGCGATGATGCGGTTTGTCGCCTCGAACATGTTTGAGCCCATCACCGTGCAAGACGTGGCAGATGCGGCGGGGATTTCACGCAACTATGCAATTACGCTATTCAAAAAGATGCTGGGCATGACCGTCAAAAGCTATCTGTCCGACCTGCGTATCCGGCACGCCAAGATGCTTTTGGCCGAAACCGACAACAAGATCGTGTCGGTGGCTTTTGACTGCGGATTTGTGTCGCTGTCCTCGTTCTACGAGGCTTTTGGCAAGGCCACGGGCCAGTCGCCCGCAGCCTACCGCGACACGCACATGACCTGAGCGGCTGGTTTTGCTAATGCATGAAATCGGCAATCACCGGATAATGATCGGTGGGCCATTCGCCCGCAAACTTTTGGCGCAGCACAACAGGATCGCCCGCCAGTCGGGCCGTGCCCACATAGCCGATGTGATCAATCGCGCCAAACAGGTTCAGCCCGCGATTGAAGTGATAGCTCGCCCCTTTTACGGGCGCGAATGTGACGCCTGTTTCCTCGATCAACCGGAGCGTCTGATCACCACGCCGCGCGTTAAAATCACCCACGACAAAGACCGTCTCGCCCGCGTTGATCCAGGGGCGCGCCCGCGCGGCGACCAATTCAGCAGAACGTAACCGGTTGCTGCGGCTGCCATAATCGGTGTGGACATTGATCACGCGAAATTCGCGGCCATCACGCCGGTCGCGAAACACAGCCCAGGACGCGAACGCAGGGTATGACCCGTTGTAGGTGCGCGCATAGATCACATCGGGGGTCGGTGAAAAGAAGAACCACCCCTGATCGCGCATCTCTAGCCGGTCCCTGCGATAAAAGATCGGCTGGGTCGAAGGAAAGACCGCCGGATCGCCTGTCGCCGCAGCAGCATATCCGGTGTTGTTCTCCAGCAACCAGTCCAGCGTCAGGTTGACATCGCCGCCTGAGCTGCCGCCAAAACTCTCCATTTCCTGAAAGGCGATGATATCAGCGTTGATCGCCTTGAACGCCAGATCAAGCGGCCCCTTGCGCCGCTCCCAATCACCAACCGACCAGGGGCCAGTGGCCTGACCCAGCACAATATAATGCACGTTGTAGGTTGCCACCCGCAGGGTCGCAGCGGTCGCAGGGGGCAGCGGTTCGGTCTCGGTGTTGCGCACGATCTGACACCCCACGACGGCCAGTGCGACGAACAGCAGGACAAACACAGTCTTGGTCAGTCGTAAGAACAATTCGGGTATCCCTGATGGTCGCACCTGATCCCTTATACGCTTTGGTCCTTTGCTCCACAAACCCTCCGCCGTGCGCAACTATCGTTGCGGGTTGGAGCGCTGCGCTCGGGGCGTTCCCGTTCAGATCAGTTCCGGTTGGCGATCAGTTTCAACCGCAAGAGGTGTGCCCGAAAAGTCGGCTGCAGATTGCAACCAGCCTTGGTAGTGGACAATCAATTGGCCGGTAACAGGCATGGACAGGCGCACGTCGAAATGAAAGCGGCCGTTCTCGACCCTCTCGCTTGCCGCGCTTTTGGGCAGGGCAAAGCGTGGGATCGGGATGCCAAGACACCAGCCCTTTTGGATCGGGTAGTGCAATCTGCCCTCGGCCACATGCAGGTCCAGCAGAAAGGTAAGCGCGCCGAACCTTTCGGCGATCCCCTGCGGCGTGGCCCGCAGGGTTGACTGAAACGTGGCGGTGCCGAACCGCCGTTGCCAGACTTCGGTGCCGTTGACAGGTGTCTTGGTGACCTGCACGCGCGTATCGTCGCGTGCCTGCGGAAAGCGGAACAGAAAAGCCGCCAGCCGGGGCAACACCCCGGCCCCGCGCGTCACGCTGGCGCGGCCCTGCCAGATGCGCGGCGCGGGCGTGTCATGGGTGGCGCGAATTTCCGGCGCGAGGGTCGCGAAAGGCGCACCAAGTGTTGCGGGAAACAGGGGTGTGATTTGTGTGGTGTCACGGGTCGTCGTGACACATAGATCGGCCATCGCCGCCTCGGCATCTGGCAGAGTCACATCGCCCAGGGCGGGCCGCGCGCCAAGGGCAATCTGCGCCGGGTTACGCAACAGCGCGCGGGCAGGCACGGCCGGAATGAACGGCCCCTCGCCCTGATCAACACCAAGCCGCCAAACCGCGCGCTGCCACGCGCCATCCTTGCGCCCGATTACCGCGACAACCATGCCGCCACGATCCGTTCCAAAGGGCGCAAGCAGGCACGCGCCAAACATCACCAGCGCCACCAGCCAGCGCGGCATCCCAAAGCGCAAACGCTCGCGCAGCCGCGACAAAACCGCCAGACCGTAGTTCATCACGGGCAGTTCCAGCCCGGCGCGAAACTGCACGCTGCGCGCCTTGAAATGCGCGGGAAACAGCGACTGGTCCGGCACTTCGATCAGCCAGCCTTTGCGCAGCTCGCCCGAAGGCAGAGTGAACGTGCGCGGGGCCGACCACGACCGGACCGGCGTCGTCTGGCTGTCTGTCGTTTGGTCAAACATCAGCCCGGTTTGTGACAGGATGCTGTCCACGACGGACCGCCCGCGCGGGGCGCGATTGCCCGGCAGGATCGCACTGCTGATCGTGTCGATTGTCTCCATGTCCTGCGCCAGCGCCGTGGCGGCGGCGGCGGACAGGGCCGGCACGCTCGACACACCCGACAAGGCAAAGACGCCGGCCTTGCGGGCGTTGGCATCCAGCACTGAAATACCCGCGCAGAACGCGGCATTGTCGGACAGATCAAGATAGTTGATCCCCACATCGATGCAAAAGCGCGCAAGGCGATAAGGATCATCGCCGTAAGCATGAAACGGGCCGGCGGCATCCACGACCACCTCTGCGCCGGTCAGCGGCGACAGATCGGCGGATCGATCCAATACCATCGCCTGCGCGCCCCAAGCCGAGGCAAAACGCTGCGCGCGCGCCAGATCGCGCCCCGCAACTGTCACCTCGTGCCCGTCACGGCGCAAAAGCTGCACCAGCCGCCCGCCGAAAACTCCATAGCCGCCGATGACTGTGATCTTCATCCGATCAACCTTGCGCGCAGGGCCGGATCGGGCAGCGCACAGAGGTCTGCATGACCAAACACGGCGTAGCGATTGCGCGCTATGCGCCGGTAAAGCCAGTCGCGCATCGGGCGCGGCAGGATGCGCAACACCGACATAAGCCGCCCCCAGCCGCCCATGCGTTCGCCAAGGTAAATCATCGCGTCAAAGTCCTGCAAAACCTGATCACCCTCAATCAGCAACCACGAATCCGGATCGTCGGGGGCCAGCCCGTGACGCGCCAGCAAGGCCCGTCCAAGGTCCGTCTGGATCGGGCAAATCCGCACGGTCCCGGTCTTATCAAGCCGGTGGATCATCCGCGCCCCAAACGCACACAGGGCCAGTTGCCGTCCATGACGGCAACTGGCCCGGTAAAAATGGCAGGATCAGGCTGCGACATGATCCGACTTTAGTCCGCCATGCGCGCGCCACAAGCGGCAGATGCGCGCAGTCAGTCGGCCCACTCCCAGGGGCGGGTGAAGGCCCCCAGCGCGCGCAGGACATTTTCATCCGTGACGGTGCCGGTCTTGTTCAGACGCGCCACCAGACCGCGTTTCTTGTCCTCAACGACCTCGGCCACCTCGGCGGCGACATCGGCGTTGGACAGCGCCGCATCATAGATGCGGGCAATCGCCATCTTGCGCAGGTCAGGTTTGAAAATCTTGCCCACGGCCGTTTTCGGCAGTTCATCCATGATCTGCAGATGCTTGGGATGGGCGGCGCGCTCGCTGATGTGGTCCTTGGCGAATTTCATCAATTCGTCCTCGGTGACGGTCGCACCGGACACCAGTTCGACAAAGACGCAAGGCACCTCGCCCGCGTGGGCATCGGGCTGGCCGATGGCGCCGGCAAAGGCGACATCGTGATGACCTGCCAGCGCTTCTTCGATTTCGGCGGGGTCGATGTTGTGACCGCCACGAATGATCAGATCCTTGGCGCGACCCGTGATCCACAGGTAACCATCGCTATCGATCCGGCCCAGATCGCCCGTGCGCAGGAATTGCGCGTTGGATTTGGGGCCCGCGTAATAGAGATCGGCGTTCTTGTCGGTTTCGGTATAGGTTTCGCCCGAGACAACACCGGGGTTGGACACGCAGATTTCGCCCACCTCGTCGGGCGGGCATTCTTCGTGGGTGTCCACCGACATGATCTTGATCTCGGTATAGGGGAACGGCAGGCCGACCGACCCGACCTTCTTCTCGCCGTCGGGCGGGTTGATCGACACGAGGCAGGTCGCCTCGGTCAGGCCATAGCCCTCGCAGATGGTGACACCCGCAGCTTTCTCGAATTTCTTATAGAGCTCGATCGGGAGCGGGGCCGAGCCGGAAAACGCCATCTGGAGCGACGAAATATCGGCATCCACGGGGCGTTGCATCAGGGCGGACATGGCCGTGGGCACCGTGATCATGAAGGTGACCTTATAGCGTTCCACCAGCTTCCAGAAATTGTCGAACACCCCCTCGCCGCGATAGCCTTGGGGCGTCGGAAACACCACATGCGCGCCCGATGACAGGGATGCGCCCATGACCACAATCGTGGCAAACACGTGGAACAGCGGCAGCGGGCAAATCATCGTGTCCTTTTCGGTGAACAGCAAACGATCACCCAGCCAGCCGTTATAGATGATGCCGCTGTATTTATGCTGTGCCACTTTGGGCATACCGGTGGTGCCACCGGTGTGAAAATAGGCGGCAACACGGTCTTCTTCGCTGTCGGCGAATTTCAAAACCGTTGGCTGTTTGGCGATTTCAGCGTTGAAGTTCAGCACCTTGGCGCGATGCTGGATATCCACTTTGGGGCGGATCAGCGGGACGATCAGTTTCTTGACGCCCGTCAGATAGCGGAGCAAATCCACCTCGAGGATCGTATGCACATTCGGGGCCAGGCGCACGGCCTCGGCCGCCTTTTGCGCCACATCCGTTTTCGGGAAGGCGCGCAGGGTCACCAACACCTTGGCGCCGGTTTCACGCAGGATTGACGCGATCTGATTGGCGTCCAGCAGTGGGTTGATCGGATTGACGATCCCCGCAACGGCACCGCCCAGATAGGTCAGCGCGGTTTCGGTTGCATTGGGCAGCAAAAAGGCGACCACATCATTTTCACCCACTCCCAATTCGTGAAACAGGTTCGCCGTCTGGTTGGTTTTCTCCAGCAATTGCGTCCAGCTCAGGGTTTCGGCCTTGGCCTTGGGATCGGACAACAACTGATAGGTCAGCGCGTTGCGCGATGCATGTGTCGTTGCGGTTTTTTCCAGCATTTGATGCAATGTCACGGGCATGGGGCGGTCTTCCCATGCGGACTCGGCCTCGATTGCATCTCTATCGGCCACGGACGCGTAGGTCATGGTCGTCTCCTCCCCTGGTATTTGCCCGATCTGACGCCGGGGCATTCCTCGGGCCCAAGATGTGGGCAAATTTGGCGTTAGGCAAGACTGACGCTGCGAAACAGCTACTCGGCGGCCAAGCCGTCGGTGAATTGCAACCGGGCCAAACGGGCATAAAGCCCGTCTTGCGCGACCAGCTGGTCATGGGTGCCGGTGGCCACGATGCGGCCATCCTCCATCACGACGATGCGATCTGCCTTTTTCACCGTGGCCAGACGGTGGGCGACAATGATCGTCGTGCGATCCTTTGACAGCTTATCGACCGCCTGTTGCACAGCACGTTCGCTTTCGGCGTCCAGCGCGCTGGTGGCCTCGTCCAGCAACAACACGGGCGCGTCACGCAAAATGGCACGGGCAATGGCGATACGCTGCTTTTGGCCGCCCGACAGCATCACGCCGCGTTCGCCGACATAGCTGTCATACCCGTCAGGCAGGGCCGTCAGGAAATCATGGGCAGCGGCGGCGCGCGCGGCGTCCTCGACCTGTGCGTCGGTGGCGTCCGGGCGGCCAAAGCGGATGTTTTCGCGGGCCGTATCGGCAAAGATCACTGGGTCCTGGGGCACAAGCGCCATATGACGGCGGAAATCGGCACGCTCCATCTCGCGCAGGTCCACACCGTCAAGGCGCACCGCGCCGCTGGCGGGATCATAGAACCGCAACAGCAGTTGAATGATCGTCGTTTTTCCGGCACCGGATGGCCCGACCAGCGCGATGGTTTCGCCGGGCGCGACCGTCAGTGACACCTGATCAAGCGCCGAGGTATCGGGGCGCGACGGGTAATGAAACGTCACCTCCTCAAAGGCGATTTCGCCGCGCCGTGTGTCGGGCATGTTCGCTTGGCGCAACGGGTCCGCCACGCTGTCATGGGCATTCAGCAATTCCACAAGCCGTTCAGTTGCCCCGGCGGCGCGCTGCAACTCGCTCCAGATTTCGGTCAATGCGCCCACGGCCCCTGCGACCATGATGGCGTAAATCACGAACTGGACCAATTCGCCGATGGTCATGATATCGTCACGCACATCGCGCGCGCCAATCCACAAGACCCCCACAACCCCCGAAAAAATAAGGAAGATAACGATCGCCGTCATGACCGCGCGGGTGCCAATCCGCTTGCGCGCGGCGACGAAGCTTTTTTCGGTGACGTCATCGAATTTGTCGCGGCTTTGGGCCTCGTGGGTAAAGGCCTGCACGGTCTGCACCGAAAGCAGGATTTCGGACGCGCTGCCGCTCGAGGCCGCGATCCAGTCCTGATTTTCGCGGCTGAGCGCGCGCAGGCGGCGGCCCAGCACCACAATCGGGATGATCACCGCAGGCACGATCAGCAATACCAGACCCGCCAGTTTCGGCGAAGTATAAAGCATCAGTCCAAATCCGCCGGCAAAGATCAGAACATTGCGCAGGGCAATCGACACGGACGAACCGATCACAGAAAGGATGAGGGTCGTATCGGTGGTGATCCGGCTTAAAACCTCGCCGGTCATGATCTTTTCATAGAACGCCGGGCTCATCATCACCATGCGGTCAAAAACCGCCTTGCGAATGTCGGCCACCACCCGCTCGCCAAGGCGCGTCACCAGATAATAGCGCAGCGCCGTGCCGACGGCCAAAAGGGCGGTAATCACCAGGGCAGCAGCAAAATACTGATCAAGGATCGTGCTGGCTGCGGCCTCGAAATTGTCGACAACACGGCGCACGGCCAGCGGCATGACCAGCGAAATCATCGCTGTGGTCACCAGCGCCACCAATGCAAACGCCATCATCGCCTTGTGCGGTGCGACGAACGGCCAAAGCCCGCGCAGCGCGCCGATTTCTTTCGACTTCGCGCGGTCTTCGTCGGTTGTGATCGGGGCTCGGGCCATTGGCACCACCTTTTTGAAGTTCGTGATTGCTTAACCGCCCCGCTAAATGACCACAAGCGGCGCAGGGACGCATTTCAGGGCCATTACAGGAAAATCTGGAGCGGGCGGCGGGAATCGAACCCGCGTCATTAGCTTGGAAGGCTAAGGTCTTACCACTACACAACGCCCGCCCAGTGTTTGCTGTGCATATGTGAAGCAATTGGGACCGTCAAGAACACGTTGTGTCTTGGCGCCGTTGTCCGGTCGCTAAGCATTCGGAATCGGTCGAAAGCGGTCATTCGCCGCGCACGGCACGGTGGTTAGGTTTTCAGCTGAGGATTCTGACATTTGCCTTCACGCGAGCCATCATCATTTCTCGGGAATACCCAGCATGATTTGCGATTGGAAGTCGAACTGCCCTTTTCGACCGATGCCGACGCTGCCTGTCTATCACAACAGTGTGACGGTTCAGAGTGCGGCTTCTACGCTTCTTTCGATGAAATTTCGACCAAAAGTGCTATGATAAACGCCATGAAGCCGAGGAAAGGATGCAACATGCCCCGCCAACTCATCACGCGCCGCTCCCTCCTGACATCCGCTGGCGCCGCCTTGGCAACCGCAGGGTCAGGCATGTTTTCAGGTGCCACGGCCCAGACCCTCGCACCGACACCAACAATGCGCGGTGGCGCGAATAACTATCTGCCAGGCGCCGCTATTGTCGACAGAATTGGCGGTGGTGGCTTTTGGATGACGGGCACAGTCCGTCGTGCGGGTGATGGCGCGCCGCTTTCCGGTCAGCGCATCCAGATTTGGGCACACACGACCGAGGGGCACGAACGCGACCCCCAAAGTCATGGTGCCACCCTCACCGATGTCAACGGGACGTTTCGCCTCGAGATGCCGCAGATTGTCCCTGCGTTTGGCCAGCCACATGGGCATCTTGCCTATGACAGCGGTGACTTTGAAACCGTGTTTCTGCGGCCGGTGATGCAAAGCCCAAAAGACACGAGCCTCAATGTGGACTTCGTGCTCGTGCCGGTCTGATCGACGTGTCATCGCAACGCCCGGCGCGGGCGCGAGCCACATTGATCTGGACAGCAGTTTTCATCTGCGTGGTTGTTCCAGTTTTTGCCGCAACCCTGAGCCCACTGCTTGCCTGGCGCGGCCCGGTCTATATTGTTGCCGGGTTCGCAGGGATCATTGCGATGACGCTTTTGCTGATCCAGCCACTTCTGGCAGGCGGAATTTTACCCGGTCTCAACATCATGCAAAGCCGCAAAATACACCGCGTTCTTGGCGGTGCGCTGGTGACGCTGGTCCTGATCCATGTGGTAGGCCTATGGGTTACAAGCCCGCCGGACGTGGTTGATGCCCTTCTCTTTTCTTCACCAACGCCCTTTTCGGTTTGGGGCGTCATCGGGATGTGGACCATATTTATCTCGGCGCTTGCAGTCTTGTCACGGCGACGTCTGTGCCTTGCTCCGATGACATGGCGGCGTGTTCATATGGGCTTTGCCGTAGTGATCGTGACAAGCACCGCAGTCCACGCACTCCAGATCGTTGGCACGATGGAACCCGTATCCAAGGGATTGCTAAGCTTCTTGATTATGGTCGTGACCGCAACGGTGATTGTTGGGCGCTCTCGCGCCAAGGCTTCATAACCTGTCATGATCGGCCCCAACGCAGCGGGTCTTAGGCAATGTCGTTGTTTTGATCTGGCGCTTGAAGGCGGCGAAGCGCACCGACAAGCGCGCGGACACGGTCCGCGTTGTCTTTGGCGCGCGTTCCGTCGCGGTGCCAGAGGGAGTTTTCAAACCCGACCCTTGCTTTCCCACCCAGTTGGACCGCCCGCACAAGGCTGTCCGTTTCGGCCGCGCCAAACGCGCAGGCCATCCAGTCAAACGCCAAACCATCGCTTTGCGCAAACGGCTCCAGATAGGTCTCCAACGCGACACTTCCTTGCGATCCCTTAGAATAGCTGCCCTGCACGAAAAGGGTCAGGTGGGTCTGGTCGGGGATGAAGCCCATATCGCAGCCCGCAATGAAGGCGCGGACGTCATCGGGCGAATACAGGATGTGCTGGATTTCGACGCCACTTTCGGCTGCCCAATGATAGAAATCGCGGGCCTTGGGCCAATCGTCCGGGCTTTGCACCATTTCTCGTAGGGCCACAGAAACATGCGCGGGGCGCAGGTTGCGTATTACCGCGCGCTGCTCGGGCGCATTATAACGGTCTGCCGCCTCTGATGTCACCTGAAGATACATGCCGGGAGCCTGGTCTGCCAACTGATCAAGCAGTGCGCGGTATCGTGGCGCGTCAAGCAGGTGGCGACCCTGTGCATCACGGATGTGCAGATGGAGCCCGTCCGCACCCGCGTCTTGGCAAAGTCGCGCCGTGTCGATGATTTCTTCGTCGGTGACTGGCAGGGCGGGATGATCTGCCTTGCTGCGCCGCGCCCCGTTTGGCGCAATCATCAGACGTGGCAGTAACCTCACCACTTGTAACGCTCTCGCAAGGGCATCGCAGCTTCCCTAATGGATGTAGCCCTTCAGAAATGCGCCCGTCCGTTCATAATGGGATACCAAAAGTGCGGCAGCCCGATCAGGGTGTTCGGAAATGACGGCATCCAGGATCTGGCGGTGTTCGTCATCGACCTTGCGGCCCTTGTAGTCAGACGACCGCCCCGCAAGGTAGCGGTAGCGGATGTTGAGATCATAAAGCTGATCGCAAAACCGCAACAGCAACGGCGACTGGCAATTGCCGATCAGTGCCATATGAAAATGCTTGTGCTCTCGTTCGAATGCGTCCGAGCGTTCGGCCTGAAGGCGCGTCATGCGGTGGTGGACGACAACGAGATTTTCGACCCATTCGTCGGTCGCGTTTTCCATACTGTGACCCAGCGCCATGCTTTCAAGCGCGCAACGCAGCGTCAGAATCTCCTGAAAATTCTCGCGGCTGGTTTCGGCGGCGCGAAATCCGCGCTGCTCGTGACGCACCACAAGCTGGTCAGACACAAGCAGGCTCAACGCCTCGCGGATCGGTGACGCCCCCGTCCCCAGCAAATCGCGCAGCCGATCAATCTTGAGCTTTTCCCCCGGCGCCAGATCGCCCGTCAGGATCAAGTCGCGCAGCCTGTTATAAGCAAGCTTCGTAGCGGACCCCTCGGAGGGCGACTGGGCTGGGTTCAGATTGACGTTCATGTGCGCGACATAGCCCTATTTAGCCTTTACCGCAGCAACAATATTGGCGAACTCTTCATTCGACAATACGTCGCGCTTGGCAATACCTGTGGCTTTGACCTCATTCAGAATCAGCGCGATCTTGTCGTCATCAACTTCACCCAGGCCCATCTCTCCCATTTTATAGATGATGGATGCCTTGCCCGATTTCTTGCCCAGAACAACTTCGCCGATTTTACCCGTCAGTGACGGATGCGTAGCGAACATGACCAGCGGATCGTTCATCACATAGTTGATGCCGATCCCGGATTCACGAATGAAGTTGCCGTGACCCAACACAGGTTTGTTGCGCGCGATGGGGATGTTGGATTTCTCGGCGATCATCGCGGCAAGCTCTGGGATTTTATCGAGCTTGTAGTCGGTGTCGTAACCGTAAAGCAGGTGCAGACCCATCATCAGTTCTTCAAGCGCGGCGTTGCCCGTGCGTTCGCCCAAACCGTTGGCGCAGCTATGAACACAGACGGCCCCCGCGGTCACGGCCGCCAGTTCGGTGGCCACGCCCATCCCGAAATCGTTGTGCGTGTGGATTTCGATCGGCAGGCCCGTCATATCGGTGACCCAGCGCACCATGTATTTGATCGCTTCGGGTGTCGCGCAGCCCATTGTATCAACAATGCCGATGGAATCGGGCGGCGCGTTGTCCATGATGTAGTTGCACAGATTGGTCAGATCATCCTTGCGTGCCCGTGTCGTGTCGTAGGGAAAAAACAGCGCATGCAGCCCGTTTTCACGGGCATAGTTGATGATGGGCGCGGTTTTTTCGGCCACGTCTTTCCATGTCCAGCCGAACTGGGTCACCAGTTTCGGGTATCCAATCGGCACTTCGATCACAACGCCGTCTGCGCCACATTCCAGCGCCAGATCGATGTCTTTTTGCATCGCGCGGGCAAAGGTGAAAATCTTTGACTTCAACCCCAGCTTGGAGATTTCCTTGATCGCCTTTTGATCATCGGGTGACACTGCGGGCATCCCCGCTTCGATCCGGTCTACGCCAAGTTCATCCAGCTTGGTGGCGATCTCGATCTTGTCGTCGATAGAGAACACGACGCCCGGCGTCTGTTCCCCGTCACGCAGGGTCGCATCGTGAATTTCAACCTTTTCGGGCAGGTTCAAGCCCGCACGCACGCTGGATTCGAAATTATACGGGCTGACCCACCATTTGCCGTCCTCAAGATGTGTTTCGCGCATCTATTTTATTCCTTTTCGGATCAGTTTCTATTTTTCTGCAGGGACAAGGGTGAAATCGAAATCAACCTTGAAATAAGGGAGAGTAACGTTGCGTCCAACTTCCAGATCGTCGGGCAAAGCGTCCAGATCGTGGCTTTCGACGTAATTCATGATCAGATCAGAGCGCACGCCAAAGACAGCGTCGCGATCAAGGTAAGGATCGCCGTTTGCAAAAACCTCGGTCACCAGCGGCTTGAGGCCTTCCGCTTGAACGATGAAATGCAGATGTGACGGGCGCCAGGGCGTGCGCCCTGTCGCGCGGAACAACTCGCCCACGGGGCCATCATCAGGCACTTTATAGGGGGCAGGTTTCACCGTTGTGATGGCGTAGCGGCCATCGGCGCCGGTGCGCATGGAACAGCACAGGTTGAAATCCTCCTTGGCCTCGTCCTGGGCGTAGTAGAGCCCGTCTTCGGCCGTCTGCCACAGTTCGATCATCGCGCCTTCTACCGGATTCCCATCCAGATCCCGCACATATCCCTCGACGACGACAGTCGCGCCCTCGTTGTCCTTTTTGATGTCACCGCCCACTGGCAAAAGCGGCGCGCCGACCGAATGAAACGGACCAAGCACGCTAGACGAGGTGCCTTCGTGCTGCGAGCCGATCATATCCACGAGCGACGACATCCCCGTCACGTCCGAAATCAGCACAAACTCGTTGCGTTCGTCATCCGTGATCTTGCCCGCATCCGTCAGGAACTTCAGGCCACGCGCCCATTCTGCGTGGGTCAGTTGGGTTTCTTTGGCAAAGGCATGCATGTGCTCGACCATCTTTTGCAGGACGAACATCGTGCGCGGATCGGTATCATCACTGCAATAATCCAGAAAGGCCTGGGTTATCGTGTCAATGGTGACGTCTTTCATGTGAAGTGCGCTCCTGACGCTAGAGAATTGCAGTGGAAAGGATCGGGAACCTGATCAACAGGATCAGGACCAACAGCATGAGAAACGCAAATGGGAGAGCCCCAAGAAATACGTCTTTGAGCGAGATTGACGGATCGTTCAACGTGCTTTTGATGACAAAACACGAGATGCCAAGTGGCGGAGTCAGCAGGCCGATCTCGGCTCCGATCACGGTGACAATCCCGAACCAGACAAGGCTCAACCCCATGCTTTCAATCAAGGTGATGAACAGCGGCACGACGATCAGGATGATCGATGCCGTGTCGAGCAAGGTGCCCAAAACCAACATCAACGCCACATAAATCAGCATGATCTGGAAGAACGACATATCCCACGCCTGCAACAGTGCATCAAGCTGGTTGGGCAGGCCCGCATAGCCAAGCATCCGGCTATAGAACGACGCCATCGTAATCAGCAGCAGGATCGCAGCCGTGATATGGCCCGTCTCGACCAGGGTTTTCCAAAAATCCGGCCATGTGATTGAACGCCGTGCGATGGCCACGATCAGCGCAAGCGATGCACCCGCCGCACCCGCTTCGACAGGCGTCAACCAGCCCGTGTAAATGCCCCCCAGAACCAACAGGATCAATGAGGCAACGGGCCATGTTTTGCGGAACATTTCCGCGCCGGGCATCGCTGGCAGCTCGTCGGCGCTGATGTCCTCCCCCACATAAGAGGGCCAGACCCGCGCCATGACATAGATCGCCGCGACGTAGACGCCAGTTAGGATCAGGCCGGGGATGATCCCTGCAAGGAACATGTCGCCCACGGATTGTTCCGCCACAAAGGAATAAATGATGAGCATCGCCGAAGGCGGGATGATCATGCCCAGCACCGATGATCCTGCCACAACACCAACCGCAAAGCGCTTGTTGTAGTTGTAGCGCAGCATTTCCGGCACTGAAATTTTTGTGAAAACCGAGGCCGAGGCGATGGACGATCCGGTGATCGCCGCAAAGACCGCGTTGGCACCGACCGTTGCCATGCCGATCCCCGCAAGCACCTTGCGAAAGGCGGAATTCATCACGTCATAGATATCGCGGCCCAGCCGCGCCCTTGAAACAAGCAGCCCCATCAGGGTGAACAGCGGGATCGTCGCGAAGTTGTATTCCGTGACCCCGTCCCCGACGGCCACCTTCAAAAAGTTGAAGGCAAGGATGGATTTACCGGACATCAGCCAGATCGACACGAAAGACACCAGGCCCAAGGCGACCGGGATATAAAGACCGAGGTAGACCAAGACGACGATCGCGCCGACTGACAGCATTCCAATTGTGAGCGGATCCATAGGCTACAGGTCTCCGCTGGTTTGGGCTGTGACGTGGCGCGGGTCTTGGGTGTCGCCCAGCACGGTCTTGAAGAAGAACAGGATCGCCGCCCAGGCGCAGCCAAACGCGATCGCGAGCCGCACGGGCCACCAGGGTGCGGCAAGGATACCGGGCGTGCCAAAGTAGTCGCACCGCCCCAATGCGGTTTTGAAATCAGCCCAAAATGCGCCGGTCGGCTGCACCCCAAATTCGGGCGGGGTGAAGAAATAGCAACTTTCAAAGGCCTCGGTGAATTCGGGCCAGACCGTCCAGACGATCATGCTCATGAAGATACAGGACACCCCATCCAGGACGCGGGCCAGTCCCCCGCCCAGACGCGGGGCGCGGCTGCGTAGCAGGCCAAGAAACCCGTCAGATCGGGTCAGCCGCCCCGTACGCACCACATCCGGCAATTGCAGGAACACAATAAGCGCCAATGAAAACACCACTATTTCGACCACACCCCGGAACGGTGCCAGAAACAGATTTCGTGACACCACATCGACGTTCATGATCACGACCAGCGCCAGCAGCACAAATGCACCGCTGACGTTGGCAATAATCGCGACCGCCACGACCCAACTTTCAATTTTTCGCAGACCCGTGACGATCATTTTCAAGACTCACCTCGCTAGAGTTCGATTACTCGAGTTCCGCCGCCCAATCGCGCAACGGGGTGAATCCAGCCGCGGCCAGCTTCCCCATATAGGCGACCAGCATGTCAGAACCGGGCGCGCCAGTGCTGTCCAGATTCGCCGCCCATTCGGCAGCAATATTGGGCATGCT
Organism: Octadecabacter sp. SW4; assembly: GCF_008065155.1. Lineage (NCBI taxonomy): Bacteria > Pseudomonadati > Pseudomonadota > Alphaproteobacteria > Rhodobacterales > Roseobacteraceae > Octadecabacter > Octadecabacter sp. SW4. The sequence goes on along the minus strand of NZ_CP042819.1, from coordinate 801,417 downwards.
GTCGGCCCAGGCCTGACGCTCGTCCTGGCTCATCACGACGACGGTGCCGCCACCTTCGATGTAGGCCGCAACCGATGCAGCCGCCTTGTCCATCGCGATGCCCGCAACCCGGTCACGGTATTCCAGCGCGACAGTTTGCAGCACGTCTTTGACCTCGTCAGGCAGCGCAGCCCAGACGTCAGCGTTCACGGTCACAGTCTTTGAGTTCACGGCACCCAGATCGGCCTGCAACATGTAGGGTGCTACCTCGGCGATCTTGAATGTCACCGCAGCCTCTGGCCACAGCATCGCCGCTTCGGTCACACCGGTTTGCAGCATGTTGTAGAAATCCGGCAAACCGCCGCGCACACCGGCTGCACCGGGGATCCCTTCAAGATAGCGCAGGTTGTAGCCCGCACCGGCAATCTTGAGACCCTCAAGGTCAGACAGTGAATTGATCGGCTCGGTCGAAAACAACTGATAGGTGTCCAGAACAACGCCCGTCGCCAGATATACCTGGTTCTCGGCCGCCAATTCGGCGCCCATTTGCGGGAACTCGCGGGCGATCTCGTCAACCGCCTGCGCCACCACGCGCGCATCAGACGACACGAACGGCGTCACAGCAGAGATACCCTGCGAGGGCAAGGCCGAACTGTGGAAAATCGTCGTGACGATACCAATATCGCCCAAGCCCAGCTTGATGCCCTCCAGGACCCCGCGTGGTTTTACGATCTGGCCGCCGTAGGCTTCCATCCAGTTGATCTGGTAGTTGCCGGTTTCTGCCAGCAGTTCATCCACCCGTGGAATGAAAAAGCCGGAAAACTCGGCGACCCACATGGAGCGCTCTGGATAGCCATCGATTGCGGTCATGTTGATGACCTCTTGGGCCGTAGCGGCCCCTGTGATTGCGGTGGACAATCCCATCGCAAATCCTGCCGCAAGGGCATTGCGTCGTGTTAGTGCCATTGGTCTCTCTCCCTTGGTTATTGGTTAGCTGGCTTTGCGCCAATCCTCGTTAATGATGGTGCCAGCGCCGCGAAACAGCTTGGACACTGGACAGTATTTGGCGACCTCCATCGCCACTTGGGTCAACTCGTCTTGCGACGCCTTGCCGTCTGAAAGCACGACCAGATCGATCTCTTCAAACGGGGTGGCGATCTCCTCCTCCAGGGTCACGCCAAGTCGGTTGAATCGGCACTTCACCGAAATATCCAGGTTGCCGATGTCCACGCCCAACCGGGACGCGCATTTGTGGCCGATCGTATTGGTGCAGCCCGCCAGCGCGGCAAGTGCTGTATCCGTGGGTGTGAAGCCAAGGTTGGTGCCGTGGCGCTCAACCGGTTCGTCAATGATCGACACCAGATCGCGCGTGCGCAGTTGGGCAACCGAATGGCTGGAACACTTTGCGTTCATCGAAAGGGTCACCGATGTTTTCATCTTGACGGCCACTTCAGTGCGTCCCCTCGGTCATATGATTTCGCAGACGTCGTCGAAATCGAACCGGGGCAAGCGTTGGAACAGCGCGGCCTCGTCCGCGTAGCCCAGATTGCACAAGAAGTTCGATTTTACCGATGTTCCGGCAAAGAATTCGGCGTCCACCACTGCATTGTCAAAGCCCGAGATTGCGCCAATATCCAGCCCCAGCGCCCGCGCGCCGATCATGAAATAGGCCCCTTGCAAGGTGGAATTGCGAAACGCCGTCTCTTCGCTATGTGCCGGTTTGTCCTTGAAATGCGACCGGCGGTCCTCGTGAGGGAACAAACGCGGCAGTTCTTCCCAGAAATTCACATCGTAAGCGATGATCGCCGTTACGGGCGCGTTCATCACCTTTGGCACATTCGCGGGCTTGAGCGCCTTGGCCAGCCGTTCCTTGCCCGCCTTCGAGCGCACAAAGATGATCCGGCTGGGGCAGGTATTCATGCTGGTCGGGCCCATCTTCATGATGTCGAAGATCTTGTGCAGCATGTCGTCTGACACCGGCCTGTCAGTCCATGCATAGTGGGACCGCGCCTTGGTCAGGATCAGGCCGATCTGCGCGTCACTCAATGTGGTAATCTCGCGGCGCAAGGCGCGCACGTCGTCTTGTGCTGACTGCCGCAGGCCTTCAAGTGATGCGCCGTCTTCCATGAGTCCTCCCAGATTCGCTTTTCCAAAAGTGTCGTCATTTTCGCCCAATGTCCAATAAAATCGATTTTTTATTTGCAGCGCGCCGGACTCCGGTTAGGGTCGGCGTAACAGAGGAGAGTGAGTCCATGCCTAAATGGGAAGACTACAAGAGCGAAGCAAAGGCGCGCGGCGCGCTGGCGATGGAGTTGTTTGTCGTGCGCACGCGGCCCACGGGCGACATGGGATTGGTGAAAGCCACCTTGCCCGACCACCTCGCCTACCAAAAGGAAATGGAAGCCGCCGGTGCCTTGGTCATGGCCGGCCCCGTGTCCGACGTTACCGGCGATATGATGGAAGCCGAAGGGATGATCATCTACCGCGCCACCAACCTTGAGGCCGCCCGCGCGCTGGCAAACGGTGACCCGATGCACAAGGTCGGCGCGCGCAGCTATGACATTCGCAAATGGCTGGTGAACGAAGGCAGCCTGAGTTTCACCGTTGCGCTGTCGTCCCAAAGCGTCACAGTGAACTAAGGACGCCCATGCAACGCAACCGCTTCCTGCCAGATATGTTGTCCACACTGTTTGCCCGTAGCCGTGTGACGGGAAAGGACAACGACCCGCGCGATATGGCGCAGCTTTGCTATGCGCTTTTGTCCGACGAGGGCGAAGTGTCGGGCCAGAAACTTGCCGAGGTGATCCTTGATCGCTACCGCGCGTCAGGCGACGACAAGAAACTGGCGTTCTTTCAATTCATGAACGACGAGCTTGACATCGATGCGGGGGCCTTGGCTGTTCTGGCAGCCGAATATGCAGAAACACGCGCGGCCAATGCCTATGCCCGCGTTGCAGAAGTCGCGGCCCCGAAAAGACGCAAACTGCTGCGCCGCCTCAATCAGCCAAGCGGGGCAACAGCAGATCTCGTGAACATGCGTGTCGACCTTCTGCGCTTGATGAAAGATGCGCCTGAACTGGCGCGCAGTGACCTTGATTTCGCGCTTCTGCTGCGCAGCTGGTTCAATCGCGGGTTTCTGGTTCTCAAGCAAATTGATTGGGATGCGCCTGCCTCCCTGCTTGACAAGATCGTCGCCTATGAAGCCGTGCATGAAATCAATGATCTTGATGATCTGCGCCGCAGACTTAGCCCGCCGGACCGGCGTTGCTTTGCGTTCTTTCACCCAGCCATGCCCGACGAGCCGCTGATCTTTGTCGAGGTCGCATTGACCAAAACAATCCCCGGATCAATCGACGCGCTCCTTTCCGAAGACCGCGAGCTTCTCATGACCAAGGACGCGCGCGTCGCTGTGTTTTATTCGATCTCAAACTGTCAGGACGGGTTGAAGGGGATCAGCTTTGGCAATCTGTTGATCAAACAGGTCGCCCAAGAACTGTCGCTGGAATTTCCGCACCTGACCGATTTCGTGACCCTCTCCCCTATCCCGCGATTAAATACTTGGCTGGTCAGCCAAACAAGTGATCCGACCTATGGGCATGTGGCCGCCGCTGTCCTCGCCGGTGATGCCCCGCCCGAAGATGTGTGTGCGATGGCCGCGCGATATCTGGTTGAGGCCAAGCGGGATGACGGCACCCCCCTTGATCCAGTTGCCCGGTTTCATCTGGGCAACGGCGCCGAAATCCACGCGGTGCACGCCGGCGCCGACAGTTCCGAAAACGGTCGCTATCAATCAGGCGGCGCGATGGTGAATTACCTCTATGATCTGTCCCTGGCTGAACGTCACCACGCGGATTTCGCGCGCAATGCCACAGTGGCCACATCAAAATCGATCAAGGCCCTGATCCGCGCGCCGTTCAAGACCAAACCCGAAGAACTGGCGTCATGAGGGCAGTGAACGATTCTGAAAACCGGGGCTGTCGCGACCAACGACCTTGCAAACTTGAACAACTCGCGTCTCAATAGCGTCACGCGGCGGAATACCAAACGGCGAACACGCCATTAACCATCTGGGAGGATGATATGAAACTGTTGAAAAAGATAACCTTTACCGGGCTGCTCCTTGCATCCACAACGGCCGCTGCGCAGACGATCGAGGGGCCCGAAGTAAACTGGAGCCTGTCGATGTGGGGCAACCCGCGCGCTCTCGGCGGGTATGGAAGCGATTGCTGAGCAGGTCCGCGAACAGACGGGCGGCAACTTTGACATCACGATCTTCTATGGCGGGCAATTGTCCGGCAGCCGTGAAAACCTTGACGGGATCCAGTTGAATGCCTTTGAAGGTGCGGCGATCTGCAACTTCTACCACCCGGGCAAGAACCCGGCCTGGATGGTGTTTTCGCTGCCGTTCCTGCCGCTGGGCGATCCCGCAGTTGATCAATACGTGCGTTCGCGCATGTTCGAACATCCTGCTATTGTCGCTGATATGGAAGCGTGGAACGCCATTCCCTACATGTCGGGCCTGCTGCCACAGTATGAAGTCCTTGGCAAAGGCGATGCACCGACCGACCTGGCCGATTGGGCGGGTCTGCGCGTGCGTGCGGGCGGTGGACTTGGTGACGCGATGGAGGCTCTCGGGGCCACCAAGCAAACCTTGCCAGCGGGTGAAACCTCAACGGCTTTCCAGCGCGGCGCGGTTGATGCTGCGGCCTTCCCTTATACCTATGCGCATGTGTCTTTCGGCATTGCGGATGAAGCCGATTGGTTCACGTCCAACCTTGCCCCCGGCACGTCCGAATGCGGCTGGGTTCTGAACAAGACCGCCTATGAAGCCCTGCCCGAGCAGTATCAGACGCTCCTCATGGACCTGCGCGGGATGGGTATGGACGTTGAACAGGCCGCCTACGCAGAGCAGGACGAAAAGAACCTGCCTGTCTTCCGCGATACGATGCAGGAAATCGTCTATTCCGAAGAGCAGCTTCAAGCCTTCCGCGATGTTCCCGGGCAGCCGGTCTGGGATGCGTGGATCGCCGCAAACTCTGATGCGTTTGATGCACAAGGCGTGTTCGACGCAATTTGGGAATATGCCGAAGAAGCACAGAACCAGTAAGGTCTGACATCGGGTTCGGGCGCATTTGGCGCCCGAACACCACCATTCTTCCCGCCCATACACCTCAGATAAAGGACGTCCCATGTCTTCGGATTCAAAGGTCCCAGGCGCCTTGCTTGGTCGACTTCATAAAAGGTTGATCCCGATCGAGGACGCCGCCAACCTTTTGGCAGCCTTCGCGATTATGGCGCTCATGATCCTTGGGGTGATGCAGATTTCCCTGCGCACCTTCGACTATCCGATCAGTGGATACATCGACCTTGTCGAGCTTTCGATGGCCAGCATGGCCTTTCTTGGGGCCGCCTATACGCAACGCCTGGGCAGTCACATCCGCATGGAGCTTCTGGTGGGCAAGCTCTCGGGCCGGGCTCTCTGGGCGCTCGAGGCGTTTGGCGCGTTGGTGGCGATGTTCATCATCGGCGTGTTGATCTATTACAGCTATGGGCATTTCCTGCGCGCCTACACCCTGGGCGACACGACAATTGACGCCGAATATCCTGTTTGGCCGTCCAAACTGCTTGTCCCGATCGCGTTTTCGGTCTGGTGGTGCCGCTTGGCGTTGCAGTTCGTCGGCTCCCTCCGGCTTGTCATCTATCCCGACGCCGAACCCATCGCCGTCGTGATCGCCAAGAACGTCGCCGAGCAGGCCCAGGACGAGATCCACGAAGTCATGGGTGACGATGCCGATTTCTCCGATCCGGGGGCGTTCTCATGATTATCGGTATTGGCATGTCCGATCCCTTTCTGGTCGGCGTTATCACGCTTGGTCTGCTGCTTTTGCTGATCTTTCTTGGCGTGCGCGTTGTGTTTGCGGCAGCCGTGGTCGGGCTGTTGGGGCTGGTGGAACTGCGCGGCTGGGGCCCTGCGGCGGGTATCGTTGGCACGATCCCGCATTCAAAGTCCTCGGCCTATGCGCTGTCCGTCTTGCCGATGTTCATCTTTATCGGGTTTCTGGCATTCCACGCAGGCATGACCCAACAGCTGTTTGATGCGGCCCGCAAATGGCTTGGCTGGATGCCCGGCGGTTTGGCGGTTGCAACAGTGTTCGCGACCGCCGGTTTTGCCGCCGTGTCCGGCGCGTCCACTGCGACAGCAGCGGTGTTCAGCCGGGTGGCGATTCCCGAGATGCTGAAATACGGCTACGACAGGCGTATGGCCGCAGGCGTTGTGGCTTCGGCCGGCACCTTGGCCACGCTGATCCCGCCCTCGGCGATCCTCGTGATCTATGCCATTATCGTTGAACAATCCGTCGGCAAACTGCTGCTGGCGGGCTTCCTGCCCGGGATCTTCTCGGCAGTGGTCTATGCAGGGATCATTGTCGTCTGGGCGATGCTGAAACCCGGTTCTGCCCCATCGGTGTCGGGCTTTACCTGGGGTGAGCGCATGCGCACCCTGCCCGGCATTTCCCCCATCGCCCTGGTCGTCGTGATCATCATGACGGCAATCTACGGCGGCTGGGCCACCCCGACAGAAGCCGGGGCACTTGGTGCGTTCATCGTTATGGTCCTGGCGCTGGTGCGCGGCACGCCACTAAGGTCAATCAAAGATTCGCTGATGGAATCCGCTAAATTGACGGTGATGATCTTTTCGCTGATCTGGGGTGTGTTGATCTTTGTGCGCTTCCTGGGGTTTTCCGGCATTCCCGGCGCGTTTACCGAATGGATTGTCAGCCTTGACGTGGCCCCGATGACCATCATGATCTTCATTCTGCTTGGCTACGCCCTGCTGGGCATGTTCATGGACGCCATCGGGATGTTGCTGCTGACTTTGCCCGTGGTCTATCCGGCGGTTATCGCCCTTGGGTTTGACCCGATCTGGTTTGGCATCATCGCCGTCAAGATGGCCGAGATTTGCCTGATCACCCCGCCCATCGGCCTCAACTGTTTTGTGGTCAACGGCGTGCGGCCTGACATTCCGCTCGGCACGATATTTCGCGGCGTCGCGCTGTTCTTCATCGCCGACGTCATTACCATCGCGGCCCTCCTGATGTTCCCAGAAATCGTTACGTGGCTGCCAAACTTTGACTTTGAGGCATGGTGGTCTGGCCTTTGGGCCGCCGGGGCCGTCAACTAAGGAAACGCCATGCGCCTGCACACCTCATTGCCCCTTGATCGCGCCAACGCCATTGTCACCGAAAGCCTGGCCCTGGGGCGCAAGGCATCGCTCTTGCCTCTCACCGTCGTGGTGCTCGACGCGGGTGGCAAACTTGTGGCGATGCAATCCGAGGACGGCGCGGGCCTGATCCGCTTCGAGATCGCCTTGGGCAAAGCCTATGGCGCGCTTGGCATGGGGATTTCAAGCCGCCTGATCCGCGACCGCCTGTCTGAACGCCCAACGTTCCAGAACGCACTCGCGGCCGCGTCCGGCGGGCGGCTCATCCCCGTTCCGGGCGGGGTCCTGGTCGAAGATGCCGAGGGCGTGACGCTTGGTGCGGTCGGTATTTCAGGCGACACGTCAGACAAGGACGAATACTGCGCAATCGAGGCGATCAAATCTGCCGGATACGCCCCTGAACCCGCCGAACCGAACCCGGACTGGCGCACTTCGTCCCTGTCCGACCACTACCCGGCATCGACCTGAACGGTATGATCGAAATGCCGGTGTGTCACCTGCAATCGCGGCAAGTCAGCGTCCTTAGGCGTGCAAAGCTGAAACGTCGAACGCCCCAGATCGGCCAGCGGAATAACCATGCAACGCACGAACCGTGTAACACCCGCGCCGTGCAGCGCAACGGCACGCACAGGGCTATGGGCCGGTTCAAACCAATAGTCACCCGTTTTCATGATTGTGGTGTGATCCTCTGCTTCAGTGCGCAAAGACCCCGCGACCAGACACCGCCAGCCGCTGCCCGAATGGGTATGCCGATGGGCCACAGCGCCGACAGGAAACGCGACCTCGTCCAACCGCAAGGCCCAACCTTGGCCCGGCATCGCAACCCGCGCGCAGCCCAATACCCCGGCACCCGACAAGGCCGTGGCTGTGACAAGAAAGCCAATGCTGTCTTTGCCCCCCTCCAATGCACCGACACCCAGCGGTGCATCTGCTCCACGGTCCACCGCCCTGGTCCAATACGCGGTCGCAATCGCGTCATTGACCTGCACCAAGTCACTGTTAACCACGCTCATGAACATGCAAGATTCCCGATTCCATCTGTGGCAAATCTAGCATGAGGACCGCGACCCTCGCCACAGTCCTGATCGCCCTTTCAGTCCTTGTTCTTGGCGCGCGCACGATCGGGGATTCCTTGTTCGCCTGGGGTGCTGGCTTGGGCTTTGCCGCGCTTTGCATTGCCGGGCTCAAGACCAGCACCATTCGTGAATGGCTGCTGCTTGCCGCCGCCATAATCCTGTCGGTTCTGTTGCTGCAAACCGAAAACGGATGGGAGGTCTTTGCACAAGCCGTTGATCTGGCGGCGTTCTTCGCGGCCTTCATCCTGCTTTTGACGGCCCTGAAGATCGCGGCGGAGCGCTCCAACTCGGTCCTCACTGTCGGGCGTTACCTGTTGCGACAGCCCCCAGCAGGGCGCTTTATTGCGACGGCGACGGGCGGGCATCTGTTGGGTGTCTTCCTGAATTTCGGCGCGATCAGCCTCTTGGCCCCCCTGATCCAGAATGCCGCCAAACGCAGCGACGGAACAACGGACACCGGCCTTGAACGGCGTCAATTGTCAGCCCTCCTGCGCGGGTTCGCCTGGATCCTCCTCTGGGCACCGACAACGCTGTCGCAGGCTGTTTTGTTAACCTTGTTCACCGATATCGACATGGGCAAGATCGTCAGCCTGGGGATCGCGACCTCCGTTCTCATGATCATGATCGGCATGCTTTATGACCGCGTCGAATGGCGCGGGCGCACGCCGGCCCACCTTGCGCCACCGCCCTTTCCGGGTCTTGCACTGCTGCGGCTTGCGATTGTGTGTGGCAGCCTTATCGCGGCAACAGCGGTTCTACAGATCACATGGGGCTTCACTACGGCCTTGTCATTGATGTTCGTAGCTCCAAGCGTGACGCTGTTGTGGTTCGCCGCCCAGCGTCCACGAGGCACGGCAATGACGCGCCAACTCGCGACATTCTGGCCAGCCCTGAAAGGCAACGCTCCCGGGCTCGCGCGCTCTGCCATTGCCCTTGGGCTGTCGGGATTCATTGGCCGCGCGTTGGCCGATGTCCTGCCAATGGATACACTGACGGCACAGCTCGATTTTGCGGGCGTGCCGGGCTGGCTGTTCCTCGCCAGCCTACCGATCCTGATCACGCTGGGCGGGCAAGTCGCGCTCAGCCCGATCATCCTTGTGGTGTTCATCGGCCAGGTGGTGCAGACCATCCCAAGCCTGCCAGCTGACCCGACCAACATCGTCTTTGCCCTCAGCGCAGGCTGGGCGATCTCGATGTTCGCCTCTCCGAATGCGACGGCAACCCTGCTGATTGCGGCAACCACCAACATCCCGCCAACGCGCCTCACATGGGGGTGGAACCTGCGCTATGGCCTTGTGTGCTATGTCGTTCTGGTAGTGATATTCGCGGTGATCGAAGCCATCTAGCGGGGCGGAATGCCTTTGCCGCCGCCCGCCCGCGTCACCCCGTCGATCAGCACGAACATGATCGTGCAGGGTTCGGTCCCGCGATTGGCCCAGGCATGGTTGGTGCCGCGCTGAACGACAACATCACCCGCCTTCAGCAATACGTCGTCGTCTTCGTTGTCCATCAGCATCCAGATTTCGCCGTTCATGACGATGCCATAGTCCACGCTATCGGTGCGGTGCATCCAGGGATGGCGGCCCCCCTGCACAACATTGGCCCCAGCCCCCATTTCGGCAAATGCCTTTGCCCCATCCGCGCTGGACAGGCGCGCCATGACGTCCGGGTCCTCGGGCATGAACTCGACGCAGCGAAACACGGTTCCGTTCTTTGGCGGATGCAGGATGAAATCGCGCGTGCAGGTCTCGGTCGCGCCATCATATTCGGCAGGCGTTTGATCAGTCAGCCAAAAATTCGTTAGCCGCACACCGGGGCGATTTGGGCGCTCCAACTGCTGGGTCGCAATCTGGTTGCTTTCGATAATGGCGGTGCCCTGCGCGTTATGTCCGGTGACAACGCGGCGATAGTCCTTGTGCTTCATGTGGAGACCTCGATTGGTTTGGATCGGGCGCGATCAATAATGATCACGCAACAGAATAAGACGATGCCGATGACCGCGCTCAGCCAGCCTTGAAACAATAGACCAAGGCCCGCCACAGCGGCTATCAAACGCACAACAGGCGCAAGCCGCCCGGTCAAGGTGCCGATGATGGCCACGGCGATGGCGAAGGTGCCGGCACTGGCAGTGAGCACAGCCGCCGTATTATCCACCCAGGTGCCGCCCATCAGCAGTCCGGGTCCGTAGACAAAGGCGAACGGCAGCACGAAAGACGTCGCCGCATAGGCCGCCGCCGTCCAGCCAACCTTGTTCACGTCGGCCCCCGCAATCCCGCCCGCCACATAGGACGCAAGCGCCACGGGCGGTGTGATGGTGGAAATGCAGCCATAGTAGAAGACAAAGAAATGGGCCGTCAAAACAGGAACGCCAAGCTTGACCAGGGCAGGCGCAACCACTGTTGCAAGGATCAGATAGGCCGCCGTTGTCGGCAGCCCCATGCCCAGAATGATCGATGTGACCATTGTGAAAAACAGCGCCAGGAACAAATAGCCACCGGACGCCACATCAATCAGCGTCGCGATTTTGGACCCAAGGCCGGTCACTCCCAAAACCCCTGCGATGATCCCCGCTGCGGCGCAAGCTGCCGAGATCGTCACGATCGAGCGCGCGCCTTCGGACACGGAGCGCAATAGTTTCTCGATGAAGACCCTGTCGATCTTGCGCCGCCAGATCACATCGCCCCCGATCAGCACGACCATCGCCCAGAGCGAGGCCATGAAAGGTGAATAACCGACAAGCATCATCGTGATCAGCGTCGCGAAGGCGGCGATGAACGGCCCGCCCTTGATCAAGACCTGCGCCAAAGGCTCCTCGCTCACCTGCTCTCCCGCATTTGGCGCGATGCCTGATTTGACGGCCTGCAGGTGGACCACCACAAAGGCCGACCCGAAGAACAACAGCGCAGGCAGGATCGCGGCAGCCATGACGGCGGTGTAGGGCACGCCGACGATCTCGGCCATTATGAAGGCCGCGGCCCCCATCACGGGCGGCATGATCTGCCCGCCCGTCGAGGCCACCGCCTCGATCGCGGCCGCCTGATGGGGCGCATAGCCTTCGCGTTTCATGATCGGGATTGTAACCGTGCCAGTCACCGCGACGTTACCTGCCGCCGAGCCGCTGACCATGCCGATCAGCGTGGAAAACAGCACGGCTGACTTGGCCGATGCGGCGCGCAACCCGCGTGTGCAGCGCACCGAAAGTTCAAAGAAAAAATCGCCTGCACCAAAATTGGACAGCAACGCACCAAAGATCGTGAAGACAATAATATAGGTCGCGGCAACGCCAACGGGAATACCATATATGCCTTGGGTATCCGTGGTCAGGACCAGCACGATACGGCGCAATGTCGACGCGCGCCCCTCCAGAACGCCCGGCAGATACGGGGCAAGTAACGGATAGAGAAAGAAGACAAACGTGATCAGCGCAAGGATAAGACCGATGCCCCGCCGCGCGGCTTCAAACACCACGATCAACAGGATCACACCTGCGATGAAATCGCCCTCGGTCGTGATCCCGCCACTGAAAGCAATCGGTTTCCAGCGGGTCAGCATCCAAATGCTCGCCCCGACGGTTGCCACCGTCAGGATCAACGATAATGCAGCGTTCAGCGTGGTTCCCGCCAGACGTTCGCTGGCAGGGATCATGACGAACAGCAGCGACAGCGCCAGCATCACATGGGTCAGTCGCATGGGCATGGTCGAGATCACAAAAACCCCGGAAACCACCATCAAATGATAGAGCCCCAGCGCCAAACCGGCCGTAAAGATCGCGTTTTGAAGGCTGATGTGTCTTGTCGGTGATGTCATGGAAATGTCTCTGATTACGGCGGGCCAAGGCGCGCGATTGCGCCTTGGCCGATATCAGAACCTGAACTTATTGCGCGTCGAAATAGGCCTGCGCGCCAGCGTGAAGCGGGATAGAGAGCTGTTGCGTCATCGCTGGATCGATCTGGCGCGCATAGGCATTTTCTGCTTGGAACTCTTCAAGGTTATCAAAGATTGCTGCCGTGACAGCCTGAACCGTCGCCGCGTCAAGGCTGTTTGGTGCAACAAGCATGTTATTCACACCAATCAGCGTGCCACCTTCTTCCATGCCATAGACATCAGCCCCAAGGTCCACGGCCAAATAGGCATCATTCGCTTCAAGTGCGGCATCCAGCATCCCTTCGGAGAAACTGATAAACCGCAGATCCGCGCCAGCCGAAGCTTGCATGACAGCACCAGCCGGATAGCCGGACAGGGCAAGAGCCGCATCGACGGTTCCGTCGGTCAGCTGGCTAAAGCCGTCCGAATAAGACACGAAACTTGGCGTGATGTCGTCGATCGTCATGCCGTGCAGCGGGAACAGGAAGTTCACAAAGCCCAGTGTGCCACCCCCCGCTGGTCCTACGGCAACGCTTTTGCCGCGCAGGTCTTCGATGGAACGAATGTCGCTGTCGGCCAGCACAACCATATGCAAGACAGACGGGTGCAACGCGGCGACTGCGCCGATATCGATGGGACCCGCGGCGCTGTAGGGGCCCGCGCCGCGGGTCGCCAGAACAGCGAGGTTGTTGTTCGTGATGGCGATTTCAACTTCGCCGCTGGCGATCAAATTCGGGTTCTGAACAGAACCGCCCGTGACGATCGGCACCATCGAGATGTCGTCACCAGCATATTTGTTCACGATATTCGCGATGCTTTGGCCCATCGGATAAAACGCGCCGCCCAGCGATGCGGTTCCAATGCGCAGTTCTTCGGCGGATGCAGCTACCCCCAGCACGGCAAGCATGATCGCGCCGGTGACGTTCTTGAATGAGTTAAACATGGAATCCTCCCTGATGTCCTTTTCCAACATTACCTATGTTTTTACATTTATCCACAAAAAATCGATTTTTTCTGAATCCGCCTCTGGGTTGGCGAAGTCCAAACCTGGTGATCGCTTCACCAGTCGAATATTTCGCGCCTACGGTGAACGCCTGAAATCCTGCGCTGCGCGATCCGCCTCGAAGTGGGGCCATCAAGCAGCTCGGCTGCGCGCAATGCGAGAGTGCTTTTCGCATACCTGCCGCCCGACATGCTTGAATTCATCGGGCAACAGACGGGCGTTTCGTCCGAAATAAGTAAAATATCGACGAAGTGTCTGTGCAAGACCGGCACGTCATCCCAAGGATGCTTACACCAATGCCTGGAAGGTTGAGGTTTACCGCGCAATAATGCTGGTAAAATGCATCATTTGCCTACCTGCATTTGCCCGCACTGCGATTTTCACTGTTCTTGGCGCCCGTCACGTTCATAAGTTAGCCCATGACTGGAACGCATCCCTCTCTCAAGTGGCTTTCGACATTCCGCGCGATTGCACAATGCGGCTCGGTGCAGGCCACCGCAGCGCAAACGCAGCAATCGGTCAGCACGGTGTCGCACCAGTTGCAATCCCTTGAAAAGCATCTTGGCATTGCCCTGATGGATCACCATTGCCGCCCAATGGTGCTGACGCCGCAGGGCGCGATCTACCTGCGCCACGTCGAAGAAGTCTTCAAGCTGCTGGACCAGGCCAAGGGTGACCTGATTTCGACCGTGCCCGATGGCTTGCGGCACCTACGTTTCGCGATGATTGACGACTTCGAGGATGATGTCGGGCCTGCCGTGACGCGGCTGTTGACCCAAGCCCTGCCGACCTGCCGCGTCACCCATTACACCCGCACCAGCCATGATATTCTTGCGCTGTTGCGCAATCGTGAGCTTGATATCGCCGTTGCCACCCAGCCCCAGGCCCCGCTGCCCGATGTCGCCGAATTCCCCGTTCTGCGCGATCCGTTTGTGCTGGCCGCCCCAGCCGCGTTCACAGGTACGGGCGAGGATCTGATCGCGGGCCAGTCCGGCCTGCCGTTTCTGCGCTACATGCGCAGCCAGATCATGGGCGGTCAGATCGAGGCACAGTTGACCCGCCTTGGCCTGAAACTGCCCAATCAGTTCGAATTTGACAGCACCGCGTCGATATTGGCGCTGGTTGCGCAAAACAGCGGCTGGGCGATCACCACCCCCAGCAACTATGCCCGCAGCAAGCAGTTTCAGGGAGGCGTGCGGCTGATACCATTCCCGCGCAAAGGCTTTGCCCGCACGATTTCGATGTTCGTCGCCGCGCCGCATTTAGCCGATCTCGCCCAGACCATCGGCGCGACCCTGCGCAGCCAGCTGGCGACCCACTCCATCGGGCCCATCACCGAGGCACATCCGTGGTTGGTTGACGGGTATCGGCTGATCACCGACTAGCCGATGATATTGAACGCAGCGCGGATTTCCCTGTCCTGCGCGGGTATCAGATAGGCCGGGTGATGGGTTGCCAGCACTTCGCGTGCACGGATTTGCGCGCGCGCCCAGGCATCCATGGCGCCCGCGTCCGCCCAAGCGCGTGGCTGGGCGCGATCGGCAAGTTTGGGATAGTGATAATCACGCTCCATCGCCTGATACGTGGCGTTTGACCCCAGAAAATGCCCCTCGCCCAGCACCGCTGCACAGATCGTTTCAAACCCAAGGTTTTCCGGGTTCACTTCGACCCCGCGCAGGGCGCGGTACGTCATGGCGTGCATGTCATCGTCCAGAATGAAGGCCTCGAAGCTGGCCCCCAGCAAGGACGCCGTCATGCCCGAACTTTCATAGATCAGATTGCCCCCCGCAAGCGCGGCAGCCAGGCTGGTCATGCCCTTTTCAACGCCATATTGCGCGTCAATCGCCTTGGCGTCGGTCATTGAACAGGCCACCCCCGAAGGCAACCCCAACCAGTTGGACAATTGCGCCGACGCCGCATTGAGCAGGGTCGTTTCCCCGCCCCCGCCCGCGAATGCCCCGCTGCGCAGGTCGATCACAAGCGGCCAGTTGGAGAACACCATGGGAAACCCGGGCGAAATCACGTTGACCATCACCAGGCTGGCCAGTGTTTCGGCCAAGGATTGCGCAAGAAAACCGGCCAGGGTCGCGGGGGCCGTCGCACCGGCTTGCGCGGCCGTGATACAGGACATCGGAATGTTGTGGGCAATGCATTCGTAAACAACATCCACCGCGTCTTCACCAAACCGCATCGGTGAAATGACGGGACTGATATGGGCTTTGACAAAGGGGCGTTTGGCGAAACTCCCCGCGCCGCCACCCGCGATATCGAACATCCGCACGATCGGGGCGACATGCTGCGCCAGCGTAAAGGCCGTGGCCACTGGTTTTGTCGTGTTGCGCATCAGGGCATAGGCAGTGTTGACGTCCAGATCGAAATTGTCGGGCACATCCGTGGCAATGCAGCAACGCGTGAACCACGCCACGTTATCAAGCGTATCCTGAAGGCGCGTGAAATCGTGCAGGTCTTGCAGGGTCGAGGGGCGGTAAAGCCCGCTGTCAAGATCAAGCGTATTGACCGCCGCGCCACCGGTTCCGAAATAAACGCGCGCGCCACCAACCCTGATATCGCGCGCGGGGTCGCGCCCATGCAGGGCAAATTCTTTGGCCGAAAGGCTGATGGCCCGTTTGACCAGTGTTTCAGGCAATCCAAGGCGGGCATTGCCCAGATCAACCGCGCCCGCAACAGTCAGATCAGCCCAAAGCCTGTCCGGCACTTCGCCCATGCCCAGTTCGGCCAGCAATCGCAGCGCAGTGGCAAAGATTGCCTTGAGGTCGGTATCGGTCAGCGGGCGATAGGCACCGCCAATCTGGCCGGGCGGCGCGGGGTTGATCACTGGCGGTGCGGCGCGCGCCGTCACTCTGGCCTTGCGCCCCGCGCGGCGTGGCTTGTCCGGCGTGTGCATCTCTGCCCCCTTTGCTGGCCCCATCGGAACGGCGGTGCCGGAGCCTTTGCAATCTGTTTCGTTTTGTTCCCAGTTTTAGGGAAGCTATATTGCGATTTATGGGATGTCGTAGTTGCCGTTGACCCTTTGCATGTTTTTTCCGTCAGTATCGCGCAAACTTGAAAGGGATCATCATGAAATCGCACACCCGCGTCGTTGTTATTGGGGGGGGCATCGCCGGGTGCTCGACACTGTATCACCTGACCCAAGAAGGCTGGAGCGATGTCGTTTTGCTGGAACGCAACGAGCTGACTTCGGGCACCACATGGCATTCTGCAGCGCAGGTGACAAACTTTGGCATGAACCAGACGATGGTTGGCCTGAAAACCCATTCCATCAACCTTTACAAGGAACTGCGTGACGATGCCGACTATCCGGTCAGCTATAATCACGGTGACGGGGGGATCCGGCTGGCCAACACGCAGGCGCAGATGGATGGCTATCGCCACTTTGCCTCGATGGCACGCGGCATGGGTGTCGAATTTGAAGTGATCGACGCCGAAGAATGCGCCCGTCGCCATCCGCTGATTTCGACCGATAATCTGCTCGGCGGACTCTGGGACGGCAATGACGGCGATATTGACCCCGCAAGCCTGTGTCAGGCGTTGGCGCGGCGCGCCCGCACGGCGGGGGCCGAAGTGTATCGCAACACCCCCGTCACCGGCCTGACCCAACACAAAGATGACAGCTGGACGGTCCATACCGATCAGGGCGACATCACCTGCGAGATCGTCGTGAACGCCTGCGGCTACCGCGTGAACGAGGTCGGAGCGATGATGGGCGTGCATCACCCTGTCGTGTCGATGGAACATCAGTATTTCGTGACCGAGGACATTCCCGCAATCGTTGACGCGGGCCACCGAATGCCGTTGCTGCGCTGCCCGATCAGCGACTATTATTGTCGTCAGGAAAAGAACGGCCTGCTGGTCGGCTTTTATGAACAGGACTGCAAGACATGGGGCATGGACGGGATCGATCCGCATTTCGTCAACGCCCTTTGCCCCGACGATCTGGACCGGATCACGGATGTTCTGGAGGGCGCATTTGAAAGGATGCCAGCCCTTGCAGAGGTCGGGATCAAGACCATCGTCAACGGCCCGATCACCTATACGATTGACGGCGCGCCGCTGGTCGGCCCCATCCCAGGCAAGCGAAATGCGTTCTGTATCATTGGTTTGCGTGCGGGTCTTGGTGAGGGCGGCGGGCACGGCTGGATGCTGGCCCAACAGATCGTGCATGGCGAGGCCTGCTATGACAGCTGGTGCATCGATCCGCGCCGCTTTACCGGTCACACGAATGTCGAGCTGACCGCGCTGAAGGCAATCGAGGATTACCAAAACGAATTCCGTTTTCATTTCCCCAACGAACACCGCCCCGCGGGCCGCATGGCCAAGACAACCGCGCTGACCCCTGTTCTGGCCGCCGAGGGGGCCGAATTTGCGGTGGTGAACGGCTGGGAAAGGGCCGAGTTTTTCAAACCGACCGCCCAATTCGAGGTCACCCACGGGTTCCATTTTGATGAATCCTTTCCGCTGGTCGCACAAGAGGTTGCCGCGGTGCAGAACGCCGTCGGCCTGTGCGAGGTGAACGGCTTTAACCGGTTTGAAATCACGGGCACGGATGCGCGCCCCTTTCTTGACCGGATGTTCTGTGGCCGCGTGACCGCCAGGGCGGGCCGTGTCGGGCTTGGCTATCTGCTAAACCACCACGGCATGCTGAAAGGCGAGGCGACAGTCGCCAATATCCCCGCATCAGATCGTGGTCCCGACCGGATCTGGTATGGGTCTGCCGCAGCGTCAGAATTTCACGATATGGACTGGCTGCAACGCCATATTGGCGCGGACGAAGACGTGCAGATCACATCCCTGACCAATGACCAGACGATCCTTGTGCTGGCGGGTCCAAAGGCGCGCGCGGTGATGCAGGCGGTCAGCCGTGCTGACTGGACTGCCACCGGTTTCCCCTGGCTTTCGGTGCGCGAGTGTTTCATCGGCTTTGCCCCGGCAACGGTCATGTCGGTCAGCTTTTCGGGTGAACTTGCCTATGAAATCCACGTTCCCAATGCATCGCTTTATGCGGCCTATCTTGCCCTGCGCGATGCGGGTCAAGCCCACGGGCTGCGCCTGTTTGGCGCGCATGCGGTTGAATCGATGCGGCTTGAAAAAGGGTATTTGCACTGGAAAGCAGAAATTCTGACCGAATTTGACCCGTTCGAGACCGGCCTCTCGCGGTTTGTGGACATGGCCAAGCCCGATTTTGTCGGCAAGAACGCGCTGGAAAAACGTGTTGTTGATGGGCCATCAAAACGGCTTGTGACGCTGCATCTGTCTGACGACGGCGCGCCTGCGCATGGCGGTGCATCACTGATGCGTGACGGGGCGGTTGTCGGGACAGTGACGTCGGGCGGCTTTGGGCATCGGGTGCAAAAGAACCTAGCCTATGCCTTTGTCGATGCGGATCTTGCGCAGGTGGGTGCCGCCTTTGACATCGACCACCTTGGGCAGATGGTGCCTGCGGTGATCGTCGATCCGGCGCAATATGATCCGCAAATGGCGCATGTGCGCGGCTGACCGGCGGCGCAGGGCCGCTATGCGCGATTGCCCATATACATTTGGGCGCGCGGCCCTTATTGGCAGGCCTTTGATCCTGAAAGAAGCCGCCCGTGAAAAAAACTATCGCCGCTGCCCTTGAGACCCAAGGCTACCACACCCTGACCCCCGTCCAGGAGGCCGTGACCGCGCCCGACCTAGGCGCGGCCGATCTGCTGGTGTCCGCCCAAACCGGATCGGGCAAGACCGTAGGCTTTGGCCTCGCGATTGCGCCAACCTTGCTGGGGGATGACGACACATTCGCAAGCGCGGACGCACCGCTTGCACTGATCATCGCGCCCACGCGCGAATTGGCCCTGCAGGTAAAACGCGAATTTCAGTGGCTTTATGGGGCGGCGGGCGCTGTCATTGCATCCTGCGTCGGTGGCATGGATATGCGCGACGAACGGCGCGCCCTTGCGCGCGGGGCGCATGTTGTCGTTGCCACGCCGGGCCGCCTTGTGGACCATATCAAACGCGGATCGATCGACATGGGATCGCTGCGCGCGGTGGTTCTGGATGAAGCCGATGAAATGCTTGATCTGGGCTTTCGCGAAGACCTTGAGTTTATTCTTGGCCAATCCCCCGAAACCCGCCGCACTTTGATGTTTTCCGCAACCGTGCCAGCGGCGATTGCCAAGCTGGCCAAAAGCTTCCAGCGTGATGCGGTGCGGGTCACCACCGTCAGTGAAACCAGCCAGCATGCCGATATCGAATACAAGGCCATGACGGTCGCGCCGCGCGACGCCGAAAACGCCATTATCAACGTGTTGCGCTTTTATGATGCACGCAATGCCATCGTGTTTTGCAATACCCGCGCGATGGTTGCGCGCCTGACCAGCCGCTTTTCCAACCGCGGATTCAGTGTTGTAGCCCTGTCCGGTGAACTGACCCAGAACGAACGCACCCACGCCCTGCAAGCCATGCGCGACGGGCGCGCCCGCGTCTGTGTGGCAACTGATGTGGCCGCGCGCGGGATTGATTTGCCGGGGCTTGAGCTGGTTGTGCATGCGGAATTGCCGAACAATTCCGACACCTTGCTGCACCGCTCGGGGCGCACGGGGCGCGCGGGGGCCAAGGGCACCAGCGCCCTGATCGTGCCCGTCAAGATGCGCGGCAAGGCCGAACGCCTGCTGCGCTTCGCAAAACTGACCGCCGAGTGGGGCGCACCGCCGTCGGCTGCCGAGGTGCTGGCGCGCGACGAAGAACGCCTGTTGGTCGACACGCCCTGGGACGAACCGGTCGGCGAAGACGATCAGGACTTTGTCGCGAAGCTGGCGGCGCAGTTCAGCGCACCCCAACTGGCCGCTGCATTCCTGCGCCTGCACCGCGAACGCCAATCCGCCCCCGAAGAACTGGGCAATGCCGAAGACGCTGCCAAACCGCGCCCGCGCGAGGCATTCGGCCCCTCGGTCTGGTTCTCGGTCAATGTCGGGCGCGACAAGAACGCCGAGGCACGCTGGCTTTTGCCGCTGCTGTGCAAGGCGGGCGGGATCAGCAAGGACGACATTGGCGCGATCCGCATCCAGCAAGACCAGTCCTATGTCGAGATTTTGAAAAGCAGCGTTGACGGGTTCTTGGGCCGTGTCGGTAGCGGCATGGAGCTTGAGGCTGGCACCCTGATCACCCAGCTCGATAAGGCGCCCGTATTGGCAGGCCCACCGCCGCGCCAGGCTGGCGGCAAACCTGCCTACAAGCCACGCGATAATGACGCCGCGCCACGCGCCAAGCCCGCGCGCGCGCCCAAGAAAGATCACGGCGATGCCTTGACCGATTGGAAACCCAAGGGCGACAAACCTGCGGGCGCGAGCAAGCCCGGCGACAAACCACACAGCAAGCCTGCGGGCAAACCTGGCGATAAACCTCAAGGCAAGCCTGCGGGCAAACCCAAGGGCAAATTTGAAGGCAAGCCGAAGGGCAAGTTTGGCGGCAAACCCGAAGGCAAATTCGGCGGCAAACCTGCGGGCAAGAGCGCGCCGCGTTCCGATGCAGCCCCCGCCAAGCGCAGCTTTGAAGGCGCAAGCGATCCCTCCAAACGCTTTACCCCGCCCGGTGCCAAACCCAAAGGGGGCAAACCCCGCACCGCAAAGGGCAAGGGCGCGCCAAAAGGCGGCAGTGCTTTCCCGAAACGGGGCAAATAGACCCTAGCGCTGGCTGGCCATATCGGCCACCTGCGCTGCATCCCCAACCCCGGCAAGGGCCGCGACATTGCTGCCCTGGGCGCGCTGTAATGCGGCGGGCGTCTTGCCATCCATCAGCGCCGCAATGTCCGACAGGATCAACTGGCCGATCAACTGCCGCCCGCCCGCCACGGCGGCGGCGCGATGGGGCGACAGGATCAGGTTGGGATTGTTGCGCATGGGATGATCCGTCGCCACGGGTTCGGTCGGAAAGACATCAATCGCGGCGCGGATATGGCCCGTCTGAGTGGCCTCCAGCACCGCGTCGAAATCCACCAGATGCGCGCGGCTGATCAGCACCAAAAGCGCGCCCCGGGGCATCCGCGCAAGCTCGGGCGCGCCAATCAACCCCTTGTTTTCATGGCTTGGCGCGGCCGCGACGATGACACAGCGACTATCGGCCATCAGATCATCCAGCGCAACAAGATCAACCCCCGCCGCGCTGGCAACAGCAGCGGGCAACCAGGGATCAAACGCGCTGACCCGGGGCGCAAACGGGCGCATCAGATCATGGGTGACACGGGCGATTGACCCGTAACCGACAAAGCCAACCTTTGCGCCAAACAGCGTGAAATCAGTTGCGGGATTGTCAGCCAACCAGTGTTCCCGCCCCGCGCGAAAACCCTCGTGTTCGGTGACCAGCCCACGCGCGCCCGCCAGCACCATCGCAAGGGTCATTTCCGCGACAGATTGGCGAAATCCGGGGGCGCAGGACAGCACCTCGACCCCGCGCGCGGCACAGGCGGCGTAGTCAATCGTGTCTGGAAACGCGCCCGAAACCTCGATCACCATGCGCAGTCGCGGCGCAGCGTCTAGGATCGCCTGATCAACCTGTGGCGTCGCCGCGATCAATATATCCGCACGCGTCAGCCCATCGCACAAGACATCGGCGGGAATGGGGGCATCCCGGCCCCAGATCACCTCGGCGATGTCATGCAGGCTCCGCAGATCGGCGGCGCTGAACAGCTCGTCCAACTGCCGCCAATGGGCGTCAAGAATGACAACCGGGCGCGTCATTCCAGCTCGTTGAACAGATGCGCCTGCGCGGGGTCAAAGTTGAGACTGATCTTGGCGCCGGTTTCCATCACGCGGTCCTCGCCGATGGCGGCGATAATCTTGGCCCCTTCGCGCAGGGTGATGTCGATGACCGTTTCCGCGCCCAACCGTTCGGTGATCGCGACCTGCCCGTGCAGCATGCCCGTATCACCATTGACCGGCACCAGATATTGCGGGCGGATGCCCAGTGTCGCCTTGTCACCCTTGGTGAAATCGCGGCCGCGACGTGGCACCGAAATGGTCTCGAGGGACGGGCCGGAAATCGTGACTGTCTTGGCATCCACGTCCAGGACATCGACCACCATGAAATTCATCGAAGGCGCGCCAAGGAAGCCCGCGACGAACAGGTTGGCGGGTTCGTGATACAATTCCATCGGCGCGCCGACCTGCATGACCAACCCGTCCTTGAGAACGACAATCTTGTCGGCCAGTGTCATGGCCTCGACCTGATCATGGGTGACGTAAATCATGGACGCGCCAAGATCCTGGTGCAGTTTGCCGATTTCCATGCGCATATCCATGCGCAGGGCCGCATCAAGGTTGGACAGCGGTTCATCAAACAGGAACACTGCCGGATCGCGCACAATCGCGCGGCCAATCGCGACCCGCTGGCGTTGCCCACCAGACAACTGGCTGGGGCGGCGATCCAGCAGATGTTCCATCTGCAAGATGCGCGCGGCCTCTGCGACCTTGGCGTCCTTGGTCGCCCTGTCGGTCTTGTTCACGGTCAGGCCAAAGGCCACGTTTTCGCGCACTGTCATATGCGGGAAAATCGCGTAGGTCTGAAACACCATCGCGATGCCGCGGTTTTTTGGTTCGACATCGTTGACGACCTTGCCATCGATTTCGAGCGTGCCGCTGGTGATATCCTCGAGGCCCGCAATCAGGCGCAGCAAGGTGGATTTGCCACAGCCCGAGGGGCCGACAAAGACGACAAATTCGCCGTCATCCACATCGATGTTCACGCCCTTGATCACTTCGACCTTGCCAAAGCTTTTGCGAACGTCGCGCAGTTTTACCGTTGCCATTTATCGCTACTCCGCTGCTTTGGGAAAGGCCTGCACATGCAACAGCCCTTTGTCGTCAATGACGATTGGTTCAGGGTCCATCACATGGCCGACGAAATCGCCGCCATCAGGACGGTCCGCAAACCCTAGGATCACAAGGCCGTCGCCCGTGTCGACAATCCGCGCAGCATAGCGGCGCGGTGGCAATGCCCCGTCCAGGAATTCGGGCGCGATCTGCCACGGGCCGCGCGGGCTGTCGCCGATCAGGTAATGGTTGCCGGTGACGGGGCCGCCGGTAGTTGCGGCCGCCTGATCTTTGGAAAAATGCTCGGCGGCGGTGCAGAACAGGCAATACCACTGCCCACGGGCTTGGAACACTTGCGGCACTTCAAGCTGGCCATATCCACCCGTGAAAACAGGAGGTTGCAGGGTCCAGTCAAAGCCGTTGGGCGATGTCGCAAAGCCGATACAGCCGCCCGCATTGGGTTCCTGGATACCCGCGCTGCGGGCGGTGAAGAACATCAGC
The DNA here is from genome assembly GCF_008065155.1 of Octadecabacter sp. SW4. Classification (NCBI taxonomy): domain Bacteria; kingdom Pseudomonadati; phylum Pseudomonadota; class Alphaproteobacteria; order Rhodobacterales; family Roseobacteraceae; genus Octadecabacter; species Octadecabacter sp. SW4. The sequence goes on along the minus strand of NZ_CP042819.1, from coordinate 777,975 downwards.
CACCCATCCCCGTCCGGGTCGCGCATGACCCAGGGGTCGCGCATGGCACGGTCATGCCACAGGCTGTCTTCCATGCGCACTTCGTAGTGGTGCGCATTCGGTCCCTCAAGATCAAGGATCAGACCGGTCCCGACCCGTTTCCAACTGTGCAGATCGTCCGATACCGCATGACCGATGCGCTGATACATCCCGTCTTCGGCCCTGCACGCCCCGGTATAATAAAGGTGCCATTGGGCATCACCGCCGCGCACGACCGATCCGGTCCATGTGGTGTAATCATCCCATGCCGGGCCAGTTGAGGGGCGGAAACACTCGCCCAGATGGGTCCAGTTGGTCAGGTCGGTGCTGGTCGCATGTCCGTAACTGACATTGAAGTGACGCAGATCCGGATCACCGATCGCGCGCGGCGCCTTGAGGAAAAACCCGTGCCACAGATCGCCATCACGGACATACCAGCTGTCCCAGACAAAGTGACTTTCAAGTGCAAGAACCATAGCTCAGCCTTTCACGCCGGTTGAGGCAATCGACGCGATGAACGCCCGTTGCAATATCAGATAGAAGGCCAGCACCGGCACCGTGATGACGGTGAGATAGGCCATGATTTCACCCCATGCGGGGTTAAGCTGGAAATAATAGCCAAGGCCCACCATGACGGGGCGGAACTCTTCTTGCTGCACCACGATCAGCGGCCAGAGGTATTGGTTATACATCACCAGAAACTTGAGGATCGCAGCGGTGGCTAAAACGGGTCCGGCAAGAGGCATGACAACGCGGCGATAAATCTGCCACCAGCTTGCGCCCTCAACGCGGCTCGCCTCGATCAATTCATTGGGCAAATCTCGGAAATACTGCACGAACAGAAAAATCGTCAGCCCATCGGCGATCCAGGGAATGATCTGCACGCGGTAGGTATTGAGCCAGCCGATCTCGAACCCTTCAAGCCCAAGCCACGGCAGCTTGGACACGATCAGCAATAGCGGAATCGCGATGGTTTCAAACGGAATGATCAGCGTGGCCAGAATGATCGACAACAACACGCCGCGCCCCTTCCATTCCAGAAACACGAACGAAAACGCAGCAAGCGAGCAGAAAAACAGCGACAACAGCACTGTCGCCCCCGTCACAAACACCGAATTGAACACGAACAGGGCCACCGGCGCGCGATCAAAGGCGGCGGCGTAGTTGTTGAAACTGACGTCCCCCACGGGCAGGAAGGCGCGCAGGCTGCCGGTATCCGACAATAGCTGGAAATCGGGCTTGAGGCTGGACACCACCATGAATACCAGCGGGAAGATAAAGATCAGCGCGATCAGGGTCAGCACGCCGTAACGCACGGCCAACCGAAGCCCGCTGTTGTCTGCATTGACAGTGGCCATCTTACCGCTCCCTCGTGAGGTATCGCTGGATCAGCGAGATTGTCAGCACGATCAGGAACAGGATCACGCTGATCGTGGACCCGCCGGAAATATCCTGTTTGCCATAGCCGCGCTCTACCGCCTGAAAGACGACCGTTTGCGTGCTATCAAGGGGGCCACCGTTGGTCATCACGTCAATCTGCGCAAACAGGGCAAAGGCCTGCATGGTGATGACGATCAGGACCAGCACCGCAGTGTTGCGCAGCCCCGGCCAAGTGACATAACGAAAGGTCTGCCATTTGCTTGTGCCTTCGATCTCGGCGGCCTCATACAATGTCGGGCTGATGGTTTGCAGCCCCGACAGCCAGATCACCATGTGAAACCCGACAGCCTGCCAGATCGACATCGCCATGATCGCACCCAGCGCGGTATCGGGCGACCCAAGCCAGTCGCGCCCTTCAAAGGCACCAAAGGTGATCGCGCCTAGCAAGTTGTTCAAAAGGCCGTCATTGCCGTCATAGATAAACCGCCAAAGCAGTGACACGACGACGATGGAAACGACAACGGGCATGAAATAGATGGCGCGATATATGTTGATCCCGCGCAGGCGCTGGTTGATCAGCAAGGCAAGGCACAGCGCCAGGCCGCCCTGCACAGGCGCCACGACCAGCACAAACAAAAGCGTATTCGTCAGGGCGATCCAGAACACCACGTCCTTGGCGATCACCACCTTGGCATTGTCACCGGACTGCCAGCGAAACCACTCGCGCATCCCTTGATACTGCGGGGCCTCGGGGTTGTTGCGGGTGATCGTGCGCACGCGCGGGTATTCGATCTGGCCATCGGCGTCGCGGACAATCGCGCCCGCATCATCGCGTTCCGGTTCAATGGTGATCACGGTGATCGACAGCAGGTTGCGATAATTGGCCAGCCCCACATATTCAGTCGGGTTGGGCGAAATCAGGCGCTGGTTGGTCAGCGACAACCCGAAAGCAAAGAAGAACGGCATGACGATAAAGGTCGCGATCAGCGCAAACCCCGGCAGGGCAAAAGCCCAGCCCGCCCTGTTGGAAGTCGTGAGTTTCGAAGCCATCAGAGGCAATCCTTCACCGGCGAATTCAGAAGAATTCGGATACGATCTTTGTCAAAAAAAGATCGGCGCCCCGGCCAGAAACCGGGACGCCGTGAGAGAAGTCTAGTTGTGGCCATAGCCTGCGTTGCGCTCGATGTCGGTGTCGATTTCATCGACAGCCGCGTCCAGCGTGTCAGCCACATCCGCGCCATTGGCGATATCGGCCAGTGCCTTTTCAAACACCTTGGCCGCCACCACGTAACCGGGCGAAACCGGACGCACCAGCGCCTGTTCCGCGCTAAGCGCGAAATAGACGTTCAGCGGGCCACCTTCGGCGTAGTTTGTCGTCATCGCCGCTGCGCCCGTGGTCGAGGGGATCAGGCCAATACCGTCCGAGAAGGCGGCCAGATACTTGTCCTGCAAGGCAAATTCGATAAACGCGTTTGCACCTTCGGCGTTTTCGGATGTGCCAGACACACCGAACTGCCACGACCCGGCACCGATTGTCGGGCCATTGCCAAAGTCGGGTGCGGGCAGGAACAGCACGTCATCAACGCCGCCGTCCATCGTGGCGACAGCTGCCCAGTTGCCGTTCCACTGGAAGCAGTATTTGCCATCAATGAAGCCGGTATCGCGGTCAGCGGGGTCCTGGCTGGTGCCCGGGGCGTAGCCTTCGGTGAACAGGCTTTGCCACCATTCGCCGAATGCGATGGCTTCGTCGCCGTTCAATGCCCCTTCGGCCGTCAAATAGGTCGAACGGTCAACGATGTCGCCGCCAAAGGATTGCAGGAACGGGCTAAAGGCATAAGGATACCATTCGCCCGTCCACGCCATGCCCGGGTCAAAGGCGTATTCGCAAAGACCGGATTCTTTGGCGGCACCAAGGGCCGCCATGAATTCATCGCCCGACCACGGGCTATCAAGGGTCGGTGTGCGCAGGCCAAGTTCGTCCAGCGTGGACTGGCGCGCATAAAGCGACACCGCCGCGTCCCACAGGCCGACCGAATACAGCTCGCCATTCCAGCGGCCAATCGTGCCCGGCAGGAAGTCGGCGATGATGCTTTCATCGATGGTGAGTGGTTGCATATAGCCGGCCCAGGCCCAGTTGGGCATGACGGGGCCGTCAACATCGATGATGTCGGGCAGGTTGCCAGCCAGTGCGGCGGCCACGATGGAATCGTTGTAGCTGCCCTGCGGGAAGGCCTCGAGCGTAACATTGTAATCGGCGTTGGCGTCGTTGAAATCTGCAACGATCGTGTTGATGATATCGCTTTCGACCTGATTACCGCCACCATGATACCACATGGTCAGTTCAGTCTGGGCCGCGGCAGCGCCTGCCCAGCCAAGCGTTGCAGCGACAGCCGCTGCGATCATTGGAGTGTGTTTCATCTCGTTTTCCTCCCGAGTGATGAAAGTTGTATAAGAGGTGAGGGTCGTGTCAGCACCGAGTTGCCCCAGTGCAGCGGACCACTGACAAGCAGCGGTTCGTTCGATGGGGCGGGTTCGCCCCGAATGAGCGCGGCTAGAATTTGCGCAGCCCGCACCCCCATCGCCGCATAGGGCAGTTCAACAGAGGTGAGCGTTGGATAAAGCGTTTCGGTAATCAGCCGGTGATTGTCATAGCCCGCCACCGAGAGTTCATCAGGCAAGGACACCCCGCGCGAACGCAAAATACCATAGGCGCGCATGGCCATACGATCGTTGCCAAAGCAAATTACAGTGGGCCGGTCCGCCAGTTTCAGGACGCGATCAATCGCATCCCACAGCAGTTGCACCTCGGCGTCAGCGTCATTGCTGTCCAGATCGGCAGGAATGATCAGGTCGGGGTCAATCGCAAGGCCCGCGCTCTGCAGGGCATCGCAATAACCGGCTGTGCGCAGCCGCGTGGCATCAAGCGTTTCATTCAGGCTGATATAGGCGATCCGCTGGTGCCCCTTGGCGATCAGCGCCTGCACCAGCATCTTTTGCCCCTCGTAATCGTTGGGCAGAACTGCGGGTGTGCCGCGTTCGTCATAGCAATTCGCCAGCACCAGCTTGGTGTCGGTCATCATCGGTGGCAGCGCGACCTTTTTGTGATGGTCAGCCACATAGATGATCCCTTCGACGCGGTGTTCCTCGAAGGTGCGCATCAGGTCCGGCACGCGCTCCATCCGCCCGCCCGTATCCGAAATGAGCAGTGTCTTGCCACTGGCTTCGAGCGCCTTCTGGATACCCTGAACGATAAAAAGATCGGGCAGGCCTGCCGTTTCGGTCTGCTGTGGTGACAGCGAAATCGCACCTGTAATCAGGCCGACAAGGCCCGACTTGTTAGACCGCATCGCCCGCGCGGCAATCGACGGCACATAGCCAAGCTGCTGGATCGCAGCCTGCACCGCCTTGCGGGTTTTTTCACCAACGGGGGCATCGCCGTTCAGCACGCGACTGACAGTCTTGGGCGACACTTTGGCCACCTTGGCGACATCGTATATTGTTGCCATCTTCCCCCCACTGCGACGCCGATTTCGGCGCAGTTCGCGACCGTGACATCGGTGTCATGACATCGGTGTCATAACGCGCCACTCGCGAATCGTCAAACGTGGCTTACGCCGCACTGCAGCATTCCGGGTATAATACAGCGCGATCGGTTTGGCACCTGCGGCGCGCCTGGACTTCACGCTGGATCAACCCAATGAAAAAAAGCGAATTTTCCGCTGGCGCCGCCATCAGGCGCGCGGGTGTTCTATAACAGCGGCGTTGCAGCGTTATACGGGCCGGTGAAGGTGGAAATAGGCGCGCTTGCGCCAAACCCGACCTTGGAAGGCCATGCACCCATGCGCGCCGGGTGCGCGCACAATATGCGGGGCGCATCAATGACAGCGATAAGAGTGGCCAGATTGCCAAAACAACGCACCTGGGGCGCAAACAAAAAAAGGGCGCGCCACTGGCGCGCCCTTTCCACGGTCGAACCGACCGTTATTTCATTGTGATACGGCCATCGGTGTAGGGCGCGTATGCGCCTTCCGCGGCCATATATTCGGCGACGACATCGGCCAGATCAGGGCCGAAGTCATAGGCGTTTGCGGCATCCGTAAACATCGCGAACCCGTCACCGCCATTGCGCACGAAGTTATTTGACACAACGCCGTAAGTCGCGGCGGGGTCAATCGGCGCACCCCCCACCATGACATCACTGATCCGGCTGCCCGGGTCCATCGACAGATCAACCGTTAGGGTCATGCCCGCCACCTGCAGGAACCGGCCCGATCCGTCTTCGATCTGGCTGGCAGAATTCTCGAGCGCTTCCATCAGCGTGGCACCCGATATCTGGAACGTGGACAGCGTGTTCTGGAACGGCAACACGGTCAGCACTTCGCCCATCGTCACTTCACCCGCGTCGATGTCGGCGCGGATACCGCCCGAGTTCTGCAAGGCGATGACGATGCCCTGATCCGCGACACGGTCCAGCATCGCATCGGCAATCAGGTTGCCCATACTGCATTCCATGACCCGGCAGATCGCACGGTCGCCGGTCAGAACATCCGCTGTTTCGGCAACAACCCGGTTGCGGATTTCCTCAAGCGGAATTGCCAGTTCTGCGACGCGGTCTTTCGCGGCAGCGTCCTCGGCCACGGTGCCATCGATGGTCACCGGCGCGCCGGAGGCTTCGGTGATCACACCGTCATCGTCAAAGGTGACATTCAACTCGCCCAGATATTTGCCATATGACCGGGCCTGAACAATCGCCGTATCGCCGACCATCGTCGGATAGGGGCCAGCGGCATCTTCAAAGTCGCCCAAAAGCGTGTGGCTGTGCCCACCAACGATCACGTCAACGCCGGTCGTGGCCTGCGCAATCGCGATATCGACGTTATAGCCGGAGTGGGACAACACGATAATCTTGTTCACCCCTTCCGCTTCCAGTCGGTCCACTTCGGCCTGAACCGCCTCGGCCGGGGCGGTAAAGATCACGTTGGGTCCGGGACTGGCCAACTCGTTTGTATTCTGTGGTGTCAGGCCGATCAGCCCGATCCGCTCGCCGCCGCGCTCGATGATGGTGGATTTCTCGATCGCACCGCTCAACAGCTCCTCGCCCGAGATGTCGGCATTGGACATCAGCACAGGAAAATCGACGGCGTCGATCAAACCGCGCAGCACCTCGGGGCCATCGTCAAATTCGTGGTTGCCCACGGTCATGGCGTCATAGCCCAACTGGTTCATGAATTCGGCCGTCATTGCACCCTTGTAGTAGGTGTAAAACAACGTGCCCTGAAACTGGTCGCCGCCATCCACGAGGATCACGTTGTTAGAGCGTGCGCGCGCCTCGGTAACGGCCGTGACCATGCGGGCCACCCCGCCAAAGCATTCGCCGGCATCGTTATCTTCGGCAGAACAGCCAGAGTCGTATTTGCTGATCGGCTCGAACCGATCATGGAAGTCGTTGGTATGCAGAATCGTCAGCGAGTATTCGGCAGTCGCCGCCCCCGCAGAAAGCGCCAGGGCGCAGGTTGATGTGAGAATACGAGCAAACATAGGTGGAACCCCCTTGTTGGAATGTCGATAGCTTGGCCAGAACCCGAACCAGAGTCAAAGGCTTCGCGACATCGGTGGCGTAACGTCGCATTGTAACGGTTTTGCATCCTTGACCCGCGCACGCGCAGGCGGCATGAGATTGCCATGTTGATTTACAAAATTCTGACGGCTGATCAGTGGGCCGCATGGCAGTCCGGTGGCACATTCACCGGCGCGCCGGTTGATCTGGCGGACGGCTATATTCACACCTCCACCGCCGCGCAGGCGCAGGAAACCGCAGCCAAGCATTTCGCGGGTCAGGGCGGGTTGATCTTGGTTGCCTTGGACGCGGATCGTTTCGGGGATGCCTTGAAATGGGAGGTGTCGCGCGGGGATGCCCTGTTCCCGCATGTCTTTCGCGACATCGCCCTGAGCGAAGTGATCTGGGCGCGTCCCATGCCGCTGGTTGACGGCAAGCATGTGTTGGATTTCGGATGAGGTTTCTGGAAAACATCGGCCTGCGCGCCCTGCGCGGGTTCGATCCCGAGCGCGCGCATGCGTTAGCCCTGCACGCGCTGAACACCGGATTGGGACCGCGCGGCGGGCCTGTGACATCGCCGCGATTGGTCGTTGAACTGGCCGGGCTGAGCTTGCCCAATCCGGTCGGCCTTGCCGCCGGTTTTGACAAGAACGCCGTGGCCCTGCACGCGCTGGCCCGCACCGGTTTCGGTTTCCTCGAGGTTGGCGCCGCCACGCCGCGCCCGCAGCCGGGCAACGCCAAACCACGCCTCTTTCGCCTGACCGAAGACGCGGCGGCGATCAACCGTTTCGGGTTCAACAACGACGGGATGGAGGCGATTGCCCTGCGGTTGGCCCGACGCCCGCGCGGCGCTGTGATCGGATTGAACCTTGGGGCCAACAAGGACAGCCCGGATCGCGCGGCGGATTTTGCCCGTGTGCTGGCGCATACTGGCGCGCAAGTTGATTTCGCGACCGTGAATGTATCCAGCCCCAACACCGAAAAGCTGCGCGATTTGCAGGGCAAGGCGGCGCTTGCGGCCCTGCTGGATAGCGTCATGCAGGCTAACACGGCCGGCGTGCCGGTCTTTCTGAAAATCGCCCCCGATTTGCAGGGCGACGAATTGGCCGAACTGGCCGAGGTCGCCAATGCATCGGGCCTGTCGGCGATCATCGCCACCAACACCACCCTATCGCGCGAGGGGCTGGCCAGCCCGCATCGCGATCAGGCGGGCGGGTTATCGGGCCAGCCGTTGTTTGAGAAATCCACCCGCGTTCTGGCGCAGTTGTCCGCGCTCACCACCTTGCCGCTGATCGGGGTTGGCGGGGTTGGCAGCGCGCAGCAGGCCTATGCGAAAATTCGCGCGGGTGCCACGGCCGTGCAGCTTTACACGGCGCTGGTTTATGGTGGGATCAGCCTTGCCACTGACATCGCGCGGGGCTTGGACGATCTTTTGAAACGCGACGGTTTCGCAAATATTGCCGAGGCCGTCGGCACCGACAAGGGTGCCTGGCTATGATCCTTTGGCACAATCCACGGTGCAGCAAATCGCGCCAGACGCTGGCGCTGCTCGAGGGGCATGCCCCTGACGTGCGGCATTATTTGCAAGACCCGCCGACGCTGGCAGAATTGACCCGGGTCACGGGCCTTTTGGGCGGTGCGGGCACGATGATCCGCAGGGGCGAGTCCCTCTACAAGGACCTCGGCCTGACAAATGCGGATGAGGCCACGCTGTTGGCCGCAATGGCCGCGCATCCCATTCTGATCGAACGTCCGATCTTGCTGGCCAAGGGCAAGGCCGCACTTGGCCGCCCACCTGAAAACGTGCTGACGATCCTTTAATCGACCGCCCGTTCCAACGCCGGATAGCGCCACCCCAAAGTCACCCCGCGCGCCACAAAGCTGATCAAAAAGCCAACCCACAGGCCGTGATTTCCCAAAGCGGGCATCAGTGCCAGCACGGCGGCAAAATAGATCACTGCCGATATAAACATCATATTGCGCATATCGGCAGTGCGGGTCGCGCCGATGAAAATGCCGTCCAGCATCCAGGCCGCAGCCCCAAGGATCGGAGCAAGGATCATATAGGGCAGATAGATGCGGGCCGCCGCGCGGACCTCGGGTGCGGTGGTCATGATGTCAATGATTGCGCCGCCCGCCACCAGGAACACCACCGCCAAAACCAGCCCGACACCAAAGCCCCAAATGCTGGTCAGCACGGCGGCACGGCGCAGGGCTGCACGCCGACCGGCCCCCAACGCCTGCCCGACCAGGGTTTCAGCGGAAAACGCCAAGCCATCCATCGCGTAGGCGGTGATATTGAGGAACAGCAAGAGGATGTGATTGGCGGCCAGCGTCACATCGCCAAAGCGTGCACCAAAAAACAGGAAGCTGACGAAAATCGCCTGCAACAAGAGCGAACGCAGCAGGATATCGCTGTTCACTTGGGCAAAACGGCGCAGCTTGGTCGGATCCGTAACGCGGGACCAGTCCCGCCATGCCGGTGTCTGGAACGCGGCGCGGCAGAACCACAGGCCCAGCGCCACCCCGCTCCACTCGGCGATCAAAGTGGCCAGCGCGACCCCTTCGACGCCCCATTCAAACCCCAGCACAAACCACAGGTCCAGCGCGATATTAAGACCATTCATCCATAGCTGGATCGCCAGCACCGCGCGGGTGCGTTCTGCGGCGATCAGCCAGCCGGTGATGGCATAGATAGCGATCAGCGCAGGGGCCGACCAGACGCGGATGCCCATATAGCTGCGCGCAAGGCTTTCGACCTCGGCGCTGGCGGGGGACACAAGGAACGACAGAAAAAACAGCGGCCGTTGCAAAATGATAATCGCAAGGCCCGCCATCAGCGCGATCCCCAGGGCGCGGCTCAGGATCGCGGCCCCTTCGGCCAGATCGCCCCGGCCCAGCGCCTGACTGGCAAAGCCGGTCGTGCCCATGCGCAGAAACCCGAACACCCAGTAAAGTGCCGTCAGAATGATCGCACCGATCCCGACAGCGCCAATGGGCGCGGCCAGCCCCATTTGCCCCACCACCGCCGTATCGACCGTCCCAAGGATCGGCACGGTGGCATTGGACAACACGATCGGCACGGCAATATTGAGGACCCGGCGATGGGTTAGCTGCGCGCGGTCAGCCATCCCGCGCAGGCATCAGGAAATGACCGGTCGCTTGGGCAAATAGACGCGTGCGGTTGTCTTGCCAGGCTTCTACATGCACGCTGGCATAGCGCCGCCCCGATCGGTTGACGCGCGCGCGCGCATAGGCATCGCGCGGCAGGCCAGTGCGCAGATAATCCACGGTCAGGTCGATGGTCTTGGGCATGCGGGGCTTGCGCGCCGCGTCAATCTGGAAATCCGCCGATTGTGCGCCCTCCATATCCTCCCAAAGCATTGCCCAACTCAGTGCGATGATCGCCGTGGTTTCCAGAAAGGCCGCCGTGACGCCGCCGTGCAGGGCGGGCAGCATGGGGTTGCCGATAAGCTTGTCCGCATATGGCAGCACGGCCGTCAGCTCATCGCCGCGCCGGTCAAACGTGATGCCCAGAAACTGGACATAGGGAACACCCCGCACGAGGCTTTCCAGCGCGGCATCGCGGCGTTGTTTGACGACCTGAACCGGCTCGGGGCGTTTCATGGCGCTCTCCTGCAAGGGGCGTGGGTCAAGACCCAACTTACGGGGCGGGTAAGGTGGGTCTTGACCCACGCACCCCCGCTCACGACGCACGCTCGAGCGTAAAGGCACCTGTTGCAGTGGCAACCGGCCTGTCCGGGTCTTCGTCGGTCGCCGTGGCGCGCACAAATGCAACCGAGCGCGTCACATGATAACATTCCGCGGTCGCCGTGATCGTCTGGCCGGGCGTTGCCGGACGCATATAGTCAATGCGTAAATCAAGCGTCGCCGTGCCGATGGGCGCGCTGGGGTGAACCATCACCGCCGCCCCGCCGCATGTGTCCATCAGGGCCGACACGGCCCCGCCATGGATCACGCCGGTTTCGGGATCGCCAATCAGATGTTCGGCGTAACCCATGCTGATTGCCGCCTTCCCGTCCGCAATATCCGAAAGGGTCATGCCCAGCGCTTGTGAATGCGGAATGGCCTCGATGAACTGGCGGGCCAGTTTTTCGCGCCGCGCCTGTTCCTTTGGATCGCTTTTGTCGGTCATGTCGCCTCCGGGATTTCGGGGCAATTTGGCACTTGTCGCGGCGCGTGCAAGTGCTATATCCGCAAATGAGAATAATTCTCAATACCAAAAGGCCAGACATGCACGCAACAACCGACATCGCACCGCCACAGGTGGGCACCCGCCTGCCCTTCGGAGAGTTTCGCCCGCGACGGCTGGCCGTTGCCCTTGTCTTTTTGGCGCTGGCGCTGATGCCGGGCGACTTTGGCGCGTTGACCCGTGGGTTGATGGTTGATGCCTATACGCAGGTGTCGGTTTTTGTGGCCGCAACGCTGTTTCTGTTTTATGGGGCGGAGCGGTTGTTCAGTTTCGATATCGGCACTGCCCTGCGCAACGCAAAGGGCTGGCAGGTGCCGCTGGCCGCCTTGCTTGGCGCGACGCCCGGTTGCGGGGGTGCAGTCGTCGTGGTTGCAGCCTATTCATCGGGCAACGTCGGCTTTGGCGCGGTTGTCGCAACCCTGACGGCAACGATGGGCGATGCAGCGTTCCTGCTTATTGCGACACGTCCCGACGCGGCCCTTGTGGTGCTGCCCCTGTCGCTTGCGGTCGGCGTTTTGTCAGGCTGGATCGTTGACGCTGTGTCGCGCGACAGCATGGGACCCGTCACAGCAAAGCACTGCGATCTGGCCCCGCGGATCGGTGCAACACGCCCGCGCGACTATCTTTTCGCACTGATCGCCCTGCCCGGGTTGATCGTCGGTGGGGCGCAATTGGGCGGTGTCGATGTGCGCGCCGTTTTTGGCCAATCGATGGAGATCGTCGGCCTTGTCGGCACGGCCATCGGCCTTTTCATCTGGGCCACGTCAAAACTGATGGCCATGTCCAACGCCGATGATGCGCCCGTCACACGCATGGCCGAAGAAACGGCATTTATCTCGGTCTGGGTGATCGGTGCCTATCTTGCCTATGACTACCTTGCGGCCTACGCGGGCCTTGACCTTGAGGCGATGTTCAATTCGGTCGCGCTGGTGCTGCCCTTGATCGCGATCCTGATCGGCTTTGTGCCCGGATGCGGGCCGCAGGTGCTTGTGACCACGCTTTACATCAACGGGCTGATCCCGTTTTCCGCACTGATCGGCAATGCGATTTCAAATGACGGCGATGCGCTGTTCCCGGCAATCGCTATTAATCCGAAGGCCGCAGTTTGGGCGACAGCCTATTCATCCGTTCCCGCACTGATCGTGGCTTATGGGTTCTATTTCCTTGCGCCCGGCTTCATGAATTAGTGGCTGCAATCGCAGTTGCCCCTACGCGCCGCACCCCTTACAATTGCGTGCAGGGAGACCATGATGCCTGAAACCCGCCTTAACTTTAAGGAAATGTGCGCCAAGTTTGACGTCACACCGCGCACCCTGCGCTATTACGAATATATCGAGCTTTTGACGCCGGACCGCGAGGGTCGCGCACGGTTTTACGGACCCCGCGAACTGGCCCGCATGACGCTGATCCTGCGGGGCCGCCGGTTTGGTTTTGCACTTGAAGATATCCGCCAATGGTTGCTGATTTACGAACATGAAGGCACCGAAGCGCAAATGCGCGCCTGGCTGAAGCTGGCCGATAAACAGCTTGCCGAATTGACCGAACAGCAAACCCAGATCGAAGAAGCCATCACCGAACTGCAAGCGCTACGCGATGAAACAGCAGCAAGCATCGGCTGAAAACCCGGCGACCCGTCCCCTCTGTTTACCAACAAAACAAGGCTAACGGGGAAGCGTTCGCGTTTCCTCCCCGTTAGAAAATTGCGCGTGAACCAGCGGAATGTTGCCTGACCTTTCGTCAGCCTCAAAGTGACGCCGCGTTACGTTTACGTTTACGTCAGCTTTCCTTGTAAGGTGATCCTCAAGCCCGCAATTCACTGGCACAACGTTTTGCCAGAGGAAACGACATGACTGATCAAACGATGACCATCCGCGAGATGTGCGAAGCCTACGATGTGACCCCGCGCACCCTGCGATTCTATGAAGCCAAGGAACTGCTGTTCCCGATCCGTGAAGGCCAGAAGCGCCTGTTCACGAAACGCGACCGCGCGCGGCTGAAACTGATCCTGCGTGGCAAGCGCTTTGGCTTCAGCCTCGAGGAAACCCGCCAGTTGCTCGATCTTTATGACATGGGCGACCAGCAGGCCACGCAATTGGCCAAGACATACGAGATGGCTGAAAAGCACCTCGCCGACATGGAAGCCCAAAAGGCCGAGTTGGACGAAGCAATCAGCGAACTCAAAACCCAGATGTCCTGGGGCAAGGCGCAGCTTGCCAAGCTCGGGACCAAATCAACAGCCGCCTAGCGGACCTTTCGGAGAGACCACAGATGCCAAGCTACACAGCCCCCCTCAAGGACATGCAATTCATCCTGCACGATGTGTTGAAAGTATCGCAGCAGGACATCCCCGGGTTTGACGAGCTGGACCCCGACTTTACGGGAGCGGTGCTGGAAGAAGCTGGCAAAGTGGCCTCCGAAATCCTCGCGCCATTGAACATTGTTGGCGATACCGAAGGCTGCGTGCTGGAGAACGGCATCGTGCGCACGCCCAAGGGGTTCAAGGAAGCCTTCGCGCAAATGAAAGACGGCGGCTGGACGGCGATGGACTGCGATCCCGAATATGGCGGGCAGGGTCTGCCATATGTGATGCACACGGCAGCACAGGAAACACTGGTCAGCGCGAATATGGCGTTCCAGATGTATCAGGGGCTGACGCATGGCGCCTATTCGGCGATCTATATCCACGGCACGGACGATCAAAAACAGACCTATCTGCCGAAAATGACGACCTGCGAATGGACCGGCACGATGAATCTGACCGAACCGCATTGCGGCACGGATCTGGGGTTGATGCGCACCAAGGCCGAACCGCAAGACGATGGATCCTATGCGCTGACGGGCCAAAAGATTTTCATCTCGGCGGGTGATCACGACATGGCGGATAACATCATCCATCTGGTGCTGGCGAAAATCCCCGGCGGTACCGAGGGGATCAAGGGTGTGTCGCTGTTCATCGTGCCCAAGTTTCTGGTGAACGACGATGGCTCGCTGGGTGATCGCAACCCCGTCACGGTTGGCAAGATCGAAGAGAAGATGGGCATCCACGGCAATGCGACCTGCGTGATGAACTATGACGGCGCCAAGGGGTATTTGCTGGGCGAGGAACACAAAGGCATGCGTGCCATGTTCACGATGATGAACGAGGCCCGTCTGGGCGTGGGCCTGCAAGGCTATGCGCAATCCGAAGTGGCCTATCAAAACGCCGTTGCCTACGCCAACGACCGGCTGCAAGGGCGCGCCGTGACAGGTGCCGAAAACCCGGACGGGCCTGCGGACCCGCTGATGGTGCATCCCGATATTCGCCGCAACCTGATGGACCAAAAGTCGTTCAACGAAGGCGCGCGCGCGTTCACATATTGGGGCGCGTATCTGATCGATCGCGCGCACAAGAATGGCGACGCCGAAGCTGACGGGCTGATTTCGCTGATGACCCCCGTAATCAAGGGCTTTCAAACCGACAAGGGCTTTGAATACGCCGTTGCCGCGCAGCAGGTTTTCGGCGGCCACGGCTATATCGAAGAATGGGGCATGTCGCAGTTTGCCCGTGATGCGCGGATCGCGATGATCTACGAAGGCGCGAACGGGGTGCAGGCGCTGGACCTTGTGGGGCGCAAGCTGGCACAGGACGGCGGCAAGCACGTCATGGCGTTTTTCGAGATGATCAAGACCTTCATCGCCGAAAACAAGGGCGATGCGGCGTATGAACGCGATTTCCTCGACCCCCTCAAGGCGGCGTCCAAAGACCTGCAGGCAGCCGGGATGTATTTCATGGCCCAGGGCATGAAGAACCCCAACAACGCATTGGCAGGATCATATGACTTCATGCACATGATGGGCCATGTCTGCCTTGGGCTGATGTGGGCGCGGATGGGCAAGGCGGCGATGGACGCTTTGGAGGGCGGCGCGACTGATACGGCCTTTTATGAAACCAAAATCGCGACGGGGCGCTATTACATGGCCCGGCAACTGCCCGCGACCGCGCTGCATCTGGCCCGCATCAACACCGGTGCCGATACCGTGATGGCACTGGACGCTGCGCAGTTTTAAGGGTGTGGTGGGGTGAAAACCCCACCCTACGCCCCCATATCGGAGGACGACATGCCAAAACGCCTGCGCCTGACCCGCCGTTTCCCGGTTGCGATGACCGAGGATGGGTATCGCCGCCTGAAACGCTTCGCGCGCGAGGCTGGACTGGACGAGGGCGAGGCGCTGTCGTTCCTGTTTGAAAACTTTGACAGCGTGATTGATGACGACACGTTTTCGCATCGCTTGCGGGTCTTCAATTCGGAACTGGAGGCGCGCAAACGGTGATGGGGGATTTGCGGCCAACCGCCCCTCCGGGGGGAGTTATACCGGCCAAGATGAAGCAGGGGCGCAGCGCTCCACCCCGCCTGCCGAGTGTTCTCCGCCGTGGGAGCGCTGCACGGCAGGACGGGGCTTCACCTTGGACGCCGCTTCACTCTCCAGCTATCGGCGCCCGTCTAACCTGGGCCATTAACCTTAACGGATCGTAAAAAAGAGAGACGCTCATCTTCATCTTGGCAAATACAACTCAAACCCGTCGCCAGCCAGTGGCGCACCCTTGGGAGGGGGTCACGACATGATCAAGCTGCATTGTTTTGGCGAAAGCGGAAACGCCTACAAGGTTGCCCTGACACTGGCCCTGTCGGAAAGCGACTGGGAACCGGTTTACGTTGATTTTTTCAACGGCGAGACGCGCGGCGCGGCGTTTCGCGCCCTGAACGTCATGGGCGAGGTGCCGGTGATGGAAGACGGTGAGCAGATCCTGACCCAGTCGGGCGTCATTCAGGATTATATCAGTTCCAAGACCGGCAAGCTGGGCGGCAAATCCGCAGCTGAACGCCGCGAGGTCCTGCGCTGGATGTTTTTTGATAATCACAAGGTCAGCGGTATCGCGGGCCCCTTGCGCTTCCAGATGAATTTCCTGCCCGAGGCCAAGCGCAACGCCGATGTCATCGCCTTCATGTCGGCCCGTCTGCACGGCGCCCTCAAGATCATGGAGACCCATCTGGCCGATCATGACTGGCTGGCCGGGGACGAGGTCACCATCGCCGATCTCGCCTGTTGCGGCTATCTGTTCTACCCCGAGCCTTTCACTTTTGCGCGCGCCGACTATCCCCATATCGACCGTTGGCTGGACCAGATCGCGGCCCTTCCCCATTTCGCCCTTCCCTATGACCTGATGCCCGGCAGCCCTGCTGACCGCGCTTAATCGGAGGATCCTATGACCGAAGCTTATATCTATGACGCCGTGCGCACCCCGCGCGGCAAGGGCCGCCAGGACGGCAGCCTGCACGAAGTCACATCCGCGCGCCTGTCCGCTGGTGTGTTGAACGCCCTCAAGGCGCGCAATAACCTCGAGGGTCACGCCGTCGAGGACGTGATCTGGGGCAATGTCACCCAGGTCGGCGAACAGGGCGGCTGCCTGGCCCGCACGGCTGTTCTTGCCTCGGACCTTGATGAAAGCATCCCGGGTCTTGCGATCAACCGCTTTTGTGCGTCGGGCATGGAGGCTGTGAACCTTGCCGCCAATCAGGTGAAAGGTGGCGCCGGTGCCGCCTATATCGCGGGTGGCGTCGAGATGATGGGCCGCGTTGCGATGGGCAGCGACGGCGCGGCGATCGCTGTTGATCCGTCGATCGCTATGGAGACCTATTTCGTTCCCCAAGGCATTTCCGCCGATATCATCGCCACCGAATACGGCTTTAGCCGTGACGATGCGGATCAACTGGCAATGGAATCGCAAAAACGTGCCAAGGCGGCGTGGGATGACAACCGCTTTGCCAGGTCCATCGTCCCGGTGCGTGATCAGAACGGTCTCGAAATCCTTGGCCACGACGAATACATGCGCCCAGGCACCGACATGCAGAGCCTTGGCGGGCTGAAACCGGCCTTCAAGGACATGGGCGAAGTCATGCCCGGGTTCGACAAGATCGCGATGATGAAATATCCGCATCTGTCCCGCATCAACCACATCCACCACGCCGGCAATTCATCGGGTATTGTCGATGGTGCGGCGGGTGTTCTGGTTGCATCAAAAGAATGGGGCGACCAGCATGGTATCAAACCCCGCGCGCGCATCCGTCAGACCGCCAAGATCGGCACCGATCCGACGATCATGCTGACCGGCCCCGTGCCAGTGACCCAAAAAATCCTGGCCGATGCCGGGATGGCGATTGGCGATATCGATCTGTTCGAGGTGAACGAGGCCTTTGCCTCGGTCGTGCTGCGTTTCATGCAGGCGTTTGATATTGATCCGGGCGTGGTGAACGTCAACGGTGGCTCAATCGCTATGGGCCATCCGCTGGGCGCGACCGGTGCGATCATCATCGGCACGCTGCTGGACGAGTTGGAACGCAGCGACAAAGAGGTCGGCCTTGCCACCCTGTGCATCGCATCCGGCATGGGTGCAGCCACGATCATTGAACGCGTGTGAGGATCAGATAAATGACAGATTTCACCATGAAAAATGACGCCGATGGCGTCGCGATTATTACTTGGGACGTCAAGGGCAAGAGCATGAACGTCCTGTCCCTTGAAGGCTGGGACGATCTGGACAGGCTGGTCGATCAGGCGCTGGGTGACGACGCCGTGAAGGGCATTGTCATCACATCCGGCAAGGACACATTTGCCGGCGGCATGGACCTCAATATCATCGCCAGAATGAAGGCCTCGGCGGGGGACGATCCCGCCAAGGGGTTGATGGAGGGGCTGATGAAATCCCACGGCATCCTGCGCAAGATCGAACGCGCGGGAATGGAGCCAAAGACCAACAAAGGTGGCAAGCCGATTGCCGCCGCCCTGCCCGGCACGGCCCTTGGCATCGGGTTGGAAATCCCGCTGGCCTGTCACCGGATCTTTGCCGCCGACAACCCAAAGGCCAAGATTGGCCTGCCCGAAATCATGGTCGGAATTTTTCCCGGCATGGGCGGCACCACCCGCCTTGTCCGCAAGATGGGCGCGATGGCGGCCAGTCCGTTGTTGTTGCAGGGGAAATTGAACGATCCGAAAAAGGCGATGCAAGCTGGGGTGATCGACGAAGTCGTCGCACCGGACGACCTGATGACCGCCGCAAAGGCATGGGTCTTGTCCGCCCCAAGATCGTCAAACCCTGGGACGAAAAAGGCTATAAGATGCCCGGCGGCGCGCCCTACCACCCTGCCGGTTTCATGACCTTTGTCGGCGCATCCGCGATGGTCAACGGCAACACCATGGGCGTCTATCCGGCGGCCAAGGCACTTTTGTCCGCCGTTTACGAGGGCGCATTGGTGCCGTTTGACACCGCCCTGAAGATCGAGGCGCGCTGGTTCACCAACGTGCTGATGAACCCCAGCAGCGAGGCGATGATCCGCAGCCTGTTCATCAACAAGGAAGCTTTGGAAAAAGGCGCCAACCGTCCGAAAGTAGCTGATCAGACTGTCAGGAAAGTCGGCGTTTTGGGTGCAGGCATGATGGGCGCGGGCATCGCGCTGGTCGCGGCCAAGGCCGGAATCGAGGTTGTCTTGCTGGACCAAAAGCAAGAGGCGGCAGACAAGGGAAAATCCTATACGGCAGACTATTACGACAAGGGGATTTCGCGCAAGAAAGCAACAGCCGAGCAGAAAGACGCGGCCCTGGCGCGCATCACGGCGACAACCGATTATGCCGCGCTCAAAGGCTGCGATCTGATCGTCGAAGCGGTGTTCGAGGACATGGGAATCAAGGCAGAAGTCACGAAAAAGGTTGAAGAAATTGTTGGCGCGGATTGCATCTTTGCCTCCAACACCTCCACTTTGCCCATCACCGAATTGGCCAAGGCCAGCAAGCGCCCGGACCAGTTCATCGGCATCCATTTCTTTTCGCCCGTCGACAAGATGATGCTGGTGGAAATCATCAAAGGCAAGGCAACCGGTGATGTGGCCGTGGCCAAGGCGCTCGACTTCGTGCGCCAGATCCGCAAGACGCCAATCGTCGTGAATGACGAACGGTTCTTTTACGCCAACCGCTGCATCATCCCCTATATCAACGAGGGCATCCGCATGGTGCGCGAAGGGGTGAACCCCGTCCTGATCGAAAACGCCGCAAAACTGGTCGGCATGCCCTTGGGGCCGTTGCAGCTCACGGATGAAACCAGCATTGATCTGGGCGTCAAGATCGCCAAGGCGACCAAAGCGGCGATGGGGGCGGATTACCCCAACGACGAAGTCGACGAGGTATTGTTCTGGATGGCCGACGAGGGCCGGTTGGGCCGCAAGGCCAACGCAGGTTTCTACGCCTATGACGACAAGGGCAAGCGCGGCGATCTATGGGAGGGGCTGGCGGCGAAGTATCCGCAGGCTGCCGACCAGCCGGACCTGACCGAAGTGCAGCATCGCCTGCTTTTTGCGCAGGTGCTGGAAGCCGTGCGCGCGCTGGAAGAAGGCGTGCTGGAAGACATCCGCGAAGGCGACGTGGGCGCGATCCTTGGCTGGGGCTTCGCGCCTTGGTCGGGTGGTCCGTTCAGCTGGCTGGATATGTTGGGCGCGCCCTATGCGGCAGATCGCTGTGACGACCTGACAGCCAGCTACGGCGACCGGTTCGCAACACCCGACCTGCTGCGCGACTTGGCCAGCAAGGGCCAAACGTTCTACGGCCGCTTTGGCACGCAAAAGAACGCAGCCTAACTCAAAAAGAATTGCCCCCGACCATCGCTGATCGGGGGCAATCTATCCTTGCCCTTGGCCCAATCTGGGGAAAGGCCCGCAGGCGCGGATCCTTGGATTGGGTCAGGCCGCGACAACCATCATGTGCGTGGCAGGACGGGCAGGCGCGCGGCGTCCCTCGTCCTCGACCTCAAGAAAACCCACGAGAACATCTGCCTCCTCCGCGCTCAGCGTCTGATACGGGCTTTGCGCGGTTTCGTTCAGCATGTCGCTCAGCACCGAGGCCGAACGCTTGCACAGGAACAGTGCGCCAAGGTTGGCAAACACGATCTCGTCCTGCGCAAATTCCAGATGCACGATCTCGATCTCGCCGCCGGGCAAGGGGCGCGAAATACCACGAAACCCGTCAAGGCTGGCAGCAGGGATCAAGGCGAACGGATCACCGAGCACGTCTTCGGCAGTGTCGCTTTCGACCAGAATGCTTTGTGCCGGCAATAGGCGCATGGCCTCGCGGTTACCAAGGGCATCGGCGGGCACATCCAGCGGCCAATGGGCCATTGGCGTGACGTTGGGATCAGCGCTGATCAGGTCGCGGCGCACCGAAATGACGGTTTGCAGCCCGCCATCAAAGGTCAGCACCTTGTCGCCCTCAGTCACGGCCTCGACCACGCGCCACCCCATTTCGGTGGCCACTTTCGTTCCGGCGATAATACCGGTCGTCACATCACGCAGCGTGTTGTGTGCAGTGGCGCGTCCCCAAGTGGCTTTGTTCCAAGCAAGCATTTTCCCATCCCTTATTTTTCCGGTGCGGCAGCGACCGTGTCGTTTTCTTGAAACCAGTTGCGGTGATTCCCGCGACCGTCCTTGGCCGACAAAAAGGCAAGATTGGGGCATTGGATGATGGTTAACGCCAATCGCACGCAATTCCGACGATTTGACTAAAATACGAAACGATCAGGCTGAATCATCAAAGGAATAGCCAAAGCGGGCAATATCATCGGCGCAACATTCGGCGATGATTCCCCGCGTCGTCGCATCATAATAGCTATGCCAATCGGCGCGCCTGTCCGATGTGTTGGCGCGGGGCATATCAATCGTGAACCCAAGGTGGCCTTCGACCGGGTCAAGGTCCGCAGGATATTCAAGACGCAGATAATGCCTACAATGTTCCTGCCCCGCGCCATCGCGCATATAGGCAGTATAGGGGGCGTCGCGCAGGCTGGTGCGGGTGTGTTCATGGGCGATAAACGCGGCGAACGACAGACTTTGCGCCAGTTGCACGGCGGGGTGGTCAAACCCCTGATCCTGCAACCAATGGTAATAGCTGACCGCGCGATCCCAAGGGTTGCGCACCAGCGTGAAGGTCATGAAATCGGCCAGTTCGGCGCGCGTCACCAATCCTTCGACATCTGCCAGCGTGGAATGTTTCCACAGCCGCCCCGCCGTGCGCAGACCCTTCAGCCGCCCCTTGCGCCGCCTGGCCTTGGGCGTGTCGCCGATCAGGATATCATCCGCCATCGCACGATTTTCGAGGGCCAGCGCCATCGCTGTCCCGCCGGTCTTCGGGATATGCACAAAGATATAGCGGCGCCCGCGCGAGATAATCATGCGCGCCGCGCCCGCAAGGTGATCACCGCGCCCGAAGCAACGATCAGCACAATCCCGACCACCGCCAGCCAGCCCAGCGTTTCGTCCCAGATGAGATAGGCCCAGAAGGATGCAAAGACGATCAGTGAGTATTCGTTGATCGCCACAAAACTTGCCTCGCCAATCTGATAGGCCTTGGTCAGGCAGCCGATGCCGATAATTGCGCCCAAGGCCTGCACCGCCGTCCAGAACAGGAAATCACTGGTAAACGGCACCGCCCCGCGTGCGATAAAACCGTCATTTCCCGCCGCCACGTCCTGCGGCCAGATCGCCAGCGCAGCCATGCCCAGCAGCCCGAAAATGCCGAGGGTGGCGAAAAAGCCCAATACGAGCGCAGCCGTCCCTTCACCTTCGCACCATGATCGCGTGGCAACCGCCCCGCAGGCATATAGCAAACCAGCGATGATCGGCACGAATGACAGGGCCGTCAGCGATCCATCGGTGGGCTGGATCACCAGCAGGGCCCCGACGAAACCCACGGCCACAGCGCACCAGCGCAGGACGCCGATTCCTTCACCGCGAAACAGGACCGAAATCAACAACACGAAAATCGGTGCGGTGAACAGGCCCGCGACGACCACCCCGATGGGCAGGAACGCAAGGCAGCCGAAATAGATCAGCATCGACAGCGCAATGAGACTACTGCGGCCCAACACGGCAAGCGGACGCTTGGGGCGCAACGCCCCGAGGCCGAGGCCCGATGCAATGATGATCAGCGGCAAGGTCATCGCCGCACGGGTCGCGTGAAACTGCCACAACCCCGCATCAGCCGAGATCATCCGCACGTAGTTGTCCGACAACCCCAGCGTCAGCATGCCGATCATGATGAATACCGTTGCCTTGAATGGTTCGGTCTGCGCCATGAGTCACCCTCCGCCCCGACTTTCGCCAGCGCCGCCGCCAGTTGCAATGCCAAAGGCGACACGCCGCTTGCGTTAAATGTCTGACAATTGCTTTCCCAGATCCGCAAACCTGCGCTAGAGTCTGGAAAATGATTCCGCAGGGAGGGGATGCGCGATGGGATGGATGCAAGACGAAACCGGCCTGGAAAAATGTGCCGCCAACCATGTGCCGCTGACGCCTCTGAGCCATCTGCAACGGGCCGCGCGGGTTTTCGCGGGTCACGAGGCGCTGGTCTATGGCACAACCCGGCGCACCTATGCACAGTATCACGCGCGGGTTTCGCAACTGGCATCGGCGCTGCAACTGGCCGGTGTTGCCCCGGGTGATGTTGTCGCTACGCTTCTGCCCAATGTCCCCGCACAATGCGAAGCCGCTTTTGGCGTCCCGGCCTGCGGTGCGGTGCTCAACACGATCAATATCCGGCTTGATGCGGACACGATCGCCTATATCTTCGATCACGGTGGCGCCAAGGTGGTGCTGGCCGACAGCCAGTTCCTGCCCCTCACGATGGCCGCGATTGACCTGATGGACGGCCCGGCCCCGCTGGTCATCGAAGTCCCCGATATTGAGGCAGGCGTGCCCGAAATCGGCGAACAGATGGATTATGAAACCTTCCTTGAAACCGGCGATCCGGCATTTGACTGGATCATGCCCACGGATGAATGGGAAAGCCTTGCGCTCAATTACACGTCCGGCACCACCGGGCGGCCCAAAGGCGTGGTCTATCACCATCGCGGGGCCTATCTGATGACGATGGGCACGCCCATTTCATGGCGCATGGTGCTGCATCCACGCTACCTGACGATTGTGCCGCTGTTTCATTGCAACGGCTGGAACCACACTTGGATGCTGCCGGTCATTGGTGGCACGGCGATCTGCTGTCGCGACGTGACGGCGGCCGCGATCTACTGTGCGATTGCCGACGAAGGGGTGACGCATTTTGGCGGCGCGCCCATCGTGTTGAACCTGCTGGTCAACGCAGCGGACAGTGACCGCCGCACTTTTGATCACACGATCGAAGTGTTCACCGCAGGTGCGCCGCCCGCTGCAGCCACCCTCGCCGCGATCAGCAAACTGGGGTTCCATGTCACGCAGGTTTACGGGCTGACCGAAACCTATGGCCATGTCACCGAATGCCTGTGGAACGATGATTGGGATACCCTGCCCCGCGATCAACAGGCCGCCATTCAGGCGCGTCAGGGGGTTGCCATGCCGATGATGGAAGACGTGACCGTCGTGGATGACAGCGGCGCGCAGGTCTTGATGGATGGCAAGACGCAGGGCGAGATCGTGATGCGCGGCAATTCCGTGATGAAGGGCTATCTGAAAAACCCCGAGGCCACGGCAAAGGCATTCATGGGCGGTTATTTTCATTCCGAAGATCTGGCCATTCAGCACCCCGACGGTCACATGCAGATCGCCGACCGCGCCAAGGACATCATCATATCGGGCGGCGAAAATATCAGCAGCGTCGAGGTCGAAGGCGCCTTGATGCACCACCCAGATGTGAACCTCTGCGCTGTGGTGGCAATGGCCGACGACAAATGGGGCGAAGTGCCCTGCGCCTTTGTCGAATTGAAATCGGGTCATAGCGTCGATGAGGCCGCGCTTATTGCCTTTACGCGCGAACGACTGGCCGGGTTCAAATGCCCCAAGAAGGTGGTGTTTCAGGAACTGCCGAAAACATCGACCGGCAAAATTCAAAAGTTCGAGCTGCGCAAGATGCTGCGCTGACGCAAAGTCCCTGTCCTTTCGCAAAGACCTGCCCTAAGATACCGTAAAACAAAGGTGGCAGGGCAGCCCCATGACGGCACTTAAAGAATATGCGCGGCTGGAAAGCGGCGGGTTGTGGCGCGCAGATGCCGACGCCCAGCGCCGCGATGTCATCGTGTCCTTTGGCGATGCAACGCTGGTAATTTCCGATAGCGCCGAGCGCGCCTTGGCGCATTGGTCGCTACCAGCGATTGAACGGCTGAATGTGGGCGAGCGCCCGGCGATTTTCAGCCCCGACCCCGAGGCGACCGAAACCCTTGAAATCGAAGACGACACCATGATCGCGGCGATCGAAAAGGTGCGCAAAACCGTTGAGAAACAGCGCCCCAAACCCAAACGGCTGCGCTATCTCGGGCTTGGGCTGTCGGTTGCGGCGGTTGCGGCGCTGGCGGTGTTCTGGCTGCCTGACGCCTTGATCCGACAAACTGTTTCCGTGGTGCCTGCGGTGAAACGCTCGGAAATTGGCGGCACGTTGTTGGGCCATATCCAGCGGGTGACCGGCCCGACCTGTCGCAGCCAGCTTGGCACGCAGGCGTTGAACCAATTGCGCACCCGCGCACTTGGGCGCGATGCGGGCGGCCAGATCGTCGTTGTGCCGGCTGGCGTGCAGCAGGCGCTATACCTGCCCGGCGGCATCATCGTGATGAACCGCGCGCTGGTCGAAGATACCGAAGATCCCGCGACCGTCGCAGGCCATGCCATCGCCGCTGCCGCCGGATTGCGGGTGCAGGACCCTTTGGCCACCCTGCTGAAAGAGGTCGGCGTGCGCGCAACCTTTCAATTGCTGACCACCGGCGATCTGGATTCAGAGACGTTACGCGCTTATGCCGAAGTGCTGATCGCGTCACCACCGCAACGCCCGCCCGATGATGCGCTGATACCGCTGTTCGAAGCCGCGCAGATCCCGTCCACGCCCTTTGCCTTTGCTGTCGACAAGACCGGTGAAACCACCCTTGGATTGATCGAGGCCGACCCGATGCAGGGGCGCGAGGCGCCTGCAATCCTGAACGATGGGGAATGGATCAGCCTGCAAGGGATTTGCAGTTAGGTCCAGACAAGAAAAGACCCTGCGTAGCTGGTGCAGGGCCTTTCCCCGGGAGAAATCAGTTGCGGGTGCTTGCGCCGCTGTAACCTGCGCCGCGCACGGTGTTCAGCGCGCTTTGCAAGGCTGTTGCCGAATTGAACGGCCCCGCCATGACGATCCGGTATTCAGTGCCTCCGCGCGTATAGACGCCGATCCGCATGGGCAGACCCTGGGCGCGCAGACCCTGTGCGACCCGTTGCGCATCCGCGCGCGAGGCATAGGTCGCAACCTGCACAAACCGATCCGCAGTCGCGGCGGGTTGCTGCACCGACCGCGTTGACACCCGCGTGGCAGGTGTTGCCTCCGGCTGGCGCAGACCTTGGGCGTTTCCTTCGGGCAGGCCGCGCTGGCTGTTAAGGCGCCCATCATCCCAAACCTTGGTATAACCATCGGGCGTCACGGGCGCGCGCGCCGCCGTCCAGGCGCCTGTAAATTCGGGATTCGAATAGGGTGGTGTGCGGCCAAACCCCCGTGCCGAGCGTGTCACAATTTCCGGGCTGGTCTGGCAATTCAATCCATAGCCAGTGCCGCCCGTCATGCCGATGCTGGTGCAGGACCGTGGCGCGGCGGCGGTGCCCAGCGTGCGCCCATAGGTCAGCATTTCAGGCTGCACAGCGCGAGTCGTCGGCACCGTTGGCGTGCGCCCCCAACCAAAGAGTGCGGCCATGATCCCGCCTTGCGAACCGCAATCCAGCGGCAGACCCGTGGAGGTACTGACATAGCGCCGCCCGGTGGCTTGCATATCGGCGCAGGCCGTTGCGCGATTAACGGGTGTGCGCCCGGACGGGGCCACAAGGGGGCCGGAGCCGATTGTGCCCGCGACGCTGGCACTGATGACCGCGCCGGTTTGCGGGCCGCATTGCAGCAACGCACCGGTCAGGGTGCTGGCATATTGACGACCCGTCGCGGCACTATCGGCACAGGCCTCGGCCCGGCTCAGCCGTGGTCGCGAAGCGGTGGCGGGGGTTGGTTGCGGCGCGGTAGCGGGCGTTGGTTGCAGCGTCGGGGGAACAACTGCGGCCACCTGGGTAACGGCTGGCGCACCACAAACGATCGTCTCGCCCGTGCGGTCGCTGATGAAACCGGGTTGCGGTCCACTGCGCCCTTCACAAAACTCCGAGCGGGTCATTGTGCGCGGCGCAGGTTCCGGTGCAGGCGTTGCGACCACGCGCGGCGTGGGCGTCACGGGCGCGGGTTGCGGAATGGCGGCGGGGGGCGTTTGCCGGGCAGCGGGCGCAGGCTGCGGCGCCGGGGCCACAACAGGTGTCGGTGCAGGTGCTTGGGGTGTTGGCGTTGGAACTGGTGCAGGCGCTGGGGTCGGCGTTGCCGTAGCGACCTGCGTTGCCCCACCCAGCGACGGTTCAAAGCCACACAGCTGTCGGCGCGACCGGTTCACACGCGGCACCCATGTCACATTTCCGGAAATACCAGCGCGAATGTAAACGCAGCCACGGCTATCCACATATTGGTTGGCAGTAAATGACGCGGGCGGCGTTTCCGCGGGTCCATCGGCGTTACGCAGCGCCTGCGCCATTGCAGCACCACCCAAACCCATCGCAACGATTGTCGCTGTCAAAAATACACGCGTCTTCATACTGCCCCCACAAGATATGGGGTTAGAATGGCGAACAATAGCTAATAAGTAAAGCCATTGACGCCAAATGAGCACCAATTTGGGCCGCTATTTTGTGCCAAACATCCGATCACCCGCATCACCTAGCCCCGGAACAATATATCCATGCTCGTTGAGGCAGTTATCCACAGCCGCTGTGACGATGGGGATATCTGGATGGGCTTCTTTCATACGCGCGATTCCCTCGGGCGCGGCCAGCAGGCACAAAAACCGGATGTTGGTCGCGCCCGCTTCTTTCAGCAAATCCATTGCCGCCACGGATGAATTTCCGGTCGCCAGCATCGGATCAACGGCGATCACAAGGCGATCCTCGAGCGCTTCGGGCAGCTTGCAGTAATACTGCACCGGCTTCAGGGTTTCTTCGTCACGGTAAAGCCCGACAAAACCGACGCGGGCCGATGGGACCAGTTCAAGCACCCCATCAAGCAACCCGTTTCCGGCCCGCAAGATCGACACCAGCGCGAGCTTTTTGCCATCCAGGACCGGGGCGTCCATCGATTCCATCGGCGTCTCGATCCGGCGCGTGGTCAGCGGCAGATCGCGCGTGACCTCATAGGCCAGCAGCTGCGAAATCTCGCGCAGAAGCTGGCGGAAAACGGCGGTGGACGTGTGTTTGTCGCGCATCAGGCTCAGCTTGTGTTGCACCAACGGGTGGGTGACGTGGGTCAGGTGTTCGCTCATGTGGCCTCCAGCTTTTTGGCGATCTTGGCGCGGGTGTCCTCATCACAGAACGCCGCCGCAAGGGCGGTTTCGTTAAGCGCGCGCAAATCGCTGTCGTCCCAGCCGAATGTCTTGGCCAGATTTACAAATTCATCCGTCATCGTGGTGTGGAAAAACGGTGGATCGTCGGTCGACACCGTCACCTTGACGCCTGCATCGCGCAAGGGTTTGATCGGGTGATCGGCCCAGCCCCCCGACGCCTTGAGAAAAACATTTGACCCCGGGCAAACCTCGAGCACGACACCTGTTTGCGCCATCTGATCGACCAGCGCGGGGTCTTTGATCGCATTGATTCCGTGGCCGATGCGTTCAACCCGCAGATCGCGGATCGTGTCGGCCACCATATCCGGCCCGCCCCATTCGCCCGCATGGCAGGTCAGTTGCAATCCGGCCTC
Organism: Octadecabacter sp. SW4; assembly: GCF_008065155.1. Lineage (NCBI taxonomy): Bacteria > Pseudomonadati > Pseudomonadota > Alphaproteobacteria > Rhodobacterales > Roseobacteraceae > Octadecabacter > Octadecabacter sp. SW4. The sequence goes on along the minus strand of NZ_CP042819.1, from coordinate 750,010 downwards.
GCGCGCCATGTCGAAACTATAGGCGTAATCGCCCGGACGTCCGACCATTTCCGCCCCCGCCATACCAAAGCCGGTGATGAAGCGGCCCTTGGTTTCAGCGGCGCATTTGGCGGCGGTTTTGGCCTGTTCGGGGCCGAAATGGCGGATGCAGGTAATGATGCCGCGCAGCGTGATACCCATATCGCGCTCGGCCTCGTCGGCGGCCATTTCCATCGCCGCCAGATAGTCGCGCCAGGCAGACAGATCGCCACCGCCGCAAAAATCGGGCGACAGGAAGGTTTCGGAATAGACAACGCCGTGGCTGGCGCTTTCTTCCAGCACCGCCTTGGTCAGACGGTAAAATTCCTCGGGGCCGGTCAGCGTGGTGCAAGCAGCCTCATAAACGCGCAGGAAATGTTCAAAATCGCGATAGGCATAGCCGCCGTTTTCATCGAATATCTCGCTGATATCGATGCTTTTTTCACGGGCAAGACCAGCGATGAACGCAGGCGGTGCGGCCCCCTCCAGATGCAGGTGCAATTCGACCTTTGGCATGGAGTTGAACGTCATGGAAATGTCTTTCCGGTTCCCTGTGATGGCACGCCCAGATGCTGCGCCACGCTGGCAGCGATATCAACAAACCCGACATGCCCCAAGTCCCTTGTGCCTGCGCCATGCACAAGAACCGGCACCCGTTCGCGGGTGTGATCGGTGCCGACCCATGTCGGGTCATTGCCGTGATCGGCGGTGACAATCAGCATGTCATCGGGGCGCAGGCACGGCAGGATTTTTGCCAGTTCGGCATCGAACCATTCGAGGTGGCGCGCATATCCGGCGGGGTCGCGGCGATGGCCGTATTCGCTGTCAAACTCGACAAAATTGGCGAATGTCAGCGACCCGTCCTCTGCCCCGTCCACCAGCGCATTCAAATGGCCCATCAGGTCAATATCCTTGCCCTTGACCACGTCATCAATACCCTGCATCGAGAAAATATCGCCAATCTTTCCAACGGCATGGACCTTTCTCCCGGCATCCTTGACCCAATCGCACAGGGTTGGCGCGGGTGGTGCAATCGCAAAATCACGGCGATGCGGCGTGCGCTGAAACCCGCTTTGGGCGTCCCCCACAAAGGGGCGGGCGATCACACGACCGATCTTCATGGCATGCAGCGTGGGCGCAAGTGCGCGACACAGATCCAGCAAGCGATCAAGGCCAAAGGTTTCCTCGTGCGCGGCAATCTGGAACACGGAATCCGCCGAGGTGTAGCAAATCGGCCAGCCGGTTTTCATGTGGCGCGCGCCTTCTTCGTCAAGGATCACGGTGCCGGATGCGTGACGATTGCCAAGAATGCCACCGGTGCCCGCCGTTTCACAGACCTGCACGACCAGATCGTCGGGAAAGCAGGGGTCGGTGTCGGGAAATGTGTGCCAGTCCCAGGGCACCGGAACGCCCGCGATTTCCCAGTGGCCCGAGGGCGTGTCCTTGCCGCGCGACACTTCGGTGGCAGCCGCATAGGCACCGGTCGGTGTGGCGTCCAATCCGTCAGCCGCGTCACCGCTTGCCAGCTTGAGCGCAGCGCCAAGACCCAGCGCATCCAACGTCGGCACATGCAGCGGCCCGCTGCGCCCCGTATCGGCGCGCCCGGCGGCACATTCGCGCGCGATATGGCCCACCGTGTTGGCACCGGTATCCGGCACATCGCCGTTGAAAAACTGGTCGGCATCGGGTGCGCCGCCAATGCCAACACTGTCAATCACAACCAAAAAGGCACGAGGCATCACTCTATCCTTTCGCGGATCAGGTCGGGCAGGTCCGGTGCATCGCCGATGGTGATCGCCGCCAAAACGGCCCGCGCTGTAGCTTGGGCGCTGTCCTCGTCGGCGGCGTGGATCACGGCAAGCGGATCGCCGCGGGTCACCTTGGTGCCCAGCATCACCACTTCGGACAGCCCCACGGCGGGGTCGATCCTGTCGGTCTCCACGCGCCGCCCGCCCCCCATATCGACCACGGCAAAACCCAGCGCTTCACCGTTGATCGCGCTGATATGGCCGCTTTCGGGGGCCGGAACCTCGCCCACAACTGGGGCTTTGGGCAGATGCGTGTGCCAGTCGTCGGCCATGTCGGGCGGACCGCCCAGCGCGGCCGTCATCGCGGCGAAATGCTCCATCGCGCGACCCGATGAAATGGCATCGCCAATCATCTCCTCGGCTTCGCCCTCACCGTGGCCAACCAGCGCCAGCAATCGCCCCCCCAAGGCGACAGTCAGATCGTGCAGGCGCGGCGCGGCCAGCCGGTTTCCGGCCAGCACCTCCATGCAGGTCCCCACCTCGAGCGCATTGCCAAGGGTCGGCGCAAGCGGTTGATCCATATCGGTGATAAAGGCCGCAGTGGCACAGCCCGCCCCATTGGCAGTGTCCACCAGCGAACGTGCAAGCGCGCGCGCGTCATCCGGCGTTTTCATAAAGGCACCACTGCCGACCTTGACGTCCAGCATCAACGCGCCAAGCCCCGCCGCCAGCTTTTTTGACAGGATGGACGCGGTGATCAGGTCGATGCTTTCCACCGTTGCCGTCACATCGCGCACGCCATAAAGCCGTTTGTCAGCCGGCGCGATCGATCCTGTCGCGCCAATGATGCAGCAGCCCACTTCGCGGGTAATCTTGCGCAACTGTGCATCGGTGATATTGCTGTCATAGCCGGGGATGGACTCAAGCTTGTCAAGCGTCCCGCCCGTATGGCCAAGGCCGCGCCCCGAAATCATCGGCACATAAACGCCGCAAGCCGCCAGCGCGGGCGCAAGGATCAGCGAGGTGCAATCGCCCACCCCGCCACTGGAGTGTTTATCGACAACCGGACCATCCATATCCCATTTCAGCACGTCACCGCTGTCGCGCATCCCTTGGGTCAGGGCCACGCGCCCCGCCTCGCCCAGCCCGTTCAAACAAACAGCCATTGCAAAGGCGCCCGCCTGCGCATCACTCACGGCACCGCTGGCAAGACCGCTGGCGAACCACTTGATCTCGTCGGCGTCCAGATCCTGCTTGCGCCGCACCTTGGCAATGATCGCGCGGGCATCCATCAGTTGCGCTCCATGTAATCCTGGGAAAAGACACCGGGCAACAACTCACCCACAGTCGTATGCAGCACCTTGCCATCCGTGGTGGCCAGCGTCACGACGATGTCGGGCGCGCTGAATTCCGCCAGCTTCTGGCGGCACCCGCCACAGGGGCTGACTGGCAGCGGGCTGTCGGCGATCACGGCGACCTCGGCGATGGCATCGTCACCGGCAGCGACCATCGCGGCAATTGCACCCGCTTCGGCACAGGTGCCTTCGGGGTAGGCTGCGTTTTCCACATTGCATCCACGGTGGACCGTGCCGCCAGTGGACAGCACGGCCGCGCCGACCTTGAAACCCGAATAGGGCGCATAGGCATGTTCGCGCACAGCTGTCGCGGCATCTATCAGATCTTGTGTTCTGCTCATGGCTGGTCTCCTTGTGCCTGACTCTGTGGTCTTGGCAGGCGGGATGCAAGGGGCAAGCTTAGCGTGCTGGCATGGTCTTGAACGCGCCGGGCAAGCTGACCTCGAGCAGTTCAAAATCATCAGAGGGGTCAGCCCAGTGGGTCACCATATCCGGCGGGATCACAAAGGCATCGCCCGCGCTCAGGTCATACGGTTCTTTGCCCTCGCCGTGCAGGGTCATACGGCCCTCCATCACAAAGCCGAACAGGATATCTGCATCGTGGCGCGCAGGGGTCGTGGCCCCCTGCCCGCGCCGCACGACTTGCACACCCGCCACGGATTTCGTGGCATCATTGATGGTGGTGTCGCGCGCAATATAGCCGGTCAGGCGAAATGGATGCCACGGTGCATCTGCCCCGACGTTATGCACAAACCGCTGCCCCTGCCATTCGCGATCTGGACGCAAATCGGGGGTCGGCAGTTGCATGTCGTGATCAATTTCGGTGATGTGTTCGGCGGGCACGCCGATCTCGATCACCTCGATCCCGTCCGAGGCCTCGAGCACGCGATGGCGGATCTCCGGCGGCTGGATAAAGCAATCACCGGCGTGCAGGCGGATCGGGCCACCCTGATCCTCGTATAAGACATCGACCCAGCCGCGATAACAAAAGATCAGCTGAAACCCGACGCGGTGGAAATGCACCGTATCGGGCACCGGCCCGCCATCGGGAATGCGAATATGGCTGGCGATGATCGACCCGCCCAGACGGGTCGGGATCAGGTCACGATAATGCATGCCCGCACGGCCAATGACCCAGGGCGCCTGATCTGTCAGGCGGCGCACGACAAATGCATGGTCGGTGTCGGGCAGGACCAGCGGCGGATTCAGCGGGCCAATCGTGATCTGTGTGCCGCCAGGCGCGACCTGCGTGCCCTTGAGAAAATCCGGATCGTCGGTGTTGATCTGCAACTGGCCGGCACCTGCCGCTCCCTGATCAAGGCGCACCCGCAGCCCGTGGCCGCTGAACACTGCAACGGCGGGATTGTCCGCCGGATAAATCATATCCATCCGCATTTTCAGGGTTTTCGTGAAAAACCCGATATCGTCACGCAGGGATGTGGTGGGCAAGACCACCTCGGCGCGAATTTCGTGTGTTTTGTCCATTGGCGTAAGTTGCGCGCGACCTTCTTGATTTGCAAGAAGCTGTTATCCGTGCTTAATCACGCATCAGCGCTTCCCCAACGGAAGCAAGCTTCCCCAACGGAAGCAAGATGGTTTAATATTAAACCATTATTCTCGGGAGGATCATCATGGCCGAAACACCGCGCGATAACCTGCGTCAGGCAGCACTGGATTATCACCGGCTCCCCAAGCCCGGAAAACTGGAAATCCGCGCCACCAAGCCGCTGGCGAACGGCCGCGATCTGGCCCGCGCCTATTCCCCGGGCGTGGCCGAAGCCTGCATCGAAATTACGGAAAACGCCGACACGGCGCGCGACTACACCGCACGCGGCAATCTGGTGGCCGTCGTCACCAACGGCACCGCTGTGCTGGGCCTTGGCAATATCGGCGCGCTGGCCTCAAAACCGGTAATGGAGGGCAAGGCCGTCCTGTTCAAGAAATTTGCAAACATCGACTGTTTCGACATCGAAGTGAATGAACCGGACCCGGAAAAGCTGGCCGATATCGTCTGCGCGCTTGAGCCCACCTTCGGCGCGATTAACCTCGAAGACATCAAGGCACCCGATTGTTTCATCGTCGAGAAGCTGTGTCGCGAGCGGATGAATATCCCCGTCTTTCATGACGACCAGCACGGCACCGCCATCGTCGTCGGTGCGGCAGCGACCAACGCGCTGCATGTGGCGGGCAAGACGTTCGAAGACATCAAGATCGTCAGCACCGGCGGCGGGGCCGCGGGCATTGCCTGCCTCAACATGCTGCTGAAACTGGGGGTGCGGCGTGAAAACGTTTGGCTCTGCGATATTGATGGGCTGGTTTACCAAGGCCGCGAAACCGAAATGACGCCGCAAAAGGCCGAATACGCCCAAGGTAGCAAAGCAGCTACCCTGACCGAGGTGATCGAGGGCGCGGATATGTTCCTTGGGCTGTCAGGCCCCGGCGTTCTGAAACCCGAAATGGTTGCGAAAATGGCCAAAGACCCGATCATCTTTGCCCTTGCCAACCCGACCCCGGAAATCCTGCCTGATCTGGCGCGCGAAGTCGCCCCCGGAGCGATCATCGCCACAGGGCGCAGCGATTTTCCCAATCAGGTCAATAACGTGCTGTGTTTTCCGTTCATCTTTCGCGGCGCGCTCGATGTGGGCGCGACCGAAATCAACGACGACATGCAACTGGCCTGTATCGCTGGAATCGCCGCGCTTGCCCGCGCCACCACATCGGCCGAAGCCGCGGCGGCCTATCACGGCGAAGAACTGACCTTCGGACCCGATTACCTGATCCCGAAACCCTTTGATCCGCGCCTGATCGGGGTGGTCGCCAGCGCCGTCGCCAAGGCGGCGATGGAAACCGGTGTCGCGCAACGCCCGCTTGAGGACCTGAACGCCTACAAGGCCAGCCTTGATGCATCCGTGTTCAAATCCGCGCTGCTGATGCGCCCCGTGTTTCAGGCCGCCGCTACCGCCGCCCGCCGGATCGTCTTTGCCGAGGGCGAGGACGAGCGCGTGCTGCGCGCGGCCCAGGCCATCCTTGAAGAAACCACAGAACTGCCGATCCTTATTGGCCGCCCCGAGGTGATCGAGGCACGTTGCGAACGGGCCGGTCTGACGATCAAGCCCAACACGGATTTCAAGATCGTGAACCCGGAAAACGACGATCGCTACCGCGACTATTGGCAAGCCTATCACAGCCTGATGTCGCGCCGTGGCGTCACCCCCGATCTGGCCAAGGCGATCATGCGCACCAACACCACCGCGATCGGTGCGGTGATGGTGCAACAAGACGAAGCCGACAGCCTGATCTGCGGCACCTTCGGGCAATACCGCTGGCACCTGAACTATATCGACAATGTGTTGGGCCGCGATGGCCACAGCGCTCACGGTGCCCTGTCGATGATGATCCTTGAAGACGGGCCACTGTTCATTGCCGACACCCATGTGCGGTCTGAACCGACGCCCGCGCAATTGGTCCAGACGGTTCTTGGTGCTGCCCGCCACGTGCGCCGCTTTGGTCTGGAACCCAATGTCGCGTTCTGTGCGCAATCACAATTTGGCAACCTTGATTGCGACACCGGCACCCGCATGCGCGAGGCGATGGCGATGCTGGATGATATGAACCTCGACTTTACCTACGAGGGCGAAATGAACGTCGATGCCGCCCTGGATGCGGAACTGCGCGAACGCCTTTTGCCCGGCAGCCGCATGCAGGGGGCTGCCAACGTGCTGGTCTTTGGCCACGCCGATGCAGCATCCGGCGTGCGCAATATCCTCAAGATGAAGGGTGGCGGGCTCGAAGTGGGGCCGATCCTGATGGGCATGGGCAACCGTGCGCATATCGTCACCCCGTCGATCACCGCACGCGGTTTGTTGAACATGGCTGCCATCGCCGGCACACCAGTCGCGCAATACGGCTGACCTGCACAAATGCAAAGCAACTTTGCAAAGTAGCGCCAATCTATGCAGCAACCCCCAGCATCTCGGTAACTTTGCAAAACTTTGCAGCCCAATTTGCGCAAATCCTGCAAATTTTCTGGGTCAATCTGACACGCCCCTGCGCAACAGACTTGCCCAGCGCGCCGACACTGCCTACCACCATGACATCGCTTTGGAGGAGGCAAACAAATGGGCTATCGCGAGGTTTACGACAGTTGGAAGGCTGATCCGGAAAGCTATTGGATGAATGCCGCCGAGGCGATCGACTGGGACCGCAAGCCAACCAAGGCCCTGTTTGACGAAAACGCCCCGCTTTATGAATGGTTTGCCGATGGCATGGTCAACACCTGCTACAACGCCGTGGACCGGCACGTGGAAAACGGGCGCGGTGACCAAACGGCGATCATCTATGACAGCCCGATCACTCATACAAAACGCGAAGTGACCTATTTCGAGCTGC